>NZ_JAMYOG010000002.1:0-589784 GCF_040319725.1 Mesorhizobium sp. M0894 | reverse complement strand
CAACCTCCTCGGCTCCTTGCTTCAGTGTCAGTATGTCTCGCTCATCACCTCAAGCCGCGCCAGATGGGGTCAGCTTGGCGCTTACGATAGATCGAGCCTGTCGGTCGAAGGATGCTCTTCATGTGCAGCATCCGCTGAACCATGAAAATAAGGTACGCCAGCAGATGGGGTTGTGACGTGCGGAGAGCCTGCATCCACAGCCGCCAGAAATCGACGTAATAGTCGTCAACGCCATGCTCACGCATGAGGACTGGCATAGAACGGGCGATAGCTTCTTTTTGGGCGTCCATCTCCCAGGTGTCGCAGAAAGCTTCCACTTGTTCAGGGACCGGTTTCCCGGTCATCGTCTTGTATAGAAGGTTGTAATTTTGTTTCGAATTGAAGGGCGGGTCGAGATAGATCAAATCGACCGAATGCTTTTTCATGGCCTGCATAATGGTGAGATTATCACCGTACCAAAGCTTGTTCACGCGGCCCCCTCCAGACATGCGCAGCGAATCAGCGAACGCCGTTTGCGACCGGCGACGATTCTCCGTGTACCGCTATATGGATAACAATTATACTACCTGATCAAGGCCCAGAAGAAGTAGTAGGCAGGGGTCTACTGTGCCCCTGTGCCCCCTCGGCTACACCCTGAGGAGAACGTCAGGGGAGCCTAAGGGGTTGCCTTGCTGTAAGGCTCTCAGGTGGCACCTAAGGGTACCTAAGGGTACCTAAGGGTCCCTCTAGGTTCCCTCTCAGGTGTCACCCTAGGGTACATTCTAAGGGGAACCCTCGGGGATAGTCCTATTGGTCACCCTATTCCCTTGAGGGGGATTGAAGGGGCCTGTTAGAAGAACCGAGGGGACGACTGTAAGGAGGCCCCGAGGGCGTTCTCCATGAACCGGGCCAGCTCCAGGTCGAGCAGTTCCTGCTTCCGTTGGTCAGCAGCAGTCGTCTGGTTCCGAGCCATCCATTCGCACCAGTAGGCCACAGCACCGGCAACGGCATCGAGCCTGTCGTCGTGGGCGAGGGCACCCCGGTTCTTGGTGATCCGGGTCATCTGGTAGAACAGCCTCATGCGGTTCTGATCTTCCAGCGGGTAGCCGGTCGTGCTGTCATAGTCCCGCTCGATCACCTTGTCGGAGACCACCAGACGATGCTGGTTCATGATCGGCTCAAGGATGTCGATGATGCGGGCCTCCTTCTGGGCCTTCGACCAGTCGGCATCCTCAATCGAGACCGGGTAGATGATCTGGGATCGAGAGCGCAGGAGCTGGGCGAACATGCCGTCACCGAAGTTCGGCTCGACGAGGATCAGGTTGACGCCTTGTTCCTTGGCATCGAGCAGTATCTTGTCCAGCGTACCGTTGTCGTAGCCGGCCCTCACAGCGCCCACACGGGTCAGGTAGAGGGTGCCATGCAGCATCTTGACCACGGCCCATGCAGTCTCGTCCTTGCCGCGCCCTGACGGGTCGACGAACATGGTCGATCCCTCGAACGGGATGTGATCCTTGGAGACGAACATCGGGCGGTGGAATCGGTCACCCGGCAACCCGATCATCGGGAGCTTGTCGAGGACCTGATCGGGGGACGAGCCCCATGCGACCTCACTCGGTCCCATCTTGGCGTCGAGGCCCATGACGATCAAGTCGGAGAGCTTGAGGGGGTATTTGTCCTCGTCCGACAGGCTGGTGTCCAGCATGAACTGCAGGGAGAAGCCAGAGCGCCCGTACGACAGCTCTCGTTCGTCGAGGTCGACCTCAGAGAACCGTTGGGGGTCCGTAGGCTTGCCCACGATGTCAGGGTCCACGTCCAGCTCACGGCCAATCAGCGGAGCCAGCTTCGAGCCGTACTTCGCGCGGCGATCCTCGTCGGGATACCTGGCCGGCCAGATGCGAACCACGTAGCCGCGATCCGGCAGGAGGTTGTAGATCGACATCTCGGTCTGCGGGGTGCCGAGATAGATGATGCGGCCACCCGGCGAGAGAACGGCGTCGAACTCCTTGATCTGCTCGGACAGCTTCTCGCGCTTGAGCGAGGTGTCGGAATTGTTCGGGACTTCGATGTCATCCGCGATGATGACGTTGGCGCGAGAGCCGGCGATCTGCGAGGTGATGCCCAGCGACTTCACAGACGGGGCGTGGGAGGCGCGGGCAGGGGCGACGTCGAATGCCACCTTGGACATTCGCTGGCCGTCCACGGGCCTCAGGTGGGCCAGCAGCTCCATCTCGAAGATGAGGCGCATGGTGAAGGTCGAGAAGTCGTCCGACCGCTGCTTGGAGGCCGAGATGACGAGTATCTTCGTTTGGGGATCGCAATAGAGCAGCCAGCAGACGAAGGCCGAGGTGACCCACGATTTGCCGACCCCTCGGAACGCCTCAATGATGAGACGCTTGGGGCCGTGCTGGAGGAACGATGCGATGTCGTACTGGACCTTTGTCGGGTCCGGTAGGTTCAGGTGTTTCCAGACCACATACAGGAAGTTGCGGAAGTCGCGGAGTGGGTCTGTCTGCGTCGACAAGTGTGTCGAAGCAGCGAGGGTCTGCTTGGTCATTAAACCTTTCGGAGAGAGGCAGAGAGCGCTCAGGACGAGCGTTGTGAGCTTGGGGGCTGTTGGGTTGCTGAGCGACCTATCGCTCGTCCTGAGGCGTCTGTTAGGCCGCTATGAGCGACTCGATTGCAGGCTTGAAGGCGTCTGCCCAAAGCTGCTGGCCGGCATCGTTAAAGTGGACGATGTCGATGTAGTAATTCGCGGACCAGTAGGCGAACTGCGGGATGTCGAGTTCCACGAGGCGCTCCGCATACGTCGCGTAGTTGGCACGGAGCCAAGCGTTGTAGGAGGTCCGGTAGGTCTCCTGCTGCGCTGTCGCGGTGTCTCGGTAAGGGATCGTTGCGGCGATGAGGAGCTGGCTGGCGTGGATGCCGTTCGCGTAGGTCTGGAAGTCAGTGATGAGCTGCGCGTCCGTCCTGCCGTTGGTGATGTCGTTGATCCCCGGGCCACCCATGCAGACGATGTTCTTGGTGAACGCGGCGTCGTACTGGTTGTTCACGCGACCGGCGACGTTGGTGGCCATGTTGCTGAGGTACTGACCGCCCACGGCCATGTTGACCGCGTAGACCGGAGTGGACAGCGAGGCGATGAGCTTCTTCGTCCAAGTCTGGTTCTTGGAGTGACCAGAACCCTCGGTCCTGCTGTCCCCATCGAAGACGACCTTGACGGTGGAGGAGGTCAGAACGTTGCACTGGGCTTTGAGGGCTGCCTCGACGGCCAGGCATTCGGCATCGGACAGGGCTGCCGGATAGGCAACGTAGGCGATGATGTCGAACTCACCGTCGTAGCTGGACGGCGTGGTGGCATTCCACCTGCCGAAGCCCTTGCCGGTCACGTTGCCAGCGACAGGGGCCGTGCCGACCAGGAACAGGGAACCGTTGACGCCGAACTGCTTACCCGTCGGACCACCTCTCCAGCGGAGAACGCACTGGTTCAGCGGCGGTACCTTTCGGGGACCCGTCCGTGTGTCGTTGAAGGGCGTCGTGTTGTTGCCCCTCAGACCGACGTTTGCCGTCGTGGTGAACAACGACACCGTCGTCGCGTCTGCCGGGAACGAGCCGTAGTAGTTGTCGTTGAGCGAGAAGTTCGGCGAGAGCAGGTAGAACTCGGTGAAGTTCTCCTTGGCGATGGTCGGGCCGGTGGTGCAGGCCGTGAACTTCGAGCTTTGGTTCTGGACGAGCGCGGAGCTGTCGAACGAGATCGAGGGCGCGCCATTGTACAGAACCTCGGGGAAGACGCCCGGCTGGTTGACCTTGGTCGCCTGCTCTTGGTGGAAGCCGTTGCCCGTCTGATCGTACCACTTGCGCAGCCCCAGAGAGCTGGCCCCACGGAACGATGTGGCGGCTGCAGTGTCAAAGTACTTCGAGCCGAAGCCGATGTCCTGCTCAACGTCGTCGACTGCGCGCTGCACACGGAGGGCCGGGCCTGAGTAGGTCTGGACAAGCCTTGTCGTTCCATAGACGACCGCAGGGGCTGTCGAGAGCGTCGGCAGGTACACCGGATCGACAGGCACAGGCGCCGGCTGGGACGGAGCCGCTGCGGCAGAGGTCCACAGGACGTCGCTAAGGACGCCCCGGAAGAACATGTAAGGGACGCCCATTAGTAAATCTCAGCCACGACCGTGCCGGAAGTGAACCCGCCCGTCTTCACGCCTACGCGGAAGTACCAAGCGGAGCCGGATACGCCAGTCTTCTCGGCGGGGGCGGTGAAGTTGTCGACGTCAAACCAAGTCGAGCTGTCCTTGGATCGCTGCACCGTAACGGTCGCTACGAAGGTGCCGCTGATCGACACGTCGAAGATGTCGCCGGCCTGTATTAGGACAGCAGGGGTGAAGGTGTTCTGTGCGGTGATGTTCATCAGTGTCTCGGATAATCCTGATCGTGTTCAGAGCCGTCGAAGGGGAGCTTCGAGGCCAGATCGTTGACGACCTTGTTGGTGCCCGGTACGGGCTTCGTGCCAGTGTCCTTGAGGAACTGACGGACGACGTTCAGGGACGCCGCGTCGGGCGTGATGCGGACAGCCTCGCCGGTCTCCTTGTCGACGACCGTTCGGCCATTCGAGAGGAGATCGTCCAGCTGCTTCGCGAACGTGTCGAAGAGGGCTTCGAGCGCGTTGCTATCGGTCTTCACTTCTTGTCCTTTCGGAGCATTTCCTTGGCCTTGGCGACGATCTGGACGACGAGCCAGACCGTGCCGAGGATGGGTGCGATGAGGGCAGCGCCGTCAGACGCGGCGTGAAGCCACGGGAGCCAGACAGGGCTCGATACTGCGGAGACGGCGACCGCAGCGGTGGTGTTCTCCACGGGGGTTCCTGTGATTAGAGCGAGGGTCACAGCGCAGCCGCCCAGTCCCAGAGGCTGTCGATCTGCGCGGGGGTAATGCTGAAGAGTGCGCCGAGGCTTTCGACGAGAGGGTGGGTCCGCTTGAAGTAGGTTGCCCATCTCCATTCGATCATTCCAGCCGGGTCATTCACCAGCTTCATCTCGACGTCTGCTTCGGTAATGCCGATGGACAGAAGAGCCCTGCGGACCTGACGGGGGCTTAGGGTCGGCATTGCCTCGCGAAGCTCTTCGACGGTCGGCGGGGTTGCAGCAACGTACGGAGTGGCTGAGGCACTGGCCGAGGCATAGAGCTGCCGACCAAGAACCTCAGCGTCCCTCGGGGATGCCGTGAAGGGTATCCATCCATGGACTGGGTGATTGATCTCCATGTCGATGGAGCGCGCTGCGCTGAACTTTGGGTAGCGGTATTCCATTAGGCGATCCTCACGAACAGAGTGAACCGGGCGTAGTTGGTGCCAGTGCTGTAGGAAGACCGACCCAGTGCGCGCCATGTGCCAGACAGAGCTGACCCACCCTTCGTCAGGGTACGGTCGCCCGAAGGAGCGTTATCATCCGTCATGGCGGTGAAAGAACTCAGTTGCATACCAGCAGGCTGGATGGAGGAGCCGGCGTAGGTCCCACCTTCAGTAATTCCGGTGTTGTAGATGTAGCCAAACACGACCGAGCCAACAGCGCCGTATGCGATGCCAGCGATGGCTGAGCCGACTGCGGCTGAGGTTATTGTGGCGTTTGTGCCGGCTGGGCCTTGCGGACCCTGTGGGCCATAAGCACCCTGCGGTCCAGTCGGGCCAGCGGGACCTTGGATGCCGGTCGCGCCAGTGTCACCCTTGACGGCTACGGGGGACCAGTAGGTCGTGTTCGTCGGGAGGTTGCCGGTCGAGGCCAGGATGTTGATGTAGGCCGAGCCGTTGTAGGAGACGACGTCCTTGGGGGCGTAGGCAGTTGGGCCTGCATAAGCGCCACGCCAGATCATCCCCGGGGTGCCTGCGGCTCCTGCGGGTCCTGCCGGGCCTTGCGAACCAGCGGGTCCTGCCGGGCCTTGGATGCCTTGGACGCCCTGAGCGCCGGCTCCGAAGATGATCCCTGCGGACCAATTGCCGGACGTCGCGCTGAGCTTCCAGAAGAGCTTGCCCTGCTCGATGTCGAGATAGGAGAAGCCGGTGGCTTGGGCGTCATACGCTGCGCGCCCTGCGGTCGACCCTTGGGCGTTGGGGGCGTAGTTGGCCCCGGCAAGACCTTGGGGACCTTGAGGGCCTTGCGTACCCTGCGGACCTTGCGGACCCATGGGGCCTTGAGGGCCTGTTAGACCTCTTTCACCGGTATCGCCCTTGGGCATGTCGGCGGACGTGAAGGGTCTAAACTGGCCGTCAGCGTCGAAGCCAAGGACGCTATTCTTGCGGACTTCGATAGTCGGGAAGTGGAGGACGATACGACCGGCGTCCGTGGCAGGAGCCGTGATTGCTCCAGTCTTCAGGAGGATCGCGATGTCAGCGCTTTCTTGGCTGACGTACATGGCCTGCAGCGCTTGCCTGTTGAGATCTTCGGCGCGCAGCGAGGCACCGTTCGCAATGGTGACCAGCGGCTGAGCAGAGGGCGTCTCGCGAGTGATGCGGACTTTGGTTCCTGCTGCCGGTGCGGTGTAGAAGCGAAGCGAGAACGGCCCTGTCCAAGTGAAGGAACCCGAGGGGACGTCGTCGATGTATGCCTTAACGTGATTGCGGTCGAGGTAGCCGAAGTCGAACGTGTAGTCGAGCGTCGACCCGTCCCCGTCATAGACGACGAAGGATAGAATTGGTGTGGTCATTTCGTTCCTTGGTGGGGAATGCAGAAAGGCCCCCGGGGGTTAGCCGAGAGCCTCTGTTTGGGTGCCGTGTTGGGGTTACTGGCGGGGGGCTCTTTCGGGGAGCCCGCTGATCCAGCCATTGAGACCCATGACGAGGGGTAAGGCGTTGCCGAACATCAGGACGCGGGAGACCTTGCGGGCCTCGTCCTGTGACCAGTCGCCGTCCCTGAAGATGCCAGCCACAGAGCGGCCAGCTTGGTACAGGTCGTCGATGCCACCCGTGGTCGGGTTGCCCAGCCACATGTTGCTCGCCTGACCCGTGGAGCGGGTGTACGAGAACAGCGTGTCCTGCCCCGCCATGCCGAGGCCCGTATCGATGAGCATCGGAATGATCGAGGAAGCGCCGGCCCGCGAGAAGCTCGCCGCAGCCAAGTTGCCGGGGGCGAGACGCTCTTCGAGGAACTTGTCACCATCCGACCTCAGTGCGGCCTGAGCCTTCATCTGTAGGATGTAGCCGGCAGTGGCGAACGCTGTGGTCATGACGAGCTGGTGGGCCGCAGCCAGGTAGTCCTTGTCGTGGATCATACGGGCGACCTTGAGGGTCTGCTTGCCATACGATCCGACCATGAACGTGCGGAACTGCATCAGGGCCTTGGCCAGCGGATGGGACATCCACATGGTCATGTTCCCGATGTCGTTCTTCTGGATGATCTGACGGCTCAGGCGATGGGCTGCCTGAATGAACGCCTCTCGGGCCGGCTTGTCCGACCACTTGTCGAAGTGAGCGCGGGTGATCTTGCGCCCCGTGATGAACCCCACCTCATGCTCGAAGTTGCCCTCAGTGTGGAACATCTTCATGATCCTGTCGGTCATGTCCTTGTCCAGCCCGAGGTCGGCCAACCGCTTGGCTGACATCCCCTTGCCGCCGTTGGCAGCCATGTCGGAGAACTTCTGCACGATGGCCTTGGCGGTCCACCGTTCCAGCATGACGTTGGCTTGGGTCAGCCCCGAGATTTCCGAGGTGATCCTGTTGGCCGAGTTCAGTTTGCCTTCCACGAACTCCTTCCAGCTCGACGTCGGCTCCCCATGGAAGCCATTGGAGAACTCGTCGATCCGGTAGTCGGAGGTGTGGAGCAGCCGGTCGGCGCCCACGCCTATGATCGCCTCCAGATCGTCGCCGAGGCCGGACTTCAGGAGCGAGGCTCCGTCATCCGTCACGACGCGCCTGAGAGACGGTGCCTGCGAGAGTGCAGCCTTCCAGCCGAGGGACGCGATAGGTGCGCCAATCTCAGAGACCTGAGCGAAGCCCACTTGGTTCATGATGCGCGAGAAGTTGTACTTCCTGACCATCCTCAGGAACCAGCCGGCGTTCGTGGCCTCCATTTCGCTTGTTGGGCGACCGAGGATCGACGCATAGGCGTATTCCAGACGCTTGATGCCAGAAGCCGCTTGGGCCTTAGTGATCTTGCCCTGCGAGATGAGGTCAGCGTTCTTCTGCTTGACCTTGGTGAGGTACTGGGCGAACTCCCTGTCGCTGGTGAAGCCGTTGATTAGGAGTTCCCCGGAGACCGGGTCCTTGAAGCGGTACCGAGCGAGTGCCACCCGGCCCATGCTGTTGCGCATGTAGCGGGTGAAGTTCTGACGGGCGTCCGTGACCACGAGGTCCGAGATGCTGATGCCGCGCTCGTTCACGACGCCGTGCTTGTTGGCGACGTTCTCAAGGGTCATCTTCTCGTCCAGCAGAAGGCGGGCCTTGTTGTGGCCATCCCTGCCGGCATCCTTGGCGCGGTTCTTACCGAACTCATACTTGAGCGCCGTGGCGTCCTCCGGGGCGAGCCCGTAGTGGCCCTCCAGCATCTCGACGAGGTTCTCGAGCTGGTCGGCGCTGAGGATGTGTGACGAGACGTCTTCGAGGCCGTGAGCCCGGTCGACGATGGCATTGGTGAACGCCTTCGCCGTGCGCTCGATCACGTCATCCTTGAGGCCGGTGTCAGCCGACTTCATGGCCCTGCCAATGAGGGTCACGATGGGTTCGATGCCGAACTCGTTGACTGCCGTGATGATCGCTTGGCTGTTCCAGTAGCGCGGGGCGTAGTGGGGGTCGGTCGGGATGCTGTCAGCGCCAAGCACCGGACGAGCGTCCTCGATACCTTCCCGCAGGAATGGGTTCTGCTGAAGACGCAGGGCGTCCGCGTACAGCTCAGCCTGCTTATTGCCCACTTTGGCGACCGCAGGGTCATAGCGGTCTGCACGACCTGGAGCCCTGTCGGTGATGTAGGCGTGGACCTCCTTGTTGAACTGCCGCTCGACCTCTGCCGAACCCATGCCCTGCTGACGCGAGGCGTAATCCTTGAGCTGCGGGATGTATGTCTGAGCTTCGGTGATGCGCTTCTCGTCGAAGAGCCGCGTCATGTCCTCCGAGGCCGCGAAAGCGTTGACCGCTCCGTTGGCCTTGCCGGTGCCGTCCTGCACGAGCCCAGCGCCGGCCTTCACGAGGACGTTGCTGTCCTGCTGTAGGCGAGCCGAGAGGTCGGGGCGGATCGAGCCGGCGAAGGTCTTGTTGAAGTCCCTGTCGTCGAGCAGCCCGAGGCCCTTCTCGTCGAGGAACGGGGCATTCGGGGAAGCCTTAGCGGCACCCACGGAACCAGCCATGTCGATGCCCTCATGGGCTTCAACGGCCCTGCGGCCAGCACGCTGGAACTGGGCACCCTCGAACGCGGTCTCAGGGCGACCATAGAGGTGACCCACAGCACCGCCCACGCCGAAGCCGAAGACGGTCGCGGCGAGAAGATCTGATTGGTTGACGTTGGGGTTCACGGCGGCATTGACAGCCACCGAGGCAGCGCCACCGGCAGCACCAGCAATGGCCCCCTCAAGGACCCTGCCGAGACGCCGAGCGCGATTGCCAATGACCAGCTCAGGGGCCACCGTGGATGCCAAGAGGTCGGCACCGAGAGCCACCGGATCGAGGATCGAGTTGGCCATGCTGAGGGCCGTGCCGCTGAAGCCGGCATTGGAGAGCCGCACGTTGCGATCCCAGTCGTCCTTAACGCGACCGAGGTTGTCCTGATAGTCGGCCTCAGAGACGCTCGACAGTTGGGACGTGTAGCGTTCAGCTTCCGTTGCGGGGACTCCGCGGGCTTCCAGATCGGTCTTCACACGGGCCGGGTCGAGCGACCAGTTCTCGTCAGGGGCGATCTTCTTGCCCTGCGACAGTAGCCACGGGAGCGTCTGTTGGGTGTTGTAGGCGTCCTTCTGGAGCTGCCACCACGACGGGTCGGCAGTCTCTACCTCAGGAGCCCGAGGGGTGTTCGTGCGCCAGTCCGAGACCTCGACCGAGGGGATCGAGATGTCGGCTGAGCCGTTGTCCGAGGGGGACGAGCTTATCGTCTGAAAGGTACCCCCGAGGAGTGCTGCTGCATTCCTACGGTGACCTCCCATCTGGTTATCCCACTTGTCCCGCACGTCGCCGGGAGCGCCACCATTGTTGGCGTCAGAGGCGCTGTAGTGGCCCGGGGCACCAGCGTTGATTGTGGAGTACAGGTCGAGCCCGCTCATGCCCGGCTTGAAGCCGTGGGCGACCAGATAGTCGGCGGAAGACTTGACCAGCTCTGAAACGGATTTGCCCGGCGTGTAGCCGAACTGCTTGCGCTGGGGGACGCCCATCTGGATGAAGCCAACGTGCTGGCCCCACTGGGTCGTCGGACCCTTCTTCCACGGGTCGAATGTGCCGCCAGTCTCATACGACATGGCCGTAGCGAAATCGACCGGGTCAGCCCCGATCCGCTTGGCCTCGGAGACGATGGCGTTTCTTAGTTCGTCGTTCATTGTTCCTCATGGGTGAAATGGAAAGGCCCCCGGGGTTACCGAGGGCCTTGCGAGGGTTAGCGGTTAGCGCCGCCTAGCGGGGGCATGAAGCCGTTGTCGTCGTAGACCGGAGCGTCCTTGCGGATGCGCTTGCCGAGCTTCTTGACGTTGGGCTTGCCGCCCGGCTCTGGGATGGTGATGTCGAACGCTTCGCGGGTCTTGGGGTTGATCCAGACCGTGCCGTTGCCGTCCTCTGCCTTGGCAGGGACCAGACCGTGGGTCTTGGCAGCGCCCTTGATGGAGATGTCGTGAGCCGCCTTGGCGGTCTTGGCGTCGTCCATCACGCGGGCTCGATCACGGACAGTCTTCAGGGTGACGAAGTAGGGGGTGCCTTCTTTGTCATCCATCAGCGGGAGACCCGTGTTCTTGTCGGCCAGCATAAATCGGCCGCCAGAGTGGTTGAGGTCCTGAGCCGGCAGGATGGTGATGTCGCCGGTCCCGATGTCGTGATCCTTGAGGACCCCCGGGTTGCCCGTAGCGAAGTCCCCGATGATGCCGTCGAGGGCGTCCTTGTAGTTGTCAGGGAGCGCCGCCTGACCGAGTTCCAGTAGGGTGCCGTTGTAGGTGATCGAGTTGCGCTGAACGCTGTCAGCGGCCACCGTAATGGCCCTGTCCTGATCCACGCCACCACGCACGAGGCGCTTGGCAATGGACGCCACACGCTGCTGCGCGGCTGCTGAGTTCCACGGCGTCGTGTGCGACCAGAACCAACCATCGGACGCGGCGAGGCTCTTCACCGACCTGTCGATCTTGTCGTTCTGGTCTCGGGTGAAGTTCAGGCCGTCGACCTGTACAGGCTGCGAGGTCCGCACGGCGAACTCTAGGGCCGCATTGTCGGACATCTGCCTGCCGTCCTTGCCGGTCAGGTCGTCCTTGGCGATGATGAAGCTCTCCATGAAGTCACGGTCGGCTTCCGAGAGGTAGGACATGTAGGTGTTCTTCGAGGCGTTGTAGAGCCAACGCGCCGTCTTGACCTTGTCCATCACCCTGCTCATCGCCTCAGGGTCCTGCGTCATGTCCACCGAAGCGGCATCAGCGATTCCTGTGACGACGCCCTTGAGGGCCGGATGTTCGAGACCAGCGAGCTGTGCCTTGCGGAGTTCTCGCTGCATGGTCTGCTGGCCATCTTCCTTGTTCTGCGCCGCGATCTGCGGGGAACGTTCGAGGTAGCGGTTGAAGGCTTCCTTCTTGATCGTGGCAGCCGGGACCGTCTTCTGGTTCCCGTCGTGATCCCACCAAGTCGTGTCGGTGACACGGTCGAGGCGATCGTCGGCCAGGAGCCCGTCGGCCTGGGTGTCGATCTCGGTCTGAGCGTTCCTGTCGTTGCGGAGCCCGACTGCCTTGGCAGCCTCGGCCTTGATCTGCAGAACGCGGTCAGCGTAGGCCCGCTGCTGCGACAGGGAGGTCTTTCCAGAGCGTCCGCTGTACTCGGCGTCCAGCATCGCCACGGCGTACTCGGGGTTCGTCTGAGCAAGCCGAGCGGCGGCGTTGAGGTACTGCTGATCGAGTTCGTCCTCGCCGGCCCCGAGGGAGCCCTTGGTGCCCAGCTCGCCACGCATGGCGTTGAGGTTCGATGCGAACTTCTGAGGATCGACGCCGTTGCCGATCCATTCGTTCACCTTATCGGTGATGACCCCGTAGGCGGTGTCAACGGTGGACTGGTTGGTCCGGTCGATCCGGTACTTCTGCTGCTTGGCGAGAACCGAGGTCTTGTACTGGTCCCACGCGCGCCCCGCCGAAGCGATGGCGTTCACGTCGGTGAGGCCGCTCTCCTTGATGCTGTCTTGGAACTTCTTGGCGAGAAACTCTTCCGGGTTCCCCTTGTCCCAATCAAAGCTGGTCTGAAGCTCAGCGTCGGTGTCCTGAGCGAGCCCCTGAGCCCACTTGTCGCCGTAGTACGACTGACGGGCCGCGTTGGAAATCTTGTCGTCGGTGACCATCATGCGGCCCTCTTTGATCTCCTTGCGGGTCTCTGCGAGGGTCTGTCCTGCGACATGCATCTGGAATGCAGCATCCTCAGCCGCACGGGCTTCCCTGCTGCTCTTCCCGGTCACACCGACGAGGTTCCCGACTGAGTTCGAGAAGGCTCCGAGGGCGTCAGCCAGCCGGAAGAGGTTCTCGTTCTTGGCCGGCTGCGGCGGGGGTGTGTAGGTGTCCGACTGCATCGGCGCCGGCGTGAGCCGCACGTTCGACTGCAGTTCGGGGGCTTGAACTCTTCCTTGTGCCATTAAGCGACCCCTGCTGCTCTAGCTCTCTGGTAGCCGCCGTAAGCGTCGAGGCCCCCACCCATGATGCGGATGGCTGCGTCGGCGAACGATGGCCGCTGGCCCTGCTGGACCGAATTGATGCGGCCCTCGGCCTGCGCCTGGGTGGCGTCCATCTCCCCACGGAGG
This sequence comes from Mesorhizobium sp. M0894, assembly GCF_040319725.1. Classification (NCBI taxonomy): domain Bacteria; kingdom Pseudomonadati; phylum Pseudomonadota; class Alphaproteobacteria; order Hyphomicrobiales; family Phyllobacteriaceae; genus Mesorhizobium; species Mesorhizobium sp. M0894. The sequence goes on along the minus strand of NZ_JAMYOG010000002.1, from coordinate 576,867 downwards.
TAGTCGGCCTGCATCTGGTAATTGTTGTCGAGGGTTCGCTCGTAGCGGCCCTGCTGCCCGTAGTAGTCGGCGATCAGGGCATTGACGGAGAGACCAGTGACGCCAGCTTCGCCGGCTGCGACCTCTGCGGTTGCTCTACCTCGCATCGCCTCGACGTTGAGGTTCTGCTGCTCCTGAGAGGCAGCCTTGCGTTCCTGTAGGGCACGGTTCTGATTAGCCGCGTATGTGTTGACGGCTGCCTTGTTGGCCGCCTCACGGTTGTTCCGGTAGTATTGCTGCTGCGCCTCGTACTGCTGCTGCTGGCCCACGAAGCCGGCGACAGTGCTGGCTGCGGACAGAGCGAACTGGGCAACAGCCAAACCGACTGCGCCAATGCACATTCGTTATGACCTCAATCTTGCAAATTCGTGGAAGGGACGCTTCTCGACGCCAAACTCAGCGTGGGTTCTCAGGAACGAGAAACCCATGCGTTTGAGCCAGCGGATGTGCGTGGTGTTGCGCGCGTCGATGTGATTGCCGAGAAGGGGACGCACCCGGTGTAGCCTCTTGAGCCACTTAGGGGCCATGCCAATGAGGTCTCGGCGGTGTTTCATGATGGTGGGCGAAGAGACCATCCAGACAATCCCGAGATGGGGGTTGCCTTGGACGGGGTCGACACCGAAGAGGCCGAAGACCTCTCCGTTCGGCTCCACGCCGGCCCACACATAGTTGCCCTGCTGGACGAGCTGGGGCAGGACCACCTCAGGTTCCATCCCGAGGTAAGCCCTGCACTCATCCCGATCTGCTGAACGCAGACGCGAGGCCAAGGAAATAGCGTCGGCCACCTTGGCCCTGCGAATTGTGATCATCAAATCCTTTGCGATTTCTGGACGTAGTTGCCGATCCACTCTGCGGAGAGCAGGCAAGATGGGAGGTAGCTGTCGTTCACGATCTCGACCTTCACGCGGTCATTCTTGGACAGCAGCGGAACCTTGAAGGCTCCGTCGCTGAGATTGATCTCGTCGGCCCTGTTGTTAGGATCGCCCATGAGACGACCAGTCGAGAAGTAGGCCCGTGTCTCGCGCGCCAGAGGGGTGACCTCGACACGGAAGTAGGCGGTCTTCGAGAACTGGATCAGGAGGCTGATGAGCTGTAGCCGGCCCTCGGTGATTACCGAGACACCGCCATTTCGGCTCTCCTGCCGGATGAAGATCGTGGACAGGCCGTAACGTGTCTCGTAGGTGGTCCCGAAATAGAGCGGGACTTCCCTCAGGTCGCCTTGGAGGACCACTTCGTCGATGTCCGAGGACAGGATGCTTATCTCCAATCCCGGTTCAAGGATTGGCGTCGGCGATCCCGCTGTGACACAGACGTATGGAGCTTCGGTCATGTCGTGATCCGTCAGCACCGTGGTCCGATTGGTGTACGGATCGTATGTACGGAGACCGTAGTTCTCGACCCTGAACCGCCTGTCGAGGTTGACCACGAAGCGGATGTCTGGGTCGACACCACCTGGCTGGATGTCCATGACCTCAATGAACGCCTTAGTGCCCCTGTTGAGGACCAAGACGAGCTGGCTATCAATGAAGCCTATGTCGAGGATCGATGTCACGCCGGGGAAGGTCCACCGGGACCAGCTAGCCTGAAGCTGCTGAGCGTTTGACCAGTAGTACTTGTAGACGTAGAGGGACGTGAGGTCTCCGTCAGCCTGCACCACGAGGATGTCCTCATGGGTCGACGCGGCGAGCCTGATGGCGGTTCCCGGGATGTACTGCGGAACGTGTCCGGTAGCGTCCTCGGCGTCGGCTAGGCCGGTGTTCACGTCGATCTTGTAGTCCCTGATCATCGTGAACTGGCCACGGTTCACCGGGAAGAAGATCGAATTGCCAGCCCGCACAGGGCGCGCCTTGCTGGACATTGAGAACGCTGTCGAGGGGCGGATCGAGGCTGTCTTCGGGGTCAGCAGCTCGTTGCCCATGAGGGTGAACTGCATCTGGTCGGCCCACAGGACCAGCCTGTCCGACGAGGCCACCGCGCTGCGAAGCACAGAGACACCGTTGTCGGTCGCCGCAACGTCGATTGGATCATCGTCGAGCAGAGCCGTAGCCGTGGAGCGGAAGAAGTCGAAGAAGCTGCCGTGCCTTGACAGGACAACATTCTCGCCAGCCAGGAACCCGAGGCGGTTCTTGAAGAACAGAACCTCGTTGACCTTCTCACCCACAAAGGATGGGCCGGGAGCGATCACGTCGTCGCCGCACTTACGCTTGTCCCAAGTGGCCACGTCGAAGGTGAACGAGCCATCTGCCTGACGGATAAGGACGTGGGGCATCGTCGAAGACTTCAGCGCGGTGACAATCCCGGGCTTGGGGATTTCACGCCAGACGCCGATGGAGGAGTTGGCGTCCTGCCGGTCAAAGCGAACGAAGTAGTTGTCGAACTGGGTACCGACCGAGCCTACCACCTCAACGGCGACGTCGTCCTCGCAGTAGGCAGGCAGATCAGCGAAGTCCTGAACTGTCTTGCGAATCGCCTTCATGGCATGGCCGTTGTAGCCATCGTCGACAGAGACGCTGAAGTCCGCGCCGTCGTCCTTCTTGATGTAGATCGTCGACTTGAAGACCTTGATGGTCCAACCGTTGGCCGAGGTTATCCCGTTGGCGGCGAGGTTCGTGTCAGTGGCCTTCCACGTCCAGTCGCCATTCGGTTTGTCATTGGCGGTGTCCTCCATCAGGACGGTCTCACCAGTGGCGAGGCGGCGGGCTATGAAGGAGACGTCCACCGAGGGGGTCTGCGCGGAACTCTGACCATCGGGGGTCAGGTAGCGAGCCACCTCGACGTTGTTGATCTTGATTGTGTAGGTCTTGCCGTAGTTGCCAGCCATGACATTGATCAGGGCCTCGCTAGGGGAAGGCTGCTCGATCACCGCAGTCTCCAGCTCGACCTTGACCGTCTGGTTCGTGATGTAGGTGTAGTCGCCCACCGTCAGTGCCCGATAAGGGGGACGGTCGAACGCACCGCTGTCGTAGCTCAGATAGCCGTAGCCATTGGGAGCCGTCACGGTACGCTCAGCGCCGTTCAGGGTGAACACTCGGATCGCCGTGGGTGTGGCGATCACTTGGTAGCGCTCGGAGGCGTCACGGTTGATCTGATGGGTGAAGACGTTGCCCTCGATGGCAGGCCCGAGGTTCGCCCTAAGCTGTGTCGGAGGGCGCTTCTTGAGGCCATCCACGATGGTGGAATAGGCGTTCGTCTGGATGTCGCCTTGGGTAGCCAGCCGCAGGGCCATAGCCTGCTGACTGACGCCGTTGGCGAAGTTAGGGATCGACCCGGAGACCTTAGCCACTACGAGCGGCCCCGGAGCTGCTGCATGAACTGACTGTCGGTCAGCATGTTCGGATCGGCGCTTTCGAGTTCCTCCTCCATCATCGCGGCGCGAGCGATCTGCTCGTCCTGCAGCGTGTAGGAGTGGGTGGCCTGATCACCGAAGTATCGATCCTGATACTTGCGGGCGGCCCTGATTGTGATGAAGAGGCGCGCGGTGGACGGGAGTTCCTCGAAGTCGAGACCGAGGACCCAATCGACCGTCACCGGGCCTGCGAATTGGTAGGTGCGGTCGCCCTTGTTGTAGAGGCGTTGGCCGCGTTGGACAGCGTTGATGCTGGAGCTTTCGCCTGAGGTATCGACCTTCAGGACGTTACGCGGGAGGATGATCTCCCCATTCTGGTCCGGGGTGATGCTCACGCCGTCTTCGGAGTTGAAGTTCCAGCCAACGGTTTGGACCTCCACAGAGGTGGCGCGAAGGGTATTCATGGCGAGCGAGGCGTCGATCACTTGGTTGTCCTCAAGGGTCGACACAGGGCTTTCGGCGCTGGTCGCGAGGATTTCGTTGATCGCCTCAAGCTCTGTCAGTGGGGTCAGGCCAACGGCCATAGATGCCTCCGAGAGAGGTTGAAATGAAAAAAACCGAGGCCCCTTTCGGAGCCCCGGTTCATTGGTGGAGAGTGGTGGATTACGCCGTAGCGAGCTCCAGAGCGCACTCAGGACGCAGCTTGTCGTGACCGACAGCGTACTTGGCGACGATCAGGGTGCCCTGACGCGAGACCATGTATTCCTGCTCAATGGCGACATCGAGCAGCTTGACGGTGCCGGCAGCGCCCTTGTTGAAGATCACGCCAGCGGTCGCCGTGAAGTCGCCCTGGTACTTGGCCGGGCCGGTGTTCACGTTCGTGCCGTTCGGGAGGTTCAGGGACTTGAACACCGGAATGTCGGCGATCTTGACGACCTTACCGTCCGAGTACGAGCCCTTGCCATCCCAGTCACGGTTGATGACCTTGGTGTTCTGCGCCAGAGCGTAATACTGCACCGGCTTCAGGGCACCCCAGCGGTCAGCCGGGACGTACTTGCCGTCGAGCGTTGCAGCAGCGTCGAAGAAGGCCGCAGCCATCTTGTCGCTGTCCGTGAGCAGGGCAGCATTGACGATCTTGCCACCACCCGGCAGGCCATCGACAACGGCAGCGCCACGCGAGGCGAGGATGATGGTGCGGGCGACGTTGCGGTCGTATGCCTGAGCCAGCTCTTCGCCGAGCTGCTTGGTCATCTCCGAGCGCGTGTCGAAGTGGTTCATCGCCTCGTAGATGTTGGCGGTGAAGTAGTCGGTCAGGAGCAGGTCGTCGATGGTGATGACGCGCTCGTTGAACTTCGTGACCGTACCGAGGACCTGATCGCCCGGGGTATGGTAGCGGGCACCCGAGGTGCGGCCCGTGACCGGGAAGGAAGCGGACTTGCCTTCCGAGATGTTGCGGACCATGTGCTTGTCCGCGAACTCGACAGTGCGAGCGAAGGCGGTCAGGATTTCGCCGGTTGCGACCTTGACGAAGTTGGCCTGAACGTCACCGACGCCGTTGGCCTGACCGAGATTGGAAACGATGCCAGGATTGGCCATGTGTTGTATTCCCGTGGTTGTTCTGAGGTTTGCGCGGACCTCGGAGCAGCACTGGAAGCGTCATTGGGATTGTCCGGCTTCCACACCCTCAGGTGCGGTTGGCGGGTCTCCAAGTGGTCTTCTGGTGAGACTTCCTTGGTTCCTTGATCACCGCCTAAAGAGGGGTGTGATCTGTCAGAACAGGGCGTCGGGAATTGACTGGGTGGTAGACAACCGCTTGCGCGGCAAGCATAGTTAAGCGGCGGGGAAGATTCTGATGCATCTACGCGGTGTGGCGGCGGTTGCGATGGCCTTAGGCTATGCCTCACCCGCCGTGGCTATTGTCGTGAAGGACGTCGAATGGCCAATGTCCGACGTCGTTCAGGCTTTCCCGATCTTGCTCTGTGACCAGACGTCGGTTGATAACCATGGAGAAACTCGAAATGCGCATCCTACTAGCGCTGGTTTTGCTTTCGTCGTCCGCTCTGCCGACTGAAGCGCAGAAGAACGACAAAATTTATTCTATCGATGCGGTGCTCGCCGTGGGGAATAATTTGCTCTACAGATCCAAGTCTTCATGTATAAAATTTGCTCCTTGCAATGCGTCGTTTGACGATAGATACTATCTAACAATACGCACGACTAAATCCAAGTATGTATTCTCGCTTTATTCTGCTGGCGCAAATGCCGGACCCGAGATTTGTTGCGCATTTTCTAACGGAAATTCGAACATGGAGATTCCTGTTTCTGCCAATCCCATAGAGCTTCAACTTTATCGTACAGACAATGTCAGAGAGCGGTTCGGGAATTTGTACGTCAAGATACTTTAGCCGGTTGCGAGGTTGTCGTAGAAGGCGATGAGGCGTTTGCCGCAGTCGGTCTTCTCGGTCTCCGATTTCTTCAGATCAGCGATCAAGAAGATCACTCGCTTCTTGGTCATCACGCCGCTGGACGGCGGGGCGACTTGGGTCTCGAAGCATACCCGCAGATCGGCGGGCAGCTCAGGGTAATGCGGCTTGGCGAACTTAGCGCCAGAGGTCGCGCAGCCGCTCAACGTCAGCGCCACTAAGGCACTCGCGATCAGCGTCTTCGAGCGTTTCCACATACTGGTTCAATTCGCCTATTTTGGTCTGGAGGGCTGCCTGACGTTTGGCGTTCTCGGCAGCGATGATGGCGTCGGACTGGCGCGCTGTGCGTTCCTTGTCGAGCGCCGCGTTGGTCAGCTCGATTGTCTCGGTGAGCTGGCTGATCTCGGTTGCATGTTTGGCGTCCAGCCGGCCCTTGCCGTAGATCACCCCGACGAGGGCGAGGACGGCGAGCAATCCGGCGAGATACCCGTAGATGCGGGGTATGATAGGGACGTCTCCTGTCCGTTGAAGAAATTGAGGAAGCGCCGGTAGTCCATGTGGCCGACACCGACATAGGCCCCGTAGAGGGAGCCGATCAGGGCCAGCGAGGATGCCACGGCGGCAGTCCCTTGGTTGGTGTAGAGGGAATAGAAGGCGAGCCCCCAAGCCAACCCGGTGTTGCCGAGCAGGAACATCTTGGAGGTGCGCCTACTCGACTTGGTCATCACGGGTATGAGGCCCATGGGAGCTGGAAGTGGGGACCGTCCTTGAAGGTCTTCCAGTCGCCGCCCCATTCGATGGGAACGCCAACGTCCTTAGCGGCCTGCTTCATGGCTGCCGCGAGGGGGTAGTAGAATTTCCAGTCGAAGGTCGGCTTGCCGTTCACGATGGGCAGGAGGTCGATTGCGTGGCCGTCGAGATGACGGGAGCGCATGGTGGTCGAGACGCCCTTTGCGACGTTCTTGGCCTGCTGCGCCTTTGAGCGGAGACCTTCTCCTACCGTGAAGTCTTGGGTGGTGATTTCAATGGCGCGCTTGACCACCTTGACGAGGTCAGGATGGACGCCTGCCAAATTGGCAAGCGACTTCGCGCCCAGGGTGAAAGCCATGGGTTCCTTGTTGGAGGGACCCCCCGGGGTGCGCTTGAGACGCTGGTGTAGTCACCATGGTCCTACAGAGGCGTGGGGGGTCGATTCCAGTTAGCGGATGTTGTTGGACCGGGCGAGCTTCTGCTCGACCTTCAGCCGGTAGGCGTGGTCCTTGGTGTAACGCTCGTCAGACATCGCGGTCTGGACTTCCGCCCAGCTCGTGAAGGTGTCCACGGCACTGCCAGCCGGCTTGCCGCCGATCAGCGTCGGGTCCTTGCCGTTGGCCGCTTCGTACTTGGCCTTGAGCTGCTCCATGGCGACCACGGCAGCGTTCACGTCGGCACCCTCGAAGGACTTGTTGAAGGTGTCGATCTCGGAAGCCTGTAGGGACGTGGAGGCCCATGCGAACATGCGGTCCATGCTGTCCTTGCCACCGGCTGCGGAAGTGATCCGCTGGGTCGCCATCTCGGCGAGCGCCTGTTGGCCGGCGATGTAGTTGTCGACCGTGACCTTGTCGTAGCCGCTCTTTTGAGCCAGCTCGTAGTCAGCCTCGGTGAGCTTCTGGCCGTTCGCCTCGAACCGCTTGTTCAGCTCGGCGATGGTCTCGGCAGCACCTTTGGGAGCCTCTTCGGCTGCCTTCTTGTCTGCCTCTTCCTTCGCCTTCTCTTCGGCGGTCTTCTCGGCTTCCGGCTTGGGCTCTTCCTTCGGAGCGCCGAGCTTCTTCTCAAGCTCATCGTAAGCCTTGGCCATGTCCTCCGGGGTGGCGAACTTCTCGTTCAACCAAGAGGGGCGCTCAGGGGCCGGTGGGGCTTCCTTTGCGGCCTTCTCGGCGTCGAGCTTGGCGCGGGCTTCGGCTTCGTTCGTCGGGGCGGTCTTGGCAGCTTCCGCGAGGGCCGCTGCGGCTTCCTCTGCGGTCGGCTGGGCGGCTTGGACCTGGATGGTCTCAACCGACATTAATGGGCCACCAGCACGTTGCCGCTATTGAGCAGCGTATGGTTGGCCGGGAGCTTCGGCTCTTTGGCCTTCTTCGGGGCGGGGCCAGCGGGGCCGTTCGCGCCTTTGGTTTCGGGTGCGGGCTCGGTGGAGCCGGTCGCGCCTTCTGTCACTTCGTCAGCCATTCTGTTCTCCTGTCGTGGCTTGGGGTTGCTGTTTCATGCCCTCCCTGGCCATGCCGCCCATTTGAGCGATTGCCTGAGGGCCGAGTTGCTGGACCATGGCCATCTGTTGGGCCTGCTGGTCGGACGCCTGGATTTCCTCGTCGGTGCGGATGAGGCCACCCATGTCGATACCGAGGGCAGCTCCACGGCGCTTGAAGTACTCGCCGAGGTTGACGTATCGGCCAATCGCTTCGGGACCACCGACTTGGGCGGCGCCAGCGATGAAGCTGTCGAGGTTCTGTAGGTCGTTGCCGCGTCCAAGGGCGTCGAGGCCCGTAACGATGGACGTGGAGGTGATCTCCTTGGGAAGCGGAGGCACCTTGCGAACGAACTCCATGCGAGCTTCGTAGAGCTTGGCGACAGGCATCTGGAACTCTTCGGCCAGCAGCGAATAGACGCCGCCGAGACCCTGATCGAGTTCACCAGCCATGTACCGAATCTCTTCAGCCGTCACTCGCTCCCCACTCCGCTGGATGGCGGTGTTCAGGAGGAACGCGAAGGAGAGACGTTCGGTGAGCTGAGCGATGAACCGCTCGGCCACGGCCATGTCGTTCGCCTTGTCGAGACGCAGCGCCTGCACGGCGTTGATGTCGCCTTGGACGAACCCACCGTTCTCGGCTTTGGCCAGCTTGTTGACGTTGATGGTCGAGTTGGGGGAGACGATCCAGACAACCTTGGCACCCTGCACGGTACCGTCACGGAGGGCTCCGGTGAGGACTTCGAGGGAGTTCAGGTCGCCGATGTATTCGTCAACGAAGCCACGCCCGTAGTCCTCGCCCTCCACATAGGTGAAGCGGAGCGGGAGCCACGGGAGCTTGTCAGCCGGATAGTTGCCAGAGTACTCACCGTCGATCACGACGTCGTCGATTTCTTGGGTGACGATGTACTGGTTCGTGGCGTCGTCGAGGGTGATCTTCGTGTAGACGTCGACCTCGGCCTCGCGATCTGCGGTGGCCACATTAGTGACTGCGCCGATCTTGGCCTTGATGTCCTCCGAGAGGGCCACCCTAGCGACCACCTCTTTGACCACGATGTCGAGGACGTTGCCTGCGGGATCGCGGTTCACCACGTAGGAAGTCAGGCGGAAGCCGCGAGGCTTGCCCTTCTTCGGGATGAACAGGAGGTAGTTGCCGGCAACCACGAGCTGGCGGCAGGCTTCAAAGGCGATGGGCCGGAACATGGAACCGTTCATCTCGCTGATGACGGCGCGTTCGCGGGCGTTGAGTGCTTTCTCGATTTCACCACGCTTGTCGTCGGCCTTGGTCAGGTCAGCGAGCGCGATGTCGTCGATTTCGTATTTGAAGAAAGGCGCGTTGATGGGGAACAGGCTGATGCTCAGCTTGGAAGCGAGCTGCCTGACGCCCCGAGCGCCTAGACCTTGGTTGGGCTCTGTGAACGTGGTTGATCCCGAGGTGCCGTCTTTGGGCACCAGATACGGGACCGTCAGCTCGGCAGCCCTGCGCGCCCGCACTAGGTAGGGATCACGGGACTGAGCGAGCTGATCGTAGAGAGCCTTCGCAGTAATCGTTACCGCTTGTTCGGCCACGGATTACTGTGGAATGTTGATGCCGGAGCCGCCAGTACGAGCCAGCGGTATGGTCAGTGCCTTGCGGCCCCTGCGGGCGGCATTGGCGGTGGCGCCTTCCTGATTGGCGAGGCGGGACGTTTCGTTCAAGACAGGCGCGAGGGGCTTGTCATTGGCCGGGGGTGGAGGAGGCGCGACCGGGTCGGCCTTCTCAATCTTTGGCTTGCTGAAGCACATTGGTGAGGAGGTCTTCTTCCTGATTTTGGAGGATAGCGTCGAGGTGACTAATCACCCGCTGTTCTCCGATCTTGGCCCCAAGCTCACGGTCGGAAATGGTGATGTCGGGGATCTGATTTCGGAACACCTGTTGAAGGTATTTGATCAACTCCCGAGAGACTGACGGGGGGCTAAGAAAGCCCTCCGTAGTGCTATTGGTCACCCTATTCACCCGAGGCGATCCAACTCGCGCTGGGCGAAGTAGATGATCTTCCTGAGGTCGTAGGCGCGGGACGTGCCATCCTTGGAACCGAGGCGGTAGCAAGCCTTGAAGATGTTGCCGATGCTGAAGCCCATGTTCTTGTGTTCGATCAGGTCCATCAGCTCTTTGGCATCCTCAGGGATGAGGTAGTAGGACGAGGAACCCCCGTCAGATTTCACCGGGGCGTCCACAGAATGGGCTCCTTCTTTGCGTGGTCGTAGTCGTCGTTGTGGAGGATGCGGGCGAGGCGGGCCTGAAGCAGCGCGTCGTCGGCGGTGAGGCCGGCCTTCTCGTAGGCGGCAACGATGTGAGGCCAATAGAGGTCACCAGGCTGGATCGCCGCGAGGAGCTTCTCAGCCTTGACAGGTCCCATGCCCGGGCAGCCGAGATAGCCGTCCGTTATGTCACCTGTGAGGGTCTGCTTGAGGAAGTTGTGGAGGGCCTCCCGGGGGCTGACCTCAATGATGTTGCTATTGCGGTAGATCAGGCCAGGGATCGTGAGCATGTCCTTGTCCTGGCTGACGATGACCTTCTCGCCTTTGATCAGCCGAGGGTTGGTCGCGAGGATGCCCATGACATCGTCAGCCTCGATCCCCGGCTTGTACTTCGCGCCATGCTCTTCGATCAGCCAGCGCTTGACCTCGTTGGTACCGACAGGCTTGCGTGAGCGGCCTTTCTTGTAGCCGGCGTAGAGGTCGTGGCGGAACGTCGTGCCCTTTGAGAGAGTTATCACCGAGGCGTCGGCGTCGAGGTCTCGCTCAAGGCGTTTGATTGTGGAGAGTACGGTGGCCTTAACCTCTGCGACGTCGCATGTCAGGGTCCACTCGTCGTCGCCCCAGTCGGTCTCGACTTCAAGGGCAGCTCCAGTCGATACGACGAGGATGTCCCCGTCGATCAGCAGTGTTCTCAATAGTTCTCCTTCGATTGTTTCGGTGGTATTATCGCACCTTGATTGATGGGGAGTGCGATGAGATGGACGCTTTAATCGAACGGCTTCTAGGTTCGATGCTCAATCCCGGGCGGGCTTACCTGCCCTCGGCGGTAATAGCGTGGATAGCGAATTTCTTCTAGAAAGGTCGGCGTAGAAAGAATGGAGAACTATCATGCTGGTTTTATTTTTGTCTTCGTGGTCTTTATAATTGCGGTCGTTGTTTTTGCTCTTGCAACTATTCAGGAGTATAGGTTTGAAGCGAAGGCGATAGCTTGGCCGGTGATTGAGTCCAGGGTTGTAGATAGATTGACTGCGGCTCCTGATCCTGTCACGTATAATTTACGAGTGAGTTACTTGTTCGATGGCAAGAAATACGACTCAGTAGCGAGGAATTTTTATAGAAAAGAGACGACCAATAAACATGCCGGAGACACTGTGCTCATAAAGGTAAATCCAAGAAAACCGGATGAATGCGTACTGTTTTCGTAGCTCAGCAAGGTAGGGGCCACTCAACCGCTTCCACGCCCAATCCCGAGTTTCGGGTCAGGCTCTTAGAGGCCGCTAGCCACGGTTACCCCTCGATTTCCCTGATGCCGTACTTATTCGTCAGGGCTTCCTTCATCGCTTCCCGATCTGCCGTCTGCAGCAGTCCTGCGATGGAGCCCCCGTAGCAGACCGGCAGCATCTTCTGGGTGTAGGTCGAACCATTCTGTGCCGGCGATGCGATAGCCAGCCAGCAACTCGTGAAGAACTGCCTCAGCTTGTTTGCGATCATCAAATCTCCTCGTTTCATGGAAGCGGTAACCCCGCTCGGGGTCGTTGGTATTCATCTGCCGCAGACGGTTCTTGAGGTCCTTGGCGAGACCCACCTTGCAGCGCCCGGGCCACGCCGCGTTGACCGCGATGTAGACGTAGCCCGGAGCGTTGAGGGGTGCCTTAGTGTGTCTCTGCCCAGTTCGTTCCCACGACGGAGTTGCCGGCGAGAGGGCAGCGGAAATTGTAGTATTCTCCAGCGAGACGGATGGCTTTCTCGGCCTCCTTCCCCACCAGAATTGCTTTGTCTTCATCGACCTCTATCTGCCACTCGTCGTGGACGTTAACGACGAACTCGTAGTGGACGCCCGGGACCATCCCGAGGGCCTGTAGGTTGTTGTCGAGGATCACCAGCGCGCGCTTCATCTGGATCGCACCGGCAGACTGCAAGAGCGTGTTCAGGGAGGCATGGGCCGAGCGAACCATGAGGATGCGACCGTCAAGGCCCTTGATCCAACCTTGGGTCTTGGCCTTGCGCTGCACCGCTCCGGACAGCTTGCCGAGCGCCGGAAGAGCCTTGAGGAACTTCTGACGGGACTGCTTGCCAGCGGCGATTGCCTTGGCCTTCGACGAGGTGGCACCGAGGATGTTCCCGAGGTTCTCGTCACCGGAGCCGTAGATGAAGGCGTAGAACCAGACCTTGGCGACGTCTCTGCTGCACCCCAGCGCCTTCGCGTTGAGGGTGTGCATGTCGGTCCCTTCGGACTTCTTTCCTTCGAGGACAGTCTTGATGTACGCGCCACCGTCGTAGGCGGCCATGTACCCAGCCAGGTCTCGCAGCTCCAACGCATCAGCGTCACAGCCGACGAGCTTCTTGCCCTTTCCGACGGTCCAGCATTCCCGACACTCGTAGCCGTATGGGAGCAGCTCACCGGTCTTCTTGTCGTGGATGCCCGGGACCTGAGCCATGTTTGGCTTGGAGTGGGTCATGCGACCCGTCACCGCCCCGTTGGTGGCAACCTTTCCGTGGACGCGGCCATTGCGCTCGTGATTGAGCCACGCCTCCTTGCCTTCCGCGACTTGGCCGATGCGCTTCTGAACGACGAAGTACTCGGTCAGGACCTTTGCGGACGGGTAGGGGAGGCCCTTGAGCGTCTCGTCGTCGACCTTCGGATGACCATCGGAGGTGAACTCCGTGGGCTTCCAGCCGAACAACTTCTTCAGCCGGTTGGCGACGTCCTGTCGTGACCCCGGATTGAACGGGACCAGCTTGACCTCGGTGTACGGAGCGTCGGTCGAGTAGTGTATCTTCGGCCAGATCGGCTTCTTCTCGCCGGTCTTCTTGTCGATCTTGAAGTTGCCCTTGCGGTCAACCTCGTGGCCGACAGGCTTGAGGTGCTTCTGCGAGACACTACGGTCGATGGTCGGGGTCTTCGGGCCGAGGTTGCGATACCAAGGCTTGAACTCAGCCTGCAACATCCGCTCCAGGTCGGCCTTGCGCTGCGCGAGGGTGCTGTGCAGCGCGTGGACCTTGGGGAGATCGAGGGCGAACCCGTAGGCCTCCTGACGGGCCACGATGCGGCGCACGTCATGCTCAAGCTGGATGCTCTCTTCCGAGAACCCTTTCTTGATCAGCTTCTGCCAGAGCCGGTCGGTGACCTCGACGTCCTGCTCGCAGTAGTCCTGCATCCCTTGGGACCAGTTGCCCCACACGAACGCGGTGAGCGCATCGCCCTTGAGACCTTGGGCGACACCAGCCGCCTTCATGATCTCGCCGTAGTCACCCTTCCAGAGCCCCATGCGCTGGCCCCAGCTCTCTAGGCTGTGTCGGCCCATGAGCTGCTTCTTGATCCACTTGTTGAGACCGAGGCGCTTCTCTTGCCGGAAGTCGGCGTCGAGCATGTCCGCGTACATGAGACGGGACATGATCAGGGTGTCGCGGATCAGGCCCTTCGGCTTGAACCACGGGTTGAGCTTCTGGATCGCCGGGATGTCGAAGTCTTGGATGTTGTGGCCGACGATGACGTCCGCGTTCATCAGGAGGAGGAGGCCGTCTTTGACGAAATAGCCGTTCCGATTCCGGTGGTCGTCGCATGACCAGATTTCTCCGGTCTCGGTATTCTTGATGACCAACGAGTGGATCGTGGTCATCTCTGGGATCAGTCCGTTCGTCTCGATGTCGAAGACGAGGGTGGTTCGGGAGATTGCATTACCTCTTGAATTGCGCTCACCACGTCCATCCACGCTTTCGCGAACAGGACGATGGTTGCAGTTCTGCCTTGGAGGATTAGGCGGGAGCCCTCGCGCCGAACGATCAGCGCTGAGGGGACGTTCTCATTGGTATGATCGAAGGTCAGATGTCCTGCCCCTCGCTAAGCCAGACGTCGCGGAACTTGGCTTCGGTCGGCCCCACCTTCGAACAAGGAAGATAGAGGCCGGTCGCATACACGCGGCACTCATTGCCGGGCTGTGGGGCTGGATGCGGGGTTGCCGCGATCCAGAGGATAAGGAGGGCTGCCATCACGAACGACAGCGCCTCAGAAAGGCAGGTCATCATCGCTCTCGTTAGAGAAGCCATGCTGTTGGGCGTCCTTGTCTTTGAAGGGATCGTCGTCCCGCACAAACAAGCGGCCTGTTTCCTGCTTGAAGCCGAGCATGATGGTCTTGCCCGTGGCCCTGCCGGTGTAGCGGTCCTTGAGAATGCGGAAGATGGTGGTGGTGGCGATAATCGGATCTTCGTTCTGCTGGTCTCTTTCGAGGCCGAACATGAAGTAGGACCAGAAGCCGATCGCTCGGGAGCCCTTGAAGTGGCGGATCATGACGCGCCCGCCTTCCTCGTGAGGTTTCCCATCAGGCGTCGACAGGTGCGAGACGAAGTGGATGATGATGCCCAGCTCCATAGCGAGGCCCGCCATCTCCTTCATGATCTGCTCTAGGGTGCCCTTCTCGTCGCCCGTGTCGGCCATGGCTGTCAGGTGATCGACGTAGATCAGCTTGATGCCGAGGCTCACGGCCATGTAGCGGATGTGCCCCTTGACCAGCTCCCAGTCCGTCTGGCCGAAGCTGTCGTAGAAGAACAGCTTGCCATCCAGCTCGGTGGCGGCGCGGGTCAGTTCCTCGGGTGTCCAGCCAGCGTCGGGGACGTGGAACATCTTGCCGGCCAACTTGCCTGCAACACGCTTCGCCGTTTCGACTGGCTTCTGTTCGAGGAAGATTGCGCCGACGTGCTGCTTCAACTCGGTGATGTCGAACGCGATCTGCTGCATCAGGAAGTCGGTCTTGCCGATGCCGGTGCCTGCGCCGAAGCCATAGACCTCGCCGTCACGGCGTCCGTAGGTGAGCTTGGTCAGCTCCTCCAGGCACCACGGCAGCCCGTACTCGACCGGCTTGAGGAGGTCGCCCATGATGTCGGAGACACCGACGAGACCATCAGGACGATAGACCTTGGCACCCCAAAGGGCGTCGATGGTCTCCTTGACGCGGCCCGCCATGAGCATCTCGTTGGCGTCCTTGAGGGGCAGCGTGGCGATCTTCAGCTTGCCCGGTGTGAACGGGATCAGCTTGCATTCGTCGGTTGCCTTTTGGCCGGGCTCGTCCTGATCGAACATGAGGACGATCTCTTCGAACTGCTCCAGCCACTGGAGGTTCTTCCGCAGGGCCTTGGCCGCGCCGTCACACCCGTTGGGGATCGAGACGACGGGCCACTTGTGACCCTGCATTTGGCTGAGAGAGATCGCGTCCAGCTCGCCCTCGACAATGACGACGCGCTTGCCGCCGTCCCGCCATAGCCACTGGCCGTAGAGGCACATGTCCTCCTTGTTGCCTTTGGACCGGAAGTCCTTTCCTTGGAACCGGACCTTCTGCCAGACGAGTTGTTGCGCGCTGTTTCGGTAGTTGAACAAGCGGACGGGCTGGCCGTTCAGGGTCGAACGGGTGAAGCCCCACTTCTGCGCGCTTTCGAGGTTGATGCCTCGGCTTGCCCAATCCGCGGGCTCCCCGAGTGGGACGAAGTCTACGTTCCGGGGCTCTGCAGCCTCGGTCTGGTCTGTCAAATCGTTGTCTCCGGGTTCGTAGTGGCGGCAGCCAAAGCAGTAGGCGTGGCCGTCTGAGTACCGGGCGAGGTTGTCGCGGGAGCCACAGGATGGGCATGGCTCCTTGCGCAGGAACTCACTGTCGGTTTCGTGCATTCAGCCTTGCGGCGGGGTGTTCTGGAACTGCTGGAGTTGGTGCTTGACGGTCTCGGCGGTGAGCAGGAATTTGCCCATGCGCCGGCCTGCACTGAGGACTAGCTGGTAGCGGAGAAGCGAGAGCCTATCCGCGTCGGAGAGTGGCCTCACCCGACCTCCTCGATCCGCATCGTGTTCGCCACAGACATCAGCCGGTGGTGGACCTGATAGGCGGTCGTGAAGACGATACGGGCCATCTCGGCGGCGTCGTAGACATGCGTGACGGGACGTCCTGCAATGGCCTTGACGTTGTCCTCGCGGCTGACCTTGAGGAGGTCTTTGGCGAACTCCAAGAAGTCCCCGGCGAGGTCTTCTGCCATTTCCTTGGGGCTCATACGGCCACCTTCACGAGGATGTCGTGATAGTACCAAGCGAGGGCACGGACGCCGTCGACGTGGGTCTCACGGCAGTGGAACTCGATGGTCTGGATGTCGACACGATCAATGCGGGCGTCGTAGTAGGCGTAGGGCTCCACCATGCGCGGCATGACGGCGACCTTGTAGTAGCGCGGCCGATCCGGGGAGTAGAAGTCCGGCAGCTTGTCGGCGTATCTGCGGAGGTCGCTCAGGGAGATTGACGCTCGGCTCATTGGCTCACCGTCACGGTCACGCTCAGCTCGCGGGCAAGCCATGCAATCATGTCCAAGGCGCCCGTGAAGGCAGCCTCAGGCTGGGCATAGAGACCGTCCTTGCGGGGGTCGTTGATGGTCAGGATGTATCCGCCATTCTCGGCAGGGGTGAC
This sequence comes from Mesorhizobium sp. M0894, assembly GCF_040319725.1. Classification (NCBI taxonomy): domain Bacteria; kingdom Pseudomonadati; phylum Pseudomonadota; class Alphaproteobacteria; order Hyphomicrobiales; family Phyllobacteriaceae; genus Mesorhizobium; species Mesorhizobium sp. M0894. The sequence goes on along the minus strand of NZ_JAMYOG010000002.1, from coordinate 560,221 downwards.
GCGGAAGCCGTCGTTGACGGTCGGCGCAGGCAATTGGCGCATGTGCATTCCTTTGTTCGATTGAGGGACAGGAAGGGGCCGAAGCCCCCTCCGTCAGATCATGCTGTTGAGCGCAGCGAGGATGGCGACCAGCGTCGAGGCCCAGCAGAACAGGGCCAAGGTGATCGTGGTGCGCGGATGCTGGTTGTTCGTCACGTTGACCCCGACAGCGTAGCCGGCGACCAACGCTTGGAAGCCCACGCCGACCCCGAAGGTCGACCCGTGGGTGGCGCTGATGGCCACAGCCAGGACGAGGATGACGATGCCCGTGAGGATCGCGCCGAAGCAGTGAGCGAGACGGATGGCTTCCTGCATCAGAACCAGCCGAGGATTGCGCCGAGCAGGCCGAAGGGGATGCCGATGATGCGGAGGATCAGCATGGTCGTGAAAGGCGAACCAGCGGTGGCCGCGTTTATCACGTCGATCAGGTTGACGATCCAGCCGTAGATGAAGGCGACGATCAGGGCGAGCTGGAAGAGAACGACACCCTTCATGATTAGGCCACCAGCTTGGTGAAGCGCTTGCTGATCTTGGCAGCGCGGTCGAGGCGCTCCTTGGCGGCGTTCTGCTGCTCGATCTTGGCGGCGATCTCGGCGTCGTGCTTCTCGACGATCTTGGTCTCGTGGGCGACGACAGCTTCGAGGACGTCGAGCGCCTTGGTGAAGCCGGCGATGGCCTTCTCGGTGGACGGGGCGCGCACGATGCGGGCAACGATGGATGCGATCAGGGTCTTCATTTCTTCACTTTCGTTTGGGAGTTGAGGATGGCTTTGAGGGCTTCCATGCGACCGGCAGTCGGTGCTTCGTCGAGCCAATCCCGAGGGATCGACTTGTCCGCGTAGAGGAAGCCGTGGGTCTCACACCACATGGCGTACGTGGTCTGGGATTGCTTGGAGATGCGGGTGCCTGAGCGGCTGAACACCAGCCTGATGTCGAGGTCAGGGTGCTGCTCTTTGATCAGCTTGTGCTTCTGCCGATCAGCAGTGACGAACTGGCCCTTGGTCTCTACGATGATGCCGTTGCTGAGCAGGCGGAAGTCGGGTGTGTACTTCGCCAGCCGAGCGGGTATCTCGTAGGTGATCTTGAAGGTCTCGTAGGTGTAGGGGACGCCGGCATTGTCCAACTCCCCCGCCACCTTGTCTTCGAGCCCAGAGCGGAACCCCTTGGCGACAGCAGTCTGCCGCGTCGAGGTCCGCTTAGGGAACGTGCGTCGTGCCAAGGCTTAGAAGTCGTCTTCGCCGGCCTGGCTATCGGACGAGCCCTCGTTGGACTTGTCCTCGCCGGCATCATCCTCACGGTAATCGTCAGGATCGTAGCCGAAGCCTTCCTCCTCACCGAAGCCGTAGCTGTCAGCGGCGCGGGAGCCTTCCGACACCAGCTCGATGACTTGGACAGCGCCCAGCATCAGCGTCAGCCCGGCAGCCGCCGTGCCCGGGACGAAGTAGTCACGAACGGCGAAGGAGACCTTGCCCTCGGAGCCACCCCAGATGTTGACGCCCTTGCCGATCTTGCGGCCCTTGGCGTCGAACAGGTCAGGCTTGCGGTTCCAGCGGGAGCCCGCCTTCGGACCCTTCTTGAACTCGCCCGATGCCTTCATCTTGAACTTGAACTCGACCTCGCCGGTCGGCTCCTCGGTCTCCTTGTCGTAAAGGACCGTGAACAGCTCGTTCGGCTTGACCTCTTTGAGCTTCTTGCGGGTCTCGACCTTCAGCTCGGCGAACAGGCGCTCGGCCTCCTGCAGAGCCGCGTCGTAGAGCGACTTGATCGAGTTGCCTTCCTTGTCCTCGCGGCGGATGAACAGGTCCGCGTCGGACTGCGACATTCGGAGTTTCAGGGAGTATTCGCCATCCGGCTTCGGGTAGTCCTTCGTGCCGTAGTCGGGCTCGGACAGCTTCGGGTAGACGAATGTGCCACGCGGGGTGGTGAACTGAGGAAGCTTCTTCTTGGTATCTTTTGCCATGCAGTAGTAAGTCCTTTAAGGGAGGAGTTCAGACGGAATAACGGCGTTCAAGGGCTTCGACGTTGTGGCCCAGGTCGGTCAGCTTCATGTAGAGGTCGACTGGCAGCGGCTGACCGCGCTTCCAGAGGAGCTTTGCGATGGTGAGGTACTTCACGCGGTAGCCTCGCTGCTGAGAACCAGCTCGATGGCTTCGGGGAACTTCTCGACGATCTTCGCGACCGAGGCGTCGATGCCTAGCGCGAACCGGACGTATTGGGTCAGGACGTCGTGGATGTCCGACTTGTTGACGGTGACAGCCTTGACCTGACCGAAGGGGGCCTTCTTGGTCTTGCCGGTCTTGGCCTCAACCAGCTCGAATCGGCTGATCATGTACGAGCCAGACACACCCTTGACACGCAGATGGCGGTTGTTGGGGGAGATGTCGGTGACTGTGTAGAGCCCACCCTGTACGAGCGAGCCGCCGCTGGCTGCTGCGCGAATGCAACGGACGTTGGAACCAATCTTGATGCCGCTGATCATGCCAGTTCGCCTTTCATGTATGCGTCGATGCCACGGAACTCGGCGCGCTTGCCGTCGTCCCCGTTGATGAGGTTCTTGGTGACCGTGAAGGCTTCCTGAGCAGGAATGCCGAGGTGGTCTGCGAGGGTGAGGAAGACCGCTGCTGCGCCCATGATCTGGATTTCAGGGCGGAAGTCCTGCAGTCGGTCGAGAACGGTCATGGACGCCATTGCGACGTCGCGGGGACCGGCCATGTTCAAAACGTCACGATTAAGCCGTGGCATCGGGGCCTCCGCGGTTAGCCAGGAAGAAGAGGGTGATGAGGGAGAGGGCGACCAGCGCCGTTGCAGCTTCGATGGTCATCAGTCGAACAGCCACTCGCCAATCTTCCAGCCGACCCAGTAGCCGGCGAGGGTAGCGGCGAAGTGGAGGAAGATGATTGCGGAGACCTCAGCCGGCGTCATGCTGCAGCCCTCCGGTTGCGGAACTGAGCCTTGCGCTGTTCCTTCTTGCCGAAGTAGCCGTTCTCTTTCAGGCCCTCGATCAGGGACCTGCGAACCTCGTAGCGGGCAGTCTTGTCGGCAGCCGCGAGGTCGATGTGAACGGTGCCCACGGTGATGTCCTGATAGGCAGCACCCATGCGGATCGTGATGTTGTTGTTCATGTGAAATCCTTCGAGAATGTTTCGTAGGGCTATTGGTCACCATAATCTCCGATCAGGGATCAATTCCCTTTGCGGAGGTGTTCAGGCAAAGAAGAAATCAGACGCCATGACAGCATTCAGGTTCAGGTCTCCTTTCGATGGAAGTGGCTCGATCCCGTCGACCGAGGGGTTGTTGTCTATGATCGCCGCGCGGAGGGCCGCGAGGGGGTCTTGCTTGTACATCTCGACGAACACCTTGCGGAGGGTCGAGGCGAGGACGGTAGTGTCGCAGGCGTGGGTGCCATAGCTGTCGTGGATCATGGCGAACGACTTGAAGCCAGCGACTGCCAAGGCTGCCACCGTCAGGATCATGGCCGAGGCGTCCATTGAGTGGACGTAGTTGGGGCTGATCGAGGTTGCCTGCTTGGACACGTCGATGTCGTCGGTGTCGTCGTTGACCCGCAGTTGCACCATCTGACCGGCGATCTTGGTCTTCAGCTTGCGGGTCGTCATGTTGAGGTAGGCTTGATACCCGACGAAGCCGCTGGGCGTCGTCCAGTACACCGGGCGGTTCTCCTTGCTGACCGCTCGGGCCGTCTTCTGGAGCCACCCCATGGCGTCCCTTGCGGCGACCACCACGTCCCCGATGCTGTCCCAAACAAGGCTGGCGAGAAAGCCGATGGCCTTCTTCAGTTCGTCACCCAGGTTGTGCCGATAGCCGCCAGCGAGCTTCGCCTTCACGGCCTCGTCGACATACTTGAGGCACGACCGTGGCGTTCCCCCGTAGGGCAGCACCATGACCGGCCTCTTGGTCACCTTGCGGTCGATCCCCATGGCCAGCCACTCATGCGCCCACCGTTCCCTTTCGGGATCAGCTCCGTTACCGGATGCAATAAGACGCAGTTGTGCTATCACGCGGTCAGCGACCACCTGATAGATGTCCTGAGGCTTCTTCGCCGGGATCAGGTTCACCGCCGCGCCGCCGACACTGTCGAGGAGCATGGCCGAGAAGTGCTGCAGCCCGTTGCAGGAGCCGTCGAGGGCGATGGGAAGGTGCGAGATGAAGGCGCCACCCTGCTGGTCCAGTGCAAGCCACTCGAAGCAGAAGGCGAGGAAGCACCAAGGCTTGTCAGCCTCTGTCCACCACAGGTTCGCAAAAGGATCGACGGCCTGCGCCCAGATCAGGAAGCGGTTCTCCTCGACCCACTTGACGCGCTCATCGAACGACACCTTATCGATGCCGTAGGTGTTCGCCCCGTGGATGGCCAGCCAGCGTTCCCCATCCTCCCCGAGAGGCTTCCCCTCGGCGAACCTGAGAAGCGCCTTTACGGGGTCGCTGCCCTGCGGGTGAAGGACGTCTGGCAGGGGATACGCACGACCCCGGAAGTCGAGGTTGTGGGGGAAGTAGATGGCAGCCTCATTGCGGAACTTCTCGGCCAGACCGAGTAGCTGCTGCTGTTTGAGGCGGTCCTGTCGGAGCTGGAGGTTCTCCGAGTAGACGTCCCGGGCTGCCCACTTCCACTCCTGAAACTCCCTCTGAAGGTGAGCGGGGAGGGACTTGATGTCGGCGTCCTCAGGGACACCAGCGGGCCGCGCGGGCATAGGCTTGTCTTCCGCTGGAACCAGCCCGGCGATGCTCTCCCCGGATCGAGCGAGGACGACCATCACGTCGAGGATCGCCCCGTTGATCTCCCAAGGTGTCCGCTGGATGGCGTTCAGTCCCTTTAGGACCAGCGACAGGTCGGCTCGCTTGAGCAGTTCTAGCTGCCCCGGGCGGGAACGACGGACGAGGGGCACGGGCCGACCAAGCTCTGTGAAGTACGCGCCACCCGACAGGCCCGTCCAGTCCTTCGGGGGGACCAGCGTGGGCATGAACGCGGGGAACAGAAGCTCGCCGCCAAGGATGGATTGGTCGACCCACGCCATGGCGCGCTCGGTCAGGTGGACAATGTACTGGTCGCGGGGTGCCTCTTTGTCCCCTCCGATGTACGCCTGCTCGATGGCGGTCAGGCCGGTCTGCTGGCAGAACAGCTCCACCAGCTTGATTCCGAGGTGCAGCTTGTCGGTGTGCGTCCAGCGATCCCAAGGGATGCCGAGCTTGCCCATGGCGTAGGTCAGCACGGTGGCCTTGTGCTGCTCCGTCGCGCCGCTGTCGGACAACTCCTTGAGCTTCCACCTGAAGCGGTCGGGATCAGTCCTGAGGAAGACCTCGAAGCGCGCTTCCGTCTCGACAGCCCGGGCCACAGAGATGGCAAGCGTTAGGAGGGAACCGGAGCGGCGGCGCATCATGCCCGCCAGGACGGCCCGACAGGCGAGAAACGACACGACATGGTGGTCCATGTCCTTGATCAGCTTGGCTGCCACGGCGCGGGGGCCGGGGCGACCGTTGTAGGTATCCTCTATGAACTGGGCGATGCCGTCAGCGACTGGCCCGACAGCACTCTGGAGGATGCAGCGCCCGGTGTCAGTCTCGTAGCCGCGTCCCTTGTCGATGTTCTTACGAACGCGGGAGAGGTACCGATCCCGGCCCAAGCCGGACATTTCGATCTCCAGCTCGATCTGCCGCTGGAGGTTGTGGTCGAATGGCGCGTTCAACAAATTCTCCTACGATCTCCCGGGCGAGTTCCCGGGCGGCGCTCTTGGCCTTTGTGGTGTTCATCATGATCTCGAAGAGGAGCTGCTTGACCTCCCCGTAGGAGAGGCCAGAGGCAGCGGCGAGGTAGTGGATACCGGAGCGGTCCTGGGCCATCACTGGTACAGCCCGTTGCTATCCCAGACCGGGGCCGTGGGCTCGTCGAGGAGGTTGGGAAGGGCAGCGAAGCAGGCCCTGAAGTCCAGACCCTGAGCCCTGTGGTAGACGTAGGTCGCGAAAGTCTGAACGCAGCTCCCCGGAATGACCAAGAGGCGCTTGTTGCCGATCTTCCTCACACATGCCTTGCAATTCCGCATAGCGAACTCGCGGACGGAGACCCTCATTTCCACCCACGATCCTTTGTCCTTCACCAACTCGTCCGGCAGGAGGTCGATGATCGCGGGGCACGTCTCCCCCTTGATCACGGTGCAGCGGACCTTGCCCCTGTTGTAGATGGACATGACCCGCACGAACTCGCTCGGGTTGAGCCCTCTGATCGCGGGAGCCAAGGAGCGGCTGCGCCTGCGGGTGTAATTGGAGTGCGGGATATCGTCAGTCTTGAACATTGGGGATCAGCCTTTCGATGGTCTGGAGTTGTTCGATGGAGAGCGCGGGCAGCTTGGCCGTGATGCGGGCTATGAGGGTGTCCCGTTCGTCGAGATCGGGTGGTGACTGGAAGTGGAGGCGTGCCTGAACTTTTTCACTACGTAGTGAAAAACTCTCGTCCTTGGCCCTTACGCGGGTCTCCCGCACAGACGCAGCCGTCTTTTGCTTGACCTCCTCCTCGGTGGTCTTGCCAGTGGCAACACTGATGAGCTGGTGGGCGCGGGTTGGGGCGACAGGGCAATGCGACTTCAGGAACCCGTGCCAAACCTTCGTGCGCTCCCCGTAGGGATGCTCCGTGTCGATCCTGCGCTTCGCCTCGGCCAGATACAGGCCGCTCGATTTGGCGTGGTCGTTGGCCTTCTGGTTCGCCTTCTCGCCGGCCTTGTAGTGGGCGTACGCCTGAGCCCCGAGTTGATCGAGGTTCATGCCGTCGAAGTTCACGTTAGGTTCTCCTGTTTGTCACGTTTGTCGCAGAAATTTGTCACACGGCGAGTTTGTCACCGTATCTAGTATCGATACCGTATCTATTTGCGCGGAGGAAAAACCCTTATGTTTCACAAGGGTTTAACTGCTTTTTGGGGAGTAGCTCCGCTAGGGGAGATTGGGCCGGAAGGAACCTAAATCCAGGGCGTCTACCAATTCCGCCACATCCGCATTGCCCGGCCAATCCCATGTAGCCATCATTCTGTCAATGTCAGAGCCCACATCGGCATCATTGGCCGGAATGCAAAGATGGTTGAAAATCAGCGTCGCCTGTGACAAAAGGCGTGTCGAATGTGACGGGACGCGACGATCCGCTTCTGCAGAATGTGATAAGAAGTAGGAAAAACAAAGACTTATTCACATTTTGGAGCGTATTTCTGGAGGATTTGTGCCGCGTTGGGCGGACAAATCGCCAAGTCCCGCACCAAAAGCCATTCCCGGCAAGATCATACCGGCAGGCTGTGAACGGCAGGGGCCGTTTGACGGCCTCATTGGTGGAAACAAAGGTTTTATGATGCAGGTCACCGAAACGCTCAACTCCGGTCTCAAGCGCGAGATCAAGATCACCGTGCCGGCCGGTGACATGGAAGCCAAGCTGATGGCGCGGCTTTCCGACGCCAGGAACAAGGTCCGCATCAACGGCTTCCGCCCCGGCAAGGTGCCGGTGCAGCATCTGCGCAAAGTCTATGGCAAATCGTTCATGGCCGAAGTGGTCAACGAGATCCTCAACGACTCGACCCGTTCGATCATCACCGGGCGCGGCGAAAAGGCTGCCATGCAGCCCGAAGTGATCATGACCGAGGACGAGAAGGAAGCCGAGAAGATCCTGGCCGGCGGCGCAGATTTCGAGTTCCGCCTGAACTATGAGGTCATTCCGCCGATCGAGATCAAGGATTTCTCCGACATCAAGGTGACGCGTCAGGTATTCGAAGTGCCTGATGAGGAGATCGATGAACAGGTCAAGCGTGTCGCCGAGTCGGCGCGCACTTATGAGCCGAAGACCGGCAAGGCCGCCGAGGGCGACCGCGTGACCCTCGATTATGTCGGCAAGATCGACGGCGAAGCCTTCGGCGGCGGCGCCGGCACCGATCAGCCGCTGGTGCTCGGCTCGAAGGAATTCATCCCTGGCTTCGAGGACCAGCTGGTCGGCAGCAAGGCCGGCGACGAGAAGCAGGTCACGGTTACCTTCCCGGAAAACTACCAGGCGGCGCATCTGGCCGGCAAGGAAGCCACTTTCGACGTGACCGTCAAGGACGTGTCGAAGCCCGGCGAACTTGAGATCAACGACGAGATGGCCAAAAACCTCGGCCTGGAGTCGCTGGAGCGCCTGCGCGAGGTGGTGCGCGGTCAGATCGAAAATCAGTTCGGTTCGATGACGCGCCAGAAGGTCAAGCGCCAGTTGCTCGACCAGCTCGACGCTGCCTACTCGTTCGAGGCGCCGTCCAAGCTCGTCGAGGCCGAGTTCAACAACATCTGGAACCAGGTCAACCGCGATCTCGAAGCCGCCGGGCGCACCTTTGCCGACGAAGAGACGACGGAAGAAGAAGCCCGTGCCGAATATATGCGCCTTGCCGAACGCCGCGTGCGTCTCGGCCTGGTTCTCGCTGAAATCGGCGAGAAGGCGGGCGTCACGGTGACGGACGAGGAATTGCAGCGCGGCCTGTTCGAGCAGGTGCGTCGCTATCCGGCCAACCAGCAGCAGGAAGCCTTCGAATTCTATCGCAACAATCCCGAAGCGCTGAACACGTTGCGCGCGCCGATGTTCGAAGAGAAGGTGGTCGACCATCTGCTCGGCCAGATCTCGGTCACCGACGTCAAGGTCAGCAAGGAAGAGCTGCTGGCCGACGACGAGGATACGGAGACGACCAAGGCCAAGCCGGCGAAGAAGGCGGCTGCGAAAAAAGCCGACACCAAGAAGGCCGACGACGACGCTGAAGAGCCCAAGAAGAAGGCTGCGCCGAAGAAGAAGGCCGCCAAGGACGCTGAATAACGTCCCTGCTGAATTCCAAAAGGCCGCCTTCTCGAGGCGGCCTTTTTCGTTGTGGCGCAGACGCAACGGATTTCACGCATCTGGCGGTCGAGGTGGCGATACGAAGCTTTGATGATTATCTGCGCTGGGTTGCGGATCGCAGCGGTTGTTGGAGGCATCGTTGAGACAGTTCTTCGGTATCGGAAGCGTGGTCGCGGCGGCGGCGTTCCTGCTTGCGTCGGTCTGCGGCATCGCCCAGGCTGATACGGTTCTCGACAACTGGCGGTTCGACAAGACCAGCGATGGCCTTGTCACCGCCTCGCTTTACGCGACCAACAAGCTCATCACCGGCGGCGGCGCATTGAGTTACAGCCCGGTATTGACGATCGCCTGCCGGACTGCCGGCGAACCGCGTTGGAGCGAATGGCTGCAGCTGAGCGACACCGTTTCCGCCAGCCGAACCATCGCCATGTCGGTGACTGTCGGCCAATCCGGCAAGCTCAACGAAAGCTGGTCGGTCGGCCCGCGCAGCAGGATGCTGGTCCGCGACGGTGCCGACGGCATCAGGCGACTGATTTCCGCGGACCGGCTGCTGCTGTCCTGGCGGTTCGGGCTGCTGTCGGGGCGCGGCAAAGCCGAGTTTGACCTCGCCGGAGTTGAAGAGGCGGTCGGCCGAATCGCCACCACTTGCAACACCAGATTGCCTTGAGCGGATTGTCCGCATTAAACCTTTGCATGGTCGAACTCTACCTGCCGGCCGGGTTCTGTGGTATGTAGGTGCCGCAACTCCAGGCAGTGGATATCCGTTCTGCCATTCAAGAGCGCATGCCAGCGGACTAGATGTCGGCCTGTGCAGGTCAGCCAGGGCAAATTGGCGATCAGGGAGGAAATGCCGTGCGTGCCATTGTGTTTTTTGTCGTCATGTCCGTCGCGACCGTCATTGCCGGCCCCTCGCGGGCACAGGATGCCGCGGCGGGTGAGAAAGTCTTTGCTAAATGCAAGGTCTGCCACGTCGCGGACAAGGATCAGAACAAGGTCGGTCCGTCGTTGAACGGCGTCATCGGCCGAACGGCCGGGACGCATCCGGGGTTCAGCTATTCCAAGGCGATGACCGAGGCCGGCAAGTCGGGCGTCAAATGGGATGAGGCCACACTGACGAGCTACCTTCGCGATCCCAAGGCGATGGTCAAAGGAACGAAGATGGCGTTTCCCGGCCTCAAGAAAGACGAGGACATCGCCAATGTCATTGCCTATCTGAAGCAATTCTCCAAATAGCGCGGAACTTCCGCCGGATCTTGGTATCGCAAACAGGTCGAGGCATGGCCTCGACCGCAATCCACCGGCAGTGTCGGCGGGGAGGGCGGCTCGTTGCAAAAAAGACATTGGCCGGCTAGGCTGCCGTTCCCATCGGTGGTCGTCTGAATGTCGACTGAAGAAAGCCGTCTCAAGGATACCGGCATCCGCCTCTCGGAGGCGACGGCGGGTGATTTCTTTGCGCTTTTGAAACCACGGGTCATGGCACTCGCCGTTTTTACCGCCTTCGTCGGCCTGATGATGGCGCCCGGCGTGATGAATCCAGTTATCGCCGTAATCGCCATCGGCGCAATTGCGGTTGGAGCAGGGGCGGCCGGCGCGCTCAATATGTGGTACGACGCAGACATAGACGCCTTGATGTCTCGCACGTCCAAGCGACCAATTCCGTCAGGCCGCGTCACGCCTGGCGAAGCTCTCGGCTTCGGCTTGGTGCTTTCCGCACTGTCGGTCATGACGCTCGGCGTGCTGGTGGGATGGCTTGCCGCATCGCTGTTGGCGTTCACCATCTTTTTCTATGTCGTTATCTACACGATGTGGCTGAAACGCTCGACGCCACAGAATATCGTCATAGGCGGCGCGGCAGGCGCCCTTCCTCCGGTGATCGGGTGGGCGGCTGCAACCGGCGCAATCGGCATCGAAAGTGTCATTCTGTTTCTGATCATTTTCCTCTGGACGCCGCCTCATTTCTGGGCGCTGGCCCTTTTCAAGGTCGGCGACTATGCCGCGGCGGGCATCCCGATGATGCCGAATGTGGCCGGCCAGCACTCGACCAGAAAACAAATCTTCGCCTATTCGCTGGTCTTGGCGCCAATCGGCGTGCTTCCTTGGGCCTTCGGCTTCGCCAGCGGATACTACGGCACTGCTTCAGCAGCGTTGGGCGCAGGGTTCATTTGGCACGCCTGGAAGGTCCTCGTCGCCGACAAGGAGATGAAGCCGGCAAAGGCGTTGTTTGCGTATTCGATTGTCTATCTTTTCGCGATCTTCGCGGCGCTGCTTGCCGACACCATTGTAATGCGAGTGGTCGCGTCAGCCGGCTATTGAGCCCGGCTAAAAACATCACGTTGGCAGAGCACAAAATCCCAGCAACAGCAGAATAACGATGCCAAGGCCGAGTATGAGAACTGTCCTTCCATCCATGACCTTCACCTTCGTCTAGAAGAGCATATCGAAGAAAGGTGTCCAGAGCTAGTCGGGCTACCCGGGACCTCTTACCCCCGGGGGCCTTCGTACAAAGCGCGACAAGTCCCCCGCATGAGAGTATATTGATCATGGTGCAGGTCGCGGTTTGCGTGGCCAATCACGCAGAACGGCAGCACCGTAAAACGCGACCTTACCGGACCCGGTCTGGAGGAATGGTCATGGCAAGTTTTCACGTGATAGCAGGCGCCAGCGAGACGCTGGAACACACCAGAATTCGAAAAATCGGTGTCTCCGATCTTTTTGATGCGCTCAGGCGTGGCGTCGATGATTTCATGGTCAAGCCGTCGCACATCGTTTTTCTCTGCCTGATCTACCCGCTTGCGGGGGTCGTGCTTGCCGTCTGGACATCAGGCAACAACACGCTGCCATTGTTGTTTCCGCTTGTGTCCGGCTTTGCGCTAATTGGTCCGTTCGCGGCGATCGGCCTCTATGAGATCAGCCGGCGACGGGAAGCCGGGCTCGATGCCTCGTGGAGGCACGCCTTTGAGGTCAGAAGTTCTCCGGCGCTGCCGGCTATTGCGGCGGTCGGCATCATGCTGCTTGCGATATTCATCGCCTGGCTTTTGACGGCCCAGATATTTTACCAGACCGTGTTCGGCCCGGCGCCGCCGCAATCGCTGTCCAGCTTCATCAGTGATATATTCGCCACGGGACGCGGCTGGACACTCATCATCCTGGGTCACGCCATCGGCTTTGTGTTCGCCGCGGTTGTGTTGTGCACCACGGTCGTCGCATTCCCGTTGTTGCTCGACCGCGATGTCGGCGCCTACGAAGCCATCCACACCTCGGTGCGCGTTGTCCTGGCCAACCCGATCGTGATGGCAGTGTGGGGCCTTATTGTCGCCGTCGCCTTGATCATCGGCTCGCTGCCAGTGTTCGCCGGGTTGGCGGTCGTGCTGCCGATCCTTGGTCATGCCACCTGGCATGTCTATCGGAAAGTTGTCGAATCGCCGCCGGCTACCAGACCGTGAGCTGAAAAACCTGTCCTCCGCACCGAGCGCCGGTGCGGGGAGGGTGGGGCAGAGCTTTCAATAGGCGGGGTGGCTGAAACGGGCCTGGCGCGCGTCTTTTGTCAGGTCGCGGAAATCCTTGCCGCTCACATGCACCAGCGTCCTATGGTCACCGCCCTCGAAATAGATTTCGGGAGCGTCGCCGAGGCTTTCATCGAGGACCACCGGCACATCATAGGCAGCGCCGATCGGCGGCACAGCGCCGACATCGCAATCGCCGAACAACGAGACCACCTCGTCTTCGGAGGCAAGTCCAAGAGGCTTGTCCATAACATCCTGCAATGTCGCGAGTTCTATCCTGTGCGTGCTTGGAACCACGGCCAGCGCGTAGCCACGGTCGTGGTGAACGACCACCGATTTGGCCATTATGCTGCCAGGCACATGTGCCGCAATGGCGGATTGTCTGCTTGTCGCCGTGCGGTGATGCTCGACGGTGTCGTAGGAAATGCCTTTCTTATCGATGAAGTCCTTCAGTCTGTTTGCGATGGTCATCTTGGGCGCCCCTTGCTGGTGTTCGCGACGCATGTGGAAACGCCGGCATCGCCTGTCGTTTCCGATACCAACAGAAATGGTCCAGCCGTAGATTGTTTCAAGGCGAAGGCTCCAGAACAGGACGGCCTGGATCCGGATTGCATGTCAGGGCCCGGCCCCGAAAAACGCCATTCGGGTGAGAAGGGTGTAGTCCGCTTCGAAGACCATCAGCGTCACGAATACCAGCACCAGCACCGGCGGCAGGATGATTGCATATGTCAGCGCCAGCCGTTCCCAGGCCATGTGCATGAAGATGGCGACGATCAGCCCTGCCTTGAGGATCATGAAGATCAGGATCAGCGACCATCTGAGATAGCCGTGGAGCCCGAAATAGTCGACCAGATAGGAGCAGGTGCTGAGGATGAACAGCCACGCCCAGACCACCAGGTAGAGCTTGATCGGGTGCTCCTGATGAACCTCCGTAGGGGTAACGCTGGTCGCCGTCGCATCATGCGTACGGGCGCTGTCGAGCGTGTGTTGTCCAAGGCCATTTGCGGTTGCTTCAGCCATGTCCTGCCTCTCACCAAAGATAGAAAAATGCGAAAATGAACACCCAAACCAGGTCGACGAAATGCCAGTAGAGCCCCATGATTTCGACGTTTTCGTAGCGGCCCCTCCGGCTGGTGAAGAAGCCGGGCCGTCCGACGTCGTAGTCCCCGCGCCAGACCTTTCGCGCCACGATGATCAGGAAAATCACCCCGATCGACACATGTGTGCCGTGGAAGCCGGTGATCATGAAAAAGGATGCGCCGAACTGTGCAGCGCCCCACGGATTGCCCCAAGGCCGCACGCCCTCGGTGATCAGCTTGGTCCATTCGAAGGCTTGCATGCCGACGAAGGTCGCGCCGAGTGCCGCGGTCAAAAGCATCAGGACTGCCGTCTTGCGGCGGTCGCGGCGGTAGCCGAAATTCACCGCCATGGCCATCGTTCCGCTGCTCGAGATCAGGACGAAGGTCATGATGGCGATAAGGATCAATGGAATGTCGGAGCCGCCGATGCGCAGGGCAAAGACCTCGCTCGGATTGGGCCACGGCACGCGTGTGGAGATACGGTCGGTCATGTAGGAGAGCAGGAAGCAGCCGAAGATGAACGTGTCGCTGAGCAGGAAGATCCACATCATGGCCTTGCCCCAAGACACGTTTTTGAACGCCCGCTGATCCGAGGACCAGTCGGCGGCGATGCCTTGCCAGCCTGCGGGCCGCGGCCCCGTTCGGCCGATGTGGGTCAGTGTCGTCTCAGCCATCCGCCCGTTCCTCCTAGGTCAGCAACCCTCGGCAAATGTCGATTAAAGTCGAAGCCCAGCCGGCCAGAAGAGCGAAGATGGCGAGCCAGACGAAAAGCAGGAAATGCCAGTACATGGCGCACAGCTCGACGCTCAGCCGAAGCCGCTGCGGCCGCGCACCGTTCCAGGCACCGACGGTCGTTCTGCCCAGGCCGACCAGCCCTCCCAGTATATGCAGCCCATGCATTCCCGTTAGCAGGTAGAAGAAGCTGTTGGCCGGATTGGACGCCAGAAAATAGCCATCCGCGCTCAGTTCCCGCCATGCCATAAGCTGTCCAACCAGGAAGGCGAGCGCCGTGAGTCCAGCGGTGGCGAGGCCGAGCCTGACCATGTCCACTTGACCCTTGCGCGCCGCGAGCGAAGCGCACTGCATGGCAATGCTGCTCAAGACCAGTACGCCGGTATTAAGCCAGAGCAGAGGCGGGATGGGCAGCGGCTGCCAATCCGACAGCGCCATGCGCATGAAGTAAGCACTGGTGAACAGCGCGAACAGACAGCCGACGACGGCAAGGAAGACGCCGAGACCGATCTTTGCGGTCGGAAGCGCCGATCGGTCCAGGGCGACAAAATCCCCGACCAAACCTTGCTCGAGCCACGGCCTCGTCATTAGCCGCTGATGCGAGAGCCACCACCCAGCAATGCCGGCGATCACGAGCAGGAAAACCAGAATGACGCTCATGCCGGCTCCCTGGAAGGTCCGAAGGAGCCCGGAACGTTTTGCGGTATGAAGTCCTCCTTGGCGCCCGGTACGCTGTAGTCATAGGCCCAGCGATAGACGATCGGCAGATCCTTGCCGAAATTGCCATGGCCCGGCGGTGTTTCGGCCGTCTGCCACTCGAGCGTCGTTGCCCGCCACGGATTGCCACCAGCCTCACGGCCATGGCGGATGCTCCAGATGAGATTGAACAGAAACACGATCTGGGCAAAACCGACGATAAAAGCCATGATGCTGATAAACGAGTTGAGGTGGTGGGCCGATTCCGTCATCACCGTCATATCGGTCAATTCGTTGTAGCGCCGCGGCACGCCCATCAAGCCGAGATAGTGCATGGGAAAGAAGATCAGATAGGCGCCAAGGAAGGTGACCCAGAAATGGAACCGGCCCAGCGTCTCGTTCAGCATCCGACCGGTGACCTTCGGATACCAGTGATAGATCGCGCCGAAGATTACGATGATCGGGGCGACCCCCATGACCATATGGAAATGGGCGACGACGAACATCGTGTCCGACAGCGGAACGTCGACGACGACATTGCCGAGGAATAGCCCAGTCAACCCGCCATTGACGAAGGTGACGATGAAGGCCAGGGCAAAAAGCATCGGTATGGTGAGGTGGATGTCGCCACGCCACAGCGTCAGCACCCAGTTGTAGACCTTGATGGCTGTCGGAACCGCGATGATCAATGTCGTGGTGGCGAAGAAAAAGCCGAAATAGGGATGCATGCCGCTGACATACATGTGGTGCGCCCAGACCACGAAGCTCAGTGCGCCAATGCCGACGATGGCCCAGACCATCATGCGGTAGCCGAAGATGTTCTTGCGCGCATGGGTGCTGATCAGGTCGGAGACGATGCCGAAGGCCGGAAGCGCCACGATGTAGACCTCAGGGTGGCCGAAGAACCAGAACAGATGCTGGAACAGGATCGGGCTGCCGCCGCCATGCTGCAATTGTTCGCCCATCTCGACGATCGCCGGCATGAAGAAGCTGGTGCCGAGCGCCCGGTCGAGCAGCATCATCACGCAGGCGACGAACAGTGCCGGGAAGGCGAGCAGCGCCATGACGGTGGCGGTGAAAATACCCCAGACGGTGAGCGGAAGGCGCATCAGTGTCATGCCGCGCGTGCGGCCCTGTAGCACCGTCACGACATAGTTCAAGCCGCCCATGGTGAAGCCGATGATGAACAGGATCAGCGAGACGAGCATCAGGATGATGCCCCAGTCCTGGCCGCCTGGCGTACCGGTCATGATCGCCTGCGGCGGATAGAGCGTCCAGCCGGCACCTGTCGGTCCGCCGGGGGCAAAGAAGCTCGACACGAGGACCAGCACGGCCAGGAGATAGATCCAGTAGCTCAGCATGTTGACATAGGGAAAGACCATGTCGCGAGCGCCAACCATCAGCGGGATCAGATAGTTGCCGAAGCCGCCCAGGAAGAGTGCGGTGAGCAGGTAGATCACCATGATCATGCCGTGCATGGTGATGAACTGGTAGTAGGCTTCCGGGGTGATGAAGTCGAACGTGCCGGGGAAGCCGAGCTGCAGCCGCATCAGCCAGGACAACACCAGCGCCACCATGCCGATCGCCGTCGCGGTCGCCGAATACTGGATGGCGATGACCTTGGCATCCTGCGAGAAAACGTATTTCGTCCACCAGCTGTGCGGATGGTAAAGTTCCATTTCCGCGACTTCGGCCGGCGGTACCGCATCTGCAGGTGTGATATCGACCATAGGAACACCTCCGTGCCCTTTTCGGCCATGCCCGACAGTTCGGGCCTGCCGCAATCTTTTCAATGCCGACGGCGCGCCGTCGTTCCGGCGTCTACTCTGCCGAGCCCATCTGTTGGGGCGCGGACAGCTGCGCAAAAGTCTGCTGCTGGCCAAGCCACGCCAGATAATCTTCCTGCGTATCGACCATGACCACGCCATGCATCATCGGATGCCCTTGGCCGCAGAGTTCGGCACACAGGACCTGGAAGGTTCCGGTCTTGGTCGGAGTGAACCAGAAATAGGTGACTGAGCCCGGGATCATGTCCATCTTGGCGCGGAATTCCGGCACGTAGAAATCGTGCAGCACATCGATCGAGCGGAGCAGCATCTTGACCGGTTTGCCAACCGGCAGATGCAGGTCGGCCGCTTCGACCACGACGTCGTCCTGGCCGTTGGCATCAGCGGCGATGACACCGAGCGGATTTTCAGCGTTGACGTCGCGAGTGTCGGATGTGCCGAGCTTGCCGTCCTTGCCGGGCAGACGGAAACTCCATTGCCATTGCTGGCCGACGACTTCGACCTCGGTTGCATCGCTCGGAACGTTGACGAAGCGGCTCCAGACGAACAGGCCGGGAACCAGCAAAGCCGTGACACCGACGGCAGTGACGACCGTCAGCCAGGATTCGAGCCGCCTGTTCTCAGGTTCATATGCCGCCTGATTGCCTTCCCGATGACGGAAGCGGAAGACGCAATAGGCCATGAAAAGAACCACGGCGGCGAAGACGACGCCGGTGATCCAGAAAGTTATGATGATGGTGTTGTCGATATAGTCCCAGTTCGAGGCAATCGGCGTCCACCACCACGGGCTCAGGAAGTGGAACAACACCGAGCCCACGACGATCAGAACGAGTACAAGCGCAACGGCCATGTCCCGTTTCCTCCCGGTATTCCAAGCGGCGCAAAGCCGTCTCGGGAAATACCAAGTGCATCATAACTTGATTTGCGATGAAAATTCTAGAGCCGGCGGTGGGAAGGGCAAAAATACCATTTCTCGGTGCTGGCGGTCCTTCGGTTCGGCGGTGATCAGCGGTAGCGCGCGGCAAACATCGTCAGCGTCGAGTAAACGGCAATGGCGAGCATGCCGAATGTGCCCGGAACGGCGATCGTCGGGGATCGTCGCGCGCAGGGTTCGATCCCCTGCTCGACCGACAGCTCGACGAAGGGAGTGGAGCCCCTTTATTGGCCGGCAGATGTCACCCGCCAAACTGTGTTGCCGACGTCGTCGGCGATGAGCAGGGCCCCGGTTTTGTCGACGGCCAGGCCGACAGGCCGGCCGCGCGCCTTGTTGTCCTTGTCCAAGAAGTCAGTCACCACGTCCTGTGCGGCGCCACTCGGATGGCCGCGGCTGAATGGTACGAACACCACCTTGTAGCCATTGAAGCGCGTGCGGTTCCAGCTCCCGTGCTCGCCAACGAAGGCGCCGGCGCGATACGCCTGGGGGAGGCTGGTTGCCGTGTAGAAGGCCAATCCCAGAGGGGCGACGTGGGAGCTCAGCGCATAATCCGGAACGATCGCTTTCGCGACCAGGTCCGGACGCTGGGGCATGACTCGGGGATCGAGATGCTGGCCGTAATAGCTGTATGGCCACCCGTAGAAGCCGCCGTCCTTTACCGACGTCAGATAATCCGGCACGAGATTGGGGCCGAGCTCGTCGCGCTCATTGATCACGGCCCAGAGCGCCCCGGTCTGCGGCTCCCAGCTCAGGCCATTCGGATTGCGCAAACCGCTGGCGAAAATGCGCGACCTGCCGGTAGCCCTGTCCACCTGCCAGATCGCGGCGCGGTCCTTCTCCGCCTCGATGCCGTTCTCGGCCACGTTGCTGTTCGAGCCGATGCCGACATAGAGCAGCGAGCCGTCCGGGCTTGCCACCAGGCTCTTCGTCCAATGGTGGTCGATCGGGCCGCCGGGCAGGGCGGTGAGCGGCGTTCCGGGCGCGGTGATCTTGGTGTCGCCGGTGGTGTAGGGATAGCGAACAATGGAATCAGTGTTGGCAACGTAGAGATCGCTTCCCACCAGCGCCACGCCGAAGGGCGAGCTCAGGTGGTCGAGGAAGACGCTGGTCAGCTCGGGCTTGCCATCGCCATCGGCGTCGCGCAGCAAGGTGATGCGGTTGCTTGGGCCGCTGTCGCCGCCCGAAGTGACCCACGATTCGATCCAGCCCATCACCAAATCCTTGGGCCGTTTGATCGGTTCGCCGCCCGGCGCCTTGGACTCGACCACCAGGACGTCGCCATTGGGCAGCACATAAAGTGAGCGCGGATGCTGCAAGCCGTTGGCAAAAGCCTGGATCTGCAGCCCCTGCGCGACTGTCGGCTTTTCGTCGTTCTTCCATCCTACCACGGAAGCGAGATGCATGGGCGGGAAGAAATATTGGATCGGCTCCGGCAGGTTTGGATTCGGCCCTATCTGACTGCTGGGATCCGGGTCGTTGCCGCTGCACG
Source organism: Mesorhizobium sp. M0894 (assembly GCF_040319725.1). Lineage (NCBI taxonomy): Bacteria > Pseudomonadati > Pseudomonadota > Alphaproteobacteria > Hyphomicrobiales > Phyllobacteriaceae > Mesorhizobium > Mesorhizobium sp. M0894. Next base: position 541,130 of record NZ_JAMYOG010000002.1, on the reverse strand, counting down.
CTGCAAGAGTGATCGCCGCAGTGCAAGTAAGGATGGACGCCGCGATGCGCCCGGCCTGTCTGATGGAGCTTGCTACGCGCATCAATCCGCCACTCCGACGTGATGCCGGTACACCATGGACCAGCCCAGCCAACCAGTGAAGATGAGGATGAGCACGACAACCGCCGAGAGGATCAAGCCGGTGGGAACGATGGAGGTCCATGCATCGCGGGTGTGCACGAGCATGTTGATCACGGACAACACCAGCGCCAGCAGATTACCGAGCACGTGCGGCCAGGCAGGGGGCTGTGCCCTTATCAGCGGATTAGCCAGAAAATCGATCAACCCCACGATCGCTGCAAGGCAGCCCATGATCACGCCGACGGTAACCAGCCAAGCAGAGAAGTCCGCCCACATCATTTCCGCTGTTCGCCAATAGGCCAGATCCGTCAGCAAGGTGCCGACGAAGCAGGCGATCGGAAACGGCACGAGCATCGGATGAATGGGATGTCCCGCAATCCTGGCCGTCGAACGCGGATTGTCACCGACCATAATGCGCAATCCTTCTCAGATCTCGTCCAAACAAACTGGCATCCGGCCTCTGGGCGGCTGTTGCCGAGAGGCCGGCAGACGAACCATCGATCCGTCAGGCCCAAAAGGGCGCTGGCTGGCTGCGCCTGTTAGGCGGCGGACTGGGTCGGCGGGTTCTGGTACATCATCCAGAGCTCGATCGCGGCCAGGACGGCAACCAGAATGCCGATCACGACATGCACGGTCATCGCCGTGGTCGCCTGGAATCCAAGCACCCAGGGCGATACGAGAACCCACAGTCCGACGACCAGGTTCACCCACTCTTCCCAGACGGCAAATGCCGCGAGAGCGGCAATCGAAAGCACGACAATCAAGATTCCGCTGCCGAGGGCGTTCTGCGTCTGCGGGCCTGCCGCAAAGGCGAAGATCCAGGGAGAGAAGAACAGAATTGCCCCAAGGATCAGGTTGGCTACGTCACAGAGCCTGGCGTTTGTCCACTGGTTCATGGCATCCTCCATAGGGAGCGTTTATGGCTCCCGAGTTCGGCAAGGTGGTGCCTGAGTCCGGCGAGATGCGCCCGAAGCCGCTCACTCCGTGTTACGGCAGTGCCCTTGCCCGGCCGGAGTTCCGCATCTGGCGGTACTCCAGCCAAATCCGGCTATCTAACTGAATTCCGGGCTTTATGTTCCATTCGGCACCGGCACGCCTGGATCACTTGATGGTGATCGAGCGATCCAAAGCCGCAGTGGACATGGTCAGCGGCGACGTGCCAGCGGCGCGGACAGGCTCATTCTTTTCTCGATCCGGTGAAAACATTGGTCGTGGATCGCAGTTCTTGAAGACGAGACGCTCTTGCTCGTCTTGATTGCCGCCGAAGCTTGTTTGAGAGGCGACCGGTCCGGATTGACGCGCGATACTTTCGCTGCAAAGGTATCTTAACGACTTGTTTACCATGCGTCAGTCAGGGTTGGGGGGAATTTGGAACCGTTTCTGGGTGCGAACCGCCTTAATTGGGATGATCGGGCCGAACTGCACTCGACCGACACAACGGGCAGCTACCACATCGAGAATGTGCTGGCAGGCGGATCCAATCTCTATGAATTGGAAACGCGCGAGGTCGGCGATATTGCCGGCAAGGATATCGTCCACCTGCAGTGTCACATCGGGCTTGACACGATCAGCCTGAAGAATCTCGGCGCAGGCAGCGTGACCGGCCTCGACTTTTCACCCGCGGCGATCGCGGCGGCGCGGGATTTCGCTGCGAAGGCAGGCACCGACGTGCGTTTCGTGGAAGCGCCACTGTTCGAGGCGGTCGAAGCCCTGGGCCGGACCTTTGACATCGCTTACGTTACCTGGGGTTCGGTAAACTGGCTGGACGACGTGTTCCGTTGGGCGCGGGTGGTTGCCGATCTCCTGCGACCCGGCGGCCGGCTCTACATGGCAGAGGGCCATCCATTGATGTTTCAGTGCAATCGAAAGGCCGCGGCTCTGGAGTTGAAGCACGACTGGCGAACGCCGATAGCTCGGCCGCTCGCCTGGAACGAGGAACTGACCTACACCGGCGATGACCGCATCTTGAAGCATCCTCGCTATTATGAGTGGATCCATCCGATCAGTGACGTGGTGAACGCGCTGATTTCAGCTGGTCTGACGCTCGATTTTCTCAATGAGCATGACACGGTTTCGTGGCAGCACTTTTCATTTGCAGTGCGGGCCGGCAAGGATATGTACGGCCTGCCAGAGAACTCTCCCAAGATACCGATGGCCTATTCCATTGGCGCGACGAAGCGGAGCGTCGGCAAGATACCATATCTTGTGTCTCACAAGTCGATTGAGGGCCACTAGCCCAAGGTCAACGCTCTTGACGTACTCGGGTCGGAGCATCGAGGTGTGCAATGGCGCTCGTGTCTGCGGTCTTCCGAGCAAGGCTGATCTCGTTTCATGTTGGTCCGCTTCATGCAGCCTGCCTTCAACATCGCGCGGGCGGTGGTGTCGATGTCGACATAACAGCCGGCGTCAGCCATCGGAAAATGCGAAATTTTTCAGGAGTGTGAAGGTCAAATTAAACATTGAACGCTAATATTCCTCATCGGGTCGACCCGAGAACCTGAAATGGCAATTGAGGAATCGCCTATTGGCTTTTTTCCGCGCTAGGTTCGGCGGCATTAAGGAGGCCGTCTTTTCGTCGGCAAATATTCCGGCGGCGATCGCGTTTGTCGTCATCCTTATCAGCGCAGCGTTCGCGGAGCACCAGAACAAGATCGTCTCGGACCAGGCCGTCCGTGCGGACGTGCTGACCAAGGTCAACCTCATCCGCGCCAAGCTCGAAGGCAATATCAACGGAAACCTTCAACTCGTGCATGGACTGGTCGCTGCGGTCGTAACCGAGCCCTATATGGGACAGCAACGCTTCGCTTCGCTGGCGAGTAATCTGTTTGGCGCGAACTCGCAATTGAACAATATTGCCGGCGCGCCCGATCTGGTCGTTTCCCTGATGTACCCGATGGAGGGTAACGAGCAGGCGATGGGCCTCGATTACCGCAAGAACGAGCGGCAGCGTGCGGCTGCGCTAAGGGCGCGAGACGAACGCAAGCTGGTGCTTGCCGGTCCCGTCGATCTGAAGCAGGGAGGACAAGGCTTTATCGGTCGCTTTCCGGTTTTCGTGCGGAGCGCGGGCAATACGGAAAGGTTCTGGGGCATCATTTCCGCCGTTGTCGACGTGCAGCGTCTCTATCGGGCGAGCGGGCTGCTTGACGACGATCTCGGGATTGACATAGCGCTGATCGGCAGGGACGCTCTCGGCCAAAATGGAGACCAATTCTACGGCAATGAGCGGATCGGCAAAAGCGATCCGGTGACGGCCGACGTTTTGCTCCCGTCCGGTTCGTGGCAGATCGCGGCCATTCCCAAAAATGGCTGGCCTTCGACGCCAAGTAACGCATGGTTGTTGCGCGCGATCATGGCGACGGCCGGGGCCTTGGTTGTGTTCCCCTTCCTGGTCACAGGTCGCCTGATCGGCGAAAGACAGCGCAATTATGCGGAATTGCGTCGATTGTCACGACGCCTGGAACTCGCTCTGGAAGCCTCGGCTATTGGGGTTTGGGAACACGATCTCGCGACCAACGAGCTTACGTGGGATGATCGCGTAAATGAAATATATGGCAAATCAACCGGGGAGCACCGGGGCTACATAGACTGGGCGGGTGCAATCCACCCAGATGATTTGGCTACCGCCAACGCAGATTTCGACAGCGCGGTGGCCAGCGGACGACCCTATTTGTCGGAGTACCGGATTGTGCGTCCGGATGGCGAGGTCCGTCATGTCCGGTCCAAGGCGATCGTTTACCGGGTCGCAAACAACACTCCAAAAATGATAGGCGCGGAATGGGACGTTACAGCCGATGTCCTGCTGAACCAGGATCTGGTTCGAGCAAAACAGCTGTCCGAGTCGAAAAATGCAGAACTCGAGTCGGCCAAAGCGCGCATAGAGCACATCGCGCTTCATGACTCGTTGACCGGCTTGCCCAACCGGCGTTACCTCGACCAGGTACTGGAAGATTACGCGGCAAACGCCAGGCGCTCAGGCGGGCATGCGGCACTGCTTCACATCGATCTGGATCGGTTCAAGCACATCAATGATACGCTGGGCCACGCCGCCGGTGACGCAATGTTGGTTCACGCGTCAACAGTCCTCAGATCGAAGGTCGGCGACGAGGGATTCGTCGCCCGCATCGGGGGAGACGAATTCATCGTTCTGTGCGTGGTGCGCGACGATACCAAGCAACTGGCGCTGCTCGCTGACCGCGTCATCAGCCAGATGCGCGAACCGGTCTACTACCAGGGCCATCGATGCCGTTTTGGTGTCAGCGTGGGAATCGCAGTCGACAACGGAAAAAATATCGAAGCCAAACACCTGCTGGTAAACGCCGATATCGCGCTTTACCGAGCAAAGAGGCGTGGGCGCAATCGATACGAATTCTTCACCGACGCGATGCAAAGCGAAATCGTCGATACAAAGCGGATTGCCGACGAAATTCTCGGCGGCCTTGAGCGCAACGAGTTCATCCCCTTCTACCAGCCCCAATTTGACGCAAAGACGCTCGAAATCGTGGGGGTTGAGGCGCTGGCGAGGTGGAGACATCCAGAAAAGGGTATTTTGGCGCCCGATGTCTTCCTGAGAATTGCGGAAGAACTGAATGTGGTCTCGATCATCGACCAAGCCATATTGAAGCAGTCGCTTTTGGACTTCAAAGAATGGTCCGCTGCGGGACTCCACATTCCGCGGGTATCGGTCAATGTTTCGGCGCGACGCCTTCAAGATGAGGAGCTCATCAAGAGCTTGCGAGAACAAAATATCGAAAAAGGGACAGTTTCATTCGAGCTTGTTGAGTCAATTTTCCTGGACGAGAACGACGACCTTGTCACCTGGAATATCGAGCAGATAAAAGAACTCGGGATTGACATCGAAATAGACGATTTTGGTACTGGTTACGCTTCGATAGTCAGTTTGCTCAAGTTGCAGCCTCGCCGGCTAAAGATAGATCGGCAGCTGGTCACCCCAATCGCCAAATCGCCGCAAAGAAGGCAGGTTGTCTCGTCAATCATTGACATCGGCAAGTCCTTGGGTATCGAGGTCGTGGCGGAAGGTGTCGAGACGATGCAGCACGCACGGATACTCAAAGGCCTGGGCTGCGACATGTTGCAGGGTTATGCCTTCGGCTACGCGCTCGATTCCGACGGACTAAAGGCCTTTGTTCGATCCCGGCGGCTGCGCACAGCCAGCTGAGCGCCAGTCCCCGCATTTACCGGCGCGATCGGCGTTGAGCGTCGCATCAATATGCGCGTGGCAGGCCAGGCCGGTAACAATAAGCCTCAAATAAGCAGCAGGCCCTTCATGCTGGAGTGGCCTTTCCTGCCGATGATGATGTGATCGTGAACGGCAATGCCAAGCGGTTTGGCCGTCTCGATGATCAGCTTGGTCATCTCGATGTCGGCGCGCGACGGCGTCGGATCGCCCGATGGATGGTTGTGAGCCAGAATAATCGCCGTCGCCGAGAGCTCCAAGGCGCGCCTGACCACCTCGCGCGGATAGACCGGCGTGTGGTCAACGGTGCCGACCTGCTGCACTTCGTCGGCGATCAGTGCGTTCTTCTTGTCGAGGAACAGGATGCGGAACTGCTCCCGCTCCTCGAAGGCCATGACCGACCGGCAGTATTCGAGAACCTGCGTCCAGGTCGACAAAAGCTCGCGGCCGGCGATCTCGCCGCGCGCCATGCGCTGCGCCGTTGCGGCAACCACCTTCAGGTCGAGCGCCACCGCCGGGCCGATGCCCTTCACCTCCTGCAGGCGCTCGACGGGCGCGCCGAGGACCTCGGCCAATGTACCGAAGCGTGCCAGCAATGCCTTGGCGACCGGCTTGGTGTCGGCGCGCGGGATCAGCCGAAACAATAGAAGCTCGAGCAGTTCGTAGTCGGGGAGGGTGTTGGGGCCGGCAGCAAAGCGTTCGCGCAGGCGGTCGCGATGGCCGAGATAATGCGGCTTGTCGGCGGCCACCGCCTTCGCGGGCGATCGCACCGGCCTTTCGGGAAAGAAGGCCCGCTCGTCGTCGTCACCGTTCATGGCTGCCCCACCCAGCATTTGCCGGGCAAGGTAACGCCCGATCTGCCAGACACTAGGCCCGCAGGCCGGGGCGGTCGAGGTTTTTTGGCGATAGCGTGAAGATCTCGCAGCCGGTTTCGGTGACGCCGATCGTGTGCTCGTACTGCGCCGACAGCGAACGATCGCGCGTCACCGCGGTCCAGCCGTCCGACAGCACTTTCACATGCGGCCGGCCGAGATTGATCATCGGCTCGACGGTGAAGATCATGCCCGGCCGCATCTCGACGCCTTCGCTGGCGCTGCCGTAATGCAGGATATTCGGCGCGTCGTGAAACAGCCGGCCGACCCCATGGCCGCAGAAATCGCGCACCACCGAGCAACGCTCGGCTTCGGCGTAGGTCTGGATGGCGGCGCCGATGGCGCCGGTGCGGGCGCCCGGCTTGATTGCCGCGATGCCGCGCATCAGGCACTCATACGTGACTTCGAGTAGCCGCTCCGCGGCACGCTTGATCGTGCCCACTGGATACATGCGCGAGGAGTCGCCATGCCAGCCGTCGAGGATATAGGTGACGTCGATGTTGACGATGTCGCCGTCCTTCAACGGCTTGTTATCGGGTATGCCGTGACAGACGACGTGGTTGATCGAGGTGCAGGATGATTTCGTGTAGCCGCGGTAGTTGAGCGTCGCCGGAAGCGCGCCATGGTCCATGCCAAATTCGAAAACGAAACGATCGATCGCCTCGGTGGTGACGCCGGGCGCCACCATCGTCACCAGTTCGTCGAGGCAGCGCGCGGTGAGATCGCAAGCCTTGCGCATGCCGATAAAGCCTTCCTCGTCGTAAAGACGGATCTGGCCGGTGTTTCTGAGCGGTGCCGCGGCGGCGTCGAGATAGGTGACCATTTTTATCCGTCTTGCAGAGATGCGAGGCTGGATGAGCCTCGGCGAGAGAAATCTCCCCAGATTTGGCACTGGAAAGCGCAAGGTTCAAGGACGAACTGCCGGCGAACGGCCGAAGACCAGCGATATATTCACGCCTGAGGCATTCTCCTTGCCTGGAGCGGCCCATGCTTCGCCGGGTTCATTGGCTACCGCAGTGACGACACATTTCTAGGCGAGAAGTCGGCCCAAGCACTAAGCCGCTACGGCAACTTTTTGCAACGAACGGCGTCGCTGCGGGGGCGTCGGTTCGGGAGAGATCGAATGGACAGACTGCAATTCGAGGTGCCGGTGCGGATCGCGCCTGTGCCCGGCCAGCCGGTCGAGGAAATCTACAGTGTCGAGCAGGCGCTCGATTTCCTGCAAACGTGGCCGGTCCGCCGGAAGGGGCCAACCTACCAGGCCGCGTTCAACGCCTGTTTTGGTGCCACGGTGGACATCGTCGAGACCCAGGACGCATGGCGGGCCTTCATGGCCTTTTGCCGGGTGAGCGGCCTGCTGGCCAGGGACATGATGGTTCCGCGCAAGCGCGGCGGCGAGGCGAGGGGACTGCGGGCGTAGGGAGCCGTCGACATAATCTTCAATTTGTCTGGCAGCCTTTGCCGACATCCTCATCAGAGTGGTGGTCCGGCAAGGTTACGCAGCGCGTTAGCGATGGCATGTGCTAAGTACTTGAGGTCTCTGGTACGCCCAAGGGGAATCGAACCCCTGTTACCGCCGTGAAAGGGCGGTGTCCTGACCGCTAGACGATGGGCGCGCTCAGATGTGAGCGCTTATAGTTGCGTCGCGACAAACCGGCAACCCGTCTGCTGCCGGCTGCGACAACTTTTTTCCTTTGGCTCCAAACCGCGTCTTTCCGACAGCCAAGCTGGTTTTTGCGGCATGATGCAACGCCGCCGAAGGGCCTTCAGTGGCGGAAGAACCTCGCCCTAGCCGCGCCTGCGGCAGCGCCAGTTCCAGTCGCGCTCCGGTCCGACATCGACGTGGACGGATTCGGTGTGGCAGTAGGTGCCGACGCCGCCGCGGCCCGGCATGGTGCGGATATAGCTCGCCAGTTCCCATTTTGAGACGCCGGGAACCTGGATGTCGGCGGCGGCGCAGTACATGTGCAGCGAGTTCTTGGCACCGTTGGCGCGACGGTTGCGGGCCGGATCGCGATAGCCGGAGGTAACCGTCATCTTGCGGCCGTAGTGGCCTTCGATCGTCTTCAGCACGCGAACCAGCGACGGCTTCAAGCAGGCGACATCGACGCTTTCGTTCTGTTTCAGGAGACCGTTGGGTGCCAGCCGGGCGAGGCCGGCGGCGGAGGCGACCTGGTAGGCGCCACCCGAACCTTCGTCTTCGTTGAGGTCGACATCACTCTCGTCGTCGAGGCCGGATTTGCGCTTGATCTCGAACAGTGCCGTCTGGCGTACGCCGGGCAGCGCATCGGCCGTGAAGTGGCTGGTATCGCCGGCCGATGCCAACTGCACCGGCTTTTCAGCCGGGTTGGCCGAGGCCAGGGTGACGGTGGGCTTTGCCGCGGGCGTCGCCTTGGCCTGCAAGACCGCTGGCTGCCCGCCCGATCTGCTGTTGGCCGGCGATGCCGCCGAAGCAGGCGTAGCGCTGAACAGCGAGGCCAGGAAGTTTTTCTTCGGTGCATAGGCCTGTGGCTGCGGCATCTCGCCGGCGGTCACATAGACCGGGTTGTTCATCGCCGGCGCGGCGGCCTTGGCATCGGGCTTCGATGCGCCGGCATCGGCGGCGGCACTGTTCTGCGCAACAGCGTTGGCCTGTTCAGCCGCCTCGGCGTTTGGTTGCAGCGGTTGCGGCGAATGTCCCGCGATCGTCTCGGCCGCCGTGGGAACGGCGATCGGGAAGCCGGCATCGGACTTGGCCCCTGGCTTGGCCATTGGCACATAGGCGACCTGCTCGGGAAGGTTGGCGTCGCCCTCTGCATTCATCGTCATTTGTGCGGTTGTCATCTGCGACGATGAGGCGGCCGTGCTGGCCTGGGGCGCACCGGCGGCCGTGCTGATTTCGGTGGCCGAGGCATTATAGCCTGGCATGCCGACCGACATGGTCGGGTCGCCGGCAGAGGTGCAGGACGCCAGAAGCACCGAGAAAAGCGCCGCCACAATGGCGCGGCTTTCTCCCTTCGCGAGGCGCGATCCTGCTGATCTCAAAACAAAATTCCCCCTCGATATCCGACCGGTTCGTCATTGGCGCGGCGTCGAAACGTCTCGTCGAAATGACCCTTGTTCCCCGAACCGGAAACGAGACCTGTGTCAAATCTGCAAGCCTCAAAGTAATTTGGCGGCTAGAGGATGAATCAAGGCTGCTCAGGGTTGACGACACCATTTCGCCCGCTTTTGGCGGCGCGTCAACTCACCACACATTACAGATGGTTACACACGCACCTTGACATAGGTGCCGGGGGCTTCGCCTAGAACTTGCATATGCTCGCCCGGTTTGCGGGCCGGTACGCGGGTATTGTCCCTGGCTTCGATCCAGCGCTGCCAGTGCGGCCACCAGGAGCCGGGATGGTCAGTGGCCCCGGCGAACCACTGGTCGAAGTCCCCAGCCGGCTTGCCGCCGGTCCAGTAGTGGTATTTCTGCGCCGCCGGCGGATTGACGACGCCGGCGATGTGGCCGGAGCCGGCCACGACGTAGTCGACCTCGCCGCCGAAATATTTCGAGCCGAGGAACACCGACAGCGCCGGCGCGATGTGATCCTCCTTCGAGGCGAGGTTGTAGACAGGGATGGTGACATCCTTCAGCGAAACCGTGCGGCCCGCCAACTCCATCATGCCTTGCGAAAGCCTGTTCTCGAGATAGCAATTGCGCAGGTAGAAGGAATGGTTGGCAGCGCCCATGCGGGTCGAATCGGCGTTCCAGTAGAGCAGGTCGAAGGGCAGGGGATCCTTGCCGCGCATGTAATTGTTGACGACATAGGGCCAGATCAGGTCGCCCGAGCGCAGCATGTTGAAAGCAGTCGCCATCTTGGTGCCGTCGAGATAGCCTTTTTCGCTCATTGCCTTTTCAACGGCCGCGACTTGCTCCTCGTCGACGAACACTTTCAAGTCGCCGGCATAGGTGAAATCGACCTGCGTGGTGAAGAAGGTCGCCGATTTGATGCGGTGGTCGCCTTCCTGCGCCATCAAGGCCAGCGCTGCCGCCAACAGCGTGCCGCCGACGCAATATCCGATGGCGTTGACTTGCCTTTCGCCGGTGGCCTTTTCAATCGTGTCGAGGCCGTATTGCAGGCCCTCCCTGATATAGGCCTCCCAGCTCTTGGCGCCGTGCCGCTCGTCCGGATTGATCCAGGAGATGACGAAGACCGTGTGGCCTTGCTCGACCGCCCAGCGGATGAAGGATTTTTGCGGGTTGAGGTCGAGGATGTAGTATTTATTGATCCATGGCGGGCAGATCAGCAGCGGCCGCTTGAGCACGGTCTCGGTCGCCGGCTCGTATTGCAGGATTTCGGCGACGTCGCTGCGGCCGACCACCTTGCCGGGCGTGGTGGCGAGATTCTTGCCGATCTCGAAGGGTGAATAATCCGCCTGCCGCAGCTTCAGGTCACCCTTGCCTGCGGCAATGTCCTCGGCCAGCATTTTCATGCCGCGCACCAGGTTTTCGCCGTTCGAGGCGACGGTCTCGCGAAACAATTCCGGATTGGTCAGGATGAAATTCGACGGCGAGATGGCGTTGGACACCTGCCTGACATAAAAGCTGGCCTTGTGGCGGGTGTGCTCGTCCAGACCGTCGGCGTGCTCGACCAGTTCGGCCGCCCAGCGCGAGGTGACGAGATACGCCTGTTTGAGGAAATCGAAAAAGGCGTTGCGGCCCCATTCCGGGTCCTGGAAACGCTTGTCGCCGCGCTCGGGCTTGACCGCATCCTCGGTCTCCTCGGCACCGGCGCCGATGCGCTGAACGGCATTGGCCCAGACGGCCATATAGCCGGAAAACAATCGTGTCTGTGCCTCCAGCGCGCGCTGCGGGTCGGAGAGCCAGTATTCGGTGAGTTTGGAGAACGTCTTCACCATGTCGACGACCGGCTCGGCGACATGATCGCGCACCTCGCCCTTTTCCCGCGGCTCGGCCCATGCCGAGGCGGCCTTGCCGGCCTGCTCGATCATGCGGGCCATGTTCAGAGCAAAGCGTTCCGGGTCCTTAACCAGATATTGCTCGACGGTCGAAGGTTGGTCATCTTCCGCTTTGCCCGAATCGGGTGTTTTGGACATGGTTCGCGGGGTTCCTCCCGAAGCGTTTTGTTGACATATTACCATGGGATATCTGACAGGGTCCAACGTGCTCTAACCCGGCCGCCAGGAAAACAATATGACGATTAATATTGGCAAGAACGTTTTTTCCGGCACTGGTCGTTTTTGCCGCATGGCGCTCGTCCTGCTGGCGATGGCCGGTTGCACGAGCAGCAACATAGAAGGTGCAGCGCCCGCCACCGGCCTTGTCGGGGCGAAGGACACCGGTTCCTACCCGAACCTGAACATCCCGCCGCAGGTGGCGGCCGAGCAATTCACCGACGAGGAAAAGAACGCCAAGCTCGCCCAGCTGAAGGCCGAGGAGCAGGGCCAGGCCGCGAAGGGCGGCGGCGTCAAGGTCGCGGACCAGGCTGCGCTGGACCAGCTGGCAAAAAAACACGGCGCCGAGGCGCTGAAGCAGATCGAAGGCAAATGCGACCCCGCTCTCGACCCTAATTGCAAATAAGCTTATACGCGCGACCGCAACCTCACTGTCTGGAACTGCCATGGAAGAATTTCACAAGGTCCGCCGGCTTCCGCCCTATGTCTTCGAACAGGTCAACCGGCTGAAGGCCAGTGCCCGCTCGCGTGGCGCCGACATCATCGACCTTGGCATGGGCAATCCGGACCTGCCGACGCCCAAGGCCATCGTCGACAAACTCTGCGAGGTAGTGCGTGATCCGCGCACGCACCGCTATTCGTCGTCGCGCGGCATTCCGGGCCTGCGCCGTGCCCAGGCCAATTATTATGCCCGCCGTTTCGGCGTGAAGCTCGACCCGGACAGCCAGGTGGTGGCGACGCTCGGCTCGAAGGAGGGTTTTGCCAATATGGCGCAGGCGATCACCGCCCCCGGCGATGTGATCCTGTGCCCCAATCCGACCTATCCGATCCACGCCTTCGGCTTCATCATGTCGGGCGGCGTCATCCGCTCGCTGCAGGCCGAACCGGACGACGGTTTCATCCCGGCACTGGAGCGCGGCATCCGCCATTCGATCCCGAAGCCGCTGGCGCTGATTCTCAATTATCCGTCCAACCCGACGGCACTGGTCGCCTCGCTCGATTTCTACAAGGAGGTGGTGGCTTTCGCCCGGAAGAACGACATCATCATCCTGTCGGACCTTGCCTATTCCGAGATCTATTTCGACGGCAATCCGCCGCCTTCGGTGCTGCAGGTGCCGGGCGCCATCGACGTCGCAGTCGAGTTCACCTCGATGTCGAAGACCTTTTCGATGCCGGGCTGGCGCATGGGTTTTGCCGTCGGCAATGAAAGGCTGATCTCGGCGCTGACGCGGGTGAAATCCTATCTCGACTACGGCGCCTTCACGCCGATCCAGGTGGCGGCCGCGCATGCACTCAACGGCGACGGAGCCGATATCGCCGAAGTGCGCGACGTCTACCGCAAACGCCGCGATGTCATGGTCGACGCCTTCAGCCGTGCCGGCTGGACCATTCCCGCACCGGCGGCGTCGATGTTCGCCTGGGCGCCGATCCCGGAGCCGTTCAAGCACCTCGGCTCGCTCGAATTCTCCAAGCTCCTGATCGAGCACGCCGACGTCGCGGTGGCGCCGGGCGTCGGCTTCGGCGAGCATGGCGACGATCACGTGCGCATCGCGCTGGTCGAAAACGAGCACCGGATCCGTCAGGCAGCGCGCAACATCAAGCGCTTCCTCGCATCCAGCGCCAAGCAGCCGAATAACGTCGTACCGCTCGCCGCGCATCGCTGAGTTTTCTACACATCAATCGACCGAATGGGGCGTCGCCGGACATGGCTGAAGCGTTGCGTGTTGGAATTGCCGGCCTCGGCACCGTCGGTGCGTCGGTGGCTCGCGTGCTGCGCGACAAGGCGGCGGAACTGACGCGGCAGTGCGGCCGCGAGATCGTCGTGTCAGCGGTCTCGGCCCGCGATCCCAAACGCGACCGCGGCGTTGATTTTGGCACAGCACTGTGGTTCGACGACGCCGTCAAGATGGCCCAGACCGCCGAGATCGATGTATTCGTCGAACTGATCGGCGGCGACGAGGGCGCGGCACGATCCTCGGTGAAGGCGGCGCTCGAGGCCGGCCGCCATGTCGTCACCGCCAACAAGGCACTGCTTGCCAAGCACGGCGTGTCACTGGCCGAGATCGCGGAAAAGAGGGGCGTGCTGCTCAACTACGAAGCGGCGGTGGCCGGCGGCATTCCGGTCATCAAGACGATGCGCGAGGCGATGGCCGGCAATTCGGTGACCCGCGTCTTCGGCATCCTCAACGGCACCTGCAATTATATTTTGACGCGCATGGAAGCCGAGGGCCTGTCCTTTGATGCCTGCCTGAAGGACGCCCAGCGGCTGGGCTATGCCGAAGCCGACCCGACCTTCGACATCGAGGGCCACGACACCGCGCACAAGCTGTCGATCCTGACCAGCCTTGCCTTCGGCACGAGGATTGCGGCCAATGACATCTACATGGAGGGAATCTCCAACATCAGCCAGGCCGATATCCGCGCGGCCGGCGATCTCGGCTACCGGATCAAGCTGCTTGGCGTCGCCCAACGCACCGAAAGCGGTATCGAGCAGCGCGTTCACCCGACCATGGTGCCGACGGCCTCGGTCATCGCGCAGGTGCACGGTGTCACCAATGCGGTCGCGATCGAAACGGACATCCTCGGCGAATTGCTGCTTTCCGGCCCCGGTGCCGGCGGCAACGCCACCGCTTCGGCGGTGATCGGCGACATTGCCGACATTGCCAAGAGCCGGCCTGGCTTCCAGCATGGCCCGGTCTTCGGCCGGCCGGCGAAGGAATTGAAGCCCTACAAAAAGGCGCAGATGCGCAGCCATGCCGGCGGTTATTTCATCCGGCTGACCGTGCACGACCGCCTCGGCGTTTTCGCCGCGATCGCCAAACGCATGGCCGACAACGACATTTCGCTGGAATCGATCGTGCAACATGCCGCAGGGCCGGAAACCGAGGCACAGAAGACAGTCATCCTGGTCACCCACGAGACGACCGAGGCGGCGGTGCGCAAGGCCGTCGACGGCATCACCAGGGACAGCCTTCTGACCGACAAGCCGCAAGTCATCCGCATCGAGCGGGCCGGATAGCAGTCTCAAGTTTTGCCTTTAATCGATTGATATTGCTGCGCTTTCAAAAAGGTCCAGCGCAGGTCTTGCTGTTGTCACGAGGCTTTGACACAAGAAGCGCGTCTCTGGCGGGAGGCTAATGCATGTCGCCCAAAAGTGTGCGGCGGTTTTGGGACAACGACATGCATAGAAACAAAGTGCCAACGAGGATTATCCATCGATGAATGTGGCCCAGAACATTGTCGCCGGCCTCGACCGGATACTGACCATGGAATTGGTGCGCGTCACCGAACGCGCCGCGGTCGCGGCCGCCAGATTGCGCGGACGCGGCGACGAGAAAGCCGCCGATCAGGTCGCGGTCGACGCCATGCGCCAGGAGCTTAATCGTCTCGCCATCAACGGCACGGTGGTGATCGGCGAGGGCGAGCGCGACGAGGCGCCGATGCTCTATATCGGCGAGGAGGTCGGTACAGGCAAAGGCCCGGCTGTCGACATCGCGCTCGATCCGCTCGAAGGCACGACGATCTGCGCCAAGAACCTGCCCAATGCGTTGGCCGTCATCGCCATTGCCGAAAAAGGCAGCCTTCTGTTCGCGCCGGACGTCTATATGGACAAGATCGCCATCGGCCCGGGCTATGCCGATGGCATCATCGACATCGATGCCTCGCCGGCCGAAAATATTGCCAGCCTGGCCAGGGCCAAGGGCGTTCCGGTGGCAGAGATCACCGCCTGTATCCTCGACCGGCCGCGCCATGGCGCCTTGATCGAAGCCGTGCGGGCGACAGGCGCCGCGATCCGGCTGATCGGCGACGGTGATGTCGCCGGCGTCATCCACACCACCGACCCGGACGAAACCGGCATCGACATCTATCTCGGCACCGGCGGTGCGCCGGAGGGCGTGCTGGCGGCGGCGGCCTTGCGCTGCACCGGCGGCCAGATGCAGGGCAGGCTGATCCTTGACACGCCGGAAAAGCTGGCGCGCGCGGCGAAGATGGGGATCTCCAACCCGAAACGGATCTACCACACGCAAGACATGGCACGCGGCGACGTGCTGTTTGCCGCGACCGGCGTCACCGACGGCAATATGCTGGCCGGCGTCAAGTTCGGCCGCAATTTCATCACCACGCACACGATCGTGCTGCGCTCGTCGTCGCGAACCGTGCGCGAAATCAAGGCCAGGCACCAGGATCTGGAAAAGTTTTGATTTCGACTCAGTTAGCCGTTGCATATTGTGCGCAATGACAAATTGCAGACGGCGCGTCACGTGACGGGGGAAAGACGCTTTTTCCTAGATGTCAGGCAGTCGGCCACCGGCGTTTCCTGGGAACACCGACTGACCGAGCGTCAGGACATGGCTGCGCTCGCCATCGCGCAAGGTTATGGCGTGCCCGACATCGTGGCACGCGTGCTGGCCGGGCGCGGCGTCACTGCCGAGCAGACCGAGCGGTTCCTGGATCCGACCATCCGCAACCTGCTGCCCGACCCGGCATCGCTGACCGACATGGACAAGGCGGCCTCTCGCATCGCCCAGGCGGTGACGGCAAGGGAAAAGGTGGCGATCTTTGGCGACTACGATGTCGACGGCGCCGCCTCATCGGCGCTGCTCAAGCGCTTTTTCGCACATTTCTCGGTGCCGTCGGAGATCTACATACCGGACCGCATCTTCGAGGGTTACGGCCCCAATCCGGAAGCGATGCGCGAACTCGTCTCGCGCGGCGCGACGCTGATCGTCACCGTCGATTGCGGCACCAACAGTGCTGCTTCCATCGACGCGGCGAAGGCCGCCGGCGCCGACGTCGTGGTGCTCGATCACCATCAGGTCGGCGGGCCGTTGCCGGCGGCGGCTGCGGTCGTCAATCCTAATCGCGAGGACGATCTTTCCGGGCAAGGCCATCTTTGCGCCGCCGGCGTCGTCTTCCTGTGCCTGGTACAGACGGCGAAGATCCTGCGCAGCCGGCTGCCGGATGCCGCAGCGCCCGACCTGCTTGGCCTGCTCGACCTGGTGGCGCTGGGCACCGTCTGCGACGTGGTGCCGCTCACCGGCATCAACCGGGCCTTCGTGGTCAAGGGGCTACAGGTGGCGCGGCAGCAGAGGAACGAAGGGCTGGCGGCACTGGCGCAGGTCTCGCGTATCGGCGAGCCGATCAGCACTTTCCATCTGGCCTTTCTGATCGGTCCGCGCATCAACGCCGGCGGGCGCATCGGCGACGCAGCACTTGGCAGCCGCCTGCTTGCAACCGACGACCCGGTCGAGGCCCGCACCATCGCCGAGACGCTCGACCGGCTCAACCAGGAGCGGCAGTCGATGGAGCAGGAGATGCTGGCCGCGGCGCGCTCAGAGGCCGACGCCGAGCTTGCCGGCGGCAATGGTCCGGCCATCGTGGTCACAGCCAGCAGCAACTGGCATCCGGGCATTGTCGGCCTGCTTGCCTCGCGGCTCAAGGACCATGCAAGACGGCCGGCTTTTGCCATCGCCTTCAACGCCAATGGCGTCGGTACGGGGTCAGGCCGTTCGGTGTCGGGCTTCGACCTCGGCCGGCTGGTGCGCGAGGCTGCCGATGCCGGGCTGATCGTCAAGGGCGGCGGCCACGGAATGGCGGCAGGCATCACCGTCGAGCGGGCGAAGCTCGGCGCGCTCCGGGCTTTTTTCGAAGAGCGCGCTGCGGTGGATGTGTTCCGGCTGCAAGGCGAGGAGAGCCTGGCGATCGACGGCGCGCTTGCCGCCGAGGGCGCGACGCTTGCGCTGCTCGATGCGCTTGAGCGGGCAGGGCCGTTCGGCGCCGGGCATGTCGCGCCGGTGTTCGCGCTGCCGCGTCACCGGCTGGTTGATGCGCGGGCGGTCGGCACCAACCATATCCGCGCCGACCTGCAGTCGGAAAGCGGCGGCCGCATCCAGGCGATCGCCTTTCGCGCCGTCGATACTGCGCTTGGCGAATTCCTGTTCAAGAACAGGGGCAAACCGGTGCACGTCGCCGGCTCATTGTCGGGCAATCACTGGAACGGCAACCGCACGGTGCAGTTTCGTATCGTCGACGCGGCGCTTGCCTGAGAGCTCGCTGACCGCTCGGCCTAAGCGAGGACGGTCTGCAGCCGGGTCAGTTCGCCGATTTGCGCCATCGTTGCCTGGTAGCCGATACGGATCGCTTCGTCGGCGCGGTGGAATTCGGTCAGGCCGATATGGCTGAGCTTCGGCTGCAGCGACATGTCCGGCGGGTCGCCGGCCAGCCTGGCGCGCGAAATGCGGTCCTGGATGATGTTGAAGGCTTCGACCATGACGCCGGTGATGCCGAGCCGCGTCTCGCGCGACTGACGTTCGGGATCGGCGTGGCCACCCCTTGGCGCGTCTCTCTCGACGATCAGCTCGCCTGCGCTGTGCTTGATCACCGCGGCGCGGCCGAACAGATCGTAGTGAAGGTTCACCGCAACCACGAGCGGCTGCTCGTAGGCACGGCAGACCGAGACCGGCACCGGATTGACCAGTGCGCCGTCGACCAGCACGCGCCCATTGCAGGCGACCGGCTCGAACACGCCGGGCAGCGCGTAGGAGGCGCGCATGGCGGTACTCAACGAGCCGCTCGACAGCCAGATTTCATGGCCGGTGCGGATTTCGGCAGCGACGCAGACGAACGGTTTTGGCAGGTCCTCGAAGCGGATGCCGGCTATGTGCTCGCGCAGCCGTGCGTCGAGCTTCATGCCACCGAACAGGCCGCTGCCGCGTAGATTGAGGTCGAGAAGGCCAAAAATGCGCCGCCTGGTCAGGCTGCGCGCGAATTCTTCCAGCTCGTCAAGTTTGCCGGCAACATAGCAGCCGCCGACCAGCGCGCCGATCGAGGTGCCGGCGATCATCGACACTTCGATGCCGGCTTCGTCAAGCGCGCGCAGCACGCCGATATGCGCCCAGCCGCGCGCGCAGCCGCCGCCCAATGCCAGCGAGATCCCTGTTTTACCTGGAGATTTGGTTTCGGATGCGCCTGCGGCCGAGGAGAGGCCATTGGCCTCCCGAACGTCAGGTCTGTTGCGCAATGACGCCCAGTCGAGCATCACAATCTCCCTTGTCCCACGGTCATCCTACAGGCGGGCCGTATCGAAATCATGAATATACGTGGCTGAAGTGCTGCGAATGGTTCATACTGATGGTGTTTTGGGCTTTCGATACGTTTTTTCCGCATCGAACAGCGGCTTGCTGCCGTCGTTGGCAAGCGTCCCTTTGCCATCGCTCAGCCCCACCGTCCGATAAAAGCATGAACGTCGGCCGGTGTGACAAGTTGCTTCGTGACCCAGCACTTTGACGCGCAACCATATCGCGTCCTGGTCACAATCTGTGAGCATCTCGACGACCTGCTGGACATTGCCCGAGGTTTCGCCCTTCTTCCACAGCGCGTTGCGCGAACGCGACCAGTAGTGCGCGATGCCGGTCTCGAGTGTCAGCGCCAGCGCCTCGGCATTCATATGCGCGACCATCAGCAGCATGCCGTTTTCGGCATCGGTGACGACGACAGTGACGAGGCCGCCGGCATCGAAGCGCGGTGAAAGGACGGTGCCTTCCTCGAGTACCTTCTTGTCAGATGGAGCTTTCGGGAATTCCAATGCCGACATTCGCCGGTCCCTATTTAGCGAGGGCGGCGCGGGTCTGATCAGTTCCGCCGCCGCGCACCATGGTGACGAAGCGGACCTGCTCTTCAGGTGTATCCTTGAAGACGCCGGTGAAGGTCGAGGTCAGCGTGGTGGAGCCCTGTTTGCGGATGCCGCGCATGGCCATGCACATATGCTCGGCCTCGAGCATGACGGCGACGCCGCGCGGATTGAGCACGTCCTGGATGACGCCGGCAATCTGCGCGGTCATCGCTTCCTGGGTCTGCAGGCGGTGGGCAAAGATGTCGACGACGCGGGCGATCTTGGACAGGCCGACAACCTTGCCGTCAGGCAGATAGCCGACATGCGCCTTGCCGATGATCGGCACCATGTGATGCTCGCAATGCGAGTGGAACGTGATGTCCTTGACTATGACGAGGTCGTCATAGCCGGCGACTTCCTCGAAGGTGCGGCCAAGCTCCTCGGCCGGGCACATATCGTAGCCGTTGAACATTTCGCGGAACGCCTTGGTGACGCGCTTCGGCGTGTCGATCAGGCCCTCGCGCTCAGGATTGTCGCCGGTCCAGCGCAACAAGGTGCGCACCGCGGCTTCGACTTCGGCCTCACTCGGCCGGTCGGTGACCGGCTTTTCCATATAGGCCGACTGCGGCATGAGTTTCTTGATAACGGCGTCCATAAAGGCGTCTCCCGTAGTTCCTCTCTCAGGAGGAACGAGTTGAACGGACCACGACCTTTCGGGTGTTAGAAACTCGCCCGGTTTCCAGCCCGTAAGTGGCGTGAACAGATTTGGGCAGGACGAGACTTGCGGTCGCCTTGTCGATACCCGACTACGACCATTATATATGTTCGTGCCGAGCGAAAGGAAGACGCCAGAGCGGCAATCGCTGTTCGCTGGGCGGCGACGGATTGGAAAAATATGATCGACGATGTCTACAATGCGAAAATTCTGGGTTTTGCCGGAAATATCGCACGGATCGGTCGGCTCGACCGGCCCGACGCAACCGCACGAGCACATTCCAAGCTGTGCGGCTCGACAGTGACCGTCGATCTGAAGATGGATGACGGCGTCGTCAGCGATTTCGCGCATGACGTGAAGGCCTGTGCGCTTGGCCAGGCGTCGTCTTCGATCATGGCGCAGCATGTCGTCGGCGCCAGCGCGGAAGAACTGCGCAGCGTGCGCGAGACGATGCTAAAAATGCTGAAGGAAAATGGCCCGCCGCCCGAAGGCCGCTTCGCCGACCTGAAATACCTGGAACCGGTGCGCGATTACAAGGCGCGCCACGCCTCGACCATGCTGACCTTCGACGCAGTGGTCGACGCGATCGGCCAAATCGAGAAGAAGCGGGCGGAACAGGCGGCCTAAACCTCGGCAAGAAAACGCCGGCTTTCGGCGAATTCCGCCCGGACCCAGTCGGCAAAAGCCCTGGCCGGCTCGGAAAGGTCGTTTAGTCTTCTGGCCACCAGCCAATAGGCGCCGGACGCAACGTCGATGTCGAAAGGCTTGACCAGCGCGCCGGACGCAAGTTCTTCGCCGATCTGCAAAAGATCGCCCAGTGCGACACCATGTCCAAGCAAGGCTGCCTGCTTCGAGAGCGAGGCATCCGCCAGCATCGGTCCACGCGCAGGCACGGCTTCAGGGGTCACGCCGGCCGCTTCGAACCAGCGCGTCCAAGCCTGACGGTTTTCTTCGTGCAGCAATGTATAGCGACCAAGGTCGATCGGTTTTTCCAGAGCTGGCCCGGACGCAAGAAGCGCCGGCGACAGAACCGGTGAATCGACGACCGAGGCAAGCTGTTCGGCTTCGCTGCGTGGCCATGAAGTGGCGTGCGCACTGAAGCGTAGAGCAAGTTCAGGCTGATCGCTGCGGAACTCTATCAACCTCGGGTCGACCTCAAGGGAAACGTCGATATCGGGTCGCAACTGGCGAAATCGGTTGAGCCGCGGCACCAGCCATACGGATGCAAGCGACGGCTCGACGCTGACACGGACCACGGACTGCGTCGGGGCCGCCGTCAATTCCGAAAGCAGCCTGTCGATGCCCCCGAAACTTCTGACCAACTGGTCGAGCAGCCGCCGGCCGGTGTCGGTCAATTCGACGCGGCGATGATGGCGGAAGAACAAAGGTTGGCGCAGGAATGTTTCGAGCTCGCGGATCTGGCGGCTGATCGCCGCCTGCGAAACATAAAGCTCCTCGGCCGCACGGCTGAAGCTCAGGTGACGACCGGCTGCTTCGAAGCTTCTAAGAGCCGTCAGGGGGAGGCGTCCGCGCTTCATTCGCATAACTCAGAGTTATCTGACGTCGACGTTATACTCGTTTGAAGAGCAAGGCCAGCGGCGCTCTAATCGGTGCTCAAAGGAGTGCTGCCATGATCCAGTTTCTCAACATCCTGGGCGATGTCGTGCGGATCGCGACATTTCAATGGCATGACGAGAAACCGCATGGCGACTGGTGCGAGGGGAGGCCGCCGACCAGCGTCGCCGCATGTCGGAAGCCGACGCCCGACCGGTACCCGGTTCGCCGTTCGAGGCAGTGACGGGATTGCCGGAACGGCATTGCGTTCCCGGCCCGATGCGCACATCTATCCTGAAGGGAAACGCGACGCGGAGACTGTGGTGGTCGGCCAACATCGGCATGCGCACGGCGCCAGGCCGATTCGACAAGGACGCAACTGGCCCGGCCCGTGGCGCAAGACGCCGGGCCGCGTCTTCGGCACGTCGCTCGTCCGGCTCTACCAGCTGACGCTGTCCGGCTTTGTGGGCAATTCCTGCCGGCATCTGCCGACCTGTTCCGAATACGCGCACGAAGCGATCGCCCGGCATGGACTATGGGCCGGCGGCTGGATGGGATTCTTTCGCGTGCTGCGCTGCGGGCCGTTAGGGACGCATGGCATCGACCGCGTGCCCGAAACCCTGGCTGAGCGCTATGTCTGGTTTGCGCCGTGGCGGTACTGGCGGATCGGGAAAAAACGTGGCGACCTAGACAGTTGACCGCAACTGTTCGTTACACAACCGCACCGCTGTTTACGATCTGGTAGGGTTAACCGCAGCTTGCGCGGACATAGCGCATTTAAGACAAAATCGAGACAAGACGCCTCGCTAAGCCGCTCCTGATACCCTTCAGGAGAGATTGCCAAATGCGCCGGATAGATCGTCTTCCCTTCGTTTTCGCCGTGGTTCTCTATGTCCTGGCGTGGCTGTTGGGCTTTCCGATCCGTGCGCAATCGGCGCCGCTCGGGGACGTCGAATGCACGCTGATCGTCGACGCCGCGAGCGGCGAGACACTGTACCGGCAAGGGGTTTGCGATCAGCGCGTCAGCCCCGCCTCGACATTCAAGATTCCGCTGGCGCTGATCGGCTATGACGCCGGAATCCTGGGCGACGAGCATACACCGAATTGGGAGTACAAAGCGGAGTTCAACGCGCCGAAACGGGACCGCAAGACCGTCGACCCGACGATCTGGGAAAGGGATTCGGTCCTTTGGTTCTCACGCGAGATCACGCGCCGGCTCGGCAGCAAACAGTTTGCCGGCTATGTGTCCAGATTGGACTATGGCAACACCGACGTCTCCGGCAATTCCGGCAAGAATGACGGCCTCACCCATTCCTGGGTGAATTCTTCGCTCGAGATATCGCCGGTCGAGCAGGTCGATTTCCTGCGCAAGCTGCTGGCGCGGAATCTGCCGGTCTCGGACAAGGCCCATGCGATGACCAATGCGATTGTCCCGACCTTCCGGGCGGGCGGCTGGACGGTGCAGGGCAAGACCGGGACGACCAGGCGTGGCGACGATGCCGACAAGCGCTCGCTTGGCTGGTTTGTTGGCTGGGCGCAGAAGGATGCTCGCAAGATCGTCTTTGCCCGCCTCGTAGTCGATACGAAACGTTCCGACACGCCGAAGGGGCTCAAGACGCGGGCGATGTTCCTGAAAGAGCTGTCGAATCTCCTCGGGTGACCTAAATCCGGCTTTACGGCGCCGAAAACTGCCCATAAAAGACCGCTCGCCGCCGGACGCATCCGGCTCTTACTTGATGTAAGTCGCAACCCCAAAATCGCTACGCAGTTTTGGGCGACGTGCATTTTACCACCCGCGCTCGTTTGCGGGACTGGATAGGAGAATTTAATGCTGAATTCCGTCTCCCTGACATTTCCCGATGGCTCCGTCCGCGACTACGACGCGGCGATGACCGGCGCCGGCCTGGCGGAATCGATCTCGAAGTCGCTGGCCAAGAAGGCCGTTGCCTACAGCATCGACGGCACGTTGCGCGACCTTTCCGACCCGATCGGCAAATCAGGCAAGCTCGAAATCATCACCCGCGAGGATCCGCGTGCGCTGGAGCTCATCCGCCATGATGCCGCGCACGTGCTGGCCGAAGCCGTGCAGGAACTTTGGCCGGGAACGCAGGTGACCATCGGGCCGGTGATCGAGAACGGATTCTACTACGACTTCGCCCGCAACGAGCCGTTCACGCCCGACGATTTCCCGGTGATCGAGAAGAAGATGCGCGAGATCATTGCGCGCAACAAGCCGTTCACCAAAGAGGTGTGGTCGCGTGAAAAGGCGAAAAGGATCTTTGCCGACAAGGGCGAGCGCTACAAGCTCGAGCTGATCGACGCCATCGCCGAGGATCAGGATCTCAAGATCTATGCGCAGGGCGACTGGTTCGACCTTTGCCGCGGTCCGCACATGGCCTCGACCGGCCAGATCGGCAACGCCTTCAAGCTGATGAAGGTCGCCGGCGCCTATTGGCGCGGCGATAGCAACAACCCGATGCTGACGCGCATCTACGGCACGGCCTGGGCCGACCAGGCGCAGCTCGAAGCCTATCAGACGATGCTGGAGGAAGCCGAGAAGCGCGACCACAGGAAGCTCGGCCGTGAGATGGACCTGTTCCATTTCCAGGAGGAGGGCCCCGGGGTCGTGTTCTGGCACGCCAAAGGCTGGAGGATGTTCCAGAACCTGGTCAATTACATGCGCCGCCGCCTGGACGAGCAGGGCTACCAGGAGGTCAACGCGCCGCAGGTGCTCGACAAGAGCCTGTGGGAGACCTCAGGCCACTGGGGCTGGTACCGGGACAACATGTTCAAGGTGACGGTCGCCGGCGACGACACCGACGACGACCGGGTGTTTGCGCTGAAGCCGATGAACTGCCCCGGCCACGTCCAAATCTTCAAACACGGGCTGAAGTCCTACCGCGATCTGCCGGTAAAACTTGCGGAATTCGGCAATGTGCATCGCTATGAGCCGTCCGGCGCACTGCACGGGCTGATGCGGGTGCGCGGCTTTACCCAGGACGATGCCCACATCTTCTGCACCGAGGAACAGCTCGCCGACGAGTGCATCAAGATCAACGACCTGATCCTGTCGACCTATGCCGATTTCGGCTTCGACGAAATCACGGTCAAGCTGGCGACCCGCCCCGAAAAACGGGTCGGCACCGACGCGATGTGGGATCACGCCGAGGGCGTGCTGCAGGACGTGCTCGACAAGATCGCGGCGCGGTCGGGCAACCGGATCAAGACGGGCGTAAATCCGGGCGAGGGCACGTTCTACGGGCCGAAGTTCGAATATGTGCTGAAGGACGCCATCGGCCGCGACTGGCAATGCGGCACCACGCAGGTCGACTTCAACCTGCCGGAACGGTTCGGCGCCTTCTACATCGGCTCCGATTCGGAAAAGAAGCAGCCGGTGATGGTGCATCGCGCCATCTGCGGTTCGATGGAGCGTTTTCTCGGCATCCTGATCGAGAATTATTCCGGCCATTTCCCGCTCTGGTTCGCGCCGCTGCAGGTGGTGGTGGCCACGATCACTTCCGATGCCGACGATTACGCGCGAAAAGTCGTTGCGCAGCTGAAGGCGGCGGGGCTGATCGCCGAAACCGACCTGCGCAACGAGAAGATCAACTACAAGGTCCGAGAGCACAGCCTTGCCAAGGTGCCGGTCATCCTCGTTTGCGGCAAGCGCGAGGCTGAGGAAGAAACGGTCAATGTCCGCCGTCTCGGGTCGCGCGACCAGGAATCGCTTGGCCTCGCGGCCGCCGTGAAACTGCTTTCCGACGAGGCGGTGACACCCGACCGCAAGCGCCGCGCGGCCTGAGCCGGCCAATCAGCAACGAAATGGCGGTGGATCGCTCCACCGCCATTTTCATATGCTTGTCACGCCAGTTGTGTAGCGAGCCCCATGCTCAAGCTGAAGATGCGCGAAAGACCGTTTCCCGAGCTCTCCTATGCCGGTCCGCATCAGCCGGCGTTGACGCGCTGGTTCATCCATTCGGTCGAAGGCCTGTCGGGACGTGATCGCTTCGCCGCACTCTATGATTTCTGGCGCCGGCAAGTGGTGCCGAACAGCGAGCGCGTGTTCAGCCGCATGCTGGAGCTGATCGACGTCCGGGTGCGGACCGCCGGTCAATGGCCGCCGGCAAACCTGCCCGACACGCCGCTGGTGATTGTTGCCAACCATCCGTTCGGCATCGGCGACGGTATTGCCGTGCTGTCGCTGGCGGAGCAGCTCGGCCGACCGTTCCGCGTCATGATCCACAGGGATCTGCTCAAGATCCGCGAGATGGAGCCCTATTCGCTGCCGATCGACTTTTCCGAGACCAAGGACGCGCTGAAGAACAACATGGCGGTCCGCCATGAAGCGGTGCGGCTGCTCAAGGAGGGCGTCACCATCGTCGTCTTTCCGGCGGGAGGTGTCGCCACCGCGCCGAAGGGGTTTGGCCGGGCACGCGATCTGCCGTGGAAGGTGTTTCCGGCCCGTCTCGTTCAGGACGCAAAGGCGTCGGTCATCCCATTGCATTTTTCGGGCCAGAACGGCCGGCTGTTCCATCTGGTCAGCGGACCGATGAACATGGCCGAACGCGACGGGCGTGTGGCGAAATTCGTCGGCAAGGCCTCGCTGACACTGCGCACATCGCTGCTCATCCGTGAATTTGCGCGGCTCTCCGGCAAATCGATCGACGTGCGCGTCGGCGACGTGCTGGGGTGGGACGAACTGGAGCCGCTGCGAGACCGCAAGGCCTTGCTCGACCGCCTTCAGCGCGGCGTCTTCGATCTGGCGCCGGCCGAGACGACTGGCCGCGTGCCGTTGCTGGCGCGACGCATGCGCAAAGCAGCCTAGAGGGGGCGCGGCTTAGTCGGCGCCTTCCTCGGAATCGATGGCCGAAGCTTCGGTTGCCAGGACTTCGATGTCCTGATTGTGTCCGGCCACCACCGTAAAATCCTTCTGGTAGATGCGGTCGCGGTTTTTGGCGATGATGGTGTAGTCGCCCTCGGCCAGCACCATCGAGGCAAAGGCGCCGACGGTCTCCTTGATCGGGTCGCCGGACTCGTTCAGCAGCGACCAGGAGGTGTCGGCGATCGCCTCACCGCCCGGCTCGCGCACCAGCTTCATGGTCATCTCGGCGGCACGATGCTCGACCGTCGCTTCGGTCAGCTTGCCGGCCTCGACGCGGATGTCGGAGCGGATGACCGCGTTCACAGCGCCATAGGTCGAAACAACGTGGTAGGTGCCGGCATTGAGCCGCACGACGCTGTTCGGCTCGACATCGGGTATGATCAGCGCGCGATCGCCATCGGCCGCGGCGTGGCTCTCATAAATCGAGAAGCGCAGCTTCTTCGGCGGTATGCGCACCCCTCCCGACAGCACGGCATCGAGCTTGAGGCCGCCGGCATCGAGCACGAGGCTCTCACGCTTGGCTTCCTTGCCGACGGTGATGCGCTTGGTGGCGCCGGCCCGCCCGTAGGAGGCATGGACCAGATAGGAACCTGGCTCGAGCTGGAATACGGCGGTGCCGCCATGAGCGGAGGCGACCATCGGCAGCTTGCCGTCGGCCGATTCGGGCTTGAAGACGCGCCAGACGATGCCGCGCGTGATGTCGGCACCCTTGTCGGTCAATTGCGCCGACAGCGTGATCGCCCCGCTGCTGCCCAATGCCAGCGATGTCTCGCTTTTCGGAGGCGCATAGCCCGAAATTCCGGGAAGTTTCAGATCACTGAGGCCGTCTACATTCTGGGCGGCGGCAAGCGAAACCGGCACCATCAACAGTGCGGCAGCGAGCCATATCAGGAAAAGACGCAATGTCCCCTCAAACATGCCTTGCGTTGAAGCCCAATGCGGTGGCAATTTCAAGGCTTAAGAGTCCGGTCGGCTTCTGCTAGAGGGCTCTTTGTCCGGCGCGTCGCGCCAATGCCCCGAGCCGCCCGATATCCCGATGGCGCGCTTCAGCTCAAATTCCAGGAGACTTGCGCCCATGGCGTCGCCGATCATCGATTTTCTGCTGACCCGAAATTCCGCGCCGATCCCGGATTTGAAAGAGCCGGCACCGGGCGATGCGGAGATCGCGACCATGATCGCCGCCGCCTCGCGGGTGCCGGATCATGGCCGGCTGGAGCCCTGGCGTTTCATCCTCTATCGCGGCGAGGCTCGCGTCGAGATCGGCAAGGAGTTGGCAGCACTTGCCGAACAGCGCGAAGGGCCGTTGCCGGAAGGCCGCCGCAACCAGGAATTGGCACGCTTTTCGCGGGCGCCTCTGGTCATCGGCGTGATCTCGATCCCCAGGGAAAATCCAAAGATCCCGCAATGGGAGATGTTCTTGTCCGGCGGCATGGCTGCGATGAACCTGCTGCTTGCCGCCAATGCGCTGGGCTACGGTACCAACATGATCAGCAACTGGTATTCCGACGTGCCAGAGGGCAGGGCGATCCTCGGTCTGGCGCCGCATGAGCGGGTCGTCGGTTTTGTCCATATCGGCTCCTATCAGGGGCCAGCGCCGGAGCGGCCACGGCCCGATCCGGCAAAGCTCTACGCCGACTATTCGGGGCCGTGGGTGGGATAATTTTCGACCCGGAACCAGACCCTAAGCGTCAAGCCCCGCTGCCCTGGCTCGCGCCAGGAGCCGCTCGGCGAGCTTGAGATGCGGCCGGTCGTACATCTTGCCGTCGATGCCGACGACGCCGGGGTTTCCCGCCGCCTTGAATGCCTCGACGATCGCCAGCGAATTTTTCACCGCTTGCGCCGAAGGCGTGAAGGCGGCGTTGATGACGGGCACCTGCGCCGGATGGATCGCCATCTTGCCGGTGAAGCCGTCGCGCTCGGCCTGGGCGCATTCGGCCTCGAAGCCGGCCATGTCGCGAAAATCCGGAAAGACCGCGTCGATCGCCGCGACTTCCGCGGCACTCGCGGCAAGCAGGGTCATGGTGCGGGCGAAGCGGAATACATCCGTGTAGCGGCCATTCGCGTCGCGCGTCGAGCGCGCGCCGATTGCCGCCGACAGATCTTCCGCGCCCCAGGTGACGCCGACAAGCCGCGCGCTTGCCTTGGCGTAAGTCGCGGCGGCCAGAACGCCGGCGGCCGTTTCTGTGATGATCAGCAGGATTTTTATCGCGCCATCCGGCAGGCCGCTTTCAGCTTCGTGCACCCTGAGCTTGGCCGAGAGATGCTGGACATCCAGTCCGCTGTTCGACTTAGGCAGCATGATGCCGTCGGGCTTCACTGGCACGAGCGCCGCCAGATCGTCGTCGGTCAGTCCGGTCGAAAGATCGTTGACGCGCACATAGATCGCGGAGCTGGTTCGGTGCCTGTGCCCGGCGATGAAACGCGCCGCTGTGTCGCGCGCCAGCCCCTTGTTCTGCGAGGCGATCGAGTCCTCGAGATCGACGATGACCACGTCGGCGCCCACGCCAAAGCCCTTCTCCAGCTTCTTTTCCGAATCGCCGGGAACGAAGAGCAGTGAACGCATCGGCTATGCCTTCTTCATCATCATCGCTTGCCTCGTGCATCTTGCAACCAGCACGTCGTTCTGGTTATAGGCGCGGTGCTCGAACTCGACGATACCGCGGTCCGGTTTCGACCTGGAATCGCGCACCGAAACCACGGTGGTCTCGACGCGAATCGTGTCGCCATGGAAGACGGGGTGCGGAAACACGGTCTCCTTCATGCCGAGATTGGCGATGGTGGTGCCGACGGTGATGTCGTTGACCGAGATGCCGATCATCAGGCCAAGCGTGAACAGCGAATTGACCAGGGGCTTGCCCCATTCGCTCTTGGCGGCGAAGTCGAAATCGATGTGCAGCGGTTGCGGGTTCAGCGTCATCACCGAAAACAGCATGTTGTCGCTTTCGGTCACGGTCTTGCGCAGCGTGTGCTTGAACACATGGCCGACAACGAACTCCTCAAGGTAAAGGCCGGCCATGGTCTGTCTCCTCCAATGCTTAAGGGTTGATAGGCGTTGCATACCGGGCTCGCAAGCCAGTTAACGAACATGGTGAACCGTTCGTAAACCATTTGTGCCTACGGTCTCGACAGGCGCCAGAAGCGTTCTGGCAAAGGGCGTAAGCAGGCGACATGGTCGTTTCGCATTTCCTGAAATGGATCCACACGGCAAAGGTGTCGGAGCGTGCTGCGGCGGCAAGCGCGCTGGCTCGCGCCTATGTCGACTCGGACCTGCCTTTCGAGGACCGCTGCGCTGCCGAGGCGGCGCTGACGTTGCTGCTCGATGACGCATCGTCGAAGGTGCGGCTGGCGATCGCCGACGCGCTTTCCATGAGCCATCATGCGCCGCCGCAGATCGTCAGCGCGCTGGCTTCGGACCAGCCCGAGGTGGCCGCTTTGGTACTGGCGCGCTCGCCGCTGCTTACCGATTCCGACCTGATTGATCGGGTTGCCGGCGGCCAGAAAGCGACGCAGAAGGTGATCGCCGACCGGCCGCGCGTCTCGATGTCGGTTGCGGCGGCGATCGCCGAGGTCGGTGAGCCGGAAGCCTGCACCACGCTGCTCGCCAATAGCGGCGCCGACATCGCATCCGTCAGCTTTCGCCGCATGGCCGAGCGTCACGGCCATCTGCCTCTGGTGCGCGAGGCGCTGATCGCCGACATCCGGCTGCCCGCCGACTGCCGGCATATGCTGCTGGTCAAGCTAGGGGAGATGCTCAAGGGGTCGCCATTGGTGCTGGCGCTGATGGGCGCCGCCAGGGCCGAGCGCATCACGCGCGATGCTTGCGTCAAGGCTTCGGTGACACTGATCGAAGGCACGCGGGCGGAGGAACATACCGCACTTGTCGAACATCTGCGCCTGCGCGGCGACCTGACCGCAAGCTTCGTCATCCGCACCATCGCGCACGGCAAGGTCGACTTCTTTGGTTCGGCGCTGGTCGCGCTCAGCCAGCAGCCCGAGCAACGGGTGAGGGCGCTGCTGGCCAGCGGGCATGACATAGCGTTGCAGGCACTGTTCCGCAGCGCCGGGCTTGCCGCCGCCACCCACGCCATCATCCTGCGCGCGCTGAAGGTCTGGCGTGAGGTCGCCAATGGCAAACGCCTCGCCGGCGTCCAGGAAGTCAGCTGGCTGATGCTGAAGGAATTGGGCGGACAGTCCGCCGAAGGCGATCTCGCCAGGCTGGTCAAATCGATCCATCTCGATGCGCTGCGCGAGAACGCACGCGGGCACGCGCTGGCGATCGCGGCTGCTTAAAGCAATTCCAGGAAAAGCGTGAAACGGTTTTCCGACTTGCGTCAAAAAATAAAAAACTGAGCGGTTCGGCGTTTCCGTGAAACGCTGAACCGTTCCACGCCTCATCCTTCGCGAAAAATCCGGAAAAGTCTTGCGCACAGTGACAGCCGCCGTCCGCGGCTCGCCTAGCAGAAGACGCTCAGATATCCAGCACTTCCGTCGCGGCGAATTCCGCGCGTTCCTGGATGAAGCGGAAGCGGGCCTCGGGCTTGGTGCCCATCAATGCGTCGACCGCATCCTTGGTCGCCGCCTCGGCGTCGATGACGTCCACCCTGAGCAGCGTGCGCTTTCTCGGGTCCATGGTGGTTTCTTTGAGCTGGGCGGCCATCATTTCGCCCAGCCCCTTGAAGCGGCCGATTTCGACTTTGCCGCGCCCGGTGAATTCGGTGCGCAGAAGTTCGTCCTTGTGCGCATCGTCGCGGGCATAGGCGACCTTGCCGCCTTGCCGGATCGAGTAGAGCGGCGGCACCGCCAGATAGAGATGGCCGCCGCGGACCAGGCTCGGCATCTCCTGGTAGAAGAAGGTGATCAGCAGCGAAGCGATATG
This sequence comes from Mesorhizobium sp. M0894, assembly GCF_040319725.1. Classification (NCBI taxonomy): domain Bacteria; kingdom Pseudomonadati; phylum Pseudomonadota; class Alphaproteobacteria; order Hyphomicrobiales; family Phyllobacteriaceae; genus Mesorhizobium; species Mesorhizobium sp. M0894. The sequence continues at coordinate 510,145 of NZ_JAMYOG010000002.1, read as the reverse complement.
GGCGCCATCGACGTCGGCGTCGGTCATGATGATGACCCGGTCGTAACGCAGGTCCTCGTCGCGGTATCTCGAGCGCGTGCCGCAGCCCAAGGCCTGGATCAGGTCGGATATCTGCTGGTTGCCGGCCAGCTTGTCGTTACCGGCGCTGGCGACGTTGAGGATCTTGCCGCGGAGCGGCAGCACCGCCTGGCTGGCGCGGTCGCGCGCCTGCTTTGCCGAACCGCCAGCCGAATCGCCCTCGACGATGAACAGCTCGGCGCCGGCCGCTGCATTCTGCGTGCAATCGGCGAGCTTGCCGGGCAGGCGCAGCCTGCGCACGGCGCTCTTGCGCGACACTTCCTTTTCCTGGCGGCGGCGCACCCGCTCGTCGGCACGCGCGATCACCCATTCGAGCAGTTTCGAAGCTTCCTGCGGATTGTCGGCCAGCCAATGGTCGAACGGGTCGCGGATGGCGCTTTCGACGATGCGGATCGCCTCGATCGTCGCCAGCCTGTCCTTGGTCTGGCCGACGAATTCCGGTTCGCGGATGAACACCGACAGCATGCCCGCCGCCGAGATCATCACATCCTCGGATGTGACGATCGAAGCGCGCTTGTTGCCGACCAGATCGGCATAAGCGCGCAAGCCGCGCGTCAGAACGTTGCGGAAGCCGGCCTCGTGCGTGCCGCCTTCAGCTGTCGGAATGGTGTTGCAATAGGAATTTATAAAACCGTCGCCGCCGAACCAGGTCACCGCCCATTCGAGCGAGCCGTGACCGCCCTGCTTCTCGCTCTTGCCGGCGAACATTTCACGGGTCACCTGGAATTCGTCGCCGAGCGAGGCTTTCAGATAGTCCTTGAGGCCGCCCGGAAAATGGAATTCTGCCTTGGCCGGCGTCGTGTCCTTTTCCTTGATCAGCGAGGGATCGCAGGTCCAGCGGATTTCGACACCGCCGAACAGATAGGCTTTTGACCGCGCCATGCGGTAGAGCCGCGCCGGCTCGAACGCAGCACCCTTGCCGAAAATCTGCTCGTCTGGATGGAAGCGGATCTTCGTGCCGCGCCGGTTGTGCACCTCGCCGAGCTGCTCCAGGCCGGTCACCGGAACGCCTCGCGAGAAGCGCTGGCGATAGAGCTTGCGCCCAATCGCAACCTCGACCTCGAGATGGTCGGACAGCGCGTTGACCACGGAAACGCCGACACCGTGCAGGCCTCCCGAGGTCTCGTAGACCTTGCTGTCGAACTTGCCGCCTGAATGCAGCGTGGTCATGATGAGTTCGAGCGCCGGCTTCTTGAATTTCGGGTGCGGATCGACCGGAATGCCGCGGCCGTTGTCGGTTACAGACAGGTATCCGTCGGCGGAAAGCTCGACATCGATGAAGGTAGCATGGCCGGCGACCGCCTCGTCCATCGAATTGTCGATGACCTCGGCGAACAGATGGTGCATCGCCTTGTCGTCGGTGCCGCCAATGTACATGCCCGGGCGGCGGCGCACCGGCTCCAGCCCCTCCAGCACCTCGATATCGGCGGCACTATAGCTCTCGCTGGCATCGCGGGGCGCCGGCCGCTTCGCCGCCTGCACCAGCGGGTCGGCCGGGCGCGCGGCGCGAGCCGGTTGCGGCTGCTTGCCCAAATTGCCGAAAAGATCGTTATTGTCGTCCATGCCGGTCCTGGATTCCGATGCTGCGAATCACCACCCGATACTGCCACGCTTTTTGCGGGCAGGCGACGGAGGTTCCTGTTACGTTCGAGGATAGAGCCTCTTACTGCAAAACCATTCGACAACCAAGCGGCGGAAATGGGGTCGAAGCTTGGAGCATCGACGCTTTGTAAACCTTGTCCGAAGGTTACGCCGCAAGGTTGGCTGAAAAACGATATCCGCGGACTGTCGCTGACCTAGAATGCAGCGAAACCCTCAAGAGGCTGTCGCTTAAGCATGTTGGATTACAGTTCGCTCCTGCTCGCAGCGGCGCTGTCGGGCACGTGCCTCAGCATCACCATGTTTGCGATCTGGTTCACCGCGCCACAGGCACGCTTTGTGCTGACGGTGGCGTGCGGCATTCTCGTGCTCGTCGCACATGTGGTCTTGTTTTGGCATTACACAAGAGATCCAAGCCCCTGGCTTTGCCAGATCGTGCTTGCTCTTCTCAGCCTCGGCTTCCTGATTATCTGCCTGTCGGCCATGCAAAATCTCAGCATGCGCGACTATAGGCGCGCCATCTTGCCGACCTTGGCTGCGATGGCTGTTTGCGCGGGCGCGACGTATCTCGGGTTTGATGGTGTCGGCTTCATTGTCACCTATGCGACGGTAACGGCGCTACTCTCGCTTATCGGGGCGATGTTCTGGATTGAGGGTGGTCATGATCGCCGGATATTGCTGGTCGTATCGTTCCTGAGCGGCGTCTGTGCGCTGTCGTTCGGACTTTGCGGCGCGGTCCTGCTGGTCAAGGGCCAGTGGGTGCTCGGCGTAGCACCGGACAATTGGGCCGAGCGGGTGAATTCCGTCGTAGCCGTCGCCTGCATGACCGGGCTTGGCGCATTAACGCTCTCCCTGCACCATTTGCAGGCGCAGATCGAATGAAGGCCGAGACGATGACCGATCCATTGACCGGGCTGATGAACCGGCGGGCGTTAACGGCACTCTACGGCGAGCGGGTCTTCGGTCCGTTTATGTCCGTCGCCATGTTCGACCTCGACCATTTCAAAAGGACGAACGACGTATTCGGTCATCCGGTCGGCGACCAGGTCCTGCGCCGCTTTGCCGCCGTCATTAGGAAATACGCCAGAACCGGCGTCGACGCCTTCCGGCTGGGCGGCGAGGAATTCGTGCTCGTCATGTCGCGGATGACGGAAGAAAAAGCCTATGACATTGCGAGCAAGATCAGCGTCGCCTTCGGTACGGAAGTCGTGGCCACCCAGCTTGGTCCGTTGCGAAGCACAGTCAGCGGCGGCATCGGCTTTGGTGGGACGAGCGGCACCGGTCTCGATGATGTGCTGGCCGAAGCCGACGCCGCGCTCTATGCGGCAAAGCGCGCCGGGCGAAATCGCGTCATCGCCCGGGACAGGGCGAGCAAGGCCGACGGGCCGGCCTTGCGTTCTGCCTGATTGAGGCTTCTATCTTCTTGTTAGACCATGATCTTGTCCGAAAACCGGATTCCATTCTTCGGGATCATGGTCTACTCCGCCGCACCCAGATATTCCGACAGCGGCGGGCAGGAGCAGACCAGGTTGCGGTCGCCAGCGACGTTGTCGATGCGTGACACCGGTGGCCAGTATTTTGCCGCCGTATCGGCATCGCCGGCGGGGTAGGCCGCTTCCAGGCGCGAATAGGGATGGGTCCACTGGCCGGCCAACGCCTCGGCGGCGGTATGTGGCGCATTGACCAGAGGATTGTCGGCCAAGGGCCATTCGCCCTTCGCCACCTTGGCTGCCTCGCCGGCTATGGCGATCATGGCTTCGCAGAAACGATCCAGCTCGCGCTTGGGCTCGGATTCGGTCGGCTCGACCATCAGCGTGCCGGCCACCGGGAACGACATGGTCGGCGCGTGGAAGCCATAGTCGATCAGCCGCTTGGCGATATCGTCGACGCTGATACCGGCGCTGTCCTTGAGCACGCGGGTGTCGAGGATGCATTCATGCGCAACGCGTCCGTTGCGCCCTTTGTAAAGCAGGGGGAAATGCTCGCCAAGCCGCGTCGCCACATAGTTGGCGGAGATGATCGCCGTCTCGGTCGCCTGCTTCAGGCCGGAAGCACCCATCATGCGGATATACATCCAGGTGATCGGCAGGATCGAGGCGCTGCCGAACGGTGCCGCCGCCACGGCATGGGCCGAGCCTTCGGTGACGTGGCCGGGCAGATATGGCTTCAGATGCGCCTTGACGCCGATCGGGCCGACGCCGGGGCCGCCGCCGCCATGTGGAATGCAGAAGGTCTTGTGCAGGTTCATGTGGCAGACATCGGCACCGATATCGCCGGGACGGGCGAGGCCGACCAGAGCGTTGAGATTGGCGCCGTCGAAATAGACCTGGCCGCCATGGCTGTGGACGAGCGCACAGAGGTCGCGCGCGCCTTCCTCGAAAACACCATGCGTTGAAGGATAGGTGAACATCAGCGCCGCGAGGTCTTTTGCATGCTCGGCCGCCTTGGCCTGCAAGTCTTCCATGTCGATATTGCCGTCCTCGGTGCAGCGCACGACGACGACACTCATGCCGGCCATGGCCGCACTTGCCGGATTGGTGCCATGCGCCGAGGACGGGATCAGGCAGACGGTGCGATGGCCTTCGCCACGCGACAAATGATAGCCGCGAATGGCGAGCAGCCCTGCATATTCGCCCTGGCTGCCGGCATTGGGCTGCAGGGTCACCGCGTCGAAGCCGGTGATCTCCGCCAGCCAGCCTTCCAGCTCGTCGATCATGGCGCGATAGCCTACCGAATGGCTCGCCGGGGCAAAGGGATGCAGGTTGGCGACATCGGGCCAGCTTACCGGCATCATTTCGGCGGCGGCGTTGAGCTTCATGGTGCAGGAGCCGAGCGGGATCATGGCGCGGTCGAGCGCCAGGTCCTTGTCGGACAGCCGGCGCAAGAAGCGCATCATGTCGGTTTCCGAGTGGTTTTCGTGGAAGACGGGCTGGGTGAGGAACTCCTTGCCGCGCGGTTTTCCTGGCATGGAACTGCCGGCGGCAACGCCGGCCTTGGCGCCGAAAAGTGCTGCGATCGCCTCCAGATCGGCCTCAGTGGAGGTCTCGTCAAAGCTGATGCCGACATGGTCGGCGTCGATGACACGCAGCAGCCGGCCGGTCTTCTCGGCGGCGGCGGCAAGTGCGGCGGCTCTGCCCTTCACTTCCACGGTCACCGTGTCGAAGCGGCTTCCGCCGAGCACCGAAACGCCTGCTGCCTTGAGGCCGGCAGCCAGGCGGTTGGCCAGCGTGTGGACGCGGCCGGCAATCGCCTGCAGCCCGGCAGGGCCATGCCAGATCGCATAGGCCGTCGCCATGTTGGCGAGCAGCGCCTGTGCGGTGCAGATGTTGGAGGTCGCCTTGTCGCGGCGGATATGCTGCTCGCGTGTCTGCAAGGCCAGGCGATATCCGGGACGGCGCTTGCTGTCCGTCGACTGGCCAACGAGCCGGCCGGGCATCAGCCGCGTCAGCCTGTCGGACACGGCGCAATAGGCGGCGTGCGGCCCGCCAAAGCCCATCGGCACGCCAAAACGCTGCATCGGGCCGACGGCGATGTCGGCGCCAAGCCTGGCTGGCGCGTCGGTCAGCGTCAGGCCCAACGGATCGGCAATGAAGACGACCAGCGCGCCGGCAGCGCGGGCCTTGTCGATCGCTGCCTTGTGATTGCCATAGACGCCGAATGTATCGGGCCAGGAGACCAGCAGGGCGGCGGTGTTGTCGTCGATCACCTCGCCGTCGACCTCGATGCCGAGCGGTTCGGCGCGGGTGCGAACGACGTCCAGCGTCTGCGGGTGCGGCGTGCCGGCCAGTGCCACCTTGGTGCGCTTGTCGCGATGATGGCGCAGCGCAATGCCGACCGCTTCGGCCACCGCCGTCGCCTCGTCGAGCAGCGAGGCCGACGCCACCGGCAAGCCGGTCAGCTCGGTGACCAGCGTCTGGAAGTTGAACAGCATTTCCAGCCGGCCCTGGCTGATCTCGGCTTGGTAAGGCGTGTAAGCCGTATACCAGGCCGGGTTCTCGAACAGGTTGCGCTGGATCACCGGCGGCACGTGGACGCCATGATAGCCGGTACCGATGAAGCTCTTCAGCACCGTGTTCTTTGCCATCGTCGCCGCGAGCTCGGTCAGCGCTTCCGCTTCGCTTGCAGCGGCGGGCAAGGCCAATGGACGGTCGAGCCGGATCGACTTCGGCACTGCCTGGCTGATCAGCGTCTCGACCGAGGGAACGCCGATCGTGGCCAGCATGGCTCTGACGTCTTGGAGGCCCGGGCCGATATGGCGAGCCGAGAAGGGGTAGGGTGCTGCGGTCATCTTGCTGGTCCTGCTATCAACCAATATGGGCTTTGTAAGCGGCTTCATCGAGGAGGCCGTCGAGCTGGCTCTCATTGGCCAGCTTCATCTTCCACAGCCAGCCGTCGCCGGTTGCCGCCGAATTGACGAGCGAAGGATCGGCCGACAGCGCGGTGTTGGCTTCGGTGATCTCGCCGTCGACCGGTGCGTAGACGTCCGATGCCGCCTTGACCGATTCGACCACCACGGCCGTATCGCCCTTGGCCAGCTTTTTCCCTGGCTCAGGCAGTTCGACGAAGACGAGGTCACCGAGCTGCTGCTGCGCGTAATCGGTGATGCCGACGGTGGCGATGCCGCCCTCGACGCGAAGCCATTCGTGATCTTCGGTGAAATAGGTCTTTGCCATTGAAATCATCCTTTGCGGTAGCGATGGGGCGTGAAGGGCAAGGGGTGGATGTCGACCGGGATTTTCGTCCCGCGGACATCGGCGAACAGTCTTGTGCCGGGCTTGGCAAGCGGCGTCCGGACGTAGCCCATTGCCACCGGATGACCGGCCGAGGGGCCGAAGCCGCCTGAGGTGACATGGCCGGCAGGGTTGCCGTCGGCGTCGAAAAGGGCAGCACCGGCGCGCACCGGCTGGCGGCCGTCCGGCTTCAGGCCGACGCGTTTTTGCGCCGGGCCGCGCTCCAGGATGGCGCGCAATGCATCGGCGCCGATGAACGCGCCAGAGGCGCGAACCTCCTTGGGGATGGCCCACATCAGCCCGGCGCTGGCCGGATCGATCTCCGGCGTGATGTCCAGCCCGTGCAGGCACAGTCCTGCTTCGAGCCGCAGACTGTCGCGGGCGGCAAGGCCGATCCACATCACTCGCTCGTCCTCGAGCAACCTGGTGACGAGGGTTCGCGCGTCCGCTTCCGGCAGGCCGATCTCGAAACCGTCTTCGCCGGTATAGCCCGACCGGCTCATGAACCAGTTTTCGCGCGGCTCGATGCCGTGCATGAACACCAGCGAACCGGTCTCGATGCCGGCGCGGGAAAGGGCAGCCCATGCCTCGGGGCCCTGGATGGCCAGGAAGACGCGGTCGAGCGCGTCCACCTTCACGTCGAAATCCTCGGCAAGTTCACGCAGATGCTTTTCGTCGGCGGCGGCGTTGCCGGCATTGGCGACCATCATGAAGCGCTCGACGCCGAGCCTGGTGACGATCAGATCGTCGAGTATTCCGGCGGCCTCATTGAGGAAGAACGTGTATTTGGACTGGGAAACCTGAAGCGCGCCGGCATCGAACGGGCAGACGCGGTTCAGAAGCGCTGCTGCGCCCGGGCCGCTGATTTCGAACAGCTTCATGTGCGAGATGTCGAACAGGCCGGCATGCTCGCGGCTGTGAAGATGCTCCCTCATCACGCCGGCCGGATAGGTCAGCGGCATCGACCAGCCGGCGAAGGCGCCGAAGCGCGCACCGGCTGCCATGTGCAGATCTTCGAGGGGAAGGTGTTTGGTGTCGTCGCCCGTCATGTCATCTCCAGAGTCGCACGCAAGCGGTCGCGAATGGCGACCAGTCCGTGCCCCTCTGTCTGAAGCCTGAGAGACTCGCGCCCCGTAACTCTGTCGGCAGCGCTTACACCTTCGGCGCGGGGGCAAGCCCCGACTTTCCAGAGTGTCTTTCCCGTCTACGGTTCTTTTGCCTGAGAGATTTCGGGCGATTTCCCCTTCGGCGGCAGCTCTCGCTGCTCTCTCCCGCAAACAGGTAGGACTCGGTTAAGAGCCCTCGACTCGTCATCCATAGCCCGTGGACGACACCTTGTCACCTGCCAGCGACATTTTTACTGGCAGTCTTCTGCGGGCCTTCTTTACAGGCAAGCCTTCGCTAACCACGCCGCTTGCCGGTTTCTCAAGACCTTGCTGATATGCCGGATAAGGGCCGGCAATTGCCGGCGGCGGGCGGGGAACAAAATGGGCGAATTGATCATGAGCGCGCCAGTGGCCGGGCTGACCTCGAAAAATCGGATCACGGCGGAAGACGTGGTCATGCTGCGCGGCGAAGTGTTCGGCGACGGCGTGGTAACGCGCGGCGAGGCCGAGGCGCTGTTTGCGCTCGACGCGACGGCGAGGGACAAATGCGCGGAATGGCTCGAGTTTTTCGTCGAGGCCGTCACCGACTTCATCGTCCACCAGGAACAGCCGGCCGGCTATGTTTCCCAGGACAATGCCGACTGGCTGATCCGGGCGATTTCGCGCGACGGCATGGTTGACAGCCGAACCGAACTCGAGTTGCTAGTGCACGTGCTGGAAGTTGCCAAATCATCGCCGAGCACGCTTTCCGGCTATGCGCTGGAGCAGGTCGCTCATGCGGTCGTGGATGGCAAGGGGCCGCTGACGACCGGCGGCAGGCTTATCCCTGGGTCGATAGCCAAGGCTGAGGTCGAGCTGTTGCGCCGCATCCTTTACGCCTATGGCGGCGATGGCAACATCGCCATCAGCCGCGCCGAGGCCGAGGTGCTGTTCAAGATCAACGAGCGGACAGTGGCGGGCGACAATGATCCGTCGTGGAACGATCTGTTCGTCAAGGCGATCGCCAATTTCGTCATGTGTTCGGCCGGCTACGAAGCGCCGGTGCGCGATGTGGCGCTGCGCCGGGATGCTTTTTTCGAGCAGGCCGATCCGGAGATCGGCGGTTTCTTCAGCCGCATGGTGTCGGGTGGCCTGTCCGGCATTATGGAGGCCTATCGTTCACCGGGCGACGTCGAGGCCGAATGGGAATCGAGGAACAACGCAGCCGAGGCTCTGGCCCGCCGCGCCGAGACGGTCGATGCCGGCGAGGCGAAATGGCTGGCTGAACACATCGGCGACCGGCCGCTGCAGGAGAACGAGCGTGCGTTGCTGACGCTGATCAAGCACGCCTCGCCGGAAATCCACCCGGCGCTCAAGCCGCTGATCGACAAGGTCGCATAACAGGTCGCCAACCTATTGCTTGGCAGGTTCCGGCTTGGCGCCGGTGTCGAACCGCGACATCCATTTGAAGCTGCCGAACCAGTAGCGGCGCACGCCGCCTATGGTGCCGTCAGCGGTACGCGCGCCGATCCAGTTGTTGACGTATTGGATGAGGCGGACATCGTCCGGCCGCATGGCAAACGCCTCCGGCGTCCGCAACAGCGGACCGCCCACCATTTTCAATTTCGCGTCATAGAGCCTGGCGGCCATTTGCGGCGTTGGCGATGTGGCGACCATCGCCTGTGCGTCGCCGCCGATGATCGCGGCGAAAACATCTGAGGTATTGTCGAAAGAAAGGATGGTCGCCTTAGGAAAAGCTTCCTTCGCGGCGGCTTCATCGGTGGAATTGGACAACACGGCGATCTTGTATCCCGGCGCCGCTACTGCCTTTCCCGGCCTTTTCCCAAGGCTGGCGATCGTCGCAACCATGCGGATATCGGCGGTACCGGTCTGGTTGGAGAACACCACCTCGCGTGCGCGTTCCGGCGTGCTGGCGTAGCCCGCCGCGATCATGTCGAAATCACCCTTGAGCAGTCGTGTCTTGAGGTCGTTCCAATGCACCTCGACCAGCTTCAGGTCGACGCCGAGATCAGACGCCAGCGCATTGGTCAGGTCGACATCATAGCCGGCGAACTTCCCGTCGGCCTTCTTGAGGATCCATGGCGGGTTGAGCCCCACGCCGACCGTCAGTGTCTTCTGGTCGATGATGCGCTTGAGGCTGTCATCCGCCCGGGCTGGCAGCAGCGACAAAGCCAACCAGGCAGAAAGGGCAAGTATAGTTGTGGCGATCATCTTAGCGCGCATTAATATAACCTCGCTGAGCCCGTCCGGTTGTCAGATTTACACAGAGGTGCCATTCTGTCGATAGCGGACCCTGATGGAGAGTTGCGATGTCGGCACGGATGGCGGTTAGCAGTTCGATGATGTTCCTGGTTTGCATCCTGGGCAACCCGGCGAAGCTTTCGTTGCTGCCGGCGGCAGCGCAGGCTGCGGGGGCAAAACGCATGGTCTGCTCCAGCGCCGATTACCGCTATTCCTATTGCGGGATCGATACGCGACGTGGCGTGCAGTTGACCTCCAGGCTTTCGAAGGCGCGTTGCGTATATGGTAGAAGCTGGGGCTATGACGGCGGCGGCATCTGGGTCGACAATGGTTGCTCGGCCGAATTCGCAGTCGCCGGCCCCAACCGCAATCCCTCTGCTGGCGACGTCGCTGCAGCCATTATCGTCGGCGGCGTGGTAGGCGCCATTCTCGACGACGGCAATTCGCACCGCCATCATTCCGACAATTACTATCCGAAGCCGCGCCCGCGCCGTTACGACCAATCGATCGATCCGACGCCGCAATTCGACAATCAGGGCAATCCCAACTTCGATACCCACGGCAACTACCAAGGACCGCACGGGCTGGGGAAGCTTGTTACCCCTGACGACAATCCTGATCTGAATCCGGCCCTGCGCAGCGACGGCGACGACAGCGACGACGACAGTTAGATGAGGCTTAAGTCAGGTTTCGGTCAGATGCCGCCGTACCAGTCGTAGCCATTGTCCTCCCAATAGCCGCCTCTGCCGCCGCCGACATTGGCGAAGCCGTCGACCAGCTCGATCTTGGTGAGGTATTTCGGCATTTTGTAGCCGAGCTGGCGCTCGACGCGGACGCGCAGCGGCGCGCCGTTCTCGACCGGCAACGGCTTGCCGTTGAGGCCATAGGCAAGGATCGTTTGCGGATGACGGGCATCGATCAGGTCGATCGAGCCGTAATATTTGATATCGCCGGCAAGGCTGCGGTCGATCGTATCGAGGCAGTGGAACATGACGTAGCGCGCCTGCGGCTTGACCACCGCCTGGTCGAGCACCAGCGACAGCGGCGTGCCGGTCCATTTGGCAATGCAGCTCCAGCCTTCGACGCAGTCGTGGCGGGTGATCTGGGTGCGGCTCGGCATGTTCATCAGCTGCTCGCGGCTCAGCGACAGCGGTTTTTCGACGAGGCCGGAAACCTCCAGCCGCCAGTCGGCGAAATCGTTGGCGAGCAGGCCCTTGTAGAAATCGTCGTCGGGCGCGGTGACGCCGTTCGGCCGCTGCGGCTGGCGAATGTCGGCCTCGGTGAACTCCGGCGCCAGCGCGTCACGGCCGGCAAGCAGCCGCTGCGCCCGCCAGGTCAGGCCATTGGCGCTTTCGAGGAAGCTGCGCAGGCCGTCGCCGACGCCAAGCTGGCTGTCGAAGGCGTCGCAGCCCGAAAGCATGATGCCGGAAAGGCCGAGGCTGGCCGAGGTCAGGAATTTTCTTCGGCTTGTCTGTAGCTTGGGGCTGATCTCGAATTTCGCCATGTCAGGCGCTCCTCTCGGGTGCTTTGTCGCCATGCGCCGGCGGGTCGGTTCGGTACCAGCCGGTGATGATCGAACGCAGCTCGTTGATCGGGCCGGCGGCGAGGATCATCAGGATGTGGATGATGAAGAAGGCGACGAGCAGCAGCATCACCGTGAAATGAATGGTGCGCGCCGTCTGCCGGCCGCCGAGCAGGTCGTTCAGGAATGGCAGCACCGAGTTCATGCTCGGCGACATGGCCAGGCCGGTGATGATCATCAGCGGCAGCAGCACGAACAGCACGCCGCCATAGGCCATCTTCTGCAACGTGTTGTATTCGCGCGTGTGGTGGAACCTGAACCTTGCGTGGTCGACAATGTCTCGCGGCAGCCGCCTGATATCATCGAGGCGCGGGGCAAGATCGCGCCGCAAATGGCCGTTGATCAGACTGGCGACCAGCCAGACCAGCAGCGTGGTGGTCAGCACCCAGGCGAAGAAGAAATGAACGACGCGCGCGGTGCCGAGATCGTAGTAGGAAGGGATCGTCGCCCAGGACGGGAAGGCGCGGGAGGTCTCCTGGCCGGCCGGACCCGACCAGCCGAGCACGCCGGTGGTATCGAAGCGCTTGCCGAAGATGTCGGTGTAGCCGCGCGGGCCAGTCACCGTGTTTTCGGCGCCAATGGCGAAGATGGTGTTGTTGTAGCCAAAGCCCGACTCCTTGCCGATGTAGAGCTGTGGGCGGGCGTTAAATATTTGCAGACCGGAAAGCAGCATGAAGAACAGCGCGATCGCCCACAGCCAATGCATCAGCCGCGTCCAGCGCGACTGCCGATAGATCAGCGTCGCATCGCTCGGCGCGGCGGTATCTGCTTCGGCGGCTTGGTTTCTGGCAAGCGATTCCATCTGTTGTTCCCTCCGGCCGCACGTTCGCCGCGGCCTGTCAGATCTCTTCTCCTCCCAATACGTCGCCAGCTTAAGCGATGTTTCACCCGATCCCGGATTTATTACGGACTGCCGAGGCTGACTGCGAGGTTGACCGCGGCTGCCACGATCACCGTGTTGAAGAAGAACGACAGGATCGAATGCACAAGCACGACACGGCGCATTTGCGAGGTTGTGATGTTGGTGTCGGCAGTTTGCGCCGTCATGCCGATCACTGTCGCAAAATAGAGGAAATCCGAGCCTTCCGGCCGTTTGCCGCCCGGGAAGTCGAGGCCGCCGACCGGAATTTTCTTTTTGGTGTCGCCATCCATCGCGTCGCCGTCCAACCAATAGAGATGTGCGTAGTGAAGTGCCGCCATCGCATGGATGGTCAACCAGCCAAGCGGGATAGACAACAACGCCACCGTAAGCTCGACGGGATCCGCGCTCTTCTCCCTGTTGATCAATTGAAACAACGAGATGATGGCAATTGCGACCACAACCAGCGTGACCGCGAAGATGGCCAGCACCGGCAGGTCCGTGTCGCCTGCATTCTTGCGCAGATAGCTGCCAGTAAGCCGCGGCATGTGAGCGACGACAAGACAGAGATAGGCGGCAAAGAACACATTGGCGCCGATCGAATAGGCAAGCGGCGCACGCCAGATCAGCGCTGCGGCGAAGGCTGCCACGCCGATGCAGGCCGACAGCGCGAACGGCGTGTGGCGTTGCATGGGCATCCTGGTGGGGGTACCGGTCGTCATGGTTTCAGTCCGCTGAGGCGGATTTCAGCGCCCGCCGCAAGATGCGGTCAAGTTCGCCGAGAAACCGCGAGCGATCCTGCGGCGCGAAGCTCGAATTGTAGCCCTTGCTTTCGCCGGTCTCGCGCAGGTGCTGCTTGAGGTCGCGCATCGCCACCGCCATGCCGATCGTCTCCGGCGTAAACGGGCGCCCGGTCGGGCCGAGTACATGGGCGCCAAGCGCCACCGCGCGGGCAGCAAGCGGGATGTCGGCGGTCACCACGATGTCGTTGGGCCGGGCATTTTCGACGATCCCGTCGTCGGCAGCGTCCGCACCCTTGGAGACGACGACATTGCGGATCATCGGATCGCGCGACGGACGCAAGCCACCATTGGAGACGAAGGTGACGACGGTGCCGTGGCGCTCGGCGACCTTTTCGACCTCGGCCTTCACCGGGCAGGCATCGGCATCGACGAGAATAGCGGGTGTGGGCATCGTTGTTCCAAATGTGAAAGAGCCGGGCGACGTCGCCCGGCTCGATCGATGATAGTCGAGCGGCTACTAGGCCGGCAACGCGCCAGATCTCTTCGCCGTCCAGGTGGCGATATAGTCCATCAAACCTGGATTGAGGCAGTCATAAGGCTCGAGCCCGATCGACTTCAGCTGTGACCTTATGCCGTCCATACGGCTCGGATCGACACCGGATTCGATGATCGACGAGACGAAGGCGGTGAAGCCCGGAGGCGACCAGCCGTCCTCCTGGAAGCGCTCCGGATGGATGAAGGACAGCCCCTTGAAAGCGTGGTCGCGCTCGACCGGGCCGTGCATGTGGACGCCGCAGCCGGTGCAGGCATGGCGCAGGATCAGCGCGCCCGGATCGACGATCCTCAGCTTGTCGCCGTTTTCGGTGACCGTCACGTCGCTTGTACCGGCCACCGCCACGACCGAGAACAGTGCGCCTTCCGGCTTCCAGCATTTGGTGCAGCCGCAGGCATGGTTGTGGGCGATCTGGCCCTTGACCTTCACCTTGACCGGATTGCTGGTGCAGGCGCAGACCAGCGTCCCGCCGGCAAAGTCGGCCTTTTCCCTGGGCAGTCCATTGTCGATTTTCGGATGCAGTTTTTCCGGCATTTTTGTCTCCTCCCTTGTTGAACATGTGCATTTTCGGCCGCTGGCTGATTGGCCGGCGGCTTTCTCCTCCTCCTCAGTAAACTACCACGCTCCTGATCGACTTGCCTTCATGCATAAGGTCAAACCCCTTATTGATGTCCTCGAGCTTCAGCGTGTGGGTGATCATCGGATCGATCTCGATCTTGCCGTCCATGTACCAGTCGACGATCTTCGGCACGTCGGTGCGGCCGCGCGCGCCGCCGAAAGCGGTGCCCATCCAGGTGCGGCCGGTGACCAGTTGGAACGGCCGCGTCGAGATCTCCTGTCCGGCGCCGGCAACGCCGATGATGACCGACTTGCCCCAGCCACGGTGGGACGATTCAAGCGCCTGCCGCATGACTTTCGTGTTGCCGGTGCAGTCGAACGTGTAGTCGGCACCGCCGATCTGGTCGGCGCCGCGCTTGGTCATGTTGACGAGATGAGCCACGATATCGCCGTCGATCTCCTTCGGATTGACGAAATGCGTCATGCCGAATTTCTCGCCCCAGGCCTTCTTGTCGTTGTTCAGGTCGACGCCGATGATCATGTCGGCGCCGGCAAGGCGCAGGCCCTGGATGACGTTGAGGCCGATGCCGCCAAGGCCGAAGACGACGGCGGTCGCGCCTTGCTCGACCTTGGCCGTGTTGATGACAGCGCCGATGCCGGTGGTGACGCCGCAGCCGATGTAGCAGATCTTGTCGAAGGGGGCGTCGGCATTGACCTTGGCCACCGCGATCTCGGGCAGCACGGTGAAGTTGGAGAAGGTCGAGCAGCCCATGTAGTGGAACAGCTTGTCCTTGCCGATCGAGAACCGCGACGTGCCGTCGGGCATCAGGCCTTGCCCCTGCGTGGCGCGGATCGCGGTGCAGAGATTGGTCTTGCGCGACAGGCAGGAGGGGCACTGCCGGCATTCCGGCGTGTAAAGCGGGATGACGTGGTCGCCCTTCTTGACGGAGGTGACGCCCTTGCCGACGTCGACGACGATGCCGGCGCCCTCATGGCCGAGGATTGCCGGGAACAGGCCTTCCGGGTCGGCGCCCGACAGTGTGAACTCGTCGGTGTGGCAGATGCCGGTTGCCTTGATCTCGACCAGCACCTCGCCATCACGGGGACCTTCGAGGTCGACCTCCATGATCTCCAGCGGCTTTCCGGCGGCGACGGCGACAGCGGCGCGCGTTTTCATCAGGCAATCCTCCCATGGCAGTCTGCAATCCAGGTTAGATTTAACTTACCACTCAGCTCTGCGCTATGCACGAAGCGACGTTCTGATCCCGGATTGTCGTCAGAGCTCGCCGATTTGCGTCCGGGATAGGCTCCGACTTTGCCTTGACCGGCCCCCTGAAGCCCATAAAACGGGAAGCCCGGAAAAGAAGGGCAGCCGAGGGACGAGGCCTGCATGTTCACAAAGATCCTGATCGCCAACCGTGGCGAGATCGCCTGCCGCGTGATCAAGACGGCGCGCAAGATGGGCATCGCCACCGTCGCGGTCTATTCCGACGCCGACCGCGACGCGGTGCATGTCGAAATGGCTGACGAGGCGGTGCATATCGGCCCTTCTCCCGCCGCGCAAAGCTATCTGGCCCCGGAAAAGATCATCGCCGCCTGCAAGGCGACAGGGGCCGAGGCCGTGCATCCCGGCTACGGTTTCCTGTCCGAGCGGGCATCCTTCTGCGAGGCGCTGGAGCAGGAAGGCATCGTCTTCATCGGCCCGAAGCCCAAGGCCATCAAGGCAATGGGCGACAAGATCGAATCGAAGAAGTTCGCCAACGCCGCCAAGATTTCGACGGTGCCCGGCTGGCTCGGCGTCATCGAAAACGCCGCCCATGCCGAAAAGATCGCTGGCGAAATCGGCTATCCCGTGATGATCAAGGCCTCGGCCGGCGGCGGCGGCAAGGGCATGCGCATCGCCTGGAACAAGGCCGAGGTGCGCGACGGCTTCGACCGGGCGCGGTCGGAGGCCAAAAGCTCGTTCGGTGATGACCGCGTCTTCATCGAGAAGTTCATTGTCGATCCGCGCCATATCGAAATCCAGGTGCTCGCCGACGCCCATGGCAACACGCTCTATTTCGGCGAGCGCGAATGCTCGATCCAGCGCCGCAACCAGAAGGTCGTAGAGGAGGCGCCGTCGCCGTTCCTCGATCCCAAGACCCGCAAAGCCATGGGCGAGCAGTCTGTGGCGCTGGCCAAGGCGGTCGACTACCAGAGCGCCGGCACGGTCGAATTCATCGTCGATAGCGACAAGAACTTCTATTTCCTGGAAATGAATACGCGCTTGCAGGTCGAGCATCCGGTGACGGAACTGGTCACCGGCATCGACCTGGTCGAGCAGATGATCCGCGTGGCAGCCGGCGAAAAGCTCGCCATCAAGCAGGGCGACGTCAAGCTGAACGGCTGGGCGGTGGAAAGCCGCCTCTATGCCGAAGACCCGTATCGCAACTTTCTGCCGTCGATTGGCCGGTTGACGAGATACCGGCCGCCGGAAGAGGGGCAATTTGGCGAAATAGTCATCCGCAACGATACCGGCGTCACCGAAGGCTCGGAAATCTCGATGTTCTATGATCCGATGGTCGCCAAGCTGTGCACCTGGGCGCCGACGCGGCTTGCGGCAATAGATGCGATGTCGGAAGCGCTGGACAGGTTCGTTGTCGACGGTATCGAGCACAACATACCGTTCCTGGCGGCGCTGATGCAGCATCCGCGCTGGCGGGAAGGGCGGCTGTCGACCGCTTTTATCGCCGAGGAATACCCCGAAGGCTTCGCGCCGATCGTGCCAGACGCCGAGGAGAAAGCGGTGCTGGCCGCGATCGCCACCGCGGTCGAACTGCTGCGCCGCGACCGGCTCGACCGGCTGGGCGGGCGGCTGGCGCCGCATTCCGGCGCCTTGAAACGCGATTGGGCGGTGAAGATCGGCCGGGATTATCTTTCGGTCGCCATCGTCGAAGGCATGATTTCCATTCCGATGGAGCTCGACCTCACAATCGACGGCGGCAAGGCACTGAGGGTGACCTCCGACTGGCGGCCGGGCGATCTCATCTGGCGCGGCACGGTCGGCGGCCGCAAAGTCGCGGCGCAGGTCAGGCCGGTGCTGAACGGGTTCCGCCTTGCCTGGAAAGGCATGTCTGTGACAGCCCGCGCCATGCTGCCGCGAACCGCCGAACTCGAACGGCTGATGCCGGAAAAAGTGGCGCCGGACACGTCGAAGATGCTGCTCTGCCCGATGCCTGGCCTCGTCGTGTCGATCGCGGTTGCCGAGGGGCAGGAGGTCAAGGCCGGCGAGACGCTGGCTGTGGTCGAGGCGATGAAGATGGAAAACGTGCTGCGCGCCGAGCGCGATCTCATCGTATCGAAGCTCAACGCCAAGCCCGGCGACAGCCTTGCGGTCGACGCGGTAATCATGGAATTCGCGTAAGGCTGAAATCCGCCTCGGCGCCGGCCTGGGACGTTGGAGATTAGCGAAAGCCGAGGTGACGGCCAATCTCCCCCCTCGTGGGGGAGATGTCCGGCAGGACAGAGAGGGGCGCGAAGAAACGCGACCTTGCAATGGGTTGGCACGCTCAGTGGAGGAGGGACAGGCGAGGCCGTGAGGAATTCGCTTTTTGCCGTCGTGGCGTATTTTGTTCTTGCTTTGTGCCGGCAGCTATGCTACTAATCTGGGTATGGTGCTAATTGGCTCCAACGACCCGCCCGCTGTGGCGGGTTTTTTGTTTCCGGCCTGAGGTCGGCGGGACAGCGCCCCTCTCTGTCCTGCCGGACATCTCCCCCACGAGGGGGGAGATTGGCAGGTTCGGCGGTTGCTCTAAACTCACAAAGCTCCAATCGCTTCCGCTGGACTCGTGTTACCCGGTGCCGGACAATACATCTTCATCGACTGAGTCCTTGTGAGGCGGCGCGAAAAAACCATGGCGGATGAGAGACTTCCACGCGATCCCTTGCTGCGCGAGGCCTATGCGAAGGCGTCGCGGGCGGAGCAGGCGGCGCGTCGGTTCATTCATCTGCGCGTGCATTCGGCCTATTCTCTGCTCGAAGGCGCCTTGCAGCTCGGCAAGATCGTCGGCCATGCGGTGCAGGACGAGTGCCCGGCAATCGCCGTCACCGACACCAACAATCTGTTCGGCGCGCTGGAATTCGCCCAGAAAGCCGTGAAGGACGGCATCCAGCCGATCATCGGCTGCCAGATCGACCTCGCCTTTTCCGGCGAGGCGAGCGACAGCCAGCGCGACCGCAGGCGGCAAGGACCGGAGATGCGGCCCGTCGTACTGATCGCCGCAACCGAGGCCGGCTACGGCAATCTGGTCAGGCTGGTCAGCCGCGTCTACCTCGAGACACCGCCCGGCGAAGCGGTGCATCTGACGACCGAGATGCTGCAGGGCCACTCCGACGGTCTGATCTGCCTTACGGGCGGGCCGCGAGGCCCGATCGGCAATGCCTTGAAAGAGGACCGCCGCGAACTCGCCGAGACCCGGCTCCTGGCGCTCAAGGGCCTGTTCGGCGACCGGCTCTATGTCGAGCTGGAGCGCGTGTCCGGCTACGACCGCACGATCGAGCAGTCGTCGGTCGACCTCGCCTACCGCCACGATCTGCCGCTGGTTGCCACCAACGAGGCGTTTTTCTTTTCTCGTGAAGACTATGAGGCGCATGACGCGCTGATCGCCATCGCCGAAGGCTCCGTGGTTGCGGCCGACAATCGCCGCCGCCTTTCGCCCGACCACTTCCTGAGAAGCCAGGCCGATATGGCGAGGCTGTTCGCCGACCTGCCGGAAGCAATCGACAACACCGTCGAGATCGCGCTGCGCTGCTCCTACTATCCGAAGACCCGCAACCCGATCCTGCCGCGCTTTGCCGGCCGCGATGTCGCCGACGCCGAAGCGGCGGTTAAAGCGGAGGCGCAGGAGCTTGCCCGGCAGGCGCATGAAGGGCTGGACGCGCGGCTGGCGGCGCATGGGCTCACACCCGGCTACACGGCCGACCAGTATCGCGAAAGACTGGATTTCGAGCTCGGGGTCATCGAGAAGATGAAATATCCGGGCTATTTCCTGATCGTTGCCGACTTCATCAAATGGGCCAAGGCACAAGGCATTCCGGTCGGCCCGGGCCGCGGTTCGGGCGCCGGCTCGCTGGTTGCGTATTCGACGACCATCACCGACATCGATCCGCTGCGCTTTTCGCTGCTGTTCGAGCGCTTCCTCAATCCCGATCGCGTGTCGATGCCCGACTTCGACATCGACTTCTGCCAGGACCGGCGCGAGGAGGTCATCCGTTACGTCCAGCAGAAATACGGCCGCGACCAGGTCGGCCAGATCATCACCTTCGGCACACTACAGGCGCGCGCGGTGCTGCGCGACGTCGGCCGCGTGCTGCAGATGCCTTACGGCCAGGTCGACAAGCTGAGCAAGATGGTGCCGTCGAACCCGGCCAATCCGGTCAAGCTCGCCGACGCCATCGCCAACGAGCCGCGCTTTGCCGAAGAGGCCGAGCGGGAGCCGATCGTGCAAACGCTGCTCGACACGGCGCAGAAGCTGGAAGGTCTCTACCGCCACGCCTCGACGCACGCCGCCGGTATCGTTATCGGCGACCGGCCGCTGTGGGAACTGGTGCCGATGTACCGCGATCCGCGCTCGGACATGCCGGTCACACAGTTCAACATGAAGTATGTCGAGCAGGCCGGGCTGGTGAAATTCGACTTCCTTGGGCTGAAGACGCTGACCGTGCTGGACAGGGCGGTCAAGCTGATCCGCCGCCGCGGCATCGAGATCGATCTCGCCCACATTCCGCTCGACGACCCGGAAACCTACGCCATGCTGTCGCGCGGCGAGGTGGTCGGCGTGTTCCAAGTGGAAAGTGCCGGCATGCGCAAGGCGCTGATCGGCATGCGGCCCGACTGTATCGAGGACATCATCGCGCTGGTCGCGCTCTACCGGCCGGGGCCGATGGAGAACATCCCGACCTACAACGCCAGAAAGCATGGCGAGGAGGAGATGGCGTCGATCCACCCGAAGATCGACCATCTCGTCAAGGAGACGCAAGGCGTCATCGTCTACCAGGAACAGGTGATGCAGATCGCGCAGGAGCTTTCCGGCTATTCGCTGGGCGAAGCCGATCTGCTGCGCCGCGCCATGGGCAAGAAGATCCGCGCCGAGATGGACAAGCAGCGCGAGCGCTTTGTTTCCGGTGCGGTCGAGCGTGGCGTCGGCAAGCCGCAAGCCGACTTCATTTTCGACCTGCTGGCAAAGTTCGCCGACTATGGTTTCAACAAATCGCATGCTGCCGCCTATGCCGTCGTGTCGTACCAGACCGCCTATCTGAAGGCGCATTACCCGGTCGAATTCCTGGCCGCATCGATGACGCTCGACATGGGCAATACGGACAAGCTCGCCGATTTCCGCCAGGATGCGCTGCGTCTCGGCATCGAAGTGGTGGCGCCATCGGTGATGACGTCGTTCCGGGATTTCGAGGTCGGCGAGAACCGCATCTTCTATTCGCTGGCCGCGCTCAAGGGCGTCGGCGACGCGGCGGTCGAGCACATCGTCGCCACGCGCGGCGAAAAGCCGTTCAAGAGCCTCGCCGATTTCTGCGAAAGGGTAGATCCGAAGATCGTCGGCAAGCGCGTCTTCGAAAGCCTGATCATGGCTGGCGCGCTCGACTGCTTCGGCCACGACCGCGCGGCGATGATGGCCGGCGTCGAGCGGATGATGGGGCTGGCATCGCTGGCGCAGCAGAATGCCGTCACCGGCCAGCATGACATTTTTGGCGCTTCGCTTGGCGCACAGTCGCGGGCACTCAACCTGCCGGCGACCGACCCCTGGCTCGCCGCCGATCGCCTGCATCGCGAATTCCAGGTGGTTGGATTCTATCTCTCGGCGCATCCGCTCGACGAATACAAGGCGGCGCTGCAGAAAATGCGGGTGCAGACCTGGGGCGAGTTTTCGGCCGCCGTCAAACGCGGTGCTGCCGCCGGCCGGCTCGCCGGTACCGTCACCACCAAGCAGGAACGCAAGACGCGCACCGGCAACAAGATGGGCGTCGTGCAGTTTTCCGACACGTCGGGCCAGTATGAAGCGGTGCTGTTTTCGGAGGGGCTGGCACAATACCGCGACCTGCTCGAACCCGGCCGCTCGGTGGTGATCACCGTTTCGGCCGAGGACAGGCCGGAAGGCGTCAATCTGCGCATCCAGACCGTGCAGTCGCTGGAGGACGAGGCAAGCCGCATCCAGAAAGCGCTGCGCATCTTCGTCAGAAATGACGCACCGGCATCGACAATCCAATCGCAACTTGGGCAGCGTGGCGACAGTCAGGTGAGCATCATCGTCATCAAGGAAGGCGGCGAGGGCGAGGTCGAGATTGAGTTGCCCAACCGCTACCGCGTCTCGCCGCAGATCGCGTCGGCGATGCGCGCTGTGCCAGGCGTGGTGGAAGTGGAGCTGGTGTAGCCGGCTGCCCGGCTGGCAACACTGGACGGCTGGTGGCCCAAACGTTATCGCAGTCGCCATGAATGCAATAGACAAGAGTGGAGCGCAGGATTCTTCAGCCTTGGCGCGGCTCCGCGACATGCTGCGCAAGCTATATCACGGGCGCACAGCGGCGGCGTTCCGGTTTCAGCTTGCGGCTGTTGTCATCGACCTCGCCATCATTGCCTTTTTTATTGCCACGCCGGTGATACAGAAGTCGTCCTCGTTCCTCTGGCTGGACTACTCCGTGGCAGCACTCGTCGCCGCCGACATGATTGCCCGGCTGCTTGCCTCCAACGACATGCTGCGCCTGATGAGACAGCCGGCGTCGTGGATCGATGCCTTCATCCTGCTGACTCTGCTGATGCCTACGGCGCTGGCCAATCTCGGTTTTTTGCGCATCCTGCGGCTGTGGTCGCTGTCGCGTAGCGGCGCGCTGTGGCGATTTCTCGAGATGCGCGGCTTCAGGCGATGGCGCGAGGCGAGCCGCGCGGTCATCAATTTCCTGACGTTCCTCTTTGTCATCACCGGCTTCGTCTACACCTTCTTCTTCCGCACCGTGGGCGGTCTCGAGGGCTATGTCGATGCGCTGTATTTCACCGTCGCCACAGTTACCACGACCGGCTTCGGTGACATCGTCCTGCCCGGCGTGGCCGGCAAGCTCACCGCGATCGCCACCATGATCATCGGCATATCGCTGTTCGTCAGGCTTGCGCAGGCGCTCTTCCGTCCCACCAAGGTGTTCTTTCCTTGCCCGCAATGCGGGCTGCAGCGGCACGAGCCCGACGCCGTCCATTGCAAGGCCTGTGGGCACGTTCTGAACATACCCGACGATGGCGATTGAATTGCAGGGCTACGATGCTGCGACCTCAGCCGGTTTGGCGGCTTTTTTCTGCAGATTGAGCAGATTGCCGAGCAGGATCAGCGCGCCACCGCCAGCGGTGAAGGCGTCGATCTGCTCGTGATAAAGCAGCCATCCGATCACCGCCGACAGCGGTACGCGCAAAAAGTCCATTGGCGAGATGACCGTCGCATCGGCATAGACAAGTGCGCGGGCCATGCAGAAATGCGACGACATGCCGGTAAACGCGATCAGCAGGATCCACGGCCAGAGCTCGAGCGGCGGGTTGCGCCATTCGTATAGCGCCGGGACGAGGCCAAGCACCGACTGGATGATCAGCATCCAGAAGATGATGCGCACGACGCTGTCCGTCCGCGTCAGCGACTTGACGAGAACCACCGAGACGCCGAAGCAGACTGCGGCTCCCAGCACGATAACATGCCCCGGATTGACCGCACCGACGCCCGGGCGCACGATGATCATCACGCCGATCAGCCCCAGCACGATTGCCGCAAGCCGTGGCCGGGAGAGCCTTTCGCCGAGGAAAGCGACCGCCAGCAGGGCGGTCCAGATCGGCGTGGTGAATTCGATCGAGATCAGCACCGCAAGCGGGATCAGCGTCAAGGCGTAAAGCCAGGCAGCCTGGCCGGTATAGTGGACGACGTTGCGGGCGATATGGGCCAGCGGACGCCCGGTGCGCATCGCCGCAAAACCGCCTGACATCATGACCAGCGGCAGCAGGATGAAAAAGCCGATCACCGAGCGCAGCTCGAGCACCTGGAAGACGTTGAGCTCTGCCGTCGTGGCCCGGCCGGCGACCGACATCGCCAGGAACGAGGCGATCGACAGCGCCATCCAGAACGCGGCCTTGGGGATCGAGGGTGCGGGTGCCATGGGCGCTATGTCGCAAGCCGGGGCTTTCATCGCAACCGCTAGCCGACGCATTCGACTGGGCCAGCCGTGAAGCGTTGCAAACAGTGATGTTGAAGCCGGAACCCGCCGCTGAGGGAAGCGTTGGTCCCTCAGTGTTTGCGTGCCGTGTTTTGGATACCAACGAGGAGCGGTCCGATGAAATCACTCGCACGATTTGTACTTGCCGGCTGCCTGACGGCCGGGGCCGGCGCAGCGCATGCCGACGATCCGGATTTTCTTCGCTCATTCCAGGGGAATTTCGCCGGCAAGGGCATCGTCAAGGTCACCACCGATGCGCCGACGGTGAATGTCTCCTGTCACTTCAATTCCGACGCGACGTCGAACTCATTGTCGCTCGACGGCAGCTGCCGCGGTCTTATCTTGGTGACGCGCGACATCAGCGCGGACCTCAGGTCCAGCGGGACGAAATACAGCGGCACCTATGTCGGATCGCGCACCGGGCCGGCGCAATTGAGCGGCAGCCGAAAAGGCAACGCAATCAATCTCGGCATCCGCTGGGCCAAGGAGGTCAATGGCGATCGCAAGGCGCAAATGACGGTCGAGAAGAATGGCGAGGACGGCATGCGGCTGACCGTTATCGACGTCGACCCGAAAACCGGCGAGCGCGTGATTACCAGCCGGATCGATCTGCGGCGCACTTAGCACTATCACTCCTCGATCGGTTCGGGCGGGTGCGCATCACGGCCCTTGCCGAAGGTATAGCCGGTTTCCACCGCCCTGCGGCCGAACTTGCCGCGCAGCGTGTCGATGGCGCCTTCGGCCATGGCGCGCTTGCGTGACTTGACGTCGACCAGGTCGGGCGGGTCCGCCCGGTCATCGTCGGAGAGATCGCTGACGCCAATGCCGAGCAGCCGGTATTTCGTGCCATCCGCTTCCTTGCGTAGCAGCTCGAGCCCGGTCTGAAAGATGCGGTCGGCCAGCCGGGTCGGATCGCCGAGCTGGCGATTGCGCGTGCGGATCTTGAAATCCTGGGTCTTCAGCTTGAGGACGACGGTGCGTCCGGCAATGCCGGATTTTTTCAGCCGGGCCGAGACTTTCTCCGCCAGCGCCCTCAGCACCGAAACCAGTTCCTCGACGGAGGCGATGTCGGTGTCGAAAGTGGTTTCCGCCGAGACGCTTTTCGCGTCCTGGTCGGGAACGACGCGGCGGTCGTCCTCGCCGCGCGAAAGCCGGTAGAGCCGGTCGCCCATGACGCCATAGCGGCGCATCAGGTCGCCGCGTTCCATGCGCTGCAGCTGGCCGATGGTGCGGATGCCGTCGCGCTCGAGCGTGGCGGCAAAGGCCTTGCCGACGCCCCAGATCAGCGTCACCGGCTGCTCGGCCAGGAAGCCGATAGCCTCGGCCTCGCCGATCACCGAAAAGCCGCGCGGCTTGCGGAAGTCCGAGGCCACCTTGGCCAGGAACTTGCAATAGGACAGGCCTGCCGAAACGGTGATGCCGATCTCCTTTTCGACGCTGAGAGCGAAGCGCGCCAGCACCACCGCAGGCGGCAGGCCATGCAGGCGCTCGGTGCCGGCGAGGTCGAGGAAGGCCTCATCGATCGAGAGCGGCTCGACCAGCGGCGTCAGCGCCTGCATCATGGCGCGCACCTCGCGGCCGACGCGGACGTATTTTTCCATGTCCGGCGGGAGGACCACCGCGTCCGGGCAGGCTTCGAGCGCCTTGAACATCGGCATTGCCGAGCGCACGCCATGGATGCGGGCGATATAGCAGGCGGTGGAGACGACGCCGCGCTTGCCGCCGCCGATGATCAACGGCCGGTCCTTCAATGCCGGGTTGTCGCGCTTTTCGACCGCCGCGTAGAACGCGTCGCAATCGATATGGGCAAGGCGCAGCCGGTAAAGCTCGGGATGGCGCGCAAGCCGCGGACTGCCGCAGCGCTCGCAACGGCGTGCCTCGCTGCGCTGAAAATTCAGGCAGTCGCGGCAAAAACCGTGTTCGGGATTGTTGACAGGGGCCGCCATCGCTGCGAACATAAAGAGAACAAATGCAATGGTACGTCAGGACGGACGCCACGACAAGGCGGTGGGCCGGGAGAGAGCTCATGAATACGACCATAGCGCCGCTAGTGCCCGAGCTTTGGGCGGATTTCGAAGATCTTTTCGGTAAGCAAGGCGCCTGCTACGGCTGCTGGTGCACACATTTCCGGCTGTCGCCGGCAGCGCGCCGCGCGAGCGACCGGGAGCGCAACAAGGATCATATCAAGGCGCGGATCGAGGCCGGGCCGCCGCCCGGCCTGCTGGCCTTCGAGGACGGCCGGGCAGTCGGCTGGATGCAGATCGGCCCGCGCGCCGACGTGCCCGAATGGAACAACCAGGGCAGGGGGTCGGCGCCGCTCTCCGCCGCCGATGCCACCGATCCCGACGTCTGGGCGATCTCCTGCTTTTTCATCCGCGCCAAGGCACGCGGCAGGGGCCTGTCGCACCGCCTGGTCACAGGCGGCATCGACTTCGCACGGGAAAATGGTGCCCGGCTGATCGAGGCCTGCCCGATCGATCTATCGAAGGATTCGCGCTCGATCGGGCTGTTCGTCGGCTCGTCGCGGGTCTTCGAAAAGGCCGGGTTCCAGCGATTGGTCGAGCGCAAGCCGGGCCGGCCGCTGGTGCGGCTGGTGCTTTAGGCAATGCCGCGGGCGACATCGATCCGTCCGGCTCGCCTTGCGGTTGTGATGGTAATTCCCTACCAGTGATAGAAACGGTTTGACGGCCGCGAATAAGTGAGGATCGACATGAAGCGCGTTTTGCCACTTGTTTTACTGCTTGCCTGCAGCGGACCGGCCTTCGGCCAAGCGGTCGACAGGCAAGGGGCGAAGCAGCTTTCCGACGATCTGGCGCGCTATATCGGAAAGAAGCTGTTCGATATCGGGTTCGTGAAAATTTCAGTCGACGGCGATGCCTACAAGCTCGCATTCGACTTCAAGCCAGTCACGGATTTGATGGCAAAGCAGCAAGCCTTCAAGTTCGACATCACGCCTTACTTCATCTTGGTCAAGCCGCGCAAAGATGGACACTGGGACGTTTCGGCGGACGTGTCCCCGAAGGGGTCTATCGATTTCGTTGGCCCTGAGGGGGCGCAGCACATCGACTTCTCCGTGTCGGACAACAAGTTCACCGGAGTTTATGACCCCGACCTGGCCGCTTTCGCGAGCGCAACCGGTTCGATGGCTGGCATGACGATGACCACCCGAGAGCCCAAGCAGCAGGCGGATGTCACGGTCGGTCCTGGCACTGCCGTAATAGTTTCGACCAAATCCGCAAACGGCGGCGTCGATTTCACGGTGACGGAAAAAATAACGAACTTCGCCGAAACGATCAAAGTCAACGATCCCAAAAGTGGGTTGAGTTTTCCGGCTGCTGTAAAAGCGCCTGAACTTTCTGTGGATGCGGCCGGCAAGGGTTTGCGGACAAAGCCGCTGCTCGACCTGCTTGCTTTCATCGTGGCGACTGATGATGCAGCCAAATTCAAGGCGGATGGGGCGGAGTTCAAATCGCTTCTGACGGCAGCACTGCCGTTGTGGGAGCGGATCGACGGCACCTACGGCTTCAAGGACCTTGTGGTGGAGAGTCCGGTCGGCAAGTTCGGTGCGACGCAACTGAATACCGCTGTCGGCATGGACGGCATCGCCAAGGAAGGCAAGATCAACTACGCGTTCAAGGCCTGACAATACCGCAGCAGGTGCTGCCCAGCTGGAGCGTTGCGTTGCTGCCGACGGATATCGACCTCAACTTCGGCGGCGCCAACATCGATCTGGACAGCATGGCGAAGAAAACCATCGAAACCCTTGATTTCAGCAAGGATCCACCGCTGCCGGCAGATTTCGGCAACCAGATCTCCGCCGATTTCCTGGCCAAGACGCCAAAGGCCATTCTCGGACACAGCACGATCAAGAACGGCAACATCGAGATTGCGATGGAAGGCGAGATGACCTTCCCCGGCAAGAAGCCGCGTGCGGACGTGACAATCGACATCACCGGCTACGACAAGATCGTGGAGACCTTGCAGACGGCGGCGAAGACGGACCCGCAGGCCGCGCAGTATTTTACCGGCGCGCTGGCGATCAAAGGGTTTGGCAAGACGCTGCCGGACGGCCGGCTTGAATGGGTGATCAACACCAAAGCCGACGGTTCGGTGACGGTCAACGGCGCCATGCTGAAGCCGGCCGACCCCGTTGGGACGGACAACAGTGGGGAAGAGGCAACGCCATAAAGCACCAGCAGTGGCCCATCGTCTGCGGAAGGCTCTTCGATCTGCCCGCAGTCTCGGCATCGTGGCTTATGTCGAATGCTCATGATTGTCGTCGCCGAGCGGCAGTGCCCGCAACGCCTTGCCCACTGCGGCCGGCGGCGTGCCGGTTTCCTCCGAAAAACGCATCAGCGTCGGCTCGTGGGCGAGGATGAACTGCAGCACGCCGGCCAGGAAACCCGGCTCGCCGGCCGCCCGGCGGATGGAATGGGCCTCGATGCCGGTGATCGCCAGGAAGCGGGGCAGAAGTTCCGGATCGGCGGCGACGAAGCCCAACGCCTTTACGGCAATGGTTTCGGCTTCCTCGCGCATTGACGCTGCGTTTGCCATCGCTACTTTTCCTTCGTGGGCGGAATCGTTCTGTTTTCGCAGTAGTGGCAAGTGTTGCCGGCAGCAAGCTCGCCGACCTGGAATCCGAACGCTTTTCCGGCGGCCGGTTTCCGTTTCGTCAATCATATTGCCGTATAGTGGGAACAGGTTTGGTGCGTGCCGACAAGGGGCGCATGACGGCACCCTTCGAGTGGAAGGCCAGCCGGGACGGGAAATCGATGCCTAAAAAGGTTATGATCGTCGAGGACAACGAGCTCAACATGAAGCTCTTTCGCGACCTGATCGAAGCGAGCGGCTACGAGACGGTGCGTACACGCAACGGCCTGGAAGCGCTGGATCTGGCGCGGCAGCACAGGCCGGACCTCATCCTGATGGACATCCAGCTGCCCGAAGTGTCCGGCCTCGAGGTGACCAAATGGTTGAAGGAGGACGATGATCTCCACGTCATCCCGGTCATCGCCGTCACCGCCTTCGCGATGAAGGGCGACGAGGAGCGCATTCGCCAGGGCGGCTGCGAGGCATATATTTCCAAGCCGATCTCGGTGCCGCGTTTCATCGAAACCATCAAATCCTACCTGGGCGATGCCTGATGTATCTTTCCAGCCGAGCCGGAGCTTTGTGAAATGACCGCGCGGATCCTCGTCGTCGACGACATCCCAGCAAATGTCAGGCTGCTGGAGGTTCGGCTGCTCGCCGAATATTTCGAGGTTCTGACCGCCACCAACGGGCCGGATGCGATCGAGATCTGCGAGAACGGCAAGGTCGACGTCGTGCTGCTCGACGTGATGATGCCCGATATGGACGGGTTCGAGGTTTGCCGGCGGCTGAAGGGTGACCCGGCGACATCGCACATCCCGGTCGTGATGATCACCGCGCTCGATCAGGTTTCGGACCGGGTGCGAGGCCTCGAGGCCGGCGCCGACGATTTTTTGACCAAGCCGGTCAACGATCTGCAGCTGATGACGCGCGTCAAGAGCCTGGTCAGGCTGAAGTCGCTGACCGACGAGCTGCGGCTGCGTGCCTCGACGACGCGCAATATCGGCATCGAGGAGCTTTTGAGCCGCAACTTCGCGGCCGACGATGCGGTGCCAAAGGTGCTGCTGGTCGACGAGCGCAAATCCTCCTTCGAGCGCATCCAGAAGATGCTGCGCGGCAGTGCCGATCTCGACGTCGCCACCGATCCGCATGCCGGTTTCTTTCAGGCTGCCGAGTTGCCCTACGAATGCGTGATGATTTCGACGGCCTTCGCCGATTTCGACCCGCTGAGGCTCTGCTCGCAATTGCGCTCGCTCGATCGCACCCGTTTCCTGCCAATCATCCTTCTGGCGGACGAGGGCGAGGAGGGGCGCATCATCCGCGGCCTCGAACTCGGCATCAACGACTATCTGATGCGGCCGATCGACCAGCAGGAGCTGACCGCGCGGCTGCGCACGCAGGTGCGCCGCAAGCGCTACAACGACCAGCTTCGCGCCAGCGTCACCCAGACCATCGAGATGGCGGTGACCGATGCCCTGACCGGCCTGCACAACCGCCGCTATCTCGACAGCCATCTGCAGACGCTGTTCGACCGCGCCGTGGCACGGCGCCGGCCGCTGTCGGTGATGATCACCGATCTGGACCGCTTCAAGACCATCAACGATACGCATGGCCATGACGGCGGCGACGACGTGCTGCGCGAATTCGCGCGGCGGCTGCGCAAGAATGTGCGCGGCATCGACCTGGCCTGCCGCTTCGGTGGCGAGGAGTTCGTGGTGGTGATGCCGGACACGGACGGCGCGGTAGCCGAAAAGGTAGCCGAGCGCATTCGCGCCGAAATCGCCCAACTGCCGTTTGCCGTTGGCAGCGAGGGCAAAGCGATCGAAGTCACCGTCAGCGTCGGCGTGTCGTCGGTGCTGAAAGGGGTGGATACGGTCGCTGCGCTGATGAAACGCGCCGACCTCGCGCTCTACGAGGCCAAGAGCGGCGGCCGCAATCGCGTCGTCGCCAAGGCGGCATAGCCCGGACACCAATTAGCCAGTCAACGCGACAAGGTTACGAATTTACCTTAATCCAAGCGATTTGCGAGGCTTGGTTAAGAAACTGTTGATTTTCATAAGTTGGTGCGCAAATGTGCAGCCCTTAGACGTAACCGGCACGAGGCTAGATCGCCGGTTCGACCCGAAGAATACCCCATGATGCTCAGGTCCGCCGCATCTCCTGGGTCCGTGGGGTCGGCCGGCCGGCGCTGGCACATAGTGGCCTCCTCGTACCGCTGCCAAACGCCGGCCGGCTCCCAATTTCAAAACACATCAGGACTCTGTGTCAGCATCCAGAAAATGCTGGCTTTTTGCCGTGACAGGTAGGCCGCCTTTTGATCAGCACGCTGGGGGCGGTACGCATGTGCCTGCAGCCGATTGACAGAGCCTGTCTTCTATGCAGAAATTGGTTGGACCATTGAGCCATTTTTGGTGACCCGTTGGCATGCCCGAATTCGGCCTTTCGCCCATACAGGCAACTGCTCGCGACGACGCGGTGCTCAAGGCCCTGGCCGGCTTTGTGATGCGGGAAGCCCTCGGGCCCGGCCAGAGACTGCCGACCGAACGCATCCTTGCCGAGCGCCTCAAGGTGAGCCGCAACACCGTGCGCGAGGCGCTGACGCGCTGGGAAGGGCTCGGCCTGGTCGAGCGGCGGCAAGGCAGCGGCACTTATCTCAAGGGAGTGGTGTCGCTGGACATGCTGCACATGCCGCTGACGCTGGCCGGCGGCAATGATTTCACCAGCCTGATGCAGACGCTGGAAATCCGCCGCGCGCTGGAGGCGGAAGCAGCCGCCCTTTGCGCCGTTCGCGCCGGCCAGGCAAATCTCGTCGAGATCGGGCGCAAGCTCGACATTATGGAGCAGGCCTTCCACACGCGCGCCGGCATGTCGGCGGAGGAGGACTGGGAATTCCACCAGTCGATCTACCGCGCTTCCGGCAATCCGCTGTTCGAGCAGATCATCGCCGCCATGCACGAGCTGTTCCACCGTTTCTGGGAACATCCGCTCGGCGTGCGCGACTTCGGCCACGCCAGCTTCCCTTATCACCGCACCATCTTCGAACGCATCGCCGCGCACGATCCGGAGGGAGCCCGGGCCGAGGCGCTGAAGCTGATCGCCACCGTCGAGGACGATCTGAAACGCGGTGCGGCCAAACTCAAACTCTCAGGCCAGAAATGAACGACCATCCCGCCGGTTTCGAAAACGACTATCTCGCCGAGGCTGCGACGCTTCTCGCCCATGATGAGCCTTTTCCCGGCGGTGCGGTGGTCCCGCCGATCTACCAGACTTCGCTCTTCACCTTCGCCAATTATGCCGAGATGGCCGACACATTCGCCGGCAGGCGACGCCAGCCGATCTATTCGCGTGGCGACAACCCGACGGTGATGGAGTTCGAGGCGCGTGTCGCCGCCCTCGAAGGCGCGCAAGCCGCGCGCGGCTTTTCCAGCGGCATGGCAGCGATCAGCGCCACGGTGCTTGCTTTCGTCAGTGCCGGCGAGCGAATGGTCGTCGTGCGCAACTGCTACGGCGATGCCTACCGGCTGTTCGAACGGCTGTTGCCTCGGCTCAACATCAAGGTCGACTATGTCGACGGTTCCGATCCGGACGCGGTCGCCGCAGCACTTCCCGGCGCCAAGCTGCTCTACCTGGAAAGCCCGACGTCGATGATGTTCGAGCTCCAGGACATAACGCAGCTGGCACGGCTGGCCAAAGAGCAGGGCATCGTCACCTCGATCGACAATTCCTGGGCGACGCCAGTGTTCCAGAAGCCGATTTCACATGGCGTCGACCTGGTGCTGCATTCCGCCTCGAAATATCTTGGCGGCCACAGCGACACAGTCGCCGGCGTGGTGGCCGGTTCGGCTGCCCATATCCGACACATCAACGAGCAGACCTATTCCTATCTCGGCGGCAAGCTTTCGCCTTTCGAGGCCTGGCTGTTGCTGCGCGGGCTGCGCACATTGCCGCTGCGGTTGCCGCACCACATGAAGAGCGGGCTGACCATCGCCGAGCGGCTGAAGGCGCATGGCCATGTCGAGCGGGTCAACCACCCGGCCTATTCCAACCATCCAGGCAAGGCGACGCTTGCCGGCTATGCCGGGCTGTTCTCATTCGAAGTGACGGAAGACGTCGACATCCCGGCTTTCGTCGATGCGCTGAAACTCTTTCGCATCGGCGTCAGCTGGGGCGGCCATGAGAGCCTGGTCGTTCCGGCAAAGGCCTCGCTCGAGCAGACGCCGGGCCTGAATTCGATGGCGCGCTTCGGCGTCAGCCCGCGAACCATCCGCTTCAGTGTCGGATTGGAAAGTGTCGAAGACCTGTGGGCGGATGTCGCCCAGGCCTTCGACAGAGCAAAAAGATAAAAGGAGCCGTTCAAAATGGGAGTGCTGAACATGAAAAAACTGAGCATCCTTCTTGGTGCCGTCGCGGGTCTGGCGATTTCCGCCGGCAGCGTGCTGGCCGATTCCACCGTCAAGATGGTCGAGGTCATTACCAGCCCGCCGCGTACCGAATTCCTCAAGAAGCAGATCGCCGAGTTCGAGACGGCCAATCCGGGCGTCAAGGTCGAGCTCGTATCGCTGCCTTGGGGCCAGGCGTTCGAGAAGTTCCTCACCATGGTGCAGGCCGGCGACACGCCCGACATCGTCGAGATGCCGGAACGCTGGATGGGCCTCTACGCGACCAACGGCCAGCTCGAGGACCTCGGGCCATACATGGCCAAATGGGACGATGCCAAAACGCTGGGCGAGCGCGCCAAGCAGTTCGGCTCGACGGTCGACAACAAGCAGTACATGATCCCTTACGGCTATTACCTGAACGCGCTGTTCTGGAACAAGAAGCTGTTCAAGGAGGCCGGCCTGGACGGTCCGCCGTCGACGCTCGACGAATTCGTCGAGGACTCCAAGAAGATCTCGGCGATACCGGGCAAATACGGCTACTGCCTGCGCGGTGGCCCGGGCGCCTTCAACGGCATGCACATGTTCATGAACATTGCCGCTGGTAAGGGCGGCTATTTCAACGAGGACGGCACCTCGACCATCAACGAGGAAGGCTCGGTCAAGGGCCTGCAGATGCTCGCCGACATGTACAAGAATGGCCTGGCGCCGAAAGATGCGGTGAGCTGGGGTTTTAACGAGACCGTCACCGGCTTCTATAGTGGCACCTGCGCCATGCTGAACCAGGATCCCGACGCGCTGCTCGGCATCGCCGACAAGATGAGCGCCGACGACTTCGCCGTGGCGCCGATGCCGGTCGGGCCGAGCGGCAAATCCTATCCGACGCTCGGTTATGCCGGCTGGGCGATGTTCGCCAATTCCCAGCACAAGGACGATGCCTGGAAGCTGATGGCGACGCTGTTGTCGCCCAAGGACAATCTGGAATGGGCAAAGGAAGTCGGCGTCATTCCGATCCACAACGGCGCCGACCAGGACGCTCACTTCAGGACCGAGCAGTTCAAGGGCTGGTTCGAAGAACTGAACAACGGCGACAAATACGAGATGGTGACGCCGCCGACGCATCTGGAAAACCTCGGCAATTTCGTCGACCAGGTGGCGATCAAGAATTTTCAGGAAGTGCTGCTTGGCCAGAAGGCGGCCAAGGACGTGGCCGACGAATGGGCCAAGTTCCTGACCAAGGAACAGCAGGACTGGCTGGCCAAGAACAAGAAATAGCTTTTCTTCCTTCTCCCCGTTCACGGGGAGAAGGTGTCACAAAGTGACGGATGAGGGGCGGCGCCAACCCGTCGTGGCTCGTGCTGGCTCTCATCTGCCTGCCCGTCCTCCGCAGCAGCTGCGCTGCAGCTGCGGAGGGTGGACCGGCATCTTTTCCCGTAAACTGGGAGAAGGGCGCTGTCCTCGACGCTGCTTCAGGAGACAATCCAGCACCAATGACCTATGCCGTGTCCGAAATACGCTCCGCCGGCAGACCGCGAAAGAAGCGGCTATCCCATGCCGCGATCGAGCCCTGGCTCTATCTCAGCCCGGCTATCGTGCTGCTGGTCGTCGTGCTCCTGGTGCCGCTGGTCATCGGTATCGGCTACTCGTTCCGCAAGTTCTCGGCATTCAAATCCGAATATGTCGGGCTTGGGCAGTATCAGGCGATGCTGTCGGATCCCGTGCTCGCGCAGGCGCTCGTCAACACGCTGTGGTGGACGGCAGCCAGCCTGTTCTTCCAGTTCTTCCTCGGCCTTGGCCTGGCGCTGCTGCTCGACACGCCGTTCCGGGGCAGAAAGATCGTGCAGGCGGTGGTGTTCCTGCCCTGGGCGGTGCCGTCCTTCCTGTCAGGCCTGACCTGGGCCTGGCTGTTCAATCCGATCATCGGGCCGCTGCCCCACTGGCTCTATGCATTGGGGCTGAAAGCCGAGCCGACCAACGTGCTCTCCGATCCCTCGACAGCCATGTGGGGGCCGATCGTCGCCAATGTCTGGTTCGGCATTCCCTTTTTTGCCATCACGCTTTTGGCGGCGTTGAAGTCGATACCCTCGGAATTGCATGAGGCGGCGGCGATCGACGGCGCCTCGCCGTGGCAGCGCTTCACCAAGGTGACGCTGCCGTTCCTGGCGCCGACCATCGTCATCACCGTCATGCTGCGCACGATATGGATCGCCACCTTCGCCGACCTGATCTTCGTCATGACCGAAGGCGGGCCTGCCGGTTCGACCGCCACAGTGCCGGTCTATATCTACGTCAGCGCGTTCAAGTCGCTGGACAAGGGCTATGCCTCCGCAGTGGCGGTGCTGCTGCTTGTGCTGCTCATCGTCTATGCGATTGCACTGATCGGCATCCGCCGCTCGCTGGTGAGGCACGTCTGATGATTGCAGGACGCTCCGTCTCCTCGCGCGTTCTCGGCGGCATCGGCCTTTACGGCGCCATCGGCGCCTATATGGCCTTCGCGCTGTTCCCGATCTTCTGGACGTTGAAGATCTCGGTCACGCCGGAGCGGCTGCTCTACTCCGAAGGCATCACTTTCTGGCCGTCGCAAACGACGCTGCAGAACTTCGTCACCGTGCTCGAAGCCACCGATTTCCCGCGCTACTTCCTGAACAGCGTTATCGTTTCGGTGTCGACGGCGGCCTTCGTAACGGTCATTGCCACGCTGGCCGGCTACGCCATGTCGCGATTTTCCTTCCGCGGCAAGGCGACCCTGGCCATCCTGCTTCTGCTCACCCAGACTTTTCCGCTGGTGATGGTCATTCCGCCGATCTATCGCATCATGGGGCAGATCGGTCTCATCAACAGCCTGACCGGGCTCGTCATCATCTACACCGCCTTCAATACGGCCTTTGCGACGTTCCTGATGCAGTCCTTCTTCGATGGCATTCCGCGGGACCTGGAAGAGGCGGCCATGATCGACGGCTGCACGCGCCTGCAGGCGATGCGCAAGGTGATCGTGCCGCTGACGCTGCCCGGCATGGGCGCGACGCTCGGCTTCGTCTTTACCGCCGCCTGGAGCGAGTTGCTGTTTGCGCTGATGCTGATTTCCAGCGACGACCAGAAGACCTTCGCGGTCGGCCTGCTCACCTATATAGGGAAATTCGCGGTCGACTGGGGGCAGATGATGGCCGCTTCCATCCTGGCGCTGATCCCGGTCTGCATGTTCTTTGCCTTCCTGCAACGCTACCTCGTCACCGGTCTTACGGCCGGTGCCGTCAAGGGATAGATCGATGGCCTCCGTCACACTCGACAAAGTCCGCAAAGACTATGGAGCCGTGCGCGTCCTGCACGCGGTCGATCTCGAAATCGCCGACGGCGAGTTCGTGGTCCTGGTCGGCCCGTCCGGCTGCGGGAAATCGACCCTGCTGCGCATGATCGCCGGGCTGGAGGAGGTCTCCGACGGCGAAATCCATATTGGCGAGCGCCTGGTCAACGACATCGCGCCAAAGGACCGCGACATTGCCATGGTATTCCAGTCCTACGCGCTCTATCCGCATATGGACGTGTCGAAGAACATGGGTTTCAGCCTGATGCTGAGGAAGGCCGGCAAGCCGGCGATCGATGCAAGGGTGGACGGTGCCGCCAAGCGGCTCGGGCTCGATGCGCTTCTGCAACGCTTGCCGCGGCAATTGTCCGGCGGCCAGCGTCAGCGCGTCGCCATGGGCCGGGCCATCGTCCGCGACCCGAAAGTCTTTCTCTTCGACGAGCCGCTTTCGAACCTCGATGCCAAGCTGCGCGTCCATATGCGTGCCGAGATCAAGGCGCTGCACCAGCAATTGAAGACCACTTCGGTCTATGTCACCCATGACCAGATCGAAGCAATGACAATGGCCGACCGTATCGTCGTCATGCATGACGGCCTCGTCCAGCAAGTCGGTGCGCCGCTCGATCTGTATGACCGGCCGGTCAACATGTTCGTCGCCGGGTTCATCGGCTCGCCCGGCATGAATTTCCTGCCTGCCGTGGTTGAAAAGACCGCCAAGTCGGATGCCGTACTGGCCGACGGCCAGAAGCTGCGGCTGCCGGACGGGTTGCCGCTCAGGGATGGCGATGCGATCACCGTCGGCTTACGGCCGGAGCATATCCGGCTTGCCGACAATGGCGCGCTGAAAGGCGAGGTGGGCGTAGTGGAGCCGCTCGGCCTGTCGACCCAGTTCTACACCAAGCTTGCCGGCCAGCAGGTGTGCGTCTTCGCCATGGGTCGGGCCAGTGTGAAACCGGGTGAGGCCGTGCGCCTGTCGGCCGACCCGGCGTCGCTGCATCTGTTCGATCCGGCAAGCGGTGATCGCATCGGCTAGTCCTGCATCCCCGAAACGAAAAACGCCGCCCGGAAGGCGGCGTTTCGGTACTGCGAGAGAAAACCGGATTACTTGATCTTGGTTTCCTTGAACTCGACGTGCTTCTTGGCGACCGGGTCGTATTTGCGGAACGACAGCTTGTCCGTCTTGGTGCGGCTGTTCTTGCTGGTCACGTAGAAGAAACCGGTGTCGGCGGTCGACAGAAGCTTGATCTTGATGTTTGCGGCTTTGGCCATGATGTTCGTCCGTTAAATGTTCGTGGAGTTTTGGCCGCTGGAGCACGGGGAAACACCCGGACGCGGGAAACTTGCCGCGACACATAAAGAACGCGCCCGGAAAGTCAACCCTTGTCCAGGTTCTGTGTCGTAAGCAGGCGAGTTGTCCGGATTAGGTAGCACGTGAGTTGTCCGGGTTTATTGCCGGCCGAGTGAGGCTGGGGATGAGGCTCCTGTGTGGCTTCGGCCGTCGTAAGCAGGCTCCGGGCGGCGTCTCAGTTTGAATGCTGGCTATGAGTATCGAGCGATGGACGGCTGATCGATCACCCAAAGCCAGTTCCCGTCACTTTGCCGGCGAGCGATTTCCGCAGTCACGGTGCCATCGGCAAGGCGCGTGGACGTAAGCCCCAAATCCCCGTTGATGATAGCCGGACGCTGATCTCCGAGATCAAACTTTCGTCCCGCTGCCACCAACTTGGCGTAAAATCGGCTGATGGCGTCTCTGCCGCAGGCCAACTGTCCGTTGCCGGTATCGAGGATGGCACCGGGTTCGTAAAGAGCAGCCATTCCTTCGGCGTCTCCCGCTTGCTCGCGAGAGACCAATAGCCGCGCCAGATCCTGGGGATCGCTTGCTGGTTTGCGATTTGCTTCATCATTCATTGGCAGGCTTCCTGACAGCCAAATTCAAACCGAGATACGACCGGGTTCCGCTCACTCCGCCGCGACGGTTTCCGGCTGCAACGCCTTCTTCCAATCTCCCGTCGTGTTCCACCAACGGTTCGGGTTGGCGCGGTCGTCGAGACCCTTGGAGCGGCTGGCAAGCAGTGGCTGAATACGGATCACCGGCTCCTGATAGCTGTGAACCTGGTAAATCGCTTCGACGACGCGAGCGGCGAGCTTCTGGTCGTCGGGCAGTTCGAACGACACCTCGACAGTCCCCGGCCGCCTGCGCAATTCCGTCTCGGCGCCGGCGGCGGCACCTTCCAGCGGCCGATAGCGCTCGATGCCGTCTGCCGACTGAAAGGCATTGCTGTCATATTTGCCCATTCTGAGCGGCGCGATCGCGACCACCGCCTCCATGATGCGGTCGACATCGGCGGCCGGTGCCTGAAAGGTCACCAGCAGCAGCAATTCCATCCGCAGCGATTTCGTCTCAAAGCCACTGTCGATCATCCGAGGTCTCCCTGCTTATGCACTTTGAGGGAGCATATACGCGAGCGCTCCTGACATGGTGGTGTCAGTAGTTAGTCAGCAGTGGGAGCAATGTCGGCAGCGGGCCCACTCAGAGGATTTTGCGGAGCAGCCTGGTGCCAACCAGCACGATATAGCAGGCGAAGAACAGGCCGAGCGCCCAACCGAAGCCCGACGGCCCGAAAGCATCCATGCCGATGCCGATTGCCTGCGGGCCAAGCACCATGCCGACACCGTAGCAAAGCACGAAGGCGGCGTTGGCGGAGGCCAGTTCGTGGCCGGAAAGCTGGGAACCGAGATGCGCCAGACCGATCGTGTACATGGCGGCGACCACGCCGCCCCAGACGAACAGAAGCGCTGCCATCAAGTGCCAATTCTGCGCGAAGAACGGCATAAAGACGGTGCCGACAAGCCCGACCGTGGCACAGGCCATCAGCAGATAGCGGCGGTCGCTGACGCGGTCGCTGATCATGCCGATCGGGATTTGCAACAGCACGTTGCCGAGGCCGATCATGGTGAGCAACAGGGCGGCGTCCGCCTCTGAATAGCCGATGCGGTTGCCGTAGACCGGGAACAGCGCAAATCCGCCCGTCTCAACCGCGCCGAACACCAGCACAGCGGCGGTCGCCGTCGGCACCAGCCAGATATAACGCAGGAAATTGCTGGTTTCGCCGTCGGAGACGATCGTTGGGCTTTCGTTGCGCGCCGCCAGGACCGGTATGGCAGCGAGCGTAACCAAGGCGATGGTGACGCCGAAGGGGAGGAAACCGCTGCTGCCGAGATGGGCGAACAGCCATGGCCCGGCGGCAAAGCCGAGTGACAGCACGGTGGCATAGATGCCGAGCACCAGTCCGCGCCGGTGCGGCGGCGCCGAGGTGCTGATCCAGAATTCCGACAGGATGAACAGCACCGTCAGCGCGATATGCAGCAGGACGCGCAGCGGAAACCACATCCAGAAAGCTGGCGCGAAATGGAAACCGACAAAAGCCAGCGCCCCGGCGGCAATCATGGCAAGCATCGTCCAGGCGACGCCGAATCGCACGGCAAGCGGGGTGGCGAGCGGCGCGCCGGCAATCGAGGCGAGGCCTGCGACCGCGGTATTGAGACCGATCATCGACGCGGAATGGCCGCGCGTTTCCAGGATCACACTGAGCAGCGGCATGCCAAGGCCGATGGCAATGCCGACGACGCTGATCGACGAGATCGCCGCGACCATCGGCAGCCAGTGTACGCGTTCCTTGCCCTGCGGCTGGGTATCGACTGTCATGGAATGCCTGGCTGCTCTAGAGAATTTCGCGGACGAAGCGATTGCGGACAAGCCGGTAGAACGGCACGGGACCGCCGGGGCTCAGCAGCGGATCCTGGGCGAGCCGCGTTTCCAGCTCCTCCAGGACCGTGCGCGTGATGTCTGGAATATCGACTTGCCTGGCCTTGGCCAGCGGCAGCCAAACGACGTCTTCCAACTCGTTGGTCGGCCCGCCGCCGGGCAGTTCCACGGCGACGTCGTCGCGCCATGCGGCGAGAAAGCGCGTATCGAAGCGGCGCACCCGGTTGGGCGGGGTGATGGCGCGTGCAATGAAGCGCAGCGGTTGCAGTGATGGGATGACGCCGTGCTCGACAAAGCCCTGCCAGTCGCGCTTGGCGGTCGCGAAGGTGCCATTTTGGCCGATCAGCAGGCCGGCCTCCTCATAGGTTTCGCGGATTGCCGACAAGGCGATGGCGCGGGCGCGGGCCGGGCTGGTGCGGCCGATGCCGGCTGTCAATCTCGCTTCTTCGTCAGGATGAAGTGCGCTGGCTACGGGAATTCGGCTGTCGGCCGGATCGGTGCGGCCGCCGGGAAACACGAATTTACCCGGCATGAAGGCATGACGGGCGTGGCGCCGGCCCATCAGCACCAGGAACTCGTCGCCCTTGCGGTCGAGCAGGATCAGCGTCGCGGCGTCGCGCGGGCGTATAGGCTTGGCGTCGAGCGCGATCCGCTCAACCTTGCCGACTTCCGCCTTGGTCATAACGTCCATGCGCTCGACCTAGCGGAATCTTCTCCGATGCGAAAGTGGCGTCCAGCCATGCCGATTTGCGCCAGCCTCGGTCTCAAGCCCGGGATGCGACTCGATCAGATCTTCTTCACCGCCAAAGCCGTGCATATAAAACGCCCATTGCAGGCCGATGACAGCGCCCTTGACCGGTTGCAGCAGGACGACGGCGAGAATGATGGTCAATGGCACCCAGATGGCAATGTGCTGCCAGGTCGACAGCGTCGAGGTCGCCTCGACACCCATGAAGGCGCCGAGCACGATATGGCCGACAATGACCACCACAAGATAGGCCGGCAGGTCGTCGGCGCGATGGTGGTGAAGTTCCTCGCCGCAGTGACCGCATTTGTCGACGGTCTTGAGGAAGGCGCGAAACAGCTTTCCCTCGCCGCAATGCGGGCAGCGGCCGAGCATGCCGCGCTTCATTGCCGTCAATAGTGGCCGGGCGGTCCGGCCCGAGTGATGTTCGCCGCCGAAGACCCGTTCTTCCACCTGCAGTTCTGTTGGCATTACCGTCTCCTGCCGCGCGTGCCTGGACGCGATTGCGACGCCCGGGCGCGGCTTTTGGCCTTATGGAACGACCGTTTGGAGCCGGGCAGCGGCTTTGGCTCGGTCAGCATCTCGAAACGCATCGCACCGGCCATCGGCGCCACCTCGATCAGGCGAACCTCGACGCGATCGGCAAGCTGATAGCCCTTGCCGGTGCGTTCTCCGAAAAGCGATCGAGCAGTTTCGTCGTATATATAGTAGTCGCCGCCCAGGGTTGAAACCGGAATGAAGCCATCCGCCCCATACTGCGGCAATTGGACAAACAGGCCCGATTTGGTGACGCCCGAGATGCGGGCGTCGAAACGGTCGTCGATGCGCTCGGCGAGATAGGCGGCGATCAGCCGGTCGACCGTGTCGCGCTCGGCGGCCATGGCGCGCCGCTCGGTCGCCGAGATCAGCGCCGAGACCTCCTCCAGCCGCTCCGCCTCGTCCTGCGTCAGGCCGCCCGGACCAAGGCCGAGTGC
Source organism: Mesorhizobium sp. M0894 (assembly GCF_040319725.1). Classification (NCBI taxonomy): domain Bacteria; kingdom Pseudomonadati; phylum Pseudomonadota; class Alphaproteobacteria; order Hyphomicrobiales; family Phyllobacteriaceae; genus Mesorhizobium; species Mesorhizobium sp. M0894. Next base: position 469,113 of record NZ_JAMYOG010000002.1, on the reverse strand, counting down.
GGCAATCAGCCCACGATGCACAATCAGGTCGGCATATCTGCGGATCGGCGAGGTGAAATGCGCGTAGCGCTTCAGGTTGAGGCCGAAATGGCCGATATTGGCAGGCGAATATTCAGCCTGGCTCTGCGAGCGCAGCACCACTTCGTTGACCAGTCCCTCATTGTCGGCGCCGCGCACGCGAGCGAGGATGCCGTTGAACTGGTTCGGCCGCATCTGCGCACCGCGCGTCAGTGACAGGCCGAGCGTCTGCAGGAATTCGCGCAGCGATTCCTGCTTGGCGAGCGAAGGCGCATCGTGGATGCGGTAGACCAGCGCCTGCCGCTTCGCCTCCAGCGTCTCGGCGGCGGCGACATTGGCCTGGATCATGAACTCTTCGATCAGCTTGTGCGCGTCGAGCCGCTCCGGCACGACGACCTTGTCGACGGTGCCGTCCTGCTTGAGCAGGATCTTGCGCTCCGGCAGATCGAGCTCGAGCGGCTGGCGCGTGTCGCGGCCGCGCTTCAGGATCGCGTAAGCGTCCCATAGCGGCCTCAGCACCGCATCGAGGATCGGGCCAGTCGTGTCGTCCGGTGCGCCGTCGATCGCCGCTTGCGCCTGCTGATACGCGAGTTTCGCCGCCGACTTCATCATGATGCGATGGAAGGAGTGCCTGAGTTTGTGGCCATCAGCCGAGAAAGTCATGCGCACCGCTATCGCCGGACGATCCTGGGCCTCGCGCAGCGAACAGAGGTCGTTCGAGATGCGCTCCGGCAGCATCGGCACGACACGATCGGGGAAATAGACCGAATTGCCGCGCTTCAGCGCTTCGCGGTCGAGCGCCGTGCCATAGCGCACATAGGCGGCGACATCGGCAATGGCGACGGTGACGATCACGCCGCCGGCGTTCGTCTCGTCGGTGTCGGGCATGGCGAACACCGCGTCGTCATGATCCTTGGCGTCGGACGGATCGATGGTGAGCAGCGGCAGCTCGCGCCAATCCTCGCGGCCGGCAAGCGTCGCCGGCTTGACCGCCTCTGCCTCGGCGATGACGTCGAGGGGAAAAATATGCGGAATGTCGTGCGCGTGGATGGCGATCATCGAGACCGCCTTTTCGCTGGTCAAGGAGCCCAATACCGCCAGCACCTTGGCTCTCGGCAGCCCGTAACGGGAGGCCCGCGCCGGCTCGACCTCGACCAGGTCGCCATTCTTGGCGCCGTTCTGGAATTCCTTGTCGACGACCAGCTCCGGCTGGCGCCTTTCCACCGGCTCGATGCGGAACGTGCCGTCCTTCAGCACACGGAAAACGCCGAGAACCGCATCGGTGCGCTTCTCGAAGATCTTCATCACCCGGCCGGTATAGGCCGGGCCTGCCGGATCGTCGGTTGGAAAGGTCTTGGCCAAAACCCGGTCGCCGATGCCAGGCGTCGGGCCATTGCCGCCGCGCGACACGCGGATCGCTATGACCGGAGGTTCGCCATTGCCGATCGCTTCGGTCGGGTGCGCCAGCAGCACGCCGTCGGCGTCGCGGCCAAAGATGTCGAGCACCGCGACGTGGGGCAGGGCGCCGACGCGGGCAAGCCGCTTGCGCTCCTTGGTCAGCAGGCCTTCGTCCTGCAAGTCGCGCAACATGTCCTTCAGCCAGATACGGTCTTCGCCGCGCAGCGCGAACGCCTTGGCGATGTCGCGTTTTCCGGCGCGGTCTGGATTTTCTGCGATGTAACGCAGTATCTCGTCACGCGAAGGCCGGTAGTTGTCCCTGACCTTGGCACGGGTATCGGCGGTGCGCAGATCGCCGTGGCTTCTTCCGGAGACTTTGCGCGCCAACCCGTCCTATCCCTTTTTCCTGGCCGCCGGTTTTTTGGCCGCTGCTGGTTTCTTCGCAGGCGCGGCCGCTTTGCGGAACGGCTTTCTGCCGCCATTGCCGCCCTTGGCTTCCTTTTCCGCAATCAGCGCCACCGCATCCTCGACCGTCACCGATTGCGGATCCTTGCCCTTCGGCAGGGTCGCATTGACCTTGCCGAAATTCACATAAGGCCCGTATTTGCCGTCACGCACGACGATCTTGCCGCCGCCGGCAGGATGCTCGCCAAGCTCCTTCAGAGCAGCGGCTGTGCCGCCATTGCGGCCGCCCTTGCCTTTCAATTGCTTCTCGGCGATCACCGAGACGGCGCGATTGAGGCCGATCGAGAACACGTCCTCGATGCTGTCGAGATTGGCGTAGGTGCCGTCATGCAGCACGAACGGCCCGTAGCGCCCCAGCCCGGCCGAAATCATCTTGCCGGATTCCGGATGCTTGCCGACGTCGCGCGGCAGCGACAGCAGGGCGAGCGCCTTTTCGTGATCGATCGAATCGACAGTCCAGCCCTTGGGTAGGCTGGAGCGCTTGGCATCCTTGCCGTCGCCGCGCTGGATATAGGGGCCGAACCGGCCATTGCGCAGCGTGATCTCCTCGGCCGTATAGGGGTCCTTGCCGAGCACCTTGGTGCCGTCTTCGCCGCTGCCGTTCTCGCCATTGGGATTGGCGGCGTCACCGAGCTGGCGGGTGAAGGAGCATTCGGGATAGTTCGAGCAGCCGACGAAGGCGCCGAACTTGCCGAGCTTGAGCGACAGGTTGCCGGTGCCGCATTTCGGGCATATGCGGGGGTTGGAGCCATCCTCGCGCGCGGGAAACACCAGCGGCGCCAGTTCCTCGTTCAACGCATCGAGCACGTCGGTGACGCGCAGCTCCTTGATGTCGGCGACGGCGCCGGAAAAATCCTTCCAGAAATCGCGCAGCACATCCTTCCAGGCTAGCTTGCCGTCGGAGATTTCGTCGAGTTTCTCCTCGAGCGAAGCGGTGAAGTCGTACTCGACATAACGCTCGAAGAAGCTTTCGAGGAAAGCCGACAATAGCCGGCCCTTGGCCTGCGGCACCAGCTTGCGCTTGTCGATGGTGACGTAATCGCGATCCTCGAGCGTCTTGAGGATCGCCGTATAGGTCGACGGGCGGCCAATGCCCAGTTCTTCCAGCTTCTTGATCAGCGACGCCTCGGAATAGCGCGGCGGCGGCTCGGTGGTGTGCTGGGTGGCGTTGATCGCCTCGCGAGCGAGCTGCTCGCCGGCACGGATCTCGGGCAGGCGGCGGCTTTCTTCGTCTTCCGAATCTTCTTCCTTCTGCTCGATGTAAGCGGCAAGGAAGCCGTCGAAGCGAACAACCGAGCCGACAGCACGAAGCTCGGCGGTACGCGAACCGTTGATCGCCTCGATCTCGACCGTGGTGCGCTCGATCTCGGCCGGCTGCATCTGGCTGGCGATGGCGCGTTTCCAGATCATCTCGTAAAGCCGCGCCTGGTCGGCGTCGAGATACTGCCTGACGGAAGCCGGCGTGCGCATGAAATCGGTCGGACGGATCGCTTCGTGCGCCTCCTGGGCATTCTTGGCCTTGGCGGAATAGACGCGCGGCTTTTCAGGCAGGTATTTAGGGCCGAATTCCTTGGCAATCGCATCGCGTGCGGCAGAGATCGCCTCCGGCGCCATCTGCACGCCGTCGGTTCGCATGTAGGTGATCAGGCCGGTGGTCTCGCCGCCGATCTCCATGCCCTCATAAAGCCGCTGCGCCACCTGCATGGTGCGGTTGGCCGAAAAGCCGAGACCCGATGAGGCTGCCTGCTGCAGCGTCGAGGTGGTGAAGGGCGGGCCGGGATTGCGCCTGGTCGGCTTGGCTTCGACCGACACTGCCTTGAAGCTGGCGCCTTCGAGCATCGCTTTGATGTCGTCGGCCTGCGCCTTGTTGGAAATGTCGAGCTTTTGCAGCTTCTTGCGCTCGAAGGCGGTCAGCCGCGCCTCGAAATTTTCCTTGCGCGGCGTGCCGAGGATGGCGGCGACCTGCCAGTATTCCTCGCGAATGAAGCGCTCGATCTCGGATTCGCGGTCGCAGACCAGACGCAGTGCCACCGACTGGACGCGGCCGGCCGAGCGGGCGCCGGGCAGCTTGCGCCACAGCACCGGCGACAGCGTGAAGCCGACCAGATAGTCGAGCGCGCGGCGGGCGAGATAGGCATCGACCAGCGGCGCATCGATCTGGCGCGGATTGGCCATCGCCTCCAGCACCGACGCCTTGGTGATGGCATTGAAGACGACGCGGCTGACCGGCTTGTCCTTCAACGCGCGCTTCTGTTTCAGCACTTCCAGGACATGCCAGGAGATCGCTTCGCCCTCACGGTCCGGATCGGTGGCGAGGATCAGCCCGTCGGCGTCCTTGACTGCCTTGGCGATATCGGCGAGACGCTTTCCAGACGCGGTGTCGACGGCCCAGGACATGGCAAAGTCCTCATCCGGGCGCACCGAGCCATCCTTGGCCGGTAGATCGCGGACATGGCCGAACGAGGCCAGAACCTTGTAGTTCTTGCCCAGGTACTTGTTAATTGTCTTCGCCTTGGCCGGCGATTCGACGACGACGACGTCCATACGGTCTCATATCAGTTGTGATGCGGCAGAAGAATTCCGCTGCGCGCGACGAAATCTCGTTCAATGTGTCGCTCACATGGCCGCGCTTTTGCATCCGGTCAAGGCCAAGCAGTCAAAATGCGGCCCTGCACCGAATGCGCAACCCAACGGCGCGCCTTGCGATTTCCGCAATCCTGGACAAGGGAAATGGGCAGCCTATCGCTGGACAAACCCGGCAATTGATCCTGGAGAACGGGACAAACTCTCCCGCGGATATAAGAGAAACATCGAGCACGCGCCAGCCCTGCTTGAACAGACGCTGTGAACTGCGCAATATGCAGCCCGGCATTTGCTCGGACAGTCGCACGGAATTGCTGTGCTGAAAAGCTGGCCGCCGGGTGGTTGGGTCAACGTCCCGGCGACCAGCCGTATTACCGCCTGTTACAGCGGATCAGAGGCTCAAGGCTCAGTCGGCTTTGGCGATATGCCAGACGCCGCCGACGCCCTCGCCGGTGACATCGCCGGCCTTCTTGTCCTTGATGAACGTGTAGAGCGGCTTGCCTTCATAGGCCCACATCCTGGTGCCGTCGGTGCGGTCGACGATCGTCCATTCGCCCTCGGCCTTGGCGTTGGCGTCAGCTTTCAGTGGCGGCCAATTGGCGGCGCATTTGTCGTAGCAATTCGACTTGCCGGCCTCGTCCTTGTCATAGGTGTAGAGCGTCATGCCGCTGGCGTCGGTGTAGATCTTGGTGCCGCCGACTTCTGCTTCCTTCCACGCCTCGGCGGCGTAGGACACGACGGTGCCGAGCAAAAGCGCGGCCATGCCGATTGCGATCGTTTTCATGGACTTCTCCTTGGATGATTCGAAAAAGCGCGCGGAACAACGCGCTTCGTTTGATCAACGCTGCATGGCGGCCCTTTCTTCCCGGGCTGTTTTCCATAGATCCAGGCGAGGGCGACGACTTGCTGGGGCCACGCGATGGTGATTGGCGGATGGCCGTTGTCGCGGCTATATGGCTGCGCAGTCATCGGGAGACGGAAATGGCATTGGACGTCGGCTATGTCAGCGCGATCGGGGCGGGAGCGATTTCGTTCCTGTCACCCTGCGTGCTGCCGTTGGTGCCGCCCTATCTGTGCTACATGGCCGGCGTGTCGGTCGACGATTTCCGCGGCGAAGCCGGCATTGCGGCAAAGGCTGGCGCGCGAGGCGCGCTGGTTAATTCCTCCATCGCCTTCGTGCTCGGCTTCTCGACCGTCTTCGTCGCGCTGGGCGCCGGCGCCTCCACTATCGGCCATCTGCTACGGGTCTGGCAGGAGCCGCTGGCAATGGCGGCCGGAGTGCTGATCATCCTGATGGGGCTGAATTTCCTCGGCGTATTGCGCATCCCTTTGCTTTCACGCGAGGCGCGCTTCCAGTCACAAGGCAAGCCGGCCAGCCTGATCGCCGCTTACGTCATGGGCTTGGCCTTTGCCTTTGGCTGGACGCCCTGCATCGGCCCGGTGCTGGGGCCGATCCTGACGCTTGCCGGCGGCCGCGAGACGGTGGGCGAGGGCGCGCTGCTGCTTGCCGCCTACTCGCTCGGCCTCGGCATACCGTTCCTGGTCGCGGCGCTGTTTTCCGGCGCCTTCATGCGCTTTCTCGGGAAATTCCGCGTCCATCTCGGCCGCGTCGAAAAAGCCATCGGCGCGCTGCTGGTCGTGGCCGGCGTGTTTTTCCTGACCGGCGGCGTGCAGGCGGCGTCCTATTGGTTGCTCGAGAATTTTCCGGTGCTGGGGCAATTGGGATAGGTTTGCCGCCCGGCCGAGGCGCGAGGCCGTAACTGCGGCACAAGGTACCACAGCTACGTGTCCGTTCAGCCTCCGAAATAGCTTGGCTGGTCGATATCGACGATGAGCCCGGGTCCGCTCGGCGCCCAGCCCAGCAGCGCGCGGGTTCGCTCGCTTGAAGTCGGGACATCCATCGCCGCGAACATCGTGAACCAGCCAAAATGATCGCCGGCCTCTTCGGCGGACTTGGCGACGACCGGCACGTTCAGGCGCCGGCCGATCACGCCGGCGATGTCCTTGAACGGCACGCCTTCTTCGGCGATCGCGTGATAGCGCCCGCCACCGGCGCCATGCTCGAGCGCAAGCCGGTAGATGCGGGCGGCATCGAACCGATGCACGGCGGGCCAGCGATTGAGCCCTTCGCCGACATAGGCCGACACGCCCTTCTTGCGAGCAAGGTCGATGAGGATCGGAACAAAGGCGTGGTCGCCCTGGCCATGGACCGACGGCGGAAGGCGGACAACCGACGCGCACACCCCGCGTGCCGCCAGCGCGGCGGCTGTCGCTTCGGAGGCGCGGGGATACGAAGCGGAAGCGGGGACAGGCGCATCTTCCTCCGTCGCGATACGGCCCCGCGCCTGTAGCGCGGTTCCGGAGGTGACGAGCAGGGGGCGCTCGGAGCCTTTGAGTGCACCGCCCATCGCCTCGATGGCGCGCCGGTCCATTTCGCAGTTTTGCGCGAACTTCGAAAAGTCGTGGTTGAACCCGGTGTGGATCACCGCATCGGCGGCTGCCGCACCCCTGCGCAGGTTCTCCAGGTCTTCGAGGTCGCCTCGATGCACCTCGGCCCCAGTGGCGGCAAGCGACTTGGCCGACGCCTCTGAGCGGGCGAGGCCGAGCACCCGATGGCCGACGCCGATGAGTTCTTGAACGACGGCAGAACCGACGAATCCGGTCGCTCCGGTAACGAAAACACGCATCACGACTTCTCCTTGTTCATTTCTGACCACGACCATGTTCGCGGCCCGCTGACGTCGTGATAGGCGCTTGAGAAAATACGATCTATGCGGTAAAGTGCGTATTATCTTCGCAATCGTCCGGAATGACCCATGGATCCCCTTTCAGATGTGCTCTCGCTGCTGAAGCCGCGAAACTATATGTCGGCCGGCTTCGATGCAGGTGGTGAATGGTCGATCCAGTTCCCCGACCAGCAGCAAAGCATCAAGACGGGAGCGGTGGTCTCGGGCCGGTGCTGGCTGTCGGTGGAGGGCGTTGCCGACGCAGTGCACCTTGAGACGGGGGACTGTTTCCTGCTGCCGAGCGGACGGCCTTTCCGCCTTGCAAGCGACATGGGCCTGGCGCCTGTTGAAGCCGTCAAGATTTTTCCGCCAGCGCGAGCCGGCGGTGTCGTGACCCACAATGGCGGCGGTGATTTCTTTCTGGTCAGCAGCCGCTTCGCGCTTGGCGGCAATCATGCCGGCATCCTGTTGCGGATGCTGCCAGCCATTGTGCATATCCGCAAAGAGTCGGACCAGTCTGCGCTGCGCTGGTCGGTGGAGCGGATGATGCAGGAGCTGCGCGAGCCACAACCGGGCGGCTTTCTGGTGATCCGGCACCTCGCCCACATGATGCTGGTTCAGGCGCTGCGGCTGCATCTTTCGGAAGGATTGAAAGGTGGCATCGGCTGGCTCTTTGCCCTGGCGGACAAACAGATGGGCGCGGCGATCAGCGCCATGCACGACGATCCGGCGCATGGCTGGACGTTACAGGAGCTGGCGGAACGGGCCGGCATGTCGCGATCGACCTTTGCGCTTAGATTCAAGGAGACGGTCGGCGCATCGCCCATGGACTATTTGACGCGCTGGCGAATGCTGCTGGCCGGCGACCGGCTGACGAATTCCAGCGATCCCGTCGCCGTCATCGCGCTGTCGCTCGGTTACGAATCCGAAAGCGCCTTCAGCACAGCCTTCAAGCGGGTCATGAACTGTTCGCCACGGCAATACGGTCGTGGCCGAGCCCCCGGCTTCGCATCACGCAACGAGGCGGAAGCCGCCTGAGCCGATCGGCTTGAGCGTCTCGCGGGTTGGAGGTTCCACCGTCTCACCGGAATTTAACCGCATTGGTGCAGCATGGCGCCGGTGCTACTAACGCTTCGATTCCAGACTCCTTTCAACGGTTGCTGTCCCCATGAGCCAGAGATCCTGCCTGTCCATCATCCTCGCTGCCGGTGAAGGCACGCGCATGAAGAGTGCGGTGCCGAAAGTGCTGCACACAATCGCCGGCCTGCCAATGGTTGCCCACGTCGTCAAGGCGGCTGAAGCCGCCGGCAGCGGTGAGCTGGCGCTGGTGATCGGCCATGGCGCCGACGAGATGCGCAAGGCGGCACTCAAGTTCGCGCCGAAGGTCGAGACTTTTGTTCAGGAAAAGCGCCTCGGCACCGCGCACGCCGTGCTTGCCGCGCGGGCAGCGATATCAAGGGGTTATGATGACATCCTGGTGATGTTTGGCGACACGCCGTTAATCGATCCGGAAGCACTGGCGGCGGCGCGGCTGAAGCTGGCCGAAGGTGCGGCTGTCGTCGTGGTCGGCTTCCGTACGGAAAATCCTTCGGGCTACGGCCGGCTTATCGAAAAGGCCGGCAAGCTCGTCGCCATCCGCGAGGAGAAGGACTGTTCGGACGAGGAGAAGAAAATCACCTTCTGCAATGGCGGGCTGATGGCGGTCGCCGGCAGGCATGCGCTGAAGCTGCTCGATCAAGTCGGCAGCAAGAACGCCAAGGGCGAGTATTATCTCACCGACATCGTCGAGATCGCCGCTGCGCAAGGACTTGATGTCGTCGCCATCGAAGCCAGTTTCGAAAATGCGCTCGGCATCAACAACCGCGCCGAGCTTGCCCAGGCGGAAGGCATCTGGCAGGCGCGCCGGCGGCATGAAGCGATGCTTTCCGGCGTGACGCTGATTGCGCCAGAAACCGTGTTCTTCTCGCACGACACCGATATCGGCGCCGATACGATCATCGAGCCCAATGTCTGGTTCGGGCCGGGCGTGAAAATCGCCACGGGCGCCAAGATCCATGCCTTCAGCCATATCGAAGGCGCAACCATCGCGTCGAATTGCGATGTCGGGCCGTTCGCGCGGCTGCGGCCCGGGGCCGATCTGAGAAACAAAGCCAAGGTCGGCAATTTCTGCGAGGTAAAGCAAGCGATCGTCGAGGAGGGCGCCAAGGTCAACCACCTGACCTATATCGGCGATGCCCGCATCGGCGCAGGCGCCAATATCGGCGCCGGCACCATCACCTGCAATTATGACGGTTATTCGAAATTCTTCACCGATATCGGCGAGGGCGCCTTCATCGGCTCGAATTCCTCGCTGGTGGCGCCGGTGTCGATCGGCAAGGGCGGCTACATCGCCTCGGGCAGCGTCATCACCGAAAGCGTGCCCGACGATGCACTGGCCTTCGGCCGTGCCCGCCAGCGGACTCTGCCCGGCAAGGGCAAGGAGTTGCGCGAACGGTTCGCTTCGGCCGCGGCTGCCCACAAAAAAGGATAGCCTAACGGAACTCAGCGACAAGCTGGATTTCCCCAACGATTGCATCGTTGAAGGCGGACAGGTCTTCGGCCGGGATCCAGTATTCCAGATGCGCCCGGCTGCCGGCATGCTGGACGCTGTAACGGTCCAGAAAGCTGCGGCGCACCTCGAAACGGGTCACGAAACCTGATCCGCTCGCGGGCACATTCCAGTCTCGGGCGATCTGGGTGGCATAGGCCTCGCTCGTTACCGGATAGAAGATCGGCTGATCGGCAAGTCGAGGAGGAAAGGCGCGCATCCCTGAACTCTGGATCAACTCCAGTTCGCGTGGCCCAACCGGACGCCAAAGTGTCACCGTGTCAATTCGTTCGTTCATGGCCGCATCATGTCTTTGACTGATTTCAGGAGCCTTTGAGGCGAGATAGGATATATGAGCGGAGAAACTGAGCAATTGCAGTAACCGGATTGCAAGAGCGCTCTGTGATGGTGCATCTGTGCAGGATAGTCCGGCTGATACCGGACGAAATGGAATGTGATTTTTCGCGGTCGCCAGGCAGTCTCTAAATAGTGCCGGGTTTGAAGTCAGAGTCGGGGGAAGCGCCATGTGCGGTATCGTTGGAATAGTCGGTAACTCGCCGGTCGCGCCGCTTATCGTCGATGCGCTGAAAAGGCTCGAATATCGCGGCTATGATTCGGCCGGCGTCGCGACCATCGATCATGGCCATCTCGCCCGTCGCCGTGCCGAAGGCAAGCTGATCAATCTCGAGCGCCGGCTGAAGGACGAACCGCTCGGTGGCACGATCGGCATCGGCCACACGCGCTGGGCAACGCATGGCGTGCCGAACGAGACCAATGCGCATCCGCATTTTTCCGACGGGCTCGCCATCGTCCATAACGGCATTATCGAGAATTTCGCCGAATTGCGCGATGAGTTGATCCGCGACGGCTATACGTTTTCCTCGCAGACCGACACCGAGGTCGTCGCCCATCTGGTGGCGCGCGAACTGGCCAGGGGCCTGAAGCCGGTCGAGGCCGCGCATCAGGCGCTGAAGCGGCTGGAAGGCGCCTTTGCGCTGGCCATCATGTTTAAGGGCGACGAGGATCTGATCGTCGGCGCCCGCAATGGCCCGCCGCTGGCCGTCGGACATGGCGATGGCGAGATGTTCCTGGGCTCCGACGCCATCGCGCTTGCCCCGTTCACCAACTCGATCACCTATCTGGAAGACGGCGACTGGGCGGTAGTGCGCCGCAACGACGTTGCCATCTTCGACATGGACGGCAACAAGGTCGACCGCAAACGCCAGCAGTCGCTCAGCACGAGCTTCATGGTCGACAAGGGTAACCGGCGCCATTTCATGGAAAAGGAAATCCACGAACAGCCGGAAGTGATCTCGCACACGCTGGCATATTATGTGGATTTCGTCGGTGGCGTCTCGAAGCCGCTCGACCTGCCATTCGATTTCGCCAAGATCGACCGGCTGGCGATTTCGGCCTGTGGCACCGCTTATCTCGCCGGGTTGATCAGCAAATACTGGTTCGAGCGCTATGCGCGGCTGCCGGTCGACATCGATGTCGCCTCGGAGTTTCGCTACCGCGAGATGCCGCTGTCGAAGACCGATGCCGCCTTCTTTATCTCGCAATCGGGCGAGACGGCGGACACACTGGCGTCGCTGCGCTACTGCCGCAAGGCCGGCATGAAGATCGGTGTTGTGGTCAATGTGCGCGAATCGACCATGGCGCGGGAATCCGACGTCATCCTGCCGACACTGGCCGGCCCGGAGATCGGCGTCGCCTCGACCAAGGCGTTCACCTGCCAGCTCTCCGTGCTGGCTTCGCTGGCGGTGCGAGCTGGTATGGCGCGTGGGACCATTTCGCCCGAGCAGGAGAAGACACTGGTGCGCGCGCTATCCGAAGCGCCGCGTTACGCCAACCAGGTGCTGAAGCTCGATGGGCAGATCGAAAAGATCGCTCGCGACCTCTCGCACTACAAGAATGTACTTTACCTCGGCCGCGACACCAATTTTCCGCTGGCCATGGAAGGCGCGCTGAAGCTCAAGGAAATTTCCTATATCCACGCCGAAGGCTATGCCGCCGGCGAGCTGAAGCACGGGCCGATCGCACTGATCGATGAGAACATGCCTGTCATCGTCATCGCCCCGCACGACCGCATCTTCGAAAAGACGGTGTCGAACATGCAAGAGGTGGCGGCGCGCGGCGGCAAGATCATCCTGATCACCGACAGCAAGGGCGCTGCACACGCTACGGTGAAGACGATGGAGACGATCGTTTTGCCGGACGTGCCGGAAATCATCTCGCCGATCATCTACGCGCTGCCGATCCAGATGCTCGCCTATTTCACCGCCGTGTTCATGGGCACGGACGTCGACCAGCCTCGCAACCTGGCGAAATCGGTAACGGTGGAATAGGTCTCGTTTAAAAACTTCGCAATTCCAAAGCGCCTTCGGGTTCAGTAGTGTCGCGTTGCAAACACACGCTGCGGTGAACCATGTCGGATGCTCTCAAGACCTCAGGCATGACCCGGCTGAGAAACTATTTCCTGACCGGCTTCGTCGTTTGCGCGCCATTGGCGATCACCGCCTACATTGCCTGGTCGCTTATCGGCTGGGTCGATTCCTGGGTGAAACCCTACATCCCGGTACGCTACAATCCGGACACCTACCTGCCGTTTCCAGTGCCGGGTTTTGGGCTGATCGTTGCCCTGATCCTCATCACCTTTATCGGTTTCCTGACAGCCAATATCGTCGGTCGCGCCATCGTCAACTTCGGCGAGCGCCTGCTTGGCCGCATGCCGCTGGTGCGCGGCATCTACGGTTCGCTGAAGCAGATTTTCGAGACCGTGCTGTCGAACAAGGGCGACATGTTCCGCCAGGTCGGGTTGGTCGAATATCCGCGCAAGGGGGTCTGGTCGCTGGTCTTCGTCGCCAGCGAGAAGGAAACCGAGATCAACCAGAAGCTCGACCAGCAAGGCGATCCGCTGATTGCGGTGTTCATGCCGTGTACGCCTAACCCGACTACGGGCTTTCTGATGTATGTACCGAAATCCGACATCGTGCTGCTCGACATGACGATCGAGGACGGAGCCAAGCTGATCGTTTCGGCCGGCCTGGTGGCGCCGGCGGTCAAAATGGTGACGGTGAACGGCGAGCAGATCCACGGCGCGCTCGCCAATCCGCCGCTCGACGCGATGCCTCAGCCGGCGCGCAGGAGCCGCACGGCCTCGTCGCGGCCGAATAGATAGAGCAGCAGGCGCAGCGCCGTGCCGCGTTCGGACTGCAGTTCCGGATCACGCGACAGGATCAGCCGCGCATCGTCGCGGGCGGCCTCGAGCAGGTCGGCATGCGCCTCGATGCGCGCCACCTGGAAGCCCGGCGTGCCGGATTGGCGGGTGCCGAGCAACTCGCCTTCGCCGCGCAGCTTCAGATCCTCTTCGGCGATGCGGAAGCCGTCCTCGGTCTCGCGCATCACCGACAGCCGGCGTTTGGCCGTCTCGCCAATCGGGTCCTTGTAGAGCAGCACGCAGGACGACGGCTTGTCGCCGCGCCCGACCCGGCCGCGCAATTGGTGCAACTGGGCAAGGCCAAAACGCTCGGCATGCTCGATGACCATGATTGTTGCGTCAGGCACATCGACGCCGACCTCGATCACCGTGGTGGCGATCAGGATGCGCGTTTCACCCTGCTTGAAGGCGCGCATCGCCTCGTCCTTGTCGGCGCCCTTCATGCGGCCATGCACCAGGCCAATCCGATCACCGAACAGCGGCTTCAGCGAGGCAAAACGGTCCTCGGCCGACATCAGCTTGATCTCCTCGGATTCCTCAACCAGCGGACAGATCCAGTAGATTTTCTGGCCATCGGCGACAGCGTCGAGCATGCGGCCGATCAGCTCGTCGAGCCGTTCAAGCGGCAAGGTGACGGTGCGGATCGGCTGGCGGCCGGCCGGCTTTTCCGTCAGCTTCGACACGTCCATGTCGCCGAAGGCAGTCAGCACCAGCGTCCGCGGTATCGGCGTTGCCGTCATCACCAGCATGTCGGGCGCATCGCCCTTGGCGGTGATGGCAAGGCGCTGGTGGACGCCGAAACGGTGCTGCTCGTCGACGACGGCGAACACGAGGTCATGGAACGTCACCGTTTGCTGGAACAGCGCATGGGTGCCGACGACGATGTCGATGTCGCCATTGGCCAGCCCGGTCAGCGTGTCGGCGCGCTCGCGGCCGTTTTCGCGGCCGGTGAGGATGGCGACGCGCAAGCCGGACCGTTCCGCCAACGGCGCAATCGTTGCGAGATGCTGGCGCGCCAGGATTTCGGTCGGCGCCATCAATGCCGCCTGGCCGCCGGCCTCGACGGCACGCGCCATGGCAAGCAGCGCGATCACCGTCTTGCCGGAGCCGACGTCGCCCTGCAAAAGGCGCAGCATGCGTTCGGGGTCGCCAAGATCGGCGTTGATTTCGGCAAGCGCCATTTCCTGCGACATGGTCAGCGAATAAGGGAGTGCCGCGCGCAATTGTTCGACTATGCGGCCGTCGCCAACGAGTGGCCGGCCCGATAATCGGCGGACCTTGGCCCGGACCAGCGCCAGCGATACCTGGCCGGCCAAGAACTCGTCATAGGCAAGGCGCCGCCACGCCGCGCCGTCGACGGAGACGTCGATCGGGTCGGCAGGATTGTGGACCCGGGTGAGCGCATCGCCGAAAGCAGGAAAGGCGTGGCGGCGCCGGAACTCGCCGTCCTGCCATTCGGGCAGCACCGGCAGGCGGGCCAGCGCTTGGCCAATCGCCCGGCGCAGCACCTTGCCCGAGAGCCCGGCGGTCAGCGGATAGACCGGCTCGACCAATGGGAGGTTTTCTGCGTCGCCGGCAAGTGCGATATGGTCGGGATGAACCATGGTCGGGCGGCCGTTGAACCATTCCATGCGGCCCGAGACGACGACATGCTCGCCTACGGGCATCGCTTTTTCGAGATAGGCGGCATGGGCATGGAAGAAGGTCAGCGCGATCTCGCCAGTGTCGTCATGGGCGTAGACCCGGTAGGGTACCGACCTGTTGCCACGCGGCGGCGGCTGGTGGCGGTCGATGCGCACATCGAGCGTGACGATTGCGCCCTCGGCCGAACCGGCGATGCCCGGCCGGTTGCGGCGATCGATGACAGTATGCGGCAGCACGAACAAGAGGTCGCCGGCGCGCGCTGCCCGGTCGCCGAGATCCGCCGCCACGACTTTCTCGATCAATACGCCAACCTTCGACCCGACGCCAGCAAGCGAGGTGATCGGGACAAACAGCGGATCGAGGAGGGAGGGACGCATGATGTCAGCTTATGTTGCGCCGGCCGGAGCGCAAGGCTGACACCGCCTTCTATCCACGCTATATGCGCCGCCTGGGCAAGGATGTTGCACGATGACCGGAACGACTCGATCAAGCGAGGGGCTCGATACCCGCCGCCGCAAGCTTCTGTTTCGTTCGTGGCACCGCGGCATGCGCGAGATGGACCTGATACTCGGCAGCTTCGCCGATGCCGAGATCGGCGCCTTGACCGGCGACGAAATCGACCAATATGAGAGGCTTCTCGACATTCCCGACACCGAATTCCTGCCTATCGTCACCGGCGAGCGCCCGGTTCCGACGGATATAGATTGTGCCGTCCTGCAAAAAATCCTGGCTTCGCGCCGGGACATGACCTTCTGAACAACGTGTAGCCATGAGCCTTATCCCTACGATCGGTCTGCCGAAAGGCCGCGCCGGCCAGTTCATTGTCGATGGCGTCGCCGACGGCTACGAAGCCTTTGCGCTGGTGCAGGCTGCGCACGAGATCGCCCCTGACAAGCCGGTGCTTTTCGTGGCACGCGACGGCCAGCGTCTGCCGGCGATCGTCGAGGCGCTTGCCTTTGCCGCGCCGGGCCTGCCGGTGCTGGAACTGCCGGCCTGGGATTGCCTGCCTTACGACCGCGTCTCGCCCGGCGCCGATGCCGCCGCAAGGCGGCTCGATGCGCTGGCAGCAATGATTGCGCTGGCGAAGAGGCCGCACCGCGCCGTCATTCTCACCACCGCGAATGCGTTGCTTCAGCGCATTCCGCCGGCGGAACTCGTCGAGGCGCAGACCTTTCACGCCAAGCCCGGTAACCAGATCGACATGAACGTACTGGTGTCGCGGCTGGAGACTTCCGGCTTCGAGCGGGTACCGACGGTGCGCGGCATCGGCGAATTTGCAGTGCGGGGCGGCATCCTCGATCTCTTCGCGCCCGGATGGGCGGAGGCGCTGCGCCTCGATTTCTTCGGCGATACGCTGGAATCGATCCGCGTCTTCGACACCGCAACACAGAGAACCACCGGCCAGCGCAAGTCGATGGCGTTGCAGGCGATGAGCGAGGTGGCGCTGACGCCGGAAACCATCAGCCGCTTCCGCCGTGCCTATATCGAAGCCTTTGGCGCACCCTCGCGCGACGATGGGCTCTATGCGGCGGTCAGCGAGGGCAGGCGGTTTGCCGGCATGGAGCACTGGCTGCCGTTCTTCTATGAGCGGCTGGAAACCGTCTTCGACTATCTACCCGACGCGCCTGTGGTTTTCGACCATCTGGCGCATGAGGCACTGGCCGAGCGCCACACTCTGATCCTCGACCACTACGAAGCGCGCAAGAAGCAGGCCGACGGCGCCTTGAAGGACGCGGTGCCCTACAAGCCGGTGCCGCCGGATCTGCTCTATCTGTCGCCAGAGAACCTGATTGCCTCGCTTGGCCCGCGCGAAGCAATAGACTTCACGTCGTTCGATGCGCCCGATGCCGGTGCGAAAAAGGTGTTCCATGCCGGCTCGCGCCACGGCCGCAGCTTCGTCGAGGAACGCGCCGACCCTAGCGCCAACGTTTTCGACGTCGTCGTAAAACACATTTCCGACGAGCGCGCTGCACGCCGCCGCGTCATCGTCGCCGGCTGGACCGAGGGTTCGCTCGACCGGCTTGGTCAGATCCTGGCCGAGCATCATCTTGGCAATCTGAAGCCGGTGGCGACGCTTGCCGAAGCCGAAAGGCTTGAGCCGGGGCAGGCGGGACTGGCCGTGCTGCCGCTCGAATCCGGCTTCGAGACGGAGAAACTGGTCGTTGTCGCCGAGCAGGACATTCTCGGCGACCGGCTGATCCGACGCTCGAAGCGCAAGAAGCGCGCGTCCGACTTCATCGCCGAGGCTTCGGCGTTGTCCTCGGGCGATATTGTCGTCCATTCCGATCATGGCATTGGCCGTTTCATCGGGTTGCGTACCATCGAGGCGGTTGGTGCGCCTCACGATTGCCTCGAAATCCACTATGCCGGCGATGATCGGCTGTTCCTGCCTGTGGAAAACATCGAGCTGCTGTCGCGCTATGGCTCGGATTCGGCCGAGGCGACGCTCGACAAGCTTGGCGGCGGCGCCTGGCAATCGCGCAAGGCGCGGCTGAAGAAGCGCCTGCTCGACATGGCCGGGCAGCTGATCCGCATCGCCGCCGAGCGGCAGATGCGGGCCGCACCGGCGCTGGTGCCGGCGGAAGGCCTCTATGGCGAGTTTGCAGCGCGTTTTCCCTATGAGGAGACCGATGACCAGCAGACGGCGATCGATTCGGTCATGGATGATCTAGGCGCCGGAAAGCCGATGGACCGGCTGATCTGCGGCGATGTCGGCTTCGGCAAGACCGAAGTTGCACTTCGCGCCGCCTTCATCGCGGCGATGGAAGGCGTTCAGGTGGCGGTGGTGGTGCCGACGACATTGTTGTCGCGCCAGCATTTCAAGACCTTCTCGCAGCGCTTCTCGGGCCTGCCGATCCGTGTCGCCCAGGCCTCGCGGCTGGTCGGCGCCAAGGAACTGGCCGAGGCCAAGAAGGGCATCGCCGAAGGTCAGGTTGACATTGTCGTCGGCACGCACGCGCTGCTCGGCTCCTCGATCTCGTTCAAGAATCTCGGCCTGCTGATCATCGACGAGGAGCAGCATTTCGGCGTCAAGCACAAGGAACGGCTGAAAGACCTGAAGACCGACGTCCACGTCCTGACTTTGTCGGCGACGCCGATCCCGCGAACGTTGCAGCTTGCCTTGACCGGCGTGCGCGAGCTGTCGCTGATCGCTACGCCGCCGGTCGACCGCATGGCAGTGCGCACCTTCATCTCGCCCTTCGATCCGCTGGTCATCCGCGAAACGTTGCTGCGCGAGCGCTACCGTGGCGGCCATTCCTTCTATGTCGTGCCGCGCATCAGCGATCTCGCGGAAATCCATGATTTTCTGCGCGAATCCGTGCCTGAGCTGAAAGTGGCGGTGGCGCATGGCCAGATGCCGCCGGGCGAACTCGACGACATCATGAACGCCTTCTATGACGGCCAGTACGATGTGCTTTTGTCGACCACCATCGTCGAATCCGGCCTCGATATCCCGACCGCCAACACGCTGATAGTGCACCGCGCCGATATGTTCGGACTGTCGCAGCTCTATCAGCTGCGCGGCCGTGTCGGCCGTTCGAAGGTGCGCGCCTACGCGCTGTTCACACTGCCCGCCAACCGCAAGCTCACCGATACAGCCGAGCGTCGGCTGAAAGTGCTGCAGTCGCTCGATACGCTCGGCGCCGGTTTCCAACTGGCTAGCCACGACCTCGATATCCGCGGCGCCGGCAATCTGCTCGGCGAAGAGCAGTCGGGCCACATCAAGGAGGTTGGTTTCGAGCTCTACCAACAGATGCTGGAGGAGGCGGTGGCCGAAGTGAAGGATTCCGGCGAGGTGCAGGACGGCGGCTGGTCGCCGCAGATCGCCGTCGGCACAGCGGTGATGATCCCGGAAAGCTATGTCCCGGACCTGCAGCTCAGGCTGGCGCTCTATCGCCGTCTTGGCGATCTCGAAAATACGGAAGAGATCGATGCTTTCGGCGCCGAGCTGATCGACCGGTTCGGGACGCTGCCGGAAGAGGTAAAACATCTGTTGAAGATCGTCTTCATCAAGGCGCTTTGCCGCAAGGCCAACGTCGAGAAGCTCGACGCCGGGCCGAAAGGCGTCGTCATCCATTTCCGCAAGCGGGAATTCCCCAATCCGGTCGGGCTGGTCAAGCTCATCGGCGAACAGGGCTCGCTGGCCAAGATCCGGCCCGACCAGAGCGTCGTCTTCAGCCGCGACTGGCCGACCCCCGAAAAGCGGCTGGCAGGCTCGGCGGTTGTCATGACGCAGTTGGCGCGGCTGGTGGAGAAGGCGGCGGCGTAGCAGGGTGTCGCGGGTGCTCTGGGCACAGCCGCACCGGCACTTTCACCGTGCCGTGCCCATTCGCCACGCGGCCAATTCCGGTCTAGAATAGGAAATCGGCTTCGTGTATGGAGCCGCGACCCCATATTGGGCGGATTGGCGGGCGATGGCGTCCGTGCGAAAGAGCGTTGGGTGCTTCGATGACGAAATGGTCGCCGAATTCGTGGAGAGCTAAGCCGATCCAGCAGGTTCCTGCCTATCCGGACCTTGTCGCGCTGAGGAACACGGAAGCCCAGCTCGCCACCTTTCCGCCGTTGGTTTTTGCAGGTGAGGCGCGCAAGCTGAAGAAGCAGCTTGCAGCCGTCGCTGCCGGGGACGCATTCCTTCTGCAGGGTGGCGATTGCGCCGAGAGCTTCGCCGAGCATGGCGCCGACAATATCCGCGACTTCTTCCGCGTCTTTTTGCAGATGTCGGTGGTACTGACCTTCGCCGGCGCGCAGCCGGTGGTGAAGGTCGGCCGTGTCGCCGGCCAGTTCGCCAAGCCGCGCTCGTCCGACAATGAGACCAAGGGCGGTGTGACGCTGCCCAGCTATCGCGGCGACATCATCAATGGCATCGAGTTCGATGCCAAGTCGCGCATTCCCGATCCTGCGCGGCAGGAGATGGCGTACCGCCAGTCGGCGGCGACGCTCAACCTGTTGCGCGCCTTCGCCCAGGGCGGCTACGCCAGCCTGGAGAACGTGCATCAATGGATGCTCGGCTTCGTGTCCGACAGCCCGCAGGGCGAGAAATACGAGTCGCTCGCCAACCGCATCACCGAGACGATGGACTTCATGAAGGCCGTCGGCATCACCTCGGAGACCAATTACGCGCTACGCGAGACCGATTTCTACACCAGCCACGAAGCGCTGCTGCTCGGTTATGAAGAGGCGCTGACCCGCGTCGATTCGACTTCGGGCGACTGGTACGCCACCTCCGGCCACATGATCTGGATCGGCGATCGCACGCGCCAACCCGACCACGCGCATGTCGAATACTGCCGTGGCATCAAGAACCCGCTCGGCCTGAAATGTGGCCCGTCGCTGACGCCGGACGGCCTGTTGCAGCTCATCGACCTGCTCAATCCGGAGAACGAGCCTGGCCGGCTGACGCTGATTGCCCGCTTCGGTTCCGATAAGGTCGCCGAACATCTGCCCAAACTGGTGCGCGCGGTGCAGAAGGAAGGCCGCAGCGTGGTGTGGTCGTCGGATCCGATGCATGGCAATACCATCGAGGCCGCCGGCTACAAGACACGGCCGTTCGACCGCATCCTGAAGGAGGTGCAGACCTTCTTCGAGGTGCATCGCGTCGAAGGCACGCATCCCGGCGGCATCCACATCGAGATGACCGGCAAGAACGTCACCGAGTGCACCGGTGGTGCCCGCGCCATCACCGCCGAAGAGCTGCAGGATCGCTACCACACCCATTGCGACCCGCGCCTCAATGCCGACCAGGCGATCGAGCTGGCCTTCCTGGTGTCCGATCTGCTCAAGAAGAGCCATCCGGTCCAGCACAAGCAGGCCGTCAACGGCTGATGCGATCTGAACTTTGATATATTGAAAAAGCGCCGGAGAAATCCGGCGCTTTTTGTATTCAATCCGGCGGGTGTCGCATTTGCTCGTGCGTAACGCGCGCAAAACTGGAATCCTGCCAAGCGATGGCAATTGCATTGGGAGGCCGAGATGGCTGACAGTCACAGCGGATCATGCTTGTGCGGGGCAGTGCGGTTGCAGACGCGAGGACCGCTACGCGGCGTTATCTACTGCCATTGCTCGCAGTGCCGAAAGCAGAGCGGGCATTTTTATGCCGCGACCAACGTCGCCGATCGCGACATCACAATCGCCGGCGCAGAGAACGTCACCTGGTACGAGGCATCTTCGTTTGCCAGGCGCGGTTTTTGCAAGACATGCGGATCGCTGCTGTTCTGGAAACCGATGGAGGGTGGCTACGTTTCGGTCATGGCCGGCCTGTTCGACGCGCCAACCGGACTTCAAGGGGAATGTCATATCTTCGTCGGCGACAAGGGCGATTACTACGCGATCGACGATGGGCTGCCGCAGTTCGAGAAGTCGACGCCGTCGATCAAGGTAGCAGACGGCTGATTTTTGAAGAGGCCGCCTTATTCCCTTGATCCAGCCATTGCGCTATCCCCTGCCGGTGATTCCGAAGGGTTTTGGCATGCAGCGGCTGATCGACGCTTTTTACAATTCGGTGCGGGCGTTTCGCAAACTGGCCGCCGACGAGGAGGCCTTCCAGCTGGAACTGGTCCTGCTTGTGCTTGCGCTGCCGCTCGGCTGGTTCCTTTCAGAATCGTGGCGCGGCTATGCCCTGCTGATCGGTGCGGTGCTGCTCATGATCATGATCGAAGTGCTGAACACCGGCATTGAGGCGGCATGCGACGCGTTCAGCCGCGAATTCAACATCGACATCCAGCTAGCCAAGGATTGCGGTTCGCTGGCGGTGCTGATTTCGGTGGTGATCGTCGCCGGCGTCTGGGGCGTCGCAGTCATCGAGCGCATCGTTGGGGTACCGATCTGAGGTTTCAGGCACCACATGCCGGTTAATCGAGGAGACCGATATGGCCGATACCGCCGGATTTCTGCTGCTTGAACGTGAGGGCCTGCCGGACGATCTGCGCTGGCTGGTGGAAAAATATCCGCGCGAGGACTGGCAGGCGCATGCCAACATCCACGGCATGGCCAATATGTGGCTGCAGCGGCACGACATGTTCCGCGACCTTGGCGGCATGCTCACCAACGGCATTGGCGATTATCGTGAGGGCAGGCTGAACGCGCCGGAATTCGCACGCTGGTTCGCGCCGCGCCTCAATCATTTCCTCGGCAATCTCGATGGCCACCACAATGTCGAGGACCATCACTATTTCCCGGTCTTCGCCAGGGCCGAGACTCGTCTGAAGCGCGGCTTCGAAATCCTGGATGCCGATCACCACACAATCCATGAGGGACTGGAGCGCAATGCCGAGGCGGCAAATGCCTTCATCGGCACGCTTCAGGAGAGCGAGGACAAACAGCGCTTCGCCGCCGATGCCTATGCCGACGAGAACAGCCGGCTGATCGCCATGTTGACCCGGCATCTTGCCGACGAGGAAGACCTGATCATTCCGCTGATCCTCGAGAAGGGCGACCGCGCGCTCGGCATTGATTGACGATCAGCTTCCCTTGCGAAGCTCCTTCTTGGCGAGGACGTGCGACGCCAGCCAGCCGAGGATGGCCACAACGAGACCGATGACCAGGGCGATCAGCAACCGCTCGTGGCGGGCCAGCGCCTGGCCGACGATGCGCTCCGCGCCCAGCCCGAAGACATAACCGACAGTGCAGAACAGTGCCGCCCAGACTACCGACGAGATGGCGTTGAGGATGACGAAGCGCGCTGCGGCGATGCCCGACAGCCCGGCTGCGATACCACCGACCAGGCGCAGGCCATAGATGTAGCGGTTCGACAGCACGAAAATGTTGGGATGAGAGGTGACAAGGCGGTAGGCGTGGCTGAACCCTGGCCGGGCTCGGAGTCCGATCACGAATTTATGGTCGGCGAAGCTCCGTCCCAGGATGAAAAAGAACGTGTCGCCACCGAAGGCGCCGAGCGCCGCCGCGAGGAAGGCCTGCCACGGGACGAAGACATGCTGATGCGCAAAGAAACCGCCAAGGATGGCGGCGCTTTCGCCCTCGGCGACGCAGCCCAGAAAAACCGCGACCAGCCCATATTGCTCAATGAGACGATGAATGGCTTCCGTCATGAAGACGTCCGCTGCTTCGACAGAATCTCGTCGATGCGCTTCACCTGCTCGGCCAGCCGGGCGATCTCGTCTCGCATGCCGATGATCTGGCTGTGGCGCAGTTCGTCGAGCTTTTCATGCAACGCCATGATCTCGATCTCGGCCTTGAGATTAACCTCATAGTCGTGGGCGGCGTCGATACGATCGCGCTCGGTCTGGCGGTTCTGCGCCATCATGATCACTGGCGCCTGCAGGGCAGCAACCATGGAAAGCACGAGATTGAGGAAGATGAAAGGATAGGGATCGAAGGCGGCGCGCGACAAGAGCCAGACATTGCCTGCCGTCCACAGGATCAGGAAGCCAATGAATGTCAGGATGAAGGACCACGAACCGCCGATCCGGGCGATGGTGTCAGCCAGGCGGTCGCCAAACGTCTGGTGAAAGGCGACGGCCTTGTTGGTGTCCTTGGAGATCGTGGTGCGCTCGAGCGTTGATTGCAGCACCCGGCTTTCGAGCGCGCTGAGGCCGTCCGGCTTTCGCTTCAGCCAGCGGTTTGCCAGGTCCTCGATCGTTTTGTTCATCGTCGCCTCCGTCGTCAGCGATAGAGGTAGAAGCTGCCGGTTCATACGGGAAGTGGTAGATTGACGCGATGGGGTCAGGAAACAATGGTGGATTTTCAGAAGATTCGCGCCCGTGCGGCGAAACGCAAAGGCGGTGAGGCAGCGCTGACGTCGCTGCTGGGCCCTACGCCCGACAATGCCGCGCTGGCAAAGATTGCGGATGACCGGATCCTGTCGACCATGGCCGAACGGGTCTTTGCCGCCGGCTTCGTCTGGCGCGTCATCGAGCAGAAATGGCCAGGTTTCGAGGAAGCATTTCTTGGCTTCGAGCCGAAGCGGCTGCTGTTCCAGCCTGACGATTTCTGGCACGATCTCACCGCCGACAAGCGCATCGTGCGCAATCCGCAGAAGATCAAGTCGGTACGCGACAACGCAGCCTTCGTCGAGCGCGTGTCGAAGGAGCATGGCAGCTTCGGCAAGTTCCTCGCCGACTGGCCGGCCGGCGATCAGGTCGGGCTGATGGCTTATCTCGGCAAGCACGGGAGCCGGCTCGGCGGCAATACCGGCCAGTATTTTCTGCGCTGGCTGGAGTGGGACGCCTTCATCGTCTCGGCCGACATGGCGGCAGCGCTGCGCGACGCCGGGCTCGACATCGCGCAGAGCCCGACATCGAAGAAGGACCTAGACAAGATCCAGGTGCAGATCAACGCCTGGGCGGCGGAGACCGAGCTGCCGCGCCGACACATTTCGCGCATTCTGGCAATGTCGATCGGCGAGAACCATCCGCCGGAGGCGCTACGCGAATATATGGGCGAATAGGACCGATTGTTTGGTCCAAACGAACGCCATTGCCCGACGAATTTTGCCGCGCTAAACCCACAGGCATGATCGACAAGACCGCTCCAGACATATTGCGCATCGCCGTCGCCCAGCTCAATCCGACGGTCGGCGACGTCGCCGGCAATCTTGCCAAGGCGCGCGAGGCGAGGGCGGATGCCGCCCGCCAGGGCGCCGATCTCGTGCTGTTCACCGAGCTTTTCCTGGCCGGCTATCCGCCTGAGGATCTGGTGCTGAAGCCCGCCTTCCTGAAGGCCTGCGAGCGGGCTGCCGAGGACTTCGCCGGCGATACCGCCGATGGCGGCCCGGGCGTCATCATCGGCACGCCGCTGAAGCGCAAGACCGGCACGCACAATTCGATCATCTTTGCCGATGGCGGCAAGATCCTTGCCGAACGCTACAAGCTCGATCTGCCGAATTACGGTGAGTTCGACGAGAAGCGCGTCTTCCAGGCCGGACCCGAGATCCAAGGGCCGGTCAATTTCCGCGGCGTGCGGGTGGGAGTGCCGATCTGTGAAGATATCTGGGGCGAGATTGCCGTCTGCGAGACGCTGGCCGAAAGCGGCGCGGAAATCCTGCTGGTCCCGAACGGCTCGCCCTATTACCGCGGCAAGGTCGACGTCCGCCACCAGATCGTCATCCGCCAGGTCATCGAATGCGGACTGCCGATTATCTATGCCAACCAGCTTGGCGGCCAGGACGAGCTGATCTTCGACGGCGCGTCGTTTGCCATAGGCTCTGACAAGACGCTGGCCTTCCAGATGAGCCAGTTCGAGGAGACGGTCAACGTCACCACCTGGAAGCGAAAGAATGACGTCTGGGTCTGCTCTGACGGACCGATGTCGAAAATCCCGGAGAAGGAGGAGGCCGACTATCGCGCCTGCATGTTGGGCCTGCGCGACTACGTCAACAAGAACGGCTTCAAGAATGTCGTGCTCGGCCTTTCCGGCGGCATCGATTCGGCGATCTGCGCGGCACTTGCCGTCGATGCGCTCGGCGAGGAACGGCTGCGCGCCGTGATGATGCCTTACCGCTACACTTCGACGGACTCGCTCAAGGACGCCGAGGACTGCGCCCGCGCGCTCGGCTGCCGCTACGATATCGTGCCGATCTTCGAGCCGGTCGAGGGCTTCCTGCACACACTGACGCAGCTTTTCGAGGGCACCAAGGAAGGCATCACCGAGGAAAACCTGCAGAGCCGGGCCCGTGGCACCATCCTGATGTCGATTTCCAACAAGTTCGGCTCGATGGTGGTCACTACCGGCAACAAGAGCGAGATGTCGGTAGGCTACGCCACGCTCTATGGCGACATGAATGGCGGCTTCAACCCGATAAAGGACCTCTACAAGATGCAGGTCTATGCGTTGTCGCGCTGGCGCAACGCGCATGTGCCGCCGGGCGCGCTAGGCCCGTCCGGCGAGGTGATCCCGAACAATATCATCGACAAGGCGCCCTCGGCGGAACTGCGCGAGAACCAGACCGACCAGGATTCGCTGCCGCCCTATCCAGTGCTCGACGACATATTGGAGTGTCTGGTCGAGAACGAGATGGGTGTCGACGAGATCGTTGCGCGCGGCCATGACCGGGCGACGGTGACGCGCGTCGAGCACCTGCTTTACGTCGCCGAATACAAGCGCCGGCAGGCAGCGCCCGGCGTGAAGATCACCAGGAAGAATTTTGGCCGCGACCGCCGCTATCCTATTACCAACCGGTTCAGGGATGGCGGGTAGGCGATTGGCTGCATAACGGTTTAGCCATGGCCAACTTTGAAATCAGCTTCGACCTGTCGCAGATCGACTTCCGGGCGACGTCCGACATTTTGAAGGAGAGCTATTGGGGCAGCGGCCGCAGCGATGAACTGCACCGCCGCGCCTTTGCCAACTCACTGTGCGTCGGCGCCTATGTCGGCGGCAATCAGGTCGGCTTTGGCCGGGCGATCACCGACCGTACGGTATTTGCCTATCTCGCCGACATCATTGTCTGGCCCGGGTATCGCGGGCAAGGCATCGGGACCCGGCTTGTCCAGGCGCTTATCGACCACCCGGATTGCAAGACTGTCACCCACTGGAGCCTGTCTACCAACGATGCCCACGCGGTCTACGAGAAGCTCGGCTTCAGGCCTTCCACCGACGGCCGCTATATGCGCTTCGACCGTATCCCGGCAGCCTGAACAGAGGCAGCGCACAACCGACCGTTGTTGCAAAATCGTCTCACTGGTTGGACCAGATGCGCTTTCGACCATCTACTGACTTGGCGCGGCGTTGAGGCGTCTCTATAAACGCCTTTCCGCGATCCCCTTGGGGAGGACCGAAATGCCAGGATTTGACATCGTTATGCGAGGCCGCGAAGCCTAGGTCCCAATCGGTGAGCCCGAAGGTTCTTACCTTTGCGGCGAAGCCGAGCTGAGAACAGGCGTTCGTCGATGCCGGTCGCCGCCCGTATTCGGGCGAGCCGCCAAATGTGCCGAACCTCCGCTTTCCTTGGGTGCTAATTCGCCCGACGCGGTTTTTTCAATTTCGACCTTTCCGGGATCGGGCTCGTTTGCGCCCGAATGACATCATGGCTCGTTTTCGAATAGATTTGCGCGCGGGCGCCTTTCGCAGCGTTCTTGGTTTTACGCTCAGTCATTGGCGGCGCCAGCCGTGGCGGCTTTCGCTGATCATGGCCACATTCCTGCTGTCGACCCTGGCCGACGTGCTGACGCCGCTCTATTCCGGCCGGCTGGTCGACGCCGTTGCCAGCAGTGCCACTGCCGACGATGTCGCATGGAATGCCGCGACGGCTGCCTTTTCGATGCTGGTGGCCCTGGCGCTCACCGGTGTCGTGCTGCGCAATCTCGCCTTCATGGCCATCGTCGAACTGACCCTGAAGATGATGGCCGACATCGCCGCCGATGCCTTCTACCGCGTCCAGCGCTTCTCCACCGACTGGCACGCAAACAGCTTCGCCGGATCGACGGTGCGCAAGATAACGCGCGGCATGTGGGCGCTCGACCTGCTCAACGACACGATCCTGATCGCGCTGCTGCCGTCGGTCGTCATGCTTGTCGGCTCGACGCTGTTGCTCGGCTGGTTCTGGCCGCTGATGGGCGCGGTCGTCGCGACGGGCTCGGTGCTGTTCATCGGCGTAACGACGATGCTGTCGCTCGGCTATGTCGCCCCCGCGGCAAGGCTTGCCAATGCGTGGGATACGCGGCTTGGCGGCTCGCTGGCCGATGCGGTGAGCTGCAACGCCGTGGTCAAGGGTTTTGGCGCCGAGGAGCGCGAGGAGACACGGCTTGCCGACGTCGTCGCCAAATGGCGCGCACGCACGCGGCGCACCTGGGTGCGCGGCACCGTCAACGGCACCACGCAAGGCACGATGCTGCTGCTTTTGAGGGCAGCGGTCATCGGCTTTTCCCTGCTTTTGTGGTCGTGGGGGCAGGCGAGCGCCGGCGACGTCGCCTTCGTGCTGACCTCATTCTTCGTGCTGCAAGGCTATCTGCGTGACATCGGCACGCATATCCGCAATCTGCAGCGCTCGATCAATGACATGGAGGAACTGGTCGACTTCCAGTCCGAACCACTCGGCATCGAGGATCGGCCCGGAGCCAAGCCGATCCGGATCACCGATGGCCGTATCACCTTCGACAATGTCACGTTCCACTACGGTAGCCACCGCTTGCCGCTTTATCGGGACTTTTCGGTGGATATCGCTCCGGGCGGGCGGGTCGGGCTGGTTGGCCATTCGGGCTCCGGCAAGACCACGTTCGTCAAGCTGATCCAGCGCCTCTATGACGTGACTGCGGGCAATATCCTGATCGACGGCCAGGATATTGCCAATGTCGCGCAGGCGTCGCTGCGCGCACAGATCGCGATTGTCCAGCAGGAGCCGATCCTGTTCCACCGGTCGCTGGCTGAAAACATCGCCTATGCCCGGCCGAGCGCCACGCAGGCCGAGATCGAGCACGCGGCGCGCTTGGCCAGCGCGCATGACTTCATCGCCGATTTGCCGAAAGGCTATGGCACGTTGGTCGGCGAGCGTGGCGTAAAGCTGTCGGGCGGCGAGCGTCAGCGTGTTGCAATCGCACGCGCCTTCCTCGCCGATGCGCGCATCCTCATCCTGGACGAGGCAACGTCGAGCCTCGATTCGGAATCGGAGGTGCTGATCCAGCAGGCGATGGAGCGCTTGATGGTCGGCCGCACGACGCTGGTCATCGCCCACCGGCTGTCGACCGTGCGCGCGCTGGACAGGCTTCTGGTGTTCGATCGCGGCCGCATTGTCGAGGAGGGATCGCATGACCAACTGATCCGGCTGCAAGGCGGCATCTACCGCCGGCTGTTCGAACGTCAGGCGCTTGAGCTGACCAAAGGCCTGGTGATCTGACGGTTACGGCGCGGCGCGTCTTAATGGACGCGCGGCGCTGCCGTCTTTTCTTCGTCTTCGTCATGTTCTATGTCTGCCGCAGAGCGCGGGGGCGCGTCTTGTCAACAGCAAAACCATCCGGTACGCCCCGCTCATGACAGTTACCGTCCGTTTCGCCCCGTCACCGACCGGCCGCATCCATATCGGCAATGCGCGCACCGCTTTGTTCAACTGGCTGTTCGCCATCAAGAACAAGGGCCGCTTCATCCAGCGCTTCGACGATACCGACGTTGCCCGTTCGACGCAGGAATTTTCCGACGCCATCCTTTATGATCTGCATTGGTTGGGCATCTTCCCCGATGCCACGGAGTATCAGTCGCGGCGGGTCGAAATCTATGATGCCGCACTGGAAAGGCTGAAGGAGGCCCGCCTCGTCTATGCCTGCTATGAGACGCCTGAAGAGCTCGACCTGAGGCGCAAGGTGCGCCGCACGCGTGGCCTGCCGCCAGTCTATGGCCGCGAGGCGCTGACGCTGGCACCCGAGCAGGTCGCGGAATATGAGGCCGATGGCCGGCGGCCGCACTGGCGCTTTCTGCTGCCCAACTTCAGCAGCGATCCGCTGCAGCCGGAGCGCACCGAAATCCACTGGAACGACCTGGTGCGCGGCGAGGAGACCGTCGACCTCGCCTCGCTTTCAGATCCCGTTCTGCGGCGCGAGGACGGCACCTATCTCTACACACTGCCTTCGGTGATCGACGACATCGACATGGGCGTCAGCCATGTCATTCGTGGCGACGACCACGTCACCAATACCGGCGTCCAGATAGCCCTGTTCCGGGCGCTCAGCGCCGAGCCGCCGGTGTTCGGCCACCACAATCTTCTGACAACAGCATCAGGCGAGGGGCTTTCCAAGCGCACCGGCGCGCTGTCCATACAGAGCCTGCGTGAGAGCGGCATAGAGCCAATGGCGGTCGCTTCGCTGGCGGTACTCGTCGGTACCTCGGAAAACGTCGTGGCGGTGCCGACGATGGCTGAACTTGCCGAGCGCTTCGATCCGGCGGCAACATCGAAATCCGCCGCCAAATTCGATCCGGACGAGCTCTTCGTGCTCAACCGCACGCTGCTGCACCACATGCCCTTTTCCGAGGCGCGCGACCGGCTGATCGTGCTCGGCATCTCTGGCGAACAGGCCGAGCCTTTCTGGCTGGCGGTGCGCGGCAATCTCGACAGGCTGGCCGATGCGGCGATCTGGTGGCGCACACTTCGCGACGGTCCAGAGGAGCCGGCGGAGTTTTCCGACGATGACCGCGACTTTCTTCGCCAGGCGTTCGAACTGCTGCCGGAGGAGCCTTGGAACGGCACCGTCTGGAAAGACTGGACCGGCAAAATCCGAGCGGCGAGCGGCCGTAAGGGCAAGGCGCTGTTCATGCCGCTGAGGCTGGCGCTTACGGGACAGCCTTCGGGTCCGGAGCTTGCAGATCTGTTGCCGCTGCTGGGTCGGGAAGGAACGTTGGCCCGACGACCCTGACCTTGCGCTGTTCGGGCGGCGGCAGGGACGTCAGCGAAGGCACGGGTTTGACGGCAAGGCGTCTGATCGCCTCACGGTCGAGGCCGCCTTCCGCGTTGGCCAAGGTCTCCGGGTCGGCGCCCGGATCAGGCCTGGCAACCGGCACCGGAATGAACGGAGTGGTCTCCACGTTCGCTTCGGATCGTTCCGGGCTGGGCGGGTTGCCGGCGATGATTTCGAAATTCTGCGCGGCATTGCAGCCGCATGCCGGCGGCCGTGGCATGTCGGACTGCTTGTAGAGGTAGGCCGTCGGCAGTTCGATATAAGGCCTGCCGGTCACCGAAGACGTCATGGACGCCGAATCGCTGTTCATGCCGCGCGTGTAGAAAACCTGCATCTCGGTGCCGGGGCAGCTCGATTCGCAATTCTTCTGGTCGCGCTCGAAATCGCCGAGCGAGGCAGCATTCGACATCGGGAAGAAATAACCGTCGCAGGTCCGCACACACATGGTGCGGAATTCTCCTCGCGGCTGGCCCATGTCGGCGTTGTTGAGCAGGGTGCGGATGTTGCCCGGCTGACTTAGCTCTTCAGCCTGGCTGGGCTCTTCACGCTGGTCGGGCGCATCGGATTCACTGCCCAAAAGCTGCTCGAGCAGGTTTCCGTTGCCGTTTTCATCGCTGGCTTCGCGAACCGGTGCGGGCTTTGATGGCGCCGCTTCGTCGCGGCAGCCATTGGCGTCAAGCGAGGTCAATATGCGCGCGCGATCGCGTCGCGAACCACCGCTGTCAAGCTCAGCGCGCTTGGCCTGCAAGTCGTCGAGATTGGCAGCCATGCGATCGATGGTGGCGTCGAGTGCCGCGCATACGTTGGCGTTGCGGCGAGACAGCGAAAAGCCGCAGCCGGCGCTGCTGGATTGGCTGACGGCCTTTGAAATCTGCTGGCGCTGCCGGGCGATCGCGTCGTCATATTTCCTGAGCAAGGCCGGTTTGCCGCCGCCACCACGAGAAGCGGCAGCAAGATCGGTTTCAAGCTGGCGGCAGAGGCGGGAGGCGGCCTGCGCCTGAGTGACGGCGATGTCGCACAGTAGCAGGGCACCGAGCAGCGCGGCGGCCCGCGTCAGCTTCCAACGTGCGCCCGTCATCGCTCCGGAACTCCGCCTGTCTGCCGTTCTGAAAGCTACCGCGCTTGCGGTTAAGCGTTTGTTTAGCATATCGCTGATTCCGGCTTCAGCCCAAATCGGCGATGGCTTGCGCCTTGTGCGCGGCTTCGACCACAACCAGCGCGTCATATCGACCACGCCGCACGGCATACTCGGACATTGTCAGGACCGCGACACCCTGGCGTTGCACGAAAAAGGCGTATTCGCCCAAAAGAATGCCTGGATCCAGCAATGCCCGGAGGCTTGGCATGACCGCGATTACCCGTCGAGCCGCAGTGCAATTTGGTCTTTTGTGCCTGGCGATGCCGGTTGCCATGGCGCAGGAAAAGCCCATCACGCCGGATTGGGGCACCAAATTGGTCGAAGCCGCCCGTGAGCAGATCGGCGTCACCACGCTCTACGATCCGACCTATACACGCCTGGCCTATCCGGGCGGGGACGTTGAGCCGGAGCGGGGTGTGTGCACGGATGTCGTGATCCGTGCCTATCGCCGCGCCTTCGATCTCGATCTGCAAGAATTGGTGCATGAGGATATGCGGGCCAATTTTGCCGCCTATCCGAAGGCTTGGGGCCTGAAAGCGCCCGACCGCAACATCGACCACCGCCGTGTGCCCAATCTTGCGGTCTATTTTGAGCGGCGCGGTGCTGCCTTGCCCGTCAGCCAAGACCCCGCCGACTATCGGCCTGGGGATCTCGTCGCCCAGATGCTGCCCGGCAATCTGTCGCATATTGCCATCGTGTCGTCCAATCGCTCCACTGTGGTGCCGACAAGAGGGCTGGTCATTCACAATATCGGTGGCGGCGCCAGGGAAGAGGACACTTTGTTTGCCTTCAGGCAGACAGGGCATTTCCGGTTCGGGCCAATCTGAGAAAGCCCACGGCTAGCCCAGATCGACGATGGCTTGCGCCTTATGCGCGGCTTCGACCACGGCCAGTGCCGTCATATTGACGACGCCGCGCGAGGTGACCGACGGCGTCAATATGTGCGCCGGGCTGTCGGTGCCGAGCAGGATCGGGCCGACATGCAGCGCGTCCATCATCGTGCGCAGCGCGGTCAGCGTGATGTTCGCCGAATCGAGATTGGGGAACACCAGCAGATTGGCTTCGCCCTTCAGCCGCGAATGCGGATAGACGCGCTGGCGCAGCTGTTCCGATAGCGCCGAGTCGGCATGCATCTCGCCGTCGCATTGCAGGTCGGGCGCGATGCGCGCCAGGATCGCTGCCGCCTGTCGCATCTTCATGGCGCTTGGCGAATCGCGGGAGCCGAAATCCGAATGCGACAGCAGCGCTGCCTTGGGCTCGATGCCGAAACGCTGAATCTCCTCGGCCGCCAAAACGGTCATCTCAGCAATCTCCTCGGCGGTCGGATCGACGGAGACATGGGTGTCGGTGAGGAAAATGATGCCGCGCTGCGAAATCAGCATGGAAAGCGTCGACAGGTCGCGATCCTTGA
Source organism: Mesorhizobium sp. M0894 (assembly GCF_040319725.1). NCBI lineage: Bacteria > Pseudomonadati > Pseudomonadota > Alphaproteobacteria > Hyphomicrobiales > Phyllobacteriaceae > Mesorhizobium > Mesorhizobium sp. M0894. The sequence continues at coordinate 436,588 of NZ_JAMYOG010000002.1, read as the reverse complement.
TGCCGGCGCGCGGCCCGATGATCAGCGTCACGTTGCGCAAATGACGCTCGAAACGGCCCTCAAGGCCGCAGACCATGGCGTCGGCGTCGCCGCGCTTCAGGGCAAGGGCGGCGATCACCGTATTGTCGGTGCGCACCATGGTGCGCGCCGCTTCCGTCGTCACCCCACGCCGGCCGGCAAGCTCGATCAAAAGGTCGACATAGTGGCGGTAACGCGGATCGTCTTCCGGGTTGATCAAGCCGAAATCGACGCCCGGCTTGATGCGTAGCCCGTAGCGCTTCAGCCGCACCTCGATGACATGCGGGCGGCCGATCAGGATCGGTTCGGCAATGCCTTCCTCGAGCACGACTTGCGCGGCGCGAAGCACGCGCTCGTCCTCGCCATCGGCATAGATGACGCGCTTGGCGCTCGACGTCTTGGCCATCGAGAATACCGGCTTCATGACCAGGCCGGAGCGGAAGACGAAGCGGTTCAGCTTGTCGACATAGGCGGCGAAATCGGTGATCGGCCGGGTCGCGACGCCGGTCTCGCAGGCTGCCTTGGCGACGGCAGGGGCAATGCGCAGGATCAGCCGCGGATCGAAAGGTGAGGGGATCAGGAACTCCGGGCCGAAGATCGGCGTCTCGCCGGAATAGGCGCGCGCGGCAACGTCGGACGGCTCTTCGCGGGCAAGCGCTGCAATCGCTCGCACCGCGGCCATCTTCATTTCTTCGTTGATGGCGCTTGCGCCGCAATCCAGCGCGCCACGGAAGATGTAAGGAAAACACAGTACGTTATTGACTTGATTGGGGAAATCGGAGCGGCCCGTGCAGATCATCGCGTCGGGCCGTGCTGCCCGTGCCGCTTCCGGCATGATCTCGGGATTAGGGTTGGCCAGCGCCAGGATCAGCGGCTTGGGCGCCATGTGGTGGAGCAATTCCGGCTTCAGCACGCCGGCGGCAGACAGGCCGAGAAACACGTCGGCGCCGGGCAGAACGTCGGCCAGCGTGCGCGCTTCGGTATCCTTCACATAGGGGTCTTTCCAGCGGTCCATCTCCTCGACGCGGCCCTTATGGGCGACGCCGAACCGGTCGGTGACCCAGATGTTTTCGACCCGCGCGCCGAGTGAGACCAGAAGGTTGAGGCACGCAAGCGCCGCAGCACCTGCACCCGACGTGACGATCTTGATGTCGGAGATGGACTTGCCGGCGAATTCCAACCCATTGAGCACGGCGGCGGCGACGATGATGGCGGTGCCGTGCTGGTCGTCATGGAAGACCGGTATGCCCATGCGCGCTTTCAACTGCTCCTCGACCTCGAAGCACTCAGGCGCCTTGATGTCCTCAAGGTTGATGCCGCCGAAGGTCGGCTCCAGAGCGGAGATCGTCTCGACCATGCGCTCGATGCCCGGTGCATCGATCTCGATGTCGAAGACGTCGATGCCGGCGAACTTCTTGAACAGTACGGCCTTGCCTTCCATCACGGGCTTGGAGGCGAGCGGTCCGATATTGCCGAGGCCCAGCACCGCCGAACCGTTGGTGACGACGCCAACAAGATTGGCGCGGGCTGTATAGTCGGCGGCGGTTGCCGGATCGTCGCGGATTTCAAGGCAGGGGGCGGCGACCCCGGGCGAATAGGCAAGCGCCAGGTCGCGCTGATTGCCGAGCGGCTTCGTCGCCTGGATTTCAAGCTTTCCGGGCCGGGGGTGCTTGTGGAAGTAGAGCGCTGCTTCGTCCAGGTCGGATCGCGCCGCCTTCTTGCTTTCGCCTGTCATGACGGCCGCCTCCCTGCGATCCTGCCTTGAAGCCTTTTAACATGCAGAATTGGTTTTTCACGATGCCAAATGACGCAACCGCCATTTTGCCTTGCGAAACGAGTAAAATCGATTTGTTTCAGTTAGTTGTGCTAAAATCCTGCCGCGCTATTCAGGTCTTTTCCTCTCCGCTGTTCAGAACGCGCTGACGTAGAGGCCGCCGTCGACCGGTATGTTCTGTCCGGTCAGGTAGCCGGCATGGACCGAGCACAGGAAGGCGCAGATCTGGCCGAATTCCTCCGGCGTGCCGAGTCGCTTGGCCGGAACATTGGCCGCGGCCTTGGCCTTGCGCGCGGCGGCGGCGGCCGGATCTTCGGGCGTGCCGGCCTCGTGCGGGTCGCGCAGCCGGTCGGTATCGAGTTTTCCCGGCAGCATGTTGTTGATCGTCACATTGCGGTCGATCACCGTCCGCGCGACGCCGGCCAGGAACGAGGTGAGGCCGGCGCGGGCTCCGGACGACAGGTCGAGGCCGGGGATAGGAACATAGACCGACAGCGAGGTGATGTTGACGATGCGGCCGAAACCGCGCGCCGCCATGCCGTCGATCACGGCCTGAACCAGCTCGACAGGGGTCACCATGTTCTGGGTGACGCCTTCGAGGATCTTTTCGCGGTCGAGCGCGCGGAAATCGCGGAACGGCGGACCGCCATTGTTGTTGACGAGGATGTCGGGATCGGGGCAGGCGGCAAGCAGCGCCTTCTGGACGTCGGGCTTCGATACGTCGCCGACGATCTCGGTCACCTTGACGCCGAATTTCTCGCGCAGTTCGGCGGCGGTTTTGGCCAGCACGTCGGCGTTGCGGCCGTTGACGACCAGATCGCAGCCTGCCTCTGCCAGAGCCATGGCGCAACCGCGTCCCAGCCCCTTGCTCGAGGCGCAGACGATGGCCTTCTTGCCGCGAATGCCGAGATCCATGGTGATTTTCTCCTCTGATTGCCGCGGCAACCTACCCGTATGGCTGGACCAATCGCAACCGTCATACGGTTGTTGCATGAATCGGGGCATAGCCTCACGCGAAAGCAACGGTGACAAATGATGTCCGGCGCAGAGCCCCGCACTTTCCGCAGCATGTTCATCTCCGACGTCCATCTCGGATCGAAGGCGGCGAAGGCCGAGTTCCTGATCGATTTCCTGCGCCATCACGATGCCGATATCATCTATCTCGTCGGCGATATCGTCGACGGCTGGCGCTTGAGACGGAGCTGGCACTGGCCGCAGAGCCACAATGACGTGGTCCAGAAATTGCTGCGCAAGGCGCGCAAGGGCGCCAGCATCACCTACATCGCCGGCAACCATGACGAGTTCGCGCGGCAGTTTCAAGGTGTGCATTTCGGCGGCATTGTCGTCGCCGATCGCGCCGTCCACGAGACCGCCGATGGCAAACGCCTTCTTGTCATCCATGGCGACCAGTTCGACACAGTCGTCCACAATGCGCGCTGGCTGGCCTATCTAGGCGACTATGCCTATGACGCGGCGATGCTGGTCAATCGCGTCATCACGCGCCTGCGCCAAGTGCTCGGCCTGCCTTACTGGTCGTTCTCGTCCTGGGCCAAGGTCAAGGTCAAGAAGGCAGTGAATTTCATCGGCTCGTTCCAAACCGTGCTGAGCGAGGAGGCGCGCCGCTCGCATGTCGACGGCGTGATCTGCGGGCACATCCACCATGCGGCGATCGAAAGCTACGAGGACGTGCAGTACATCAACACCGGCGATTGGGTGGAGAGCTGCACGGCGGTGGTCGAGCATTTTGACGGCCGGATGGAGATACTGCATTGGGCGCATGTCCTGCCGGAGACTCCGGTCGGCAGCGAGGTGCTCGTGCCAATCGACATCAAGGGCAGGGCAGTCCAGGCGGCTTGACCAAACCCGGCCTCACCTCGCTTTAATCGGTTAGTCCAACGGTTTCATCGACTTTTTCGCCGTGTTATGCAGCGGCTGGTGTTGTGGGCCGACCCGGCCAAAATGCCGTGCCGACGGATCGCCTGTTAATGTCCTCGCTGCCGCCGCTTTCGCCCGAACAGCTCGTCAAGCCACGCCATTTCGAACTGCGCATGAGCTTGATCTTCTTCGCGCTCTTCGTGCCGCTCGGGACGCATGTGCCGTATTTCCCGCTGTGGCTGCAGGCGAAGGGGTTCCACGCCGAGCAGATAGCCGTGATCCTCGCCGCGCCGATGTTCCTGCGCGTGGCGACGACGCCTTTTCTTACCGCTCTGGCAGACAAAGCGAGCGACCGCGCCAATGTCTATGTTGCGCTGGTCGCCGCATCGCTGATCTTGTCGACCGGTTACTTCCTGCCGCCGACCTACGCAATGGTACTTGCCGTATCGTTGGCGCTGGCGGTCGTCTGGACGCCGCATTCGCCGATTGCCGATTCGCTCGCCCTTTCAGGTGTTCGCCGCTTCGGCTCGAACTACGCCGGCATGCGCAAATGGGGCTCCATCTCCTATCTCTGCGCCAATCTCGCCGGCGGTTTCATCCTGTCGGCGAGCGGTGCCCAGGCTGTCCCGGTGATCATCTTCGTGTCGTTATGCGCCGCGCTAGCCGCCGGACTGATTGCGCCGCGCCTCGGCCGTCCGCGCCGCGCCTCGCCGCTTTCGGCCGCCGATATCCAGCAATCGGCACCGAAACTCCTCAACCGGTACTTCCTCTATTTTTCGACGGGCGTCGGCGTCATCACCGCCAGCCACGCATTTCTCTACGGCTTCGTGTCGATCTACTGGAAGTCGATCGGCATCAGCGATTCGGTTGTCGGGCTGCTGTGGGGCTGGGGCGTCGTCGCCGAGATATGCATGTTCGTCGTCTTCACCCGGGCTTTCGCCTCCTTCTCGGTCGTCTCGATCATGCTGATTGCCGGGATAGGCGCGATCGTGCGCTGGATTGCCTTCCCCCTGATCTGGCCGCTCGGGCTTGGCGTTGGCGGGTTCTTCGCGATCCAGACACTGCACGCCGTCTCGGTGGCGCTGGTGCTGATCGGCCTGCAAAAGATGATCGGTGAGACAATCGCGGAAGAACGCACCGGGGCGGCGCAAGGCATCGCCTATTTCTCCAACGGCTTCTTCATGGCGGTGGCAACGCTGATTTCAGGTCCTCTTTACGATCGCTTCGGCGCGAATGGCTTCTTTGCGATGATCCCCATCGCCCTGACGGGCCTGGCGCTGATCGGGCTTGCCGCGCGTTCAGCCCCACAGCGCTGGCTCGGGCGGTGACACCAGCGAACCTTGGTAGACGAGACCTGGAACGCGGTCGCAGGCTAGCAGCAACGGACCGTCGAGATCGACGAAATCGGCATCCTGCGCCAACAGCACGGCCGGCGCCATCGCAAGCGATGTGCCGACCATGCAGCCGACCATGACGCCAAGACCCAGTTCGCGGGCGCGGTCGCGAAGCACGAGTGCTGCGGTCAGGCCACCCGATTTGTCGAGCTTGATGTTGATGGCGTCGTAGAGGCCGACAAGCGCGTCGAGGTCCTTCGCCTCGTGCACGCTTTCGTCGGCGCAGATCGGCACCGGATGCGCGATGTGGCGAAGAATACCGTCATGTCCCGCCCGCAGCGGCTGTTCGATCAAGGCGATACCGTGCTCGGCGGCAAAGGCGAGGTTTGCGACGATATTGTCGTCATTCCAGCCCTCATTGGCGTCGAGAATGATTCGGCTGTCGGGTGCCGCCGCCGTCACTGCACGGATGCGGGCGATGTCGTTGTCGCCGCCGATCTTGACCTTGAGCAGCGGGCGCTGGGCGTTGGCGCGGGCTTGCGCCGCCATCGCCTCGGGCTCGGCGAGCGACAGTGTGTACGCCGTCTCAAGCGCCCGTAACGGAACGGTTCGTATCATATGCGCCACCGGTGTTCCGCTGATCTTCGATTCCAGGTCCCAGAGCGCGCAATCGATGGCATTGCGTGCCGCACCCGCAGGCATGGCACCGAGCAGGGCGGTGCGGCTGATGCCGCCCGCGATCTCACCGCGCATCGCCTCGATCGCGTCGCGCACACCCTCCACGGTCTCGCCATAGCGCTTGTAAGGGACACATTCGCCGCGCCCGGTATGGCCGTCTTCGCTGATGGCGCAGGAAATCACCTCAGCCTCGGTCTTCGAGCCGCGCGAAATGGTGAAGGTCCCGGCAATAGGAAAGCGCTCGGCCTCGACCGAAATGACACGCGCCATATTTTTCTGCTCCGGCTGTGCAACAAGGAGGATATCGGCAAATCGACAGGTCGGCCCCGTCAGGCTAAACAGGACGCCATGTTGACCATCCGCAAACGCGACGCAAGCGGCCCTGCCAAGGAGCCCGACCACCAGCCGCGCATCGCGATCGGCGAGGAGGGCGGCGTTCTCGGCTGCGCTTTCTCGGGAAGCTGGACGACACGCACCGTGGCGCTGGTCGATGCCGAGATGCGCAAGATCGAGCAGCGCAGCGGCTTCAAGACGCTGGCGCTCGACCTCTCACAAATCGAGAAGATGGACACTGCCGGAGCATGGCTGATCGACCGCCTGGTCAGCAGCTTCGAAAAGAAGGGCGTCGAGATCACGATGCAGGGGCAGAGCGAGATCGCCTCGATCCTGCTTGGCGCCGTCGGGGACGCCGTTCGACGCGAGCCCGAATCAGGTCCGGCAAAGCCGCCCAACTTCATCATTCGCGGGCTCGAGGCGGTTGGCCGGCGCGTTTATGAGATGCGCGACGATTTCCTGGCCGCAATGAACATCCTCGGCGCCACGATACGCGGCTCGCAGATGAAGCTTGGCCGCGGCCATGCCGTCAACATGGCGGCGATCTTCAACCAGATCGATCGCATGGGCGTTGGCGCCATACCGGTGGTTGTGCTGATGTCGGCCATTGTCGGTGCGATCGTCGCCCAGCAAGGCGCCTATCAGCTCAGCTATTTCGGCGCCGATATCTTCGTCGTCGACCTGGTCGGCGTGCTGATCCTGCGCGAGCTCGGCGTGCTGATGACGGCGATCATGATCGCCGGCCGCTCCGGTAGCGCGATCACCGCCGAGATCGGCTCGATGAAGATGCGCGAGGAGGTCGATGCGCTGAAAGTGATCGGCCTCAATCCAATCGGCGTGCTGGTGTTTCCGCGGCTGGTCGCGCTGGTCGTCGCGCTACCTTGCCTGACGATCATCGCCAACTTTGCCGCGCTGGGCGGCGGCATTTTGGCTGCATGGCTCTACTCCGATATTGCACCGGCAGCGTTCATTGACCGGCTGCGTGTCGCAATCGACCTCAGCACCATCTTTGCCGGCCTGATCAAGGCGCCTTTCATGGCCATGATCATCGGCATAATTGCCTCGGTCGAGGGCATGAAGGTTGGCGGCAGCGCCGAATCGCTTGGCCAGCATGTGACCGCCTCAGTGGTGAAGTCGATCTTCGTGGTCATTATCCTCGATGGGCTTTTCGCCATGTTCTATGCAGCGATCGAGTTCTGACATGGCGCTGCCGGGCACAAACACGACCAAGGTGGCGGAGAAAGCCAAAGAGGACGAGATCGTGCTGTCGGCGCACGACGTCACGGTGTCGTTCGCCGACCAAGTCGTTCTCGACAAATTGTCGCTCGACATCTGGCGCGGGGAGATTCTCGGCTTCGTCGGTGCCTCCGGTGCCGGCAAATCTGTTCTCTTGCGCACCATCCTTGGCCTGACGCGCAAGCAATCGGGAACAATCAAACTGTTCGGCGTCGACGTCGAGAAGGCAAGCGAAAGGGAGCGCCTTCGCATCGACATGCGGCTTGGCGTGCTGTTCCAGCACGGCGCGCTTTTTTCGGCGCTGACCGTCCTCGAAAACGTCCAGGTGCCGATGCGCGAATATCTCGATTTGCCGAAGAAGCTGATGGACGAACTGGCCATGCTCAAGGTCGAGCTGGTCGGACTGCCGCCGGACGCGGCGCAGAAATTCCCTTCCGAGCTTTCCGGCGGCATGATCAAGCGTGCTGCGCTGGCGCGCGCTCTGGCGCTCGACCCGGATATCGTCTTCCTCGACGAACCGACTTCCGGCCTTGACCCGATCAGCGCGGCTGAGTTCGACGAATTGGTCGTCAAGCTGCGCGATACGATGGATTTGACCGTGTATATGGTCACGCACGATCTCGACACGCTGTTTACCGCGTGCGACCGCGTGGCGGTGCTTGGCAAAAAGAAAGTGCTGGTCGAGGGCACGATCGACGACATGCTCAGGAGCGAGGAACCCTGGGTAAAATCCTATTTCCGCGGAAAACGCGCCCGGCAACTTGATCTTGCGGCGCGCGCATAGCCATAAGTGAGCAATGGAAACCAGGGCCAACTACGTCATTGTCGGCATTTTCACGCTGGCCGCCATCCTCGCGGCTTTCGCTTTCGTCTATTGGACGGCGGCGATCGGCGACAAGGGTGAGACGACCATATTGCGCGTGCGCATTCCAGGGTCGGCTTCGGGACTCGGCCGTGGCAGCTTCGTACTGTTCAACGGCGTCAAGGTCGGCGACGTGCGCCGTGTCTATATCGACGTCGACAATCCGACCGCTGCCATCGCCGACACCGAAATAGACCGCAATACGCCGATCACCAAGTCGACGCAGGCCGATATCGGGCTTGCCGGCCTCACCGGGCAGGCCAATATCGAGCTCAAGGGCGCCGACCCCAAGGAGCCAAAACTCCTCGACGAGGCGGAAAAGGAAGGCCGTGTCGCTGAGATCGTTGCCAACCCGTCGGCGGTCACCAATCTGCTGCAGACGGCGCAGAACATCTTCACCCGCGCCGACAAGGTCCTTTCGGAGCTCGAAGGCTTCACCAAGGACGTTCGCGGGCCGCTGACGCAGACGGTCAACAATGTCCAGACCTTCTCCGATGCACTGGCCAGGAATTCGGACGGGGTCGACAAGTTCCTGGCCAGCGTCAGCTCGCTGGCGGACGAATTGAAGGGTGTTTCGGGCAAGCTCGACGGCACTCTGAAGGCGGCGGAAGGGCTACTCAACGCCGTCGACAAGGACCAGATCAAGAGCATCGTCGCCAATGTCGACACGGTCACTTCCAACCTCAAGGAAACCAGCAAGCAGTTCGACACGGTCATCAAGAACGTCGACACTGCGGTCGGCTCGATCAACGACTTCGCCCAGAAGACGCAAGGCACGCTGGCCAAGGTCGACGGCGTTCTCGACGGCATCGATCCGGCTGAGGTTCGCACCGCGCTGGCCAACATCCAGAAGGCCAGCGAAAACGCCAACGAGGCTGCCGCCGACATCGCCAAGGTGACCAACAAGTTCGCCAACCGAGCCGACGACATCGATGAAACCATCAAAGACGCGCACCAGCTCGCAGGACGCCTCAACGATGCCTCGGTGCGAGTCGACGGTATTCTTGCCAAGGTCGACAAACTGCTCGGCTCCGGCCAGGCCGACGGCGTCATGGCCGACGCGAGAGCGACGCTGAAATCGTTCAAGCAGGTCGCCGACACGCTGAACGCCCGTCTCGGTACCATCACCGACAATCTGGCGCGATTCTCGGGACAGGGGCTGCAAAACGTCGAAGCGCTGGTCCAGGACAGCCGTCGTTCGATCACCCGCATCGAGGAGGCGGTAACCGATCTGAGCCGCAACCCGCAGCGGATCCTGTCCGGCGGCGAGGGCGAGGTCCGGCAGTTCGACGGCAGGGTGCGCCGTTGACTTCGGCCTCCGCCCACAGCAAGAACATAGCTTGTAGATACGCGTTGTTTCCACGATCCGGGGGGGATCGCGTTTGAAGTCGATCAGTTCAGGCAGCATCAGATCGAGTGGGTTGAAGAGCGGGGCGGTGTTGCTGGCGCTTGCGCTTGCAAGCTGCGCGGCCTTGCCTGGCGGCGGACCGGCACCGCTGGACACGTTCGAGCTTTCGGCGCCGTCGCTGGAAGCGCGTGCCCACAGCCGTCGCCAGATCCTCATCGCCCAGCCGTCGGCGCTCAAGGCGCTGGACAGCCAGAACATCGTCATCAAGCCATCGCCGCGATCGATCCAGTATCTCAAGGGCGCGCAATGGGCCGACCGGCTGCCGATGATCGTACAAGCGCGGCTGGCAGAGACGTTCCAGCGCTCGGGCAGCTTCACCGGCGTCGGTAAGCCGGGCGAGGGGCTGGCAATCGACTATCAGGTGATCGTCGAGATCCGCTCGTTCGAGGTGCGTGTCGATGGCGGCCAACATGCCGAGGTCGAGCTGTTCGTGCGCCTGTTGAACGACCGCAACGGCGAAGTGCGCGCTTCGAAGACGTTTAGCGCCATCGCGCCCGTTTCGGGCAGCGGCAACCAGGCCTATGTCGGCGCGCTCGACGCGGCGTTCGGTGATGCGGCCGGGCAAATCGTCCGCTGGACGGACACTGTGATCTGACGCGGCCGGAACTGCCGGGCGCAGCTAGGATCAAACTCAATCATCTGACTGCCCCAATGGCCGAGATGGGTGGTAGGTTGCCGTTCGGCTCATCTGCCAGGACGAGCACGTTGCGCCAAAGAAGGCGAAGGCGTTGTGCGTCGGCTAGCGAGCTTCGTAACAGTTGCTCAACCGGACACGACAAGTGCCGACGGTCCAATTGATCGCTGATGGTAATCCGTCCTGGCCATGCTAAAATTTAACGTCCCCGACGTCGCCAAATCGGGGAATTGCGACCAGTTGACGACGCGGGAGGTCGACGGACAAACCACGAACAGACCACAGGGAGGAAGCAATGTTTCGGACACTAATTCATCTTGCATTCTTGACAGCGTCAATTGTTGCCCTGCCATCTTACGCGGCTATGGCCGACGACACACAGATTGCGCGCGGCGAATATCTGGCTACGATTGCCGGCTGCAGCGACTGCCACACACCCGGTTACTTCTTCGGGAAGCCCGACATGTCGCGCTTTCTTGGCGGTTCAGATGTGGGCTTCGAGATTCCTGGTCTTGGTGTCTTTGTCGCCCGCAATATCACGCCTGACAAGGAGACCGGTATCGGAAGCTGGACCCCGGAGCAGATCGTCACCGCGATCCAGACCGGCGAACGGCCGGACGGCCGTATGCTGGCGCCGATCATGCCTTGGCGCGATTTTGCGCATCTCACCGCGGATGACGCCATGGCTATCGCGGCATTCCTCCAAAGTGTGAAGCCGGTCAGCCATCAGGTTCCCGGCCCGTTCAAACCCGGGGAAACGGTGTCGGCTTTCATGATGCGGATTATGCCGCCGGGGGAAGCCGCAGCCGCTGCAACGAAGTAGGGCGGCTTTGATCGGAACGAGATTTTTCTCGCCGAATAGTGGGTGAATGTACCGCCTTGGAGATGGTGAGGCCCGATATCGGAACGGCAAAAATGGGTCGAATTCGGTCGTTCAGAGTGTTTGGTTTTTGACCCTAGAGCATTCTGCCCAATGGTGTTACTTGGCACCGCAGAAATGCGGCTAAACAACAGATAGAGCAGGATGCCTCGTCATTTGAACGCATCCTGGGCTGTCGCTTCATGCGTTGATAGGATCAAGATCAGCACGGCGCGAAAAAGGCGGGAATTTCCCGCCTTTTTCATGTTCCATTGTCGTCTGATCAATGCAAGCGGCCGCTGGCGTGGGCCAGCATGGTGTAGACCTTGCCGGTATCCGACGTCAGGTAGGTCTGCGCCATGATATTGTCGCGGTCGTTGCGCGACACGTCTTTGAGCAGCTTTTCGAAATCGTCGCAGTAACGATCGACAGCAGCGCGGAACTCCGCCTCCGACTGATATTTGCGGCGGATCTCGTCGAACGTCTGCTGGCCCTTCAGCGTGTAAAGACGGCGCGTGAAGACGTCGCGCTCGCCGCGCCGGTATCGGTTCCACAGCTCGATCGAGGCATCGTGATCGATGGCTCGGGCGATATCGACGGAGAGCGAGTTCAGCGATTCCACGACATGAAGCGGCGAACGCGGAGCGGGAGCCGGGCGCGGCGCTTCGGCAGGCGCCGCCGGCTTGGCGTCGTCTTCGCGCGATGCACCGGTCAGGAGGTCGCGCACCCAGCCGCCTTGCGGCGTGCGGCCGTTGGGGTCGCGCTGGCGCAGCGCTGTGTCTGCGGGACGTTCGAGGTCGAGCGTGCCGCGCAGCGCCGTCTCGCCCGAAGGCGCCTGCGGTGCATGGCGCTGTTCCGGAGCCGGAGCCGGGCGGCGTGGCGGCTCGGCGGCGCGTGCGGCAGGCGCTTGCGGCGCCGGACGCAGGTTGCGCTGTTCCGAACTGTCGGCGCTGCGGCCAGATTTGGCAACGATTTCAGAAAGTTCCTTCAGCGCGTTGATCTGCTCGGAAACGGCACGGCGGATAGCCGTGGTTGATTCCTTTGCCTCTTCCGGCATCTCGATGACGCCTTTCTTGAGCTCGGCTCGGGTGAGGTCGAGCTCGCTCTTGATCGAGCCGGCGGTGCGCCGCATTTCCTCGGTCGCATCGGCAAAGCGCTTGGTAGCCGAATCGACCACTTCGGAAATCGCGGCACGGATCTTGTCGGCGGATTCCAGCGTCTTGCCTTCGGCGTTCTGCAGCGTCTGGCCGACCAGATTCTCGAACGAGCGCATGACCCTTTCGAGATCTTCCGACTTCTTAACAAGGCCGACGGCGAGGTCCTCCAGCGACGATTGCCTTTCGAGCGTGTGCTCGAGGTTGCTCTGGGCCGAGCTCAGCAGATCCGAGGCGCTGGACAGCAACCGGCTGTGCTCGTCGAACTTGGTGGCGATAGAGGCAACCTCGCGCAAGGTCGAGGACGACAGCTCGGTGAGCCGCGTCGTGTTCGAATCGACAAGGCGCGCCGAGCTGGCGAAAGTCTGGGCGGTCTTTTCCGTGGTCGCCGCGAAGCTTTGCGTGCTCCCAGTCAGGCGTTCGTCGACCTGGCCGAGATTGGTCGCCGCCTGCTCGATCAATTGACCGAGCTGCGAGCTGGAGGTGGTCATGCGGCCGATGAGGTCGGCAACGCTGTCGGCAAGCGTCGAGCGCGCGCCTTCGACGGCCGACAGAGTTTCGGCCGTGCGGCTGGCGAGGGCGTCGACGAGGGCGGCGTTTTGAGTGCGCAGCTTCTCTGTCGCACGTTCGGTGACCTCTTCCATGCTCTTTTGCAGCTCGGAGCCGCCCTGGGCGAAGCGCTCGACCAGAGGCCGTGCCGTCTCGTCCAGGATTTTCGATATTTCGGCCGAACGTGCCGCAAGCATCGTACTGAGCTCGCGAGTATTGGCACCGATGGTCTTTGCAGCGTCGTTGGTGCTCTGGCCGATATGCTGGCCGACCGCGGTGAAGGTTTCGGCGATCGTGTTGGCACGCGAGACTAACTGCGCCTCGGCGTTCGAGACCTGTTCGTTGAGCTTTTGGCCCATTGTCTCGGCAGTGTAGGCGAGGCGGTTCTCGACGCTGGCGACCTGCTCCTCGACGCGGGCCGCTGTGGCGGCAGCACTCGATGCCAGGCGTTCGTCGGCACCGGCAAGCAGCTGCTCGATTTCACGGGCATGGACGGCGAGTTCCTGGCCAGTCTGCCTGGCGCGTTCGGCAACCCGCTGCTCGGTGCTGGTGAAGGCACCGACAATGTTGTCGGCATGTTCGCCGATTGCGGTGCTGCTGTGGGCGATACGGGACACCAGGCGATGATCGGCCTCCTCGAAGATGCGGCCGATCTCGGACGCACGTGCCGAAAGTGCTTCGGAGCCTTCGGCAATGCGCGAAATAAGTTGCTGGTCGGCGGCATCGAAAATGCGGCCGAGATCCGACGCACGTGCCGCGAGAGCTTCGGCGGATTCGCCGATGCGCACGCCCAGCCGCTCGTCAGCTGTTTCGAAATTGCGCAAGATGTCGCCGGCACGTGCAGCCAGCGACTGGGCCGTTTCGATGGCGCGAGAGACCAGCCTGTGGTCCGCCGCGTCGAAGGTACCGGCAATCTCACTTGCTCGGGTTGCCAGCTGATCGGCCGTCTCCTGGGCGCGCGCGAGCAAGGTGTTCGACGTGTCGTCGGCGCGGGCAATCAGTGCGCTCGACGTATCCTCGGCGCGGGCGGCGAGGCGACGATCCGCCTCCTCGAAGGTGCGGGCGATGTCCTCCGCCCTGGCGAGCAGAGCGGCCGAGGTCTGCTCGGCGCGCTCGGCGATCTTGCGGTCGGCATCGCTGAATGCAGCGCCCGCCTGCTCATGCAGAGCGCTGGTGACTTCCATGACCTTCTCGCGCAGCGCCCCGGCGACGAAGACCGCGCTTCTTTCGAGCACACTGCGAACGTTGTCGACACCCGTCGACAGCGCCCGCTCCATGGTGCTGGCGCGCTCCTCGATGATGCCTGTCTGCCGGCTGAACGCCTGCTCGATCTTTTCCACGTCGGCAGCGATGGCATCGGAGATGTCGGTGCTCCTGGCGGCGATCTGGTCGATATGGCCGGACAGCGAACGGTCGACATCCTTGCGCGTGTCGGCGAGCCTGGAGAGATCGTCCTGCAATGCGCGGGTCAGCATGTCGCGGCCCTCGGTCAGCTTGCCGACATGACCGGCGACAATCTCGTCGACCTCGCTGCGGCTCAATGCAAGCCTCTCCAGATCGGCTTCCAGAGCGCGCCTGAGGATGTCGCGGCCTTCGGCAAGCTTCTCGACCTGGCCGGCAACCAGCCCATCGATGCTCGAGCGGCTTTCGGCCAGCTTGGCGAGATCGTCCTCGAGCGCCTTCGACAGGGTCGAGCGGTCCTGGACGAGCTTCTCCGCGTGGGTAGCGACAAGGCTGTTGACGTTGCCGAGATCGGCCTCTAGGGCGCGCGAAAACTGTGCGCGATTGTCGGTTAATAGCTGCGACTGGTCGGCGATGGCGCCCCTGATCGTGTTGAGATCGGCCTCCAAAGCGCGTTTGAGGATGTCGCGGCCTTCGGCCAGTTTCTCGACCTGGCCGGAAACCAGCCCGTCGATGCTCGAGCGGCTTTCGGCCAGCTTGGCGAGATCGTCTTCCAGCGCGCGCTTGAGGATGTCGCGGCCCTCGGCCAGCTTCTCGACCTGACCGGAAACCAGCCCGTCGATGCTCGACCGGCTTTCTGCCAGCCTGGCGAGATCGTCCTCGAGCGCCTTCGACAGGGCCGAACGGTCCTCGGCGAGCTTGTTCATATGTTCGGAGACGACGCCCCGCACGGTCTCGAGATCGGTCTCCAGTGCGCGCGACAGCTGACCGCGATCCTCCGCCAGCTTCTCGGATTGACTGGCGATGACGCCCTTGACGGTGCTCAGATCGGCTTCCAGAGCGCGTTTGAGGATGTCGCGGCCCTCTGCCAGTTTTTCGACCTGGCCGGCAACCATCACATCGATGCTCGAGCGGCTTTCGGCCAACTTGGCGAGATCGTCTTCGAGCGCCTTCGACAGCGTCGAACGGTCTTCCGCGAGCTTGTTCATGTGATCGGAGACAACGCCGCGCACAGCCTCCAAGTCGCTCTCCAGTGCCCGTGACAGCTGGCCACGGTCTTCCGCCAGCTTTTCGGACTGGCCAGCGATGACGCCCTTGATCGCGTTCAGGTCCGATTCCAGCGCGCGCTTGAGGATATCGCGGCCTTCGGCAAGCTTCTCGACCTGGCCGGCAACCAGCCCGTCGATGCTCGACCGGCTTTCGGCCAGCTTGGCAAGATCGTCTTCAAGCGTCTTCGAAAGCAGGCTGCGATCATCGGCGAGCCTGCCCGAATGATCGGCGATCAGACCTCTGATGTCGGACAGGTCGTTCTCGAGCGACTGGGAAAGACCGCTGCGGTCTTGCGCCAATTTCGCCGAATGGGCCTCGATGAGGCCATTGATGCCGGCGATGTCGGATTCCAGCGCACTGGCGAGTATGGCGCGACCCTCGGCGATCTTTTCGACTTGACCGGCGACAAGGCCGTCGATGCTGGCGCGACTGTCTGCCAGCTTGCCGAGGTCGGCCTCGAGCGCGCGCGAAAGAATGCTGCGGCCTTCGGCGAGCTTTCCGACGTGCCCGGCAACCATTTCATCAATGATCGTGCGGGCTTGTACGAGTTTTCCAGAGTCTTCGTTCAAGGCCTGGGCGAGCCGGTTGCGGCCCTCTTCAAGGCTTTCTAGATGGCTGCCCAGCGAAGCGTCGATCGCTGCACGCGATTCGTTGACCTTGCGCAGATCCTCTTCAAGGGCGCGCGAGATCAGGCCGCGGCCTTCGGCAAGCTTCTGCACCTGGTTGGTCACCGCCGCATCGATTTCGGCGCGGCCCTCGGCGAACTTCGCCAGATCGGCCTGCATTGCCGCCGCCATCCGGTCGCGGCTTTCGGAAAGTTTGCGGCTGTGGTTTTCGACGGCTTCCTCGATGCCGGCGCGAGCATCCGCAAGCCGCTGGATGTCCGTATCGAACGATCGCGATACGACATGGCGCGCCGCTTCCATGCGCCCGGCGAAATCGCCGGCGCGGGCTTCGAGCATGGTCGAGGTCGATGAGATGATGTCGGCCATGTCGGCGCCGATCTGGGTCTTGCCCTGATCGATCATCGCCGACAGCGTCTCCTTGCTATCCTGGAAGGTGTGGGCGATTTCGCGCGCGCGCTCGACCAGCGTCTCGTTGATCTGGCGTGCGCGAGCCTCCAGCGCGGCGTTGAGCTTCTGCGTACCGGTGTCGAGCGCCTCGGCGCGGGTCTGGAACTCGCTGATCAGCGCCTGGCCACGTTCGGCAAGCGTCCGCTCGATGCCGTTGAGGCTGGCTTCGAATTCGGAATTGAGTGTGCGCGCGGCACCGCCGAGCAGCGACACCATGCCGGTCGTGCGGTCGTCGAGCAGGTCGGTCAGCGACCGCGTCAGGCCATCGGTGGTGTCCGTCAGCTTGGCGATGCGGGTGTCGAGCAGGCTGGCGAAGGCCTCGCCCGACGTCGACAGCCGGTCGGTGATCGATTCGAGCCGGCCTTCCACCGAATCGAAGATCGACATCGAGCTCCCGTTGATCCTGTCGATCAGCGTGTCGCCGGATTCGTTGATCGTCATCGACAGCTTGGTCGAGGCGTTGAGAATGCTGTCGCGAATGATATCGCTGGCGGCGTTGATCTCGTCCTTCAGCGTCTCGTGGGCACCGGTGATCGAGGCGCGCACACGCTCGGCATGGGTGACGACCGCTTCGCGCTCGCTGCCCAGCCCGTCGACCAGCGAGCGGATGCGGGACTCGTTTTCCGAATAGGAGCGCTCGATCTGGTTCACCTCGCTGTGAACCAGCGTTTCGAGCTCGACGGCGCGCGCAAGCGTGCGTTCGATGCCTTCGCCCATGGCCGCCACCTCGCGGCGAACCGCTTGGCCGATCATCATGACGCGATCCTGGGCAAGATTTTCCGGCTCGGCCAGACGGAAGGCCACCTCGGTCATCGACTGCGCGGCAAGGCGCATCTCCTGAGCGCGGCGAATCATCACTGCGAATGCCCAGAACAGGATGACGGGCACGATTGCCGCGACCGCCAGGCCGATCAGCTCGGGACGGGCGAAAAACTGATCGAAGGTGCGGATGTTCCAGATGCCAGGTCCGAACAACAGGTTCGCGAGGCCACCGGCGCCGGCGATCCAGGCCAGCGAAACAAAAGCCACGACCCAATAGATCGTGTTCGAGGCGCGCCGGTTGAGGGTGTGCAGGAGCGTCTTATAGTCTTTTTGACGATCGTCGTTGGCCGGCGAGAAAGCTGGCGGCTGCGAGCCATTGCGCGTTGCGACAGGACGCAACTCAGCCGGCTTGGCTTTTGGCGCGGGATTTAGGTTCTGGCTTTGATTGGCGGCGGGTGCTGCATTCTGGGCCTGGTCGGGGGCAGGCGCCTCGTTCTGGCTGCGGCCTTCGCGCGCCAGTTCGTCGGCGGCTTGCGATATCTGCGCTTCCAGATCTTCCATGGATGCCGCGATGTCGAAGTCGCCGCCGGCATCGCCGCTCAGATCGATATCAAGTGCCTTTTCGAGTTCCCTGGCTACGTCGCTGTCGAGCGTTTTTGTCGTCGTTGGTTTCTTCGCCATGCCTTCGCTACCCTGTACAAGCTGCCGCGGGACTTATGGTTGTGCTTATTGATTCTGCCTAGCGTGTCCCGCGCAGGAGGCTGAAAATGGACCTGTCGTATCGTAATGACACAGCGGGGTAAAGAAAACATGCATTCCGTCCGATACGTAAAACTTTAAATATAAGGTTAACACAGCCGTGATTCCGGCGCCGTTATCGCGACATTTTTCCGGGTCAATCATTAACCCGTTGTCCACCGGATACGCCTATTTTTTGCGGCGGTCGAAGAACGGAGTCTCAAAGTGATACGTGGCGAAAACGGCATTGCCTTCTCGATGCCCGGCGGTGACGTGTCAGGGACAGCTGGGGCGCGGCCGATCGATCTGGCGCATCTTGCGCGCCAGACGATGGGCGATCGGAGCCTCGAGCAAGAGGTGCTGGCACTGTTCGTGCAGCAGGCGCTATCGGTGCGCGACAAGATCGTCGATGCGGATGTCAGGCAGCGGCTGCTACTCGCGCACGGGCTCAAAGGCTCGGCGCGCGGGGTCGGCGCCTTCGCCATTGCCGATTGCGCCAGTGCGATCGAATGCCGGCCCGACGACGCCAGCACGCTGAAGCGCCTTGGCTCACTGATCGAAGAAGTGCGCGACTTCGTCGCCGCCATCAGCCGATAGAACTTATTCCCAAAACGCCACGCAGCGGCGCTTTCGCGCCGCAGTTGACTTGTCTGGCAGAGTGATTATGTCGGCTCAGACTCCCTTCAGGTGACAAATGACCAAGCTGACCTTCATCGCCCATGACGGCACGCATTTTGACGTGGATGCCGAAAACGGCTCGACCGTCATGGAAAATGCGATCCGCAATGCGGTGCCGGGAATAGAAGCGGAATGCGGCGGCGCCTGCGCCTGCGCGACCTGCCATGTCTATGTCGACGAAGCCTGGACGGCGGAGGTCGGCGAGCCGGAAGCCATGGAAGAAGACATGCTGGACTTCGCCTACGACGTCCAGCCGAATTCGCGGCTGTCATGCCAGATCAAGGTGCGCGACGCCCTCGATGGGCTGGTCGTGCGCGTGCCGGCCCGCCAAGGCTGAAGCCGATTTTTGCCGCTGCCGCTTGGCAGCGGACCAATGGTCATGCAGTGTCGCGCCGTTTTCCCATAAAGGCGCATGCTTCATGACCGCTATCACCAAGACGGACGTACTCATTGTCGGGGCAGGGCCTGTCGGCCTGTTTGCCGTATTCGAGCTCGGCCTCTTCGACATGAAGTGCCATCTGATCGACATACTCGACCGGCCCGGCGGGCAGTGCGCCGAACTCTACCCGGAAAAGCCGATCTACGACATTCCGGGTTGGCCCTCGATCTCGGCGCAAGGTCTGGTCGACAAGCTGCTTGAGCAGATCGCGCCGTTCAAGCCCGAATTCACCTATAACCGCATGGTTTCGAGCCTGGAAAGGCTGGAGGACGGCAGCTTCCGCGTCACTACCGACGAAAACGAGGTGTTCGAAGCCAAAATTGTGGTGATTGCCGCCGGCGGCGGCTCTTTCCAGCCGAAGCGGCCGCCGATTCCAGGCATCGAACCCTATGAAGGCAAGAGCGTGTTCTACTCGGTGCGCCGGATGGAGGACTTTCGCGGCCATGACCTCGTCATCGTCGGCGGCGGCGATTCGGCGCTCGACTGGACGCTGAACCTGCAGCCGGTGGCCAAGAGCGTGACGCTGGTGCATCGGCGGCCCGAATTCCGGGCAGCGCCCGACAGCGTCAACAAGATGTATGCCATGCAAGAGATGAAGCAGCTGGAATTCCAAGTCGGACAGGTGACGGGCCTGACCGGCAGCGACGGCCAGCTAGCCTCCGCCACGATCAAGGGGCCGGAGGGCGATGTCGAAGTGCCGTGCACGCGGATGCTGCCATTTTTCGGCCTGACGATGAAGCTCGGCCCAATCGCCGAATGGGGCCTCAATCTCCACGAAAACCTGATCCCGGTCGACACCGAAAAATTCCAGACGTCGGTGCCCGGCATCTTCGCCGTCGGCGACATCAACTGGTACCCCGGCAAGCTGAAGCTGATCCTGTCGGGCTTCCATGAGGTCGCTCTAATGGCACAGGCAGCCAAGCGCATCATCAGCCCCGGCGAGCGCATCGTGTTCCAGTATACGACTTCGTCGACCAGCCTGCAGAAGAAGCTCGGCGTGGTCGACTGAAGCTCGCCGGATTTCACCAGGCCGGTCTACTCCGCCAGGGCTGGGGCCGAAGCCTCGGCATGGCCGCGAAGCGTTTTCTCCGGCATCAGCCAGAGCGTGATGAACGACAGCAGCAAGGTCGCGGCGGCGGCAAGAAAGATCATCACGAACGGCGTGGCTGAGGCGATATGGCCGGCCGTCTGCGTGCCTTCGCTGGCCAGCGGCAGCCCGTAACCAAGGGCGACGGCACCAAGCATGGCGACGCCAAGCGCACTACCCAGCGAGCGGAGGAAGGTGAGAACGCCGGTCGCCACGCCAAGGTGCATGCGATCGACGGCGTTCTGGACCGAGACAGTGGCAACCGGAAAGGTCGTGCCTGTGCCCAGGCCTATGCAGGTCGTCAACACCTCGACAAGCAATAGCGAGGCATGCCCGGCGACCAGGCTGAGCACGCCGAGGCACAGGATCGAGAAAACAGTTCCGACCATGGCAATGCGCTTGTAGTGGGAAAAGCGTGGGATCATTCGCGCGCTGAATGTCGCACCGGCCACCGTGCCGAGCATCAGCCCAAGCAACGCGGTGCCAGATTCGCTGACTGACAGGCCGACGACCGATTGCAGGTAGACCGGCAGATAGACCGACAAGCCGACATTGGCGGCCTGCAGCAGGAACATCGACAACGTGCCGGCGAGAACGATCGGATTGCCGAGCACTTCCAGCGAGATCAGCGGTTCGGCCGCGCGCATCAGCCGCAGCGCGAACGCGCTCCAGAACACCGCTGAGCAGGCGAGCAGTCCAAGGATTTCACGCGACAGCCACGGATACTCGCTGCCGCCCCAGTTCAAGGCAAGCAGCAGCAGCGAGGTGGCCGCGACCAGAAGCAGCGCGCCGAGGCCGTCGATGCGGTGATGTTTTGCGGCGATCGGCAGCTTCTTGAGCGGATTGTTAATGATCGCCATCGCCAGCAGGCCGAGCGGAATGTTGATCCAGAAGATCAGCGACCAATGCAGATGTTCGGCGAAGGTGCCGCCGAGCAGCGGCCCGGCGATGCTGGCGACGGCCCAGGTGCCCGAAATCCAGGCGGCGTAGCGAGCCCGCTCGCGCGGCGGCACGAGGTCGCCGATCACGGTCTGCGTCAGGGCGAACAGCCCGCCGCCGCCGGCGCCCTGGATCGCCCGGCCGACAACCAGGACCAGCATGTTGGGGGCCGTGGCGCTGACCAGCGACCCGGCGAGAAAGATCAGGATTGCCGCATAGACGGTCGGCCGGCGGCCATATATATCGGAGATCTTGCCGTAGAGCGGCGCCACTGCGGTCGCGGTCAGAAGATAGCCGGTTACGATCCACGGCAGATATTCGGCATGCCCGAGCAGACGTGCCATCGTCGGCATCGCCGGCGCGACGATGGTCTGGTCGAGCGCCGCCAGCAGCATTGACAAAAGCACGCCGCCGATGATGGCGTTTTTCTCGGTTTCGGTCAGCGGCGTGCTGGTTTCCACCATCGCTTGCTTGTCGATAGCCTGGTCCATATCTGTTCATCCATTATGCCTGCGTGCACTTCCGCGACGGGCTGGGAAGCATCTAGTACGCCGATTGGCGTTTGCCGGAGGCTGATCCCTGCGAACCTGGCATATGTCGTTCGCTATAGGCCGATTTCGACAGCGGCTCGAAAGTTTTCCGAAGCTGGCACTATGTTTCGGCAAAATTGGCTTTGTCCGGCGACCCGGAGTTCAGCCGGGAGCGAGCCGTCCGTTCTCAATGCGCTCGATGCGATAGTGCAAAAGCCGCAGGATGCGGCTTTGGAAATTGACGCTTTCCACACGATCGAAGCGCACCTGGTCCTGGTCGTGCTTGGCAAGCATGGCCGCTGTAATTTTCGCGGCCTTGGCCTTAGCCAGTTCGCAGGTCTTTTCCGGGTAGCTCGCCTTCAAGGCGTCTTCTAGTTCGCGGCCATGGTTCTTGGCAATCTCGACGTGGCGTTCCTCATGGCGCTTGATGTCGGCGGACAAAGTCTCCCAGAACAGCTTGACGCCTGCATCGGCTTTGCGCGGGCGGCGCCACTCGGGAAGGATAACCTTGACCTTGACGGTAACGGCAGCGTCGGCAATCCAGCACGAGCCCGGCTTTTGCGCATAACTGACGCGGGTGGTGAACGCCATCTGGGTGGCGCCGGGATGCCGCGACCCGGTGCTTTTCACCTGAGGCCCGAGTTTCGACAGCTGGGTCCCGATGTCGTCGAGCGTCCTGCCGCCGATCGGGAAATAACTATATGTCTTGACGAGAGTCGTAGCGCCGGCCGGGAATGCGGTCAGAGCGAGCATCAGGGCGCAGAGGAGGGATCGTTTCATCGTGTTGCCTCTTTGCCCACCTTGCTTTACCGCCGTCTCCGGCGCAACGGAATTGATCCCCGGTCATGACGTGGGATCGAACATGGTTGATGGGCAATGATGACAGGGCGATGGCAGCTGGCGCATGGGCGCCATCTTGACCTTGGCGGCAAGGCCATCGTCGTCGGCATCCTCAATGTCACGCCGGACAGTTTTTCCGACGGCGGGCTGTTCGATGCCCCGGAAAAAGCGGTGGACCAGGCGCGCCGTATGGTGGAGGAGGGAGCCTCCGTCATCGACATCGGCGGAGAATCGACGCGTCCCGGTGCCTCTCCGGTGTCTGCAAAGGAAGAGCAGGCCCGCATAGTGCCCATCATCGAGGCGCTCGCGACGTCTGGCGGAACGCTGATCTCGGTCGATACCTATCGCCAGGATACGGCGCGGCTTGCCGTCCAAGCCGGTGCACATATCGTCAACGACGTCTGGGGCCTGCAGCGCGAGCCGGGCATTGCCAGCGTCGCTGCCGAAACCGGCGCCGGCCTTGTCATCATGCACACGGGACGGGACCGGCAGAAACTGCCCGACGTGATTGCCGATCAGCTCTTCTTCCTCAGGAAGTCGCTGGAAATCGCGCAACGGAGCGGTGTTGCCGACGACCACATCGTGCTCGATCCGGGCTTCGGCTTCGCCAAGGAGACAGCCGCGGAAAACCTTGACCTGATGGCACGGTTTTCCGAGCTTCGTGCGCTGGGCTTTCCGCTGATGGCCGGCACATCGCGAAAGCGCTTTATCGGCACCGTCACCGGCCGCGACGCAGCGGCAAGGGGCGCCGGAACCGCCGCCACAAGCGTCATCCTGAGGCTCAAAGGCGCGCATCTTTTTCGCGTCCACGATGTCGCAATCAACGTGGATGCGTTGGCTATTGCCGATGCTATGCTGGCACGTGAGATCGGGGAAAGCTGAGCCATGTATGTCATCCGCATGAAGAACTGCGCCTTCTTCGCCCGGCACGGTGTGCTGGACGAAGAGGAGACGCTCGGCCAGCGCTTTTATGTCGATGCGGCGCTCACGGTAGACCCCGGGCGGGCGCTGGTCGACGATTCTATCGAGGACACCGTCAATTACGGCATCGCCTTTGCGGTCATCGAAAAGATCATTACCGGCGAGCGGCGCTTTCTGATCGAAGCGCTGGCGCTCGAAGTGGCGAGGGCGCTGACGGCGCGGTTTCCGCAGATCAAAAAGGCCGAGATCACCGTGCGCAAGCCGAACGCCCCGGTGCCGGGTGTGCTCGATCATGTCGAGGTGACCGTTGTCTGGCCAGAATAGTAACAACAACACCGTCTATCTCAGCCTTGGCGGCAATCTCGGTGATCCGGCGAAGTCGATGGCTGCGGCACTGGGCATTCTGGATGCCGACGAGAGCACGCGCGTCGTTGCCGTTTCGTCGCTCTACCGAACGCCGCCCTGGGGCAAGCTCGATCAGCCGGATTTCCTCAATGCGGCGGCCGAGATCTCGACCGCGCTTGCGCCGCGGGCTTTGCTCGACCTTTGCCTCGACGCCGAGCGAAAACTGAAGCGGGTGCGGGAGGAGCGCTGGGGTCCGCGCCTGATCGACATCGACATTCTGGTGTTCGGTGACCGCATCATCCACGAGACCGGACTGGAGGTGCCGCATCCGCGCATGCTGGAGCGCGCCTTCGTGCTGGCACCGCTGGCAGAAATTGCACCGAAGCTTGTGGTCGACGGCAAGAGCGTGTCGGAGCGACTGGCCGCCGTCGACACGTCGGGTATTGAACGGCTGCCGTCAGGCCGGAAATGGTGGAAGACCTGACGCTGCCGCCATCGGTGGCCGAAAATCAGCCGGAAAACCCACCACCGTCGAGGAACATTTGTTCGTCCGGTGTCGTCTCCCGGCCAAGCATCCTGTTTCGGTGTGGAAAGCGGCCGAAGCGCTGGATGATGTCGCGGTGTTCTACGGCATATTTCAGATAGGACGGGGCTTTGGCGGCGGTAAGCTCCATCGATTTGAGCTGATCGGCGAGATCCTCCGAATGCTCATAGGGCAGATAAAGAAAGACGCGGAGCTCTTCGTCGAGCGCCAAGTCATGGCCGGCAGCGATCGCCTTCCCGGCAAAATGCCGCGCCAGCGGGTCCGTGGCGTACATGTGGCCAGTGCCGCGAAAGCAGTTTCGCGGAAACTGGTCGAGCAGGATCATCAGTGCCAGCGACCCTTCGGCGTGTTCGGACCAGCCGTCGCATTCGCGGCGGGCGGCGGCGAAGTGCAGATCGAGAAACCGGGTGCGGAAGTCGGCATCAAAAGCGTCGTTCTTCTCGAACCATGCGTCCTCCCCGGCGTGGCGCCAGAATCTGGTGACGGAGAGCGCGCGTTCGTCCAGTTCATCCATCATTAGCATCTTCCCAAGGATTAATCGGCCGGCTCGGATTTCTGCAGCACGCCGGCGGTTTCCTCATTGAGCGCCTGACCCGCGCGGCGTGGTGTGCTGAGCGGCGTCGGGATGGGGGTGCCAATATTGCCTTTGAGGAAGCGCCGTCCGGCGCGGATGCCTTCGGCCTGTTGAAGCTCGAAACGGGCAGCGTCGCGGCGGCGGACGTCCTCGACTACCTCGGCGACCTCTTCCGGGTCGACGCCGAGGGCTTCCAGCGTCGAGCCGCCGAAGACAAGCGCCGATTCGAACGTCTCGCGGAGCTGATAGTCAACGCCGGCACGAATGAGCTGCAACGCGGTGCCGCGGTCGAACGCCCGTGCCAGCACTGTCAGCAAGGGAAACTCCGCCTTGATCAGTTCCGCGATGCGCACGGCGGCATCGGGCTTGTCAACGCAGATCAGCACGGCGCGTGCCCGCCCGGCTCCCGCGGCTCGCAGGATGTCCAGCCGCGTGCCGTCGCCGTAATAGACCTTGAAGCCGAAATCGGCCGCTGCCTGGATCATTTCGACCTCGTTGTCGATGATCGACACGTCGATGCCGCGCAACAAAAGCGGCTGGCTGGCGATTTGGCCGAACCGGCCAAAGCCTATGATCAGCACGCTGCCGGTCAGGCCGTTGGCGACATCGACGCCTTCAAGCGACTGCTCGTCGCGCGGCGTCAGATACCGTAGTGCAATGATCGCCAACGGCGTCAGTACCATGGAAATGATGACAATGGCGGTCAGCATCGCATTGGCTTGGCCGTCGATAATGCCCACCGCAGCCGCCGCGGAATAGAGGACGAAGGCGAATTCGCCGCCTTGCGCCATGAAGACGGCGCGCTCGAGCGCTTCCCGATGGCCCGTTTTGAGGACGCGGGCAACAATATAGATGCCGATCGCCTTCATCACCATGTAGGCGACGACATAAATGGCAATGAGCTGCCAGTTGACGACGACCACATGCAGGTCGAGCGACATGCCGACGGCGAGGAAGAACAGCCCTAGCAGAATGCCGCGGAACGGTTCGATGTCGGCCTCCAGCTGGTGGCGGAAGGTCGATTCCGACAAAAGCACGCCGGCCAGGAAGGCGCCCATGGCCATCGACAGGCCGGAAAGCTGCATGGCGAGCGCTGACCCGAGAACGACCAGAAGGGCAGCTGCGGTCATCACCTCACGGGCGCGCGCATCCGCCAGGATACGGAAGAACGGATTGAGCAGATAGCGCCCGGCAACCACCAGCCCGACGATCGCGGCAAGGCCGATGCCGACCTCCGTCAACCTATCCGACAGGCTCATATCGGCGCCGCCCGGCGCGAGGAAGGCGATCAGCGCCAGCAGCGGCACGATGGCCAGATCTTCCAAAAGCAGGACCGAGACGATGCGCTGGCCCTTGGGCGTTGCCAGGTCGCCGCGTTCTTCCAGCAATTGCATGACGATTGCCGTCGAGGTGAGTACGAAACCGGCGCCAGCGACGAAGGATTGCGCGATCGGGAAACCTCCCGCCAGGCCGACGCCGGTCAGCAGAACCGCGCAGACGCCGACCTGCAGCGCACCAAGCCCGAAAATCTCGCGGCGCAGGCCCCATAGGCGTGACGGCTGCATCTCCAGCCCGATGATGAACAGGAACATGACGACGCCGAGTTCGGCGACATGAAGAATGGCTTCCGATTCGGAAAAGACGCGCAGCCCGAATGGGCCGATCACGACGCCGGCCGCCAAATAGCCGAGGATGGAGCCAAGTCCCATGCGCCTGAAGATCGGCACCGCAACGACGCCGGCGGCAAGCAGCGCCACCACCTGGATCAGATCGCTGTTCGATGCCTCTGCCGCCATGCCTGCCCTTCCGCTCGCCTGGGAGTCAAGCGGCCAAGATAGGGGCTTCGGAGCGGATCGAACAGTGTGAATCCGGCGCATTGTGCAGGCGTTATTGCAGGCGCACTGCACAGGATAATGGGCCTCCGGGCGTTGCTTGTTTTCGCAATCCGGCGCTAAGGACGCCCGGCTTCGGCCAGTGGAGGGTGAGCGACGATCAAGTCGCGGCCCTTTTTGAGGAGATGACTGACATGAAGAAGTTCTTGCTGGTTGCCGTTGGCATCGCGGCACTTGCCGGCTCTGCCTGTTCGAAGGCACCCGAGTGCACGACCGAGATGCTGACCACGAAGGCTCAGGACATGACTGCGGCACTTCAGGCTGCGATTACCAAGGATCCGGCCAAGGCAGCCGACCTCACAGCCAAGGTCCAGGCGGTCACAACCAAGTATCAGGGCGGCACGACAGCAGCCGAGGCCTGCAAGGCCTATGACGAGCTGATTGCAGCGATCAAGGGCTGAGCACCCATCTGCATGTCAAGGAGGGCGGCGGCGTTTGGTTGCCGCCTTTTCACGCCGAAAGCTCAGTTCGGAGTTATGGAGCCGACCTCGACTGCATCGATCCGCTTCAACTTCATGCCGATGACCGGGACCAGCTGCTGGTCGACGCGCACGGCAACGGTCACCGTCATCGAATTGTCGTCGGGGACAAGCGCCTGCATCACGCCGCGCAACTGATTGCGATTAATGGTGAAAACCACCTTGTGCGCATCGACGACATTGCCACCGATAATGTCGAGGCCGGAGCCAGCGGCCCCGCCCATGAAGCTGCCCTTGTAGCCCTGCCGGCCCTTGTGTTCGATCGTTGCCGACATCTGCTGGGTGAACATACCGACCCGGCAGCCGCCGTCGAGCGACATGCCGACCTTGCCGTCAGGCGTCGAGCCAATGAAGCTGCAGGTGAATTTCGTGCCCTTGTATTTGCCGGCAACGATTTCTCCGGGGCCGACCCATTTGCCCTCGACCGATCGAAAGAACTGCTTGTCCGGTTCCGCCGCCGAAGCCTTTCCGGCAATGCCGATGGTTGCGACAAGGGCGAGCGCCACGGGCAGCACGCTGGACAAAATAACGCTTTTCATCGACGACACCCGGCAACAAAGAGACTGGTTTGGACGCTTCCGACCATGAACAAGATTGGTTAATGCTTTGTCACCCCAAGGCGATAGTCACGTCTCGGAAGCGGATGTTTCTTTTTCTTTCTTTGCCGCAAAGGAGGTCAGCGCGGAAAGGAAATCGCCCAATCCTGGACGCCTGACGGCGTTAAAGGGCAGGGGCCTTGCCGTTTCCATCGCTGCAATGCCGATGCGCGCCGTCATCATGCCGTTGACGACGCCTTCGCCGAGCTTGGCCGAGAGCCGAGCCGCAAGGCCATGGCCGACGATCTGCTGGACGAAACTGTCGCCGACGGCGATCGACCCAGTGACCGCGAGATGGGCGAGAACGCTGCGCGCCAGGCGAAAAAAGCCAAGCGTGCCGGGGCGGCCGCCATAGAGCTCCGACAGACGGCGAATCAGCCGGCCGGCTTCGAACACGACATAAGCGACGTCGACCAGCGCGCGCGGACTGACCGCGGTCACCAGGGACACGCGCTTCGCCGCTTCGAGGATCATCATCTTGGCGCGGGCATCGAGCGGGCCGAGGATCTCGGTCTCGGCCAGCCGCACCAGATTGCCGCCATCGATGATCTCGCCGCGCAATTCGGCCAGCGAGCGCCTGCCGGCCGCGGTTTCGGGCTTGGCCGCGACAAATGCCGACAACTCGTCGACCACGGCGCGGGCGGCCTTCGGATCATCGCGGGCAATCGCATCGAGCGCCCGCTTCTGCAACTTTTCGACCTCGGCGAGGCGAGCAATCGCCACGAATTCGCGGATAAGGATGACCACAAGCGCCAGGATGGCGATCAATGCCATTCCGGCCGCCAGCCAGCCCAGCCACTCGGCGCGCTCGAACAGGTCGCGAATCAGCTGGTCGGTCCAGAGGCCAAGGGCGAGCGAAACCAGAACGCCCAGCGCGCCGAAGAACAGGCTGCCAAGCAGCGAACGTTTTCGCGGCGCAATCGCCGGCGGCGGTTCGGCAGCGACGACATCAGGCTCGTCGAAGACGTCGATCTCCGCCGGTGTGACCACGGCAAGATCCGCCTTCACGTTACGCGGCTTTCGCGCCGGCGCGGCCTCGGCCCCGGAATGGCGAGCCGTCGGATCTACCTTCGGCTGGGGCTCCGGCTCGATGCGAAAGGCCGCCGGTCTGCGGGGCGCGCTCATGCGAGATGATCTCCGATCAGGAACTGCACCGCGCGGTCGAGCCTGATATGCGGCAGCGACAG
This sequence comes from Mesorhizobium sp. M0894, assembly GCF_040319725.1. NCBI lineage: Bacteria > Pseudomonadati > Pseudomonadota > Alphaproteobacteria > Hyphomicrobiales > Phyllobacteriaceae > Mesorhizobium > Mesorhizobium sp. M0894. The sequence continues at coordinate 407,799 of NZ_JAMYOG010000002.1, read as the reverse complement.
CGTCACGCCCTCGGCCGTGCGCTCGAGTTTCGGCGGGCGAAAGCGCACGAAGCGGATCGCCGGGTCGTCATCGTTCTGCTGGTGCTTCGATTCGAAACCATCGAACACCGCATCAACTTTCTCCGGCAAATCACCGGGAAATATGGCTGTTTCGGTCTTTCCGTCAAAGGTTTCGCCATTGATTTTTTCGCCACGCAATGGCGTGCCGATAATGACCGGCAAAGTCTCACGGCCCTGCTTGACCGTGCCTTCCCGAGTCGCGCGCATGGCCGCCATGGCGACGACGTCGACGTCGGCACCAGTGAAATTCGCCCGCGCCACGGCGCGGTCGGCAAGCCGCCGCACGATCGCCTGCAGCCGGTCGTGGCTTTCGTGGTGCAGATGGTCGGCCTTGGTCGCGGCCACCAATATGCGGTCGATGCGTCTTGAAAACAGGTCGGTCAGGAAGTTGCCCCGGCCGGGCCGGAAACAGGACAGGATTTCGGTGACCGCGCGTTCCAGATCGGCCATCGCACCGGGGCCGGCGTTCAATGCCTGTAAGGCGTCGATGAGCACGATCTGCCGGTCGAGGCGCGTGATGTGTTCGCGAAAGAACGGTTTGACGACATACGTCTTGTAAGCCTCGTAGCGCCGCTCCATCATCGCCTGCAGCGATCCGTAGCGGGCGCGCCCGAGGCCGAGTTTCGGCAGCGGCGCAAAGGTCAGCGCCGGCGATCCTTCAAGATCGCCGGGCATCAGGAAGCGGCCGGGCGGTAGGGTCGAAAGCGCCCGCTCGTCAAGCTTGCAGGCCTTGAGGTAGGCGGCGAAGCTCTCGGCGAGACGGCGCGCCGTCATCTCGTCGGCGTCGGCGTTGGGGTCGACGGAGGCAGAGAGCGCCTGCCATTCCCGCGAAAGATCGACACGCACCGGCAACACGGCCATCTCGAAGGCCTCACGCGAAAAATCGGCGTAGGACTTGCCGAGCAGCGGCAGGTCGAGCAGCCATTCGCCGGGATAATCGACGACGTCGACGGACAATTTGCCGGCGGAAAACATGCGGCTCCAACCGGAGGCCGATTCGTATTCGATGGTGAGCCTCAGTTCGGAAATCGCACGCGTCGAGTCCGGCCAGACACGGTCGTCGACAAGAGCCGCGATGTGATCCTCGTACTGGAAGCGTGGTACGGCGTCGTCCGGCTGCTCTTCGAGAAAGGCCCTGGCGATGCGCCCCGATTTTTGTGCCTCAAACAGCGGCAAGCGTCCGCCATGGACCAGATTGTGCACAAGGGCCGAGATGAACACCGTCTTGCCGGCGCGGGACAGCCCGGTCACGCCAAGACGCAGCGACGGAGCGAAAAGCCCGGCAGCGCGGCCTGACAACGTATCCAAGGCGATCTTCGCCTCGTCGGTGAAAGTCGTCAGCGATGATGCCAAAATCTGTTCTCGCGGGGCCGGTCAGCCACCGATATAGGCTTTGAGGCGCGGCTTTGAAATGGCCTCAGATATCGGCAGGCGTCAGGAAGGCTTCGAGATAGCCGGCGCCAGGCGCAGCCTCCGCAAGACTGCCGTTGAACCGGACCACCGCAAGTGCGGAGGTCGGGAAGCCGTGGTTCAGCATGGCCCGCGCGGTCTCGTTGCCGTCGCCTGAGAGCGCCATGGCGAGATCCTCAATCATCGGATTGTGGCCAATGACGAGCAGGGCGTCCAGCCCGCCATTCTGCCGGACGGCAGCGAGGTACGCGGCGGCATCGTCGTTGTAGAGCGCGTCAAAGAACAGCACCCGGCCCGTGTCCGTATGGCCAGCTAAGCTTTCCAGCGTCTGGCGGGCACGCCTGGCGCTTGAGCACAGGGTGAGGCCCGGTACGTATTTGCGAGAACGCATCAGCACGCCCATCGCTTCGGCATCGGCGAAGCCAGATGTATCGAGCGGGCGGTCGAAGTCGGCGACGCCGGGCAGCGCCCAGCCGGCCTTCGCATGCCTCAGCAGGTAAAGTCTGGTCACCGGATCCCCGTTGTGCCGGGCACCGAACCCGTCAATACGCCGCAGGATTTGCCATCAGAAGAGCTCCGTGCGCAATGGCAAGCGTCCTTCAAGCATAGCGAATCATGTATGAATTCGGTCGTATTCTTCGCAAAAAGGGCATCGCGGATGCCGTTTGTCCGGGACTAACAATTGCGTGAAACAGTCGTCGATTGACCTTGTGCAGTTTTCGGTCCGCGAATATATAGGCGCCAAATTTGGGGTTTGTTGGGTGAGTCGAATGAACGACATCGTTACCGCCGATTACGTACCCTCCGAAGACGAGCCGTTCATGAACGAGCGGCAGAAATCCTACTTTCGCCTGAAGCTCGTCACCTGGAAGAACGACATCTTGCGTGAAGCGCGCGAAACTCTCGAAATCCTGCAGCAGGAAAACGCCAACCATCCCGATCTCGCCGATCGGGCTTCCTCGGAAACCGACCGCGCCATCGAACTTCGCGCCCGCGATCGCCAGCGAAAACTCATCTCGAAGATCGATTCCGCCCTCCAGCGCCTTGACGAAGGCACCTACGGCTATTGCGAGGAAACAGGCGAGCCGATCGCGCTGAAGCGGCTCGACGCGCGCCCGATCGCGACCTTGTCGATCGAGGCACAGGAGCGCCATGAGCGGCGCGAGAAGGTGTACCGCGACGACTGAGTCGGCGGGAAAAACAGAGCGGCATCGGTAAAGCGTTCAAAATGGCCGGTTTTCCGGCCATTTTCATTGGCCGTTCGCTATCAGCCTATCTTTTCTGATTGGACAACTCGCCGAGGAGCTTCGTCATCTCGTCGTCGAGAGAGGGCGATGCCTTCGCCACCGGCTTGCTCGGCGTTTGGCTGAAGCGTGGCTCGTCGAGGGAAACCTCCAGCTCCTTCATCAGCGCATCGTCGATCGACTCGTGCTGTGCCGGCGGCTCGTATCTTGCCGGGGAGTCCTGTCTTGCCGGCGGCGGCGTATGCCGTGAAGCATTGGCGTTGACGGATCCATAATTTGGCAACGGTGTGACGTTCGATGCCGGTTTCGGCGCCGGTGCCGGCATTGTTGCCGGCATTGTCGCCGTCTGGCGGGCTCGGACAGGGGTTGCGGCTACGCTTGCCGCCTGCGGCGGCGCTTGCCTCACCGGCGCGGCTGTGGTCTGAGCCGATCTTGCTGCCGGCTGGTGGCTGTTATCTCCGGTCAATGCCGGGCGGCGCAGCGCCGAGAGCCTGATGTCGCGCTCGACGACGACGTCGGTCGGACCACCGATCAAGAGCAGGTGCTCGATATCGTCGCGGCGCACCAGCACCAGCCGCCGGTGACTGTCGACCGCTGTGGCATCCATGACCGCCAGCCGCGTCTTGCGGTTCCTGCCGCCGGCGACGAATGTTCCGAAGGTCAGGCTGCGGACCAGCCTGATGATGAGAAGAATGATGAGCAGAAGGACAAGTACTGCAAACGTCCACAGGATTGCCGCGGCATAACCAGGACCCGCCACGCCATCCAGCCATTGCAGCATTGGTTCCCCCAAAATCAGCTTTCGAAGAGAGGCGACACTAGACTGTTGCGGCAGGCCACCGCAAGTTGCCTTTCACGCTTCGTGAACAGCTTGAAACACCGGAAGCGGAACGGCGTCTTTTTAGCGGACATTTGCCGCCGGGCCTTTTCCCGACCCTGAGAATATGATTCAACCGACACCGGAATTCACGAGCAGGGGGAACATGGCCAAGGAAGCGCGCGGCGATTTCTATCCGGTACCTATCGTCGACCAGAACACGCGACCGGGCGCGGTCACCCGGCTCATCGTCTTCATCGTCGTCCTGACGGGGGCAGCGATCGTCTTCGGCCTTTTCCGCGAGCGACTTGGCGACCCATTCCTGCTCGGCATGCTTGGCGTGTTGGCGATGATCGGCGTCGGCTTTCTGTTCGCCACTGCGATCGGCTTCGTGCACGTCACGCCGCGCTCGACAAGCGACGAACTGTCGAAAGCTTTCGTCGATTCGATGTCGCAAGGCCTCCTGGTCACCGATACCAAAGGCCGGATCATCTACGCCAACCGGACCTATGCCGACATGACGGGTGCCGAATCGGCCGCCGACCTCAAGACGGTCGAAGGTTTGCTTTCAGACGTTCCCGAGGCCTCGGTGACCATATACCGGCTGGCGTCAGGCCTGCGCGACGGCCAGCCGGGCGACGGCGAGTTTCGGCTCGCGCAGTCCATTCGGCCAGGCGCCGAACCGGGCGCGCGCTGGTACCGCGTCCGGGCCCGCGCGTTCAGCGTGCCAGGCCAGCGGCTGCCCATGCTTGCTTGGCAGCTTGCTGATATCTCGCAGGAACGGGCCGAGCAGGAGCGGTTCTTTCTCGACCTGCAAAAGGCCATCGATCACCTCGACCACGCGCCGGCCGGTTTCTTTTCGGCCGACCAGGAAGGCCGCGTCACCTATATCAACGCGACCCTTGCGGAGTGGCTGGGCATCGACCTGGCCAGCTTCACCCCCGGCGCCATCACGCTGCCGGAGATCGTCGCCGGCGACGGCATGGCGCTGGTCCGTTCGGTCAAGGCCGACGCGGGTACCACGCGCAATGCCGTTATCGATCTCGATCTGACGACGATGACCGGTGAGGCGCTGCCGGTGCGCTTCATGCATCGTGTTTCGGCCAGCCGAGAGGGGCTCAACGGCCCGACTCGCACCATCGTGCTCAACCGGACGCAAGGCGAAGACGCTTCGGCCGACCTTCGCGCCTCGGAAATACGCTTCACGCGATTCTTCAACTCGACGCCGATGGCGATTGCCGGCGTCGACCATGCCGGCCGCATCCTGCGCACCAATGCGCCGTTCCTGTCGCTGTTTTCCTCGGTCGTCGACCGCGACGCGGTCGATCGGCGTGTGCGGCTGGATACGGTGATCCACGAGCGCGACCGGCCGGCTTTCGCCGCGGCGTTCGAAAAGGCACGCCAGCAACAGGCTGATATCGAGCCGATCGATACGGTGCTGCCCGGCAATGAGGAGCGCCACATACGCTTCTACGTCAATGCGGTCGCAGACGGCACCGGCGGCGAGGGCGCCGAGGAATCGGCCATCGTCTATGCCGTCGAGACCACCGAGCAAAAGGCCCTCGAGGGCCAGATGGCGCAAAGCCAGAAGATGCAGGCGGTCGGCCAGCTCGCCGGCGGCATCGCGCATGATTTCAACAATGTGCTGACCGCCATCATCATGGCTTCGGACCTGCTTTTGACCAACCACCGGCCGTCCGATCCGTCGTTCCCGGATATCATGAACATCAAGCAGAATGCCAACCGGGCGGCCTCGCTGGTGCGGCAGTTGCTGGCCTTCTCGCGCAAGCAGACGTTGCGGCCGGAAGTGCTCAACCTGACCGACGTGCTCGCCGACCTAAGAATGCTGCTTGCCCGTCTGGTCGGCAACGATATCAAGCTCAGGATCGACCATGGCCGCGACCTGTGGCCGGTCAGGGTCGATATCGGGCAGTTCGAGCAAGTGGTGGTCAATCTGGCGGTCAATGCGCGCGATGCGATGCCGGCCGGCGGCGACCTCACCGTTCGCACCCGCAACGTCAGCGCCGGGGAATGCAAGACCTTTTCCTATCGCGAACTTACTCCGGCCGACTATGTGCTGGTCGAGGTTGAGGACAGCGGCAGCGGTATCGCGCCTGATGTGCTGAAAAAGATCTTTGAGCCCTTCTTCACGACAAAGGAGGTTGGCAAGGGAACGGGCCTCGGCCTGTCCATGGTCTATGGCATCATCAAGCAGACAGGCGGCTTCATCTTCTGCGATTCCGAAGTCGGCAAGGGATCCCTGTTCCGCATCTTCCTGCCGCGGCACATTGCGGAGGCAAGGAAGGCGGGCGAGGCTGGAGAAGTGCCGGCCGCACCTGCCAAGATCGCCGACTCAGCCAAGGATCTGTCGGGCTCGGCCACGGTGCTGCTGGTCGAGGACGAGGACGCCGTACGCATGGGCGGCATGCGTGCACTAAAGTCGCGCGGCTACACCGTCCACGAGGCGTCGTCGGGCGTCGAGGCGCTTGAAGTCTACGAAGCGCTCGGCGGCAAGGTCGACATCGTGGTCTCAGACGTGGTGATGCCGGAAATGGACGGCCCGACGCTGCTTGGCGAATTGCGCAAGCGGCAGCCCGACATCAAGTTCATCTTCGTGTCCGGATATGCGGAAGACGCATTCGCCAAGAACTTGCCGGCCGACGCACATTTCGGCTTTTTGCCCAAGCCGTTTTCGCTCAAGCAATTGGCCACGATCGTCAAGGACATGCTGGAATCCTGACCCTTCCAATGCTCCGCTTGCGCAATGCCGTGAGACTGCCATGATTGCAGGCGAAACGGGCGACGGGTTTTGGAAAGCATGCCGTGACGCCACACAACGAGGCCAGCAAGGGCGACTACGCAAGCACGGTGCTGCTGCCGGGCGATCCGCAGCGCGCAGAATGGATGGCGCAGACTTTTCTGGAGGCGCCGCGCTGCGTCAACCGCCGCCGCGGCGCGCTTGGTTTTACCGGCCTGTTTCGCGGCAAGCCTATCAGCATCCAGTCCACCGGCATCGGCGTCCCGTCATTCCTGGTCTACGTGCACGAGCTGCTGGATTTCTATGGTGCGAAAACACTGATCCGCACCGGCACCTGCGGCGGGCTGACCGCCGAGCTGGCGCTGCGCAGTCTGGTGATCGCGCAATCGGTGCGCGGTGAAAGCTCAGAAAGCGTTCAGAGTTTCGGGCTCTATCGTGCCAACGCCAGCCCCGATCCGGCATTGTTGGCCCAGGCGTTGACCCGGGCCGCCGAACTCGGCATCGACCAGCGGGCCGGCCTGACCATCTGCAGCGATATTTTTTATCATCCGCAGGGGCGCGAGCGCTTTGCCGAAGCGCAGGCACAGGGCGCGCTCGCCGTGGACATGGAAACCAGCGCGCTCTACCGCATCGCGGCCGATTTCGGTGCCCGGGCACTGTCGATCCTGACCGTCGTCGACAATGTGGCAACCGGCGAGCAGACCGATTATTCCGAACGCCAGGGGCTTTTCACCAATATGACCCGGCTGGCGCTCGACGTGGCGGCGGAGAGCTAGCGGCTTTCTGCCTTCCGGTGCTAATTCTCACGAGGTTGCGCATATTTTTTTCAACGTTTGGTGCAGGTCGAGGCGGTAAAGGCACCGTCCGGCTGCTTCATGATAACGTCGAAGGAGGGGGTGGTTCCGCTTTCCAGCGTCGCTTGCGTAAGCGAGATCGAGTTGCCGCCGCTGGTGTAGCCGCCCAGCGGACCCAGCCAAGTGATCACCCCGTCTGCATCCATCTGGTAGTTATAACTCTGCCGCGCGGTGCCGAAGCTCACCGGACCGCTATAGACGTTTCCCTTGATGGTGATGTCGCCGAGGCTGAGGAACATGCCAAGCAGATAGACTTCGCAATGATAGGGGCCGTCCGGCAGCTTGCCGTCGCTGAAGCCGGCGCGCGCTACAGTCGTCGTCGCCAGCAGAAGCATGGTGATGAAAATGCAAGACGTTCGGAAGGCCATGGCGTCGCTCGTTTAAGGGTTCGAACTTGCCCCATTTCGCTGCGGCGCTGCAATCCTCGCCAGTGCTCTTGTGATGCTGCTCAAAATTCGGGCATTGGCCCGTACATGAGTAAAACTTAGGCTGATACGGGTGATCTTTTCTCAGTTCGAACCTGGCAGGCGAGGTTCATCTCCTGCGCCTAATACATTAACCGACTGACAGAGCTGGGAAATCTCAGATCTTCCGATCTTGCTCCGGTAATTGGCACAGCCGTTGCATGGTCTGTTCCGATGCAGTTAACCAGCTTGGGAGTTTAAAAGTATGAGGGGCAGTTTCTCGACAATAACAAAAATGTTTTCGGCCGGCGTGGTCACCGCCGGCCTGCTGATGAGCATTCCCGCCAAGGCGGCCGACGACACCATCAAGGTCGGCATCCTCCATTCGCTGTCGGGAACCATGGCGATCTCGGAGACGACGCTAAAGGACGCCATGCTGATGCTCATCGAAGAGCAGAATGCCAAGGGTGGCCTGCTCGGCAAGAAGCTCGAGGCGGTGGTCGTCGATCCGGCTTCCAACTGGCCGCTGTTCGCAGAAAAAGCGCGCGAGCTGATCTCGAAGGACAAGGTCGCGGCGGTGTTCGGCTGCTGGACCTCGGTGTCGCGCAAATCGGTGCTGCCGGTGTTCAGCGAACTCGACAACATCCTGTTCTACCCGGTTCAATATGAGGGCGAGGAGAGCGAGCGCAACGTGTTCTACACCGGTGCGGCGCCGAACCAGCAAGCCATTCCCGCGGTCGACTATCTGATGAGCGAGGATGGCGGTTCGGTGAAGCGCTGGGTGCTCGAAGGCACCGACTATGTCTATCCGCGCACCACCAACAAAATTCTTGAAGCCTATCTGAAGGCGAAGGGCGTTGCTGCCGAAGACATCATGGTCAACTATACGCCGTTCGGCTTCTCCGACTGGCAGACCGAAGTCTCGGCAATCAAGAAGTTCGGCTCGGCTGGCAAGAAGACCGCTGTCGTCTCGACCGTCAACGGCGACGCCAACGTGCCGTTCTACAAGGAACTCGGCAATCAGGGCATCAAGGCCGAGGATATTCCGGTCATGGCCTTCTCGGTTGGTGAGGAAGAGCTTGCCGGTCTCGACACCGCGCCGCTCGTCGGCCATCTCGCCGCCTGGAATTATTTCGAGAGCGTCGACACGCCCGAGAACGCGAAGTTCATCGCCGATTGGCACAAATTCATCAAGAACGACAAGCGCACCACCAACGACCCAATGGAAGCCCACTATATCGGCTTCAACATGTGGGTGAAGGCGGTAGAGAAGGCCGGTACCACCGATCCGGACAAAGTCATCGACGCCATGGTCGGTGTCTCGGTGCCGAACCTGACCGGCGGTTATTCGACCATGATGCCGAACCATCATATCACCAAGCCGGTGCTGATCGGCGAAATCCAGGCCGACGGCCAGTTCGAAACCGTCTCGCAGACGCCGGGCCTGGTGATGGGCGACGAGTGGTCCGACTACCTGCCTGATTCCAAGGACCTGATCTCCGATTGGCGCGCGCCTCTATCCTGCGGCAACTTCAACGTTGCCACCGGCAAATGCGGCGGCAAGGGAACCAACTAATCCTCCCGGTCTGTCCTCCCAGACCGCAAAGCCTCCGGGCGGGCTCCTTCTCCAGCCTGCCCGGAGGCGACATTCAACCTCCAAGAGCCACCAGAAACCGATGATCCTGATCCGCGCGATTGGCCTGATGCTGCTGCTCCTCCTGGGGGCGCTGCTGCCGTCGAACGCCAGCGAAGCAGATCTGCGCGCCGTCATCGCCAAATTCGCCACTGCCGCCAATTTTCCGGCGATCGAAGCCGTCGTGCGCGAGCTTGCGGCTTCCGGCGATCCGGCCGTCGAACGGCCGCTTGCCGCGCTTGCGGAGGGCAGCCTTTACGTCCGCAAGGCCGATTCACTGGTCTTTGTCGGCAAGGAGAGCGGCGACGGTATTGAGCTGCTCGATGCGCTCACCGGCGAAAAATCGGGCGAAGCTGCCAAGGCCGACATCACCAAGATCAAAGTCAACAACACGCTGCGCCGCGTCATCCGCGACGCGCTGGGCACACTGACGCTTGGCTCCAAGGACCCGGCCGTGCGCATTGCCGCCGCCGACACCATGTTCAAGACGCCGGACGCGGCAAACATCGAGCCGCTCGACACCGCCATCGCCAATGAGAGCGTGGCAAGCGTCAAGGCGCTGCTCGAACATGCCCGCGCCGCGTCGGTTCTCGTTTCCGACAGGCCGGAGGCCGACAAACTGGCGGCTATCGCTCTCATCGGCGCGCGCGGCGACCGCGATGCGGTGTCGCTGCTCACGTCTGTAGAGGCCAATTCCGAAGGTGCGGTGAAGGACGCGGCGACGGCTGCGATCGCCAATATCAATTCGACGCTGGCGCTGTGGGATGCCGGCCAGAATATCTGGTACGGCATATCGCTCGGATCGGTGCTGCTGCTGGCGGCGATTGGCCTGGCCATCACCTTCGGCGTCATGGGCGTCATCAACATGGCGCATGGCGAGATGGTCATGCTCGGTGCCTACACGACCTTCGTCGTGCAGGAGGTGATCCGGAATTCCTTTCCCGGTCTGTTCGACTGGTCGCTGGTCATCGCCTTGCCGCTGGCCTTCCTAGTGGCGGCGCTCGTCGGCCTTGTCATCGAGCGCGGGCTGATCCGCTTCCTCTACGGCCGGCCGCTGGAGACGCTGCTGGCGACATGGGGTGTGTCGCTGATCCTGCAGCAGGCCGTACGCACCATCTTCGGGCCGACCAACCAGGAGGTAGGCAACCCGTCATGGATGTCCGGCTCGTTCAATATCGGCCAGCTTGCCGTGACATGGAACCGGCTCTGGATCCTGGTATTCGCGCTTGGCGTGTTCGCGGTGCTGCTCTACGTGATGAAGCGCACGCCTTGGGGGCTGCAGATGCGTGCCGTCACCGCCAACCGCCGCATGGCCGCCTCGATGGGCATCAGGACGCCGTGGGTCGACGCCCTGACGTTTGCACTCGGCTCCGGCATTGCCGGCATAGCCGGTGTCGCGCTCAGCCAGATCGACAACGTCTCGCCCAATCTCGGTCGCGGCTACATCATCGACAGCTTCATGGTCGTCGTCTTCGGCGGTGTCGGCAATCTCTGGGGCACGCTGGTCGGCGCCTTCTCGCTCGGCATCGTCAACAAGTTCCTCGAACCTTATGCCGGAGCGGTGCTCGGCAAGATCGTCGTCCTGGTGCTGATCATCCTGTTCATCCAGAAACGCCCGCGCGGCTTGTTTGCGCTCAAGGGCAGGTCGGTGGAAGCATGATCACGGGACGTTTCTTTGCCGCCGGCGCCGATCGTCGCGTCGCCATCACCATCTTCGTCCTGCTGGCGGCCGGCATCGTCGTGCCGCTGCTCAACCTTGCGGTCTCGCCGACAAGTTCCTTCTACGTGCCGTCTTATATCGTGGCGCTCACCGGCAAATATCTCTGCTACGCACTGCTCGCCTTGGCGCTCGATCTCGTCTGGGGCTATTGCGGCATCCTCTCACTCGGCCACGGCGCCTTCTTCGCGCTCGGCGGCTATGCGATGGGCATGTACCTGATGCGCCAGATCGGCTCGCGAGGCGTCTACGGCAATCCGCTGCTGCCCGACTTCATGGTGTTCCTGAACTACAAGGAATTGCCGTGGTTCTGGTATGGCTTCGACCATTTCTGGTTCGCGGCGGTCATGGTGCTTGCGGTGCCCGGCCTGCTCGCCTTCGTCTTCGGCTGGTTTGCCTTCCGCAGCCGCGTCACCGGCGTCTATCTGTCGATCATCACCCAGGCGATGACCTATGCGCTGCTGCTTGCCTTTTTCCGCAACGACATGGGTTTCGGCGGCAATAACGGCCTGACCGATTTCAAGGACATTCTAGGCTTCAACGTGCAGGCCGACATGACACGCTCGGCGCTGTTCGCGGCCAGCGCCGTCATGCTCGCGTTTGCCGTCTTCGTCACCTGGGCGATCGTCGGTTCCAAATACGGCAAGCTTTTGATGGCGGTGCGCGACGCCGAAAGCCGCACGCGCTTTCTCGGCTGGCGGGCGGAGAACGTCAAACTGTTCGCCTTCACCGTGTCGGCGGTGATGGCCGGCATCGCCGGTGCGCTTTACGTGCCGCAAGTCGGCATCATCAACCCTGGCGAGTTCGAGCCGTCCAATTCGATCGAGGTGGTGGTGTGGGCGGCCGTCGGCGGGCGCGGCACCATCGTCGGACCGATCATTGGCGCGCTTCTGGTCAATGCCGGTAAGTCCTGGTTCACCGGCGTGCTGCCGGAGTTCTGGCTGTTTGCGCTGGGCGGCCTGTTTGTCGCCGTCACGCTGTTCCTGCCCAAGGGCATCATCGGCATGTGGGATTCCTGGCGCGGCAATGCCAAGGCGCTGCGGGCAGCCTCGATTGCCGAGGAAGCCGGCACCGATCCTGACACGCCGGTGCCGCCGAAAACCGATCGCTCGGCGGCGAGAAGGCCGGGCGACTGGTCGGCCTCCGGTGCCGAACCGCAGCCGGCGGAGTGATGGCCTGATGTCGAAGAGCAACACCATCCTCTATCTCGACGGCGTGTCGGTTTCCTTCGATGGTTTTCGCGCCATCAACAACCTGTCGCTGGTGCTCGACAAGGGCGAGATGCGGGCGATCATCGGCCCCAACGGCGCCGGCAAGACGACGATGATGGACATCGTGACCGGCAAGACGCGGCCCGACGCGGGCGAGGTCTTCTTCGACGGCGAGGTCGACCTGACTAAACACGACGAGGCCGAAATCGCCATGATGGGCATCGGCCGTAAATTCCAGAAGCCGACCGTCTTCGAAAGCCACACGATCGAGGACAATCTGATGCTGGCGCTGAAAGGCCCGCGCTCGATCTTCCCGGCACTGTTCCATCGTCGCTCGGCCGCGGAAGCGCGGCAGATCGACGACATTCTCGGCATCATCCGGCTTGGCGACAAGCGCGACGAACTCGCCGCCAATTTGAGCCATGGCCAAAAACAATGGCTCGAGATCGGCATGCTTTTGGCGCAGGATCCGAAGCTGCTGCTGGTCGACGAACCGGTTGCCGGCATGACAGACGCCGAGACTGAGGAAACCGCGCGGCTGCTTAGAGACATCGCGCGCGACCATTCGGTCATCGTCGTCGAGCACGACATGCATTTCGTGCGCGAGCTCGGCGTCAAGGTTACCTGCCTGCACGAAGGCTCGGTACTTTCCGAGGGCTCGCTCGACTTCGTTTCGGCCGACGAGCGCGTCGTCGAAGTCTACCTGGGGAGATGAGCATGGTCTGGCGCGTTCCGTTCCATCATTTCGACCTTTCGTTTTTCAGGCGTAGGAGAAAGCGCTGACCATGCTCGAAGTCTCCAATGCCACGCTGCATTACGGCGCCGCCCAGGCGCTGCGCGGCGTCTCGCTAAAGGCCGGCGCCGGCAAGATCACCTGTGTGCTCGGCCGCAACGGCGTCGGCAAAACCAGCTTGATGAGATCGATCGTCGGCCATCACCGGCTGACGAGCGGAAGTGTTGCCTTCGAGGGGAAGGCGCTCGACCGGAGCGCGGCGTATGATCGCGCCCGGTCGGGCATCGCATTCGTGCCGCAGGGCAGGGAGATCTTTCCACTGCTTACGGTGCGGGAAAACCTCGAATCGGGATTCGCGCCGCTGAAGCGCGCCGACCGCAACATTCCCGGTCACGTCTTCGAGCTGTTTCCGGTGCTGAAGCAGATGCTCGCGCGCCGCGGCGGCGATCTGTCCGGCGGCCAGCAGCAGCAGCTTGCCATCGGCAGGGCACTGGTGATGCGGCCGAAACTGCTGGTGCTCGACGAGCCGACCGAAGGCATCCAGCCGTCGATCATCAAGGATATCGGCCGCGCCATCCGCTATCTGCGCGACCAAGCCGGCATTGCCGTGCTTTTGGTCGAACAATATCTCGATTTCTGCCGGGAATTGGCCGACGAGGTCAATATCATGGACCGCGGCCAGATCGTCCATACCGGCCCCGCCGAGGATCTCGACCGGGCGGACGTGCGGAAATTCCTGACCGTCTGAATTCTTATTGATTCTATTACTTTGCAACTCTGGCGCGCCGAAGATTGCGTGCTAGATTTTGCTTGGCCTTGGTGAGTCGGCCGCTTTCCGTACCAGTTCCAAATTGGCAGATCAGGGGAAGGCGCGGGCCGCTTGCGCGCAAGCCGCTCCCTCCAGCGATCTGTTGTCGTCCAACATTTCGGGTGCTTGGGAGCCAGGCCAGACGATGGAGCGCTATGTCGAGGACTACCAGAAACGACGGCTCACGGAGCGTGTCGACATCATAACCGCCATCAACATTCTGAAATCGCAGGGATATGAACACGACGAACTTATCGCGGAGGTCACCAAGGTCTTCTATGTCGATCTCGATGCTTTCAACGAGATCGTCAGGGTTGATCGGCGTCCGGACGAGCGCGCCGCATAGGCGGTAATCTAGGAGCCGGTCAGCCGGACCGCCGACAGCGGGGCGTCAGCCTGCGACCCGCTTCATCAGCGCGATGGCGCCGAATGGAGCGCGGACCTTGCCCTCGGTGATGAAGTAGACGAACACGTCGCGTGGCTTGATCGGCGCGTCGGTCGAAGGATCGGCGCGGGGCAGCTCGGCCGGTACCTTGCCTTGCGCCCAAGTCTTGGCGCGGGCCGCCCATTCGTTGAGCGCCTTGGGCGTATAGCAATCGGGATTGTCGTCGCTGCCGGTCTGCAGGCGCGCATAGATGAAATCGCCGGTGACGTCGGCAATCGCTGGATATTTAGCATGATCAGCAAAAACGATCGCGACCTTGTGCTTGCGTGCCAAGGCGGCGAACTCGGGCACGACGAAGCTGTCATTGCGCACCTCGACCGCGTGGCGCAGCGCAACGCCGTCCTGCTTCTCCGGCAATAGCTTGAGGAACGCCTCGAAGTCGTCCGGGTCGAACCGCTTGGTCGGCGCGAACTGCCACAGGATCGGCCCAAGCTTGTCGCCAAGTGCCGCGACGCCCGACCCGAGGAAGCGCATCACCGATTCGCCGGCCTCGCCGAGCACGCGGCGGTTGGTGACGAAGCGGTTGCCCTTCAGCGAATAGACGAAACCATCCGGCGCCTCGTTGGCCCATTTGACGAAGGTCGGCTCCTTGAAGCTCGAATAATAGGTGCCGTTGACCTCGATGGTCGGCACCTGCCGGCTGGCGTAATTCAGCTGCTTGGCCTTCGACAATTTGTCCGGGTAGAAGGACGTGTCCCAGGGCTCGAAGGTCCAGCCGCCCATGCCAGCGCGGATTGTTCCTGATTGAGTCATGGTAGTCCTCCCGGTTTGCAGAAAAAGGATCACGCGATGGCGGTCGTCTCGACGGCTTTCGCCATGTCGACGACCGTCCATCCTGGCCGATATGGATTGGGCCGGCGACCCGTTTCGCGAAAGCCGTAGGCCTTATACAACGAAACGTTCCGTTCCATTCTGGAATTGGTGTAGAGTCGGATTTCAGGCAAGCTCCACAGGCGCGTCTGTTGCTCGGCCCAGTCGAGCAGCGCTATGCCGAAACCCTTGCCTTGAAAGGCGGGCGCAACGGCGACGCTGAAGATCACTGTGTGGTCATCGTGCCGTTCGAGAACGATCAGGCCGGCCGGCTGTCCGTCTTGCTCCGAAAGCCAGACCTCGCCGCGTTCTATGCGCGGCGCATAGTCCTCGGTGACGGGGATCGGCGGCGCTCCGAACAGGGCAGTGTAGGGCGCGTAGGCGTCGGTGGTGAGCGAGATCACCGTAGGGAGATCATCGGCCCGAGCGGCTCTCATGATCAAAACTGGCCCGCGCCGGCAGCGGCCGCAATCACCTTGTCCATGCCGGCGGCGATCGCGGCGACAGCATTGCGGCTAGCGTCGCCCAAGCCGTGGCGTTCCGCCAGCCAGTGTGCGTCATTGTAGGAGAGCCAGACCGTGCCTTGCTCGTCCTCCCAAGCCAGCGCCTTGACCGGCAGATCGATGCCGGCAAGCTGCCGGTCCTGCATCAGTGGCGTACCGCCTTTGGGATTGCCGAAAATCAGGAGCTGGGTTGGACGCAGTGATGTTTCGACATTGCGCGCACCGGCGGCGTGGTCAATGCGGGCGAAGACCAGCAATCCTGCACGTTCCACAGTCTCGACCAGGCGATCGATGGTTTCGGCCACGCCGAAGCTGCTTTGGACCGTGATGACACCGTTCTTTGCCATCACTCCGCCGCTTCGCGCTTGCCTCCTGGGCGCCGCTCCAGCAATTCCCTC
Organism: Mesorhizobium sp. M0894; assembly: GCF_040319725.1. NCBI lineage: Bacteria > Pseudomonadati > Pseudomonadota > Alphaproteobacteria > Hyphomicrobiales > Phyllobacteriaceae > Mesorhizobium > Mesorhizobium sp. M0894. The sequence continues at coordinate 391,994 of NZ_JAMYOG010000002.1, read as the reverse complement.
AGGAACTGCCCGGTATAGCTGCGCTTTTCGCGAACGATGTCCTCCGGCGTGCCGGACGCCACCAGCTCGCCGCCGCCGTCACCACCTTCGGGGCCAAGATCGAGAACCCAGTCAGCGGTCTTGATCACCTCTAGATTGTGCTCGATGACGACGACCGTGTTGCCCTGGTCGACCAGCTCGTGCAGCACTTCAAGCAGCTTGGCGACATCGTGGAAATGCAGGCCGGTGGTCGGTTCGTCGAGGATGTAGAGCGTTTTGCCGGTTGCCTTGCGCGACAGTTCCTTGGCGAGCTTGATGCGCTGCGCTTCGCCGCCCGATAAAGTCGTCGCCTGCTGGCCAACATGGATGTAGCCGAGGCCGACCCGTTTCAGCGTCTCCAGCTTGTCGCGCACGCCGGGCACGGCGGCGAAGAAATCGACGCCTTCCTCGACCGTCATGTCGAGCACGTCGGCGATGGACTTGCCCTTGAACAGCACGTCGAGCGTCTCGCGGTTGTAGCGCTTGCCGTGGCAGACATCACAGGTGACATAAACGTCGGGCAGAAAATGCATCTCGATCTTGATGACGCCGTCGCCCTGGCAGGCCTCGCAGCGGCCGCCCTTGACGTTGAACGAGAAACGGCCCGGCTGGTAGCCGCGCGCCTTGGCCTCCGGCAGGCCGGCGAACCAGTCGCGGATCGGCGTGAAGGCGCCGGTATAGGTTGCAGGGTTGGAGCGCGGGGTGCGCCCGATCGGCGACTGGTCGATATCGATGACCTTGTCGAGGAATTCCAGCCCTTCGATGCGGTCGTGATCGGCAGGATGCTCACGCGAGCCCATGATGCGGCGTGACGCCGCCTTGAACAAGGTCTCGATCAGGAAGGTCGACTTGCCGCCGCCGGACACGCCGGTGACGGCGGTAAACGTGCCGAGCGGGATTTCAGCGGTGACGTTCTTCAGATTGTTGCCGCGCGCGCCGACGATCTTCAGCCGGCGGTTCTTTTTCGCCTCGCGCCGAACCGCAGGCGTCGCCACTTCGAGCTCGCCCGACAGATATTTGCCGGTGATCGAGGCGGGCGTCGCCATGATCTGCTGCGGTGTGCCCTGGGCGATGATGTGACCGCCATGGATGCCGGCGGCCGGGCCGATATCGACGACGTAGTCGGCATGCAGGATGGCATCCTCGTCGTGCTCGACGACGATGACCGTGTTGCCGATGTCGCGCAGATGCTTCAGCGTGTCGAGCAGGCGGGCATTGTCGCGCTGATGCAGGCCGATCGACGGCTCGTCGAGCACGTAGAGCACGCCGGTCAGGCCGGAGCCGATCTGCGAAGCGAGGCGGATGCGCTGGCTCTCGCCGCCCGACAGCGTGCCGGAGTTGCGCGACAGCGTCAGATAGTCGAGACCGACATCGTTGAGGAAGCGCAGCCGCTCGCGGATTTCCTTGAGCACGCGCACTGCGATCTCGTTCTGCTTGTCGTTAAGCGAAGCAGGCAAATCGGTGAACCACTGGTCAGCCTTGCGGATCGACAGCTCGGTGACCTCGCCAATGTGCTTGCCGGCGATCTTGACTGCGAGCGCCTCGGGCTTCAGCCGGTAGCCGCGGCAGGCCGGGCAGGGCGTGGCCGACATGAAGCGCTCGATCTCCTCGCGCATCCAGGCGGATTCGGTTTCCTTCCAGCGGCGCTCGAGATTGGGGATGACGCCCTCGAAGGTCTTGGTCGTCTTGTAGGAGCGCAGCCCGTCATCATACTGGAAGGCGATTTCGCGCTCGCCAGTGCCGTGCAGGATCGCTTGCTTTGCCTCTTCGCTCAAATCCTTGAACTTGTCGCCGAGCTTGAAGCCATAGGCAACGCCCAGCGCTTCCAGCGTCTGCGCATAATAGGGTGAGGTCGACTTCGCCCACGGGCTGACGGCGCCGGCACGCAGCGAGACATTCTCGTCGGGCACGACCAGGCTGGCGTCAATGGCGCGCTGGCTGCCGAGCCCGTCACAGGTCGGGCAGGCGCCGAACGGATTGTTGAACGAGAACAGCCTGGGCTCGATCTCGGGAATGGTGAAGCCGGACACCGGGCAGGCGAATTTTTCCGAGAACAGCATGCGCTCATGCGTCTCGTTCTTCGACTTGTTGACCGAATCCTCGCCGGTCTGGCTGGCGTCGAGCGGTTTGTCGGCAAATTCCGCCACCGCCAGCCCGTCGGCCAGCTTCAGCGCGGTCTCGATGGAATCGGCGAGCCGCGTCGCCAGATCGCCGCGCACGACGATGCGGTCGACGACGACGTCGATGTCGTGCTTGTACTTCTTGTCCAGCGCCGGCACGTCGGCGATCTCGTAGAAGACGCCGTCGACCTTGACGCGCTGAAAACCCTTTTTCTGCAGCTCGAGCAGTTCCTTGCGGTACTCGCCTTTGCGGCCGCGCACCATCGGTGCCAGGATGAACAGCCGGGTGCCCTCTTCGACCGCAAGCACCCGGTCGACCATCTGCGAAACCGTCTGGCTCTCGATCGGCAGGCCGGTGGCCGGCGAATAGGGGATGCCGACGCGGGCGAACAAAAGCCGCATATAATCGTAGATCTCGGTGACGGTGCCGACCGTCGAGCGCGGGTTCCTCGAGGTGGTCTTCTGCTCGATGGAGATGGCCGGCGACAGGCCGTCGATCTGGTCGACGTCCGGCTTCTGCATCATCTCGAGGAATTGCCGTGCGTAGGCCGAAAGGCTCTCGACATAGCGGCGCTGGCCTTCGGCATAGATGGTGTCGAAGGCAAGCGACGACTTGCCGGACCCCGACAGCCCGGTCATGACGATCAGGCTGTCACGCGGCAGGTCGAGATCGACATTCTTCAGATTGTGTTCGCGTGCCCCGCGAATGGAGAGATATTTATGGTCGGCCATCGCCGGTCGCCGCCTCAGAATCTGGAATTCGTGGGATGGGCGGGTTTTCCCGACCATCCCCTATGTAGGTAATTTCGCCGCCTTTTCGAGAGACGCCACAACTCTCGACCAAAGCGTTTAACCGCCTTTCGCGCGAACGGGCAAGCGGAAAGAACAAAGGCCGAACACGCTCCTGACAAAAGCTGCCCGTACAGCCGGCTTCACAAAGCGTCTCGCGATCACATTTTTCGGTAATCGGCTATTCAAGGTTGACGTCCATGCGTCACGGGGGCAGACTCCAAACGTCAACGAAGCCGGCCGTCTTTCGATGGCCTCGCGGCCTGGGGCTAGCCTGCGAGACGCCGCGGGTTATGCGATGAGCGCTTCGACGACGACAGTCACAATGAACAGAAGGAGAGCAGAGGCATGACTCCACCGGATAGTTCCTTGAGGCTCCACGTGTCGCTGGAGCCGCGGCAGGTATAAGTGGCCAGGTCAGGCGTTTTGCGCTATCTGCCAACGTTGACTTGCCGATCCCCACAACAATCAGAGACTGCTAGTCGGATCGTCGGTTGAATGCCGCGAAGCATCCGAAATAAAAAGCCGGCAGTACACTCCCGGCAATTTGGATTTTAGATCCAAGAAGCCCCGTCAGTTGCACAAGCAATGGCGGGGCTGTTCGTTTGAAGCGCACATTTGTGGTGCATACCAGGCGAACTTAGCGGCTGGGAGGCCTAATCCCGCCGGTGGCGACATCGATGGTGATGCTACCGGAAATCCGAACTTCGGTATCGCCGATCTTGAATGTGCCGTAGCCGCTGCTGGGAACCGCCCCGTCGGGCTCGGGCTGCAGCGCTGGCTCGGCGATGCGATAGTCGCTGGTCACACCGGGCAGGGCGCCCCTTTGCGCCGACGTCGAATTATCTTGGGCAAATGCCGTGCCCACCAGCATGTTCGTGCCCACAATGGCGGCAATGGCAAGGTATAGGCTGGGTGAACGGCTGGCGGTCATCACCTGACTATAGTGCGGCGATAGCGCCGAAGCCAGACCGGCGGCGCTGAAAGTTGCCGGCCCTTATATCGCTTCGAAGGTGCTTCACGCGGCCTGTTTGCGAGTGTCGAAAACATGGTCGACGAGGCCCCAATCCTTGGCCTCCTGCGCGGTCATGAAAAAGTCGCGGTCGAGCGTGCGTTCCACTTCTTCGTAGGTGCGGCCGCAATGCTGGGCGTAAAGATCGGTCATGCGCCGCTTGGTGCGAAGGATGCCCTCGGCATGGCGCTGGATGTCGGAGGCCTGGCCCTGGAAACCGCCGAGAGGCTGATGCAGCACGATGCTGGCGTTGGGCAATGCGATGCGCCGCCCCGGCGTGCCCGCCATCAAGAGGAACGAGGCCATCGAGGCGGCGAAGCCCATACAAACGGTGGAGACCGGGCAGCTGATGTACTGCATCGTGTCGTAGATGGCGAAACCGCTGGTCACCACGCCGCCCGGCGAGTTGATGTAGAGCGAGACCTCCTTGTCGGGATTGTCGGATTCCAGCGACAGAAGCTGGGCGCAGACCAGCGCCGAGGTGCCGTCGTCGATCGGGCCGTTGATGAAGACGATGCGCTCGCGCAGCAGCCGCGAAAATATGTCGAAGGCGCGTTCGCCGCGGCTCGACTGCTCGATCACCATCGGCACCAGATTGGCAAGGCCGCTCATCGTTTCTCTCCGTTGACTATTGTCGTTCAGGCCGCGCGCAGGAAGAGGCGCGGGATGTTGGCGGCGATCTGCTTGTGCCTGGGATTGCGCGCTTCAAACGAAAGCCGACAGCCGGCGCCTGCCATCGCGATCTCCGGCATCGCTGCCCGAGCAAAACCATCATGGACGATGCGCAGATGCGTGCCGCCGGAAACGGTGCGATCGAGCGTAAAGGTGACGATGCTGTCCACCGGGCTGTCGTCCATTGGGCTGTCCACCGGGCTGCCGTGCGGCGCCTGCGTATCGCCGGGCGCCGGCCGTTCCCGCCAGGAATAGCGCAGCAGCCGTCCGGGATCGGCGTCGAGGATTTCGCATTCGATCGGCGCCTCCGGCGCTTTAAAGGCAAAGCGGCTACCGATCTTTGGTTCAATGTCGTTCGGCATCATCCAGGCCGCGAGCAGGTCCGGCACCGTCAGCGCCCGCCACACCTTTTCCGGCGGCTCCGGCAGCTCGCACTCGAACTCGATCTTGTCTGCCGCCATTTCCGCGCGTTCTTTGCCTCGGCTGGTCATTGGTCCATGTCCTTCAAAACCGTCTTGAGCCTTTCGATGCGCTCTGGCCAGAACGCGCGGTAGCGTTCGATCCAGCCGAGCAGTGGCGCAAGCCCCTTCGGATCGGCGCGGTAATAGGCGTTGCGACCGGCCCGGCGCTCGACCACGAGGCCGGCGCCGCGCAGCACGGCGAGGTGTTGCGATACCGCCGGCTGCGATACCGGCATGCCAGTGCGCAGTTCCGACACCGTCATCTCGCCGCCGGCGAGCCGCTCATAGACGGCGCGACGCGTCGGATCGGCCAGTGCCCGAAAAATCTCTGCTTCGATCATGTCAAAAGCATAAGTCGATACTTATCGGTTTGGCAAGCCGTGTTTTTAAGACAGGCGGTGTTTTTTAAGACGGGCGAGGTTTTACAAACTCGCTGGAAGCCAGCGTCTCACCATGTCAGGGGATCCGTTGAACGTCGCCTCGAAAACTGGTGACGCGAGCACGGCATGGATATGAAGCATTTCGGAGCCGACGTTTCGGAAGCCATGTCGCCTGCGCGCGGCAACAACAAGCGACTGTCCGGCAGTCAAGACGACATGCTCTTCGTCGATCCACATCTCGGCCTTGCCAGCGATGACGGTAAGCACTTCCTCGACCGGGTGCCAATGTGTCGGGGCGCCAACCGCTGGTTCGACCCATTGTTCGAATATGCAAAGTTGAGTTGCGCCGTTGCGGGCCGAGACATGCATTCGGGTCTTTACCCCCGCCCGCCATTCTTCTTGCGGCTGATCGTCATGCGCGACCGTCTTCATGCGTTCGCCTCGATCCCATGGTCTGTGGAAATTCGACGCCAAGACACTACTTCTTACTGACAACTATTGACAGTGCAGGGCCTGTACTATAGAACGAAAAGAGAACAAAAACGTTGTGGGAAAAGGCAGCGACGGCAGGCAGGGCTTATCCATAGCCTGTAAGGTGCAGCGACAGAAATCTGGTTTCGGATGAGCGCGGAGAAGTATCATGGCGGGTAGCGTCAACAAGGTCATTCTGGTGGGCAACCTCGGGGCGGACCCTGAAATCCGCCGCCTGAATTCGGGTGACCCGGTTGTCAACATCCGCATCGCGACGTCGGAAAGCTGGCGCGACAAGACGTCCGGAGAGCGCAAGGAAAAGACCGAGTGGCACAATGTCGTGATCTTCAACGATCAGATCGCCAAGGTGGCCGAGCAGTATCTGAAGAAGGGCATGAAAGTCTACGTCGAGGGCCAGTTGCAGACGCGCAAGTGGCAGGACCAAACCGGCAATGACCGCTATACGACCGAAATCGTGCTGCAGAAATTCCGCGGCGAGCTGCAGATGCTCGATGCACGGGGCGAGGGCGGCGGCCAGGTCGGCAACTATGCCGGTGGTGGTGCCAGCCGCGGGTCCGATTTCGGCCAGTCCGGCCCGGGCGAAAGTTTCAATCGCGGTGGCGCCAACAAGGGCACCGGCGGTGGTTCGTCGCGCGAACTGGACGACGAAATCCCGTTCTGATTTCTCGGGGCGGACTGCCCTTGCGGCGAAAAGCGCCAGCACCTTGGCCACGAAATGGCGTCCCGAAAATCTGTCTTGGATTTTCGGGACGTTGTGCGTTTGAGCGGTGAAAGGACGGATTAGTGAAAGCAAGGGTCACATGGGTCGAGGAGCGCACTTTCGTCGGCGAGTCCGCCAGTGGGCACAAGCTGGTGCTAGGCACTGCGTTCGGGCCGGAGGGCAAGACGCCGGGGCCGAGCCCAATGGAGCTGGTGCTGATCGGCACCGGCGGCTGTTCGGCTTATGACGTGGTCCATATCCTGGAAAAGGGGCGCGAGGCGGTCGAAGATTGCGTCGTCGAACTCGATGCCGACCGTGCAGAAGCCGATCCCAAGGTGTTCACCCGCATCCACGTGCATTTCGTCGTCAAGGGCCGGGCGCTGTCGCACGACAAGGTAAAGCGCGCGATCGAGCTTTCGATCGAGAAATACTGCTCGGCCTCGGCAATGATGGCCAAGACCGCCGTGATCACCCATGACTTCGAAGTGATCGAGACGGCGAAGTAGGGCGGTTCCTACGTCGCCATCAGTGCCTTGATGCCGTCGGCGACGAACTGCACGGCGAGCGCCGCCAGTATGACGCCAAGCAGCCGCGTGAGGATCGAACGGCCGGTCTGGCCGAGGATACGGTCGATGCGCTCTGACAGCACGAACACCAGGTAGGTGATGACAAGGCAGATCGCGATGATGCCGACAAGTGCTGTCTGCGCGCTAAAACCCTGAAACGAGCTTGAGAGCAGGACGGTCGCCGAAATCGCGCCGGGACCCGCAATAAGCGGGATCGCCAGCGGAAAGGCGGCGATGTTGTGGATCATGTCCCTGGTGATGGCGACATCGCCGATCTTCTCCTTGCGGTCCTGCCGGCGCTCGAACACCATTTCGAAGGCGATGAAGAACAGCAGAAAGCCGCCGGCGACGCGGAAGGCCGGCAGGGTGATGCCGAAGACTGACAGGATCGACGCGCCGGCGACTGCGAACAACGCCATCACCAGGAAGGCGATGACCGAGGCGCGCACGGAGACCTGGTTGCGCTCCTCGCGGTTCATGCCGCGGGTCACGGCGAGGAAGAGCGGCGCCAGGCCGGGCGGATCGATCGTCACCAGTATGGTGACGAAGGCGTTGAACAGGCTGTCGAAGCTCGGCATGCTGACCCTCCCCGCCGGCAATGCCGGATAACGGGATTGGTAGAGCAAAGCGGTGCCAGTGGAAACCGTGCGGATCAGGGGCTGGCGGCGCGCCGCGCCAGAAACTCGACTTCGACACGCCAGGTGGCGCCGTCGTCATACGAGCGCTCGCCCAGCCAGCGGAAGGAATCTCCGGTGATCCGGGAAAAGCTCCAGCGTACCGAAGCGCCGGTGCCGTCTGCGCCCAATTGGACGATCGTGTCGCCTTCGACGCGGCCCAGCTGGCGGCTGTAATACTGGTTGCGCGGGTCGCTCCAGAAGATGTGCCAGGCGTCGACGCCTGAGTCATAGACGCGCAACGTCGTGCCATAGAAGGTCCATTTGCCGAGCGACGGCGAGGGGCCGGCGTCGCGAGCGGGCAGGATCCATACGTCCTGGATCGCGCGGCCCTCGAGCACCCAGCCGAAATGCACTTCGCCGCGCCCGGTCAGCACCTGGCCGTCCTCGAGATGGCGCGTGGCGTCGAACGTCCAGGCGCCGACGAAGCGGCCATAAAGGTTCAGTTTCTCGGCAAGGGCCGGTACGGGCCTATCGCTGTGCAGGGCCTTGGCAAAGGAATTGGACATGGCTTCGCTCTCATCTTGTCAGGAGACCGGTAAGCATAGAGGCCGACCGGGGTTCTGCGCTTGGGAAAAATTGCTATGTTTCGGCAATGACGACGAGCGCGCATAGGCTGGCGTCGGGCCGAGGCTGGCAGGTGTTGGATGTCGTCTGCATCGCTAGTGCCGCCGACAGGCCATTCGAGGAGGAGCATCGGGATTTCTGCGTCGCCGCCGTGACCAGCGGCACGTTCCGCTATCGTGCGCGCCAGGGCACGGCGATGCTGGCGCCGGGCGCGCTCCTGCTCGGCAATCCCGGCACCTGCTACGAATGCGGGCATGAGCATGGCACCGGCGACCGCTGCCTCTCCTTCCATTTCGGACTGGCCTATATGGAGCGGATCGTCGCCGACGCGGGCGCAAAGCAGCTTGATTTCAGCATGCCGCGCCTGCCGCCTTTGTCGGCGCTGGTGCCGCTGCTCGCCGAAGCGGAGGCGGCGCGCGAGATGGCCGACACCGGCGCGTTCGAGGAACTCGCCCTGCGTATTGCCGGCGCAGCCGTGACAGCGGCTTGCGGCGATACGGATCGGGGACGGGCGCCAAGTCGCCGTGACCAGAAGCGTGTCGCCGAAGCGGTGCGCCGCATCGAAATCGATGCCGACCGGCCGATCTCGCTTGCCGAACTCGCCGACGAGACCGCCACCAGCCCTTACCATTTCCTGCGCACCTTCCGGCACGTTGCCGGCATGACGCCCTATCAGTTCCTGCTGAGAGCGCGGCTGCACAGGGCAGCCGTGCGGCTGCGGACGTCAGATCAGGCGATCTCGGCGATCGCCTTTGCGGCGGGATTCAACGATCTATCAACCTTCAACCGCCGTTTCCGGCGGCTGATGGGCGAGACGCCGGGAACTTATCGCGCCCGCCGGCGACGCTCGTGAAAGGGTGCCACGGCCATATCGTCGCAATTGGTGTATCCTTTTGAATTTGCCGCTAAAAACGACACTGGAAAACTGCCGCGATTATTGGAGTTTCGGGCCGGCTTCCTATATAAGCACCAAGTGATTCCTGATTAGATTGTGATCCGATTTGACCGACCAAAAGACACCGCGCGGCGCCGACGGCGGCCCCACCGGCATCGAGCCGATATCCATCATCGAGGAGATGCAGCGCTCCTATCTCGATTACGCCATGAGCGTAATCGTCAGCCGTGCGCTGCCGGACGTGCGCGACGGCCTCAAGCCGGTGCATCGCCGCATCCTCTACGCCGCCTATGAGAGCGGCTATCACTGGAACCGCAAATATGTGAAATCGGCACGCCCGGTCGCCGACGTGATGGGTAAATACCATCCGCATGGCGACGCCTCGATCTATGACGCTTTGGTGCGCATGGCGCAGGATTGGTCGCTGCGCGTTCCGCTGATCGACGGGCAGGGCAATTTCGGCTCGATCGACGGCGATCCGCCGGCGGCGATGCGCTACACGGAATCGCGGCTGACCAAGGTCGCGCATGAGTTGCTGGAAGACATCGACAAGGACACCGTCGATTTCCAGGACACTTACGATGCGTCGGGCAGCGAACCGAAAGTCCTGCCGGCGCGCTTCCCGAACCTGTTGGTCAACGGCTCCGGCGGTATCGCCGTCGGCATGGCCACCAACATCCCGCCGCACAATCTGGGCGAGGTCTGCAACGGCGCCATTGCCCTCATCGACAATCCGGCGATCGACCTGCCGGCGCTGATGGAGATCATTCCTGGACCGGATTTCCCGACCGGCGGCATCGTGCTTGGCCGCTCCGGCATCTACAGCGCCTATTCGACAGGCCGCGGTTCCATCGTCATGCGCGGCCGCGTCAACGTCGAGCCACGCGGCAACGACCGTGAATCGATTGTCATCACCGAGGTTCCCTACCAGGTGAACAAGGCGTCGATGATCGAGAAGATGGCCGAGCTGGTGCGCGATAAGCGCATCGAGGGCATTTCCGACATTCGCGACGAGAGCGACCGCCAGGGTTACCGCGTCGTTATCGAACTGAAGCGCGACGCCGTCGCCGATGTCATCCTCAACCAGCTTTACCGCTTCACCCCGCTGCAGACGTCCTTCGGCGCCAATATGGTGGCGCTGAACGGCGGCAAGCCGGAATTGCTGACGCTGACCGACATGCTGAAGGCGTTCGTCGCCTTCCGTGAGGAGGTGATCAGCCGGCGCACGAAATTCCTGCTGCGCAAGGCGCGCGACCGCGCCCATGTGCTCGTCGGCCTTGCCATTGCTGTTGCCAACATCGATGAAGTCATCAAGCTGATCCGCACGGCGCCGGACCCGCAGACGGCGCGCGAGCAGTTGATGGAGCGGCGCTGGCCTTCGGGCGACGTGGAATCGCTGATTCTGTTGATCGACGATCCGCGCCATCGCATCAACGAGGACGGAACCTACAATCTCTCCGAGGAGCAGGCCCGCGCCATCCTCGAACTGCGCCTGCAGCGCCTGACCGCGCTCGGCCGCGACGAGATCGCGGACGAGCTGAATACGATCGGCGACGAGATCAAGGATTACCTGGACATCCTGTCGTCCCGCGCCCGCATCCAGCAGATCGTCAAGGACGAACTCATCGCCGTGCGCGACGAGTTCGGCACACCGCGCCGCACCGAGCTCGCCGAGGGCGGGGCCGACATGGAAGACGAGGACCTCATCCAGCGCGAGGACATGGTCGTCACCGTCAGCCATTCCGGCTACATCAAGCGCGTGCCGCTGTCGCTCTACCGGGCGCAGCGCCGCGGCGGCAAGGGCCGCTCCGGCATGTCGACCAAGGACGAGGATTTCGTCACCCGGCTGTTCGTCGCCAACACGCACACGCCGGTGCTGTTCTTCTCCTCACGCGGTATCGTCTACAAGGAAAAGGTCTGGCGCCTCCCGATCGGCAACCCGCAATCGCGCGGTAAGGCGCTGATCAACATGCTGCCGCTCGAACAGGGCGAGCGCATCACCACCATCATGCCGCTGCCGGAGGATGAGACGAGCTGGGGCGAGCTCGACGTGATGTTCGCCACCACGCGCGGCACGGTGCGTCGCAACAAGCTTTCGGACTTCGTCCAGGTCAACCGCAACGGCAAGATCGCCATGAAGCTGGACGAGGAAGGCGACGAGATCCTCGGCGTCGAAACCTGCACCGACAATGACGACGTGCTTTTGACGGCAAGTTCCGGCCAGTGCATTCGCTTTTCGGTCAGCGACGTACGCGTCTTCCAGAGCCGCAATTCGGTCGGTGTACGCGGCATAGCCATGGCCGATGGCGACCGGGTGATCTCGATGGCGGTGATCGAGCATGTCGATGCGCCGCCGGCCGAGCGGGCCGCCTACCTCAAGCGGGTGGTGGCTGAACGCCGGCTTGTCGTCGACATTGCCGCCGGTGAGGAGGAAGAAATCCAGCTTACCAATGAGGAGGTCGGCGAAGAGGCGGAGCTTTCCGACGAGCGCTACGAATTCCTCAAGGCACATGAGCAGTTCGTGCTGACGGTTACGGAATATGGCTACGGCAAGCGTTCGTCGTCCTACGATTTCCGTCTGACCGGCCGTGGCGGCAAGGGTATCCGCGCCACCGACGTGTCGAAAACGGCCGAAATCGGCCGCCTGGTGGCGACTTTCCCGGTCGGCAATGACGATCAGATCATGCTGGTTTCGGATGGCGGCACCGTCATCCGCGTCCCGGTCAACGGCATTCGTTTTGCCAGCCGCGCCACCAAGGGCGTTACGATCTTTAATACCGCAGAGGGCGAGAAGGTCGTTTCGGTGGAGCGGATTTCAGAGCCGCAAGCCGACGAAGAGATCGAAGAGAGTGTCGATGCTGAAGGTGGCGCTGCTACCGATGCCGAAGGTGGGGAGCCTGACACTACCGTCGAGTGAGTTTGCCGCGACGGCGCCAGCCCTATGGGCCGGCGTTCTCAAGAAACCCCAGCAATCTAGAAGTGGCGATAAGGCTTGCGGATGCCGAAGCCTTCGAACCGTTTGGTATTGGCCTTGGCGCGGACTCGCTGTGCTTCCTGATGCAACCCGAATACGGTAGCGATCAGCATGGCGACGGTCATTGCGGTGGCGAGCATGTAGATCAGCATGTGCGTGTTCTCCTGCGCCTAACAACGGTTAGATGGGTGTTTGGTTTCATCTTTCGAAGCTGCAACTTAGTGAACACTGCGTGAAGCCGTTGTGAGCGGCACATTCATCTGTCGTTCACGTCGGCCAAAAGGTTCATGGGGCGGGCCTGCCGATCGGATTTGCCTTTAGGGGAGAGGCTCGCTAGAAGCACCTGCCATGACCGAACGCATCGCCCTTTATGCCGGCTCTTTCGACCCGCTGACCAACGGCCATCTCGACGTGCTGAAGGCGTCGCTGGCCGTGGCGGACACCATCTATGCGGCGATCGGCATCCATCCCGGCAAGAAGCCATTGTTTTCCTTCGAGGAACGGGTCGATCTGATCGAAACGGCAACGAAGGCGGAATTCGGCAGCGACGGTGCGCGCATCAAAGTGGTCGCCTTCGACGGTCTGGTCATCGACGCGGCCAGGAGGCATGGCGCCTCGATCATGATCCGCGGCCTGCGCGACGGCACCGATCTCGACTACGAGATGCAGATGGCCGGCATGAACGAGACCATGGCGCCGGAGCTGCAGACGGTCTTCCTGCCCGCCAGCCCCTCGGTGCGCACCATTACCGCCACACTTGTGCGCCAGATAGCTTCGATGGGAGGCGACATCCGCCACTTCGTGCCGGCGGCCGTGGCCGGCGCGCTCACCGCCAAATTCGCGAAATAAATGCATGTCGCCCAAAAGTGGAGCCCGGTTTTGGGTAACGACATGCATGAACGAAGATATTCGGAGAAAGATCCCATGCAGCTGAAAAAGCTTGCCTTCTTGCTTGTCATGCTTGCCGGTCTTGTGACCGCATCGGTGTCGGCGTTTGCCGCCGATCCCGAAAACACCATGATCGTAACGCTGAAGGACGGCGACGTGACCATCGCGCTGAGGCCCGACCTTGCGCCGAAACACGTCGCGCAGATCAAAAAGCTGGTGCGCCAGGGCGCCTACGACAACGTCGCCTTCCACCGCGTCATCGACGGCTTCATGGCGCAGACCGGCGACGTCAAGTTCGGCAACATGAAGAGCGGCTTCAATGCCGACGCCGTCGGCACCGGCGGTTCCGATCTTCCCGACCTGCCGGCCGAATTCTCCAGCACCGAACACTACCAGCGCGGCGTGGTCGGCATGGCCCGCTCCAACGATCCGAATTCCGCCAATTCGCAATTCTTCATCATGTTCGCGCCGGCACCGCCGCTCGATGGCCAGTATACCATCGTCGGCAATGTCGTCAGCGGCATGGAGCTGGTGGACCACATCAAGAAAGGCGACGAGGCGCAGAACGGGACGGTGACCGATCCCGATCGCATGATCAAGGTGCGCATCGCCGCGGATGGCAAGTAAACCCAAGTTTCAAAAGGATATTCTGACATGGCCGAGATCAAGGACCGCGAGAACGCGCTTATCATGGACACGACCAAGGGCAAGGTCGTCATTGAATTGTTCCCAGACCTGGCGCCCGGCCATGTCGGCCGCATCAAGGAGCTGGCGCGCGAAGGCGCCTATGACGGCGTAGTCTTCCACCGCGTCATCGACGGCTTCATGGCGCAGACCGGCGACGTGAAATTCGGCAATTCCAATAAGCCGTCTTTCGCGCCGACCCGCGCCGGTACGGGCGGTTCCGATAAGCCCGACTTGAAGGCCGAGTTCTCCAACGCCAACCACGGCCGCGGCACCTGCTCGATGGCGCGCTCGCAGAACCCGAACTCGGCCAATTCGCAGTTCTTCATCTGCTTCGACGATGCCGCCTTCCTCAACCGCCAGTACACGGTGTGGGGCCAGGTCATCGAAGGCATGGACAATGTCGACAAGATCAAGCGCGGCGAACCGGTGCAGGATCCCGACAAGATCGTGTCGCTCAAGGTCGCGGCCGACGTGAAATGACCAGCCGGGCTGTCGCGGCCATCGCATTTGTGCTCGTCGCGGCGGCCACTCCGGCGGTGGCGACGGAATCGATCGTTTGCGGCGCCGACGGCGGCGCGGCATCGATCGACGTGTTGATGGGACACACAGCCGTCATTGCAGTGGCGCGCGTCTGGCTGGATGCCGGCGGCAAGACATGGACCACGGACGGCCAGCCGGGTTCAACGAAAGTCATCGTCGGACAGGCATTCGAGGACGACGAGCGTATGCTGATCGATCTCACCGACGAAGGCCTCAGCTCGATCGTCGCCAGATTGCGGCTGGTCAAGGCCAGCGAGCAGTCCAGTTTCGCGATGGGCGGCACATTGAGCATAGACGGTTTCGGCGCCTGGGCGGTGACCTGCCCGGAACCTTGAGGCGGGGATTTCTTGCGCGTCGACCTTTTTGACTTCGATCTGCCGGAGGAGCGCATCGCGCTTCGCCCAGCCGAGCCGCGCGACAGTGCCAGAATGCTGGTGGTCAGCCCGGGCGCGGGGCTCGAGGACATGACCGTGCGCGACCTGCCGTCCCTGCTCAAGGCTGGTGATGTGCTGGTTTTCAACGACACCAAGGTCATTCCTGCGCAGCTGAAAGGCATCAGGCGGCGCGGCGAGGCAGCGGCGCAGGTCGAAGCCACGCTGCACATGCGGACGGCGCCCGACCGGTGGCTCGCCTTCATGCGGCCGGGCAAGCGCGTCGCCGCCGGCGATCGCATCCATTTCGGTCATGATGCCAATTCCTGCTTTCTCGGCCAGCTCGACGCGACCGTGATCGAGAAGGGTGAAGGTGGCGAGGTGCTGCTCGGCTTCGACCTGTCGGGTCCGTTCCTCGATGAGGCTCTGCACGCCGTCGGCCACATCCCGCTGCCGCCCTACATCGCCTCCAAGCGTGACGACGACGAGCGCGACCGCAGCGATTACCAGACCATCTATGCCAGGGAGGAGGGCGCCGTGGCCGCGCCGACGGCGGGGCTGCATTTCACGCCGGAGCTGTTTGCCGCGCTCGACGCCAATGGCATCGAGCGCCGTTTCGTCACGCTGCATGTCGGCGCCGGCACGTTTTTGCCGGTGAAGGCGGACGACACCGCCGACCACAAGATGCACGCCGAAACCGGTTCGGTCAGCCCGGAAACCGCCGAGGCGCTGAATGCGGCGAGAGCAAAAGGAGGGCGCATTATCGCTGTCGGCACGACATCGCTGCGTTTGTTGGAGAGCGCGGCTGGCAAGGACGGCAGGCTGGCCGCATGGTCAGGCCCGACCGACATCTTCATCACGCCCGGCTATCGCTTCAAGACCGCCGACATGCTGATGACCAATTTCCATCTGCCGCGTTCGACGCTGTTCATGCTGGTTTCGGCCTTCTGCGGTTTGCAGACGATGCACGCGGCCTATGCGCATGCCATTGAGAACCGCTACAGGTTCTATTCCTATGGAGACGCAAGTCTTCTGTTCAGGGAGGATAACGATGGACGATGACCTGGAAACTCTCGGCCGCGAAGCCTTGCTCGCCGAGGTCAGGAAACTGCGCGCCGGCATCCGCCAACACCGCGACGCCACCGGCCATGATCTGTGCTGGCATCACCCCGACCTCTGGTCGCTTTTACCCGAAAAGACCGAGCCGGCGATTGCCGTGCCGCCCTGGCCGAAATTCATGCGCGGCTGCATCCGCTACCGGCAGTCGCTCGACCGACAGGCTCCGGACGCGCCGGTGTTCGACAAGGAGTTCGATGGCTAGGGAATTCAATGACTAACGCATTCGCCTTCAAGGTGCTGGCGACCGAAGGCAGAGCCCGGCGCGGCTCAATCACCATGCCGCGCGGGGAAATCCGCACGCCCGCTTTCATGCCGGTCGGCACCGGCGGCACGGTGAAAGCCATGTATATGGATCAGGTGCGCGGTGTCGGCTCGGACATCATCCTTGGCAATACCTACCACCTGATGCTGAGACCCGGCGCCGAGCGCGTGGCTCGGCTCGGCGGCCTGCATGAATTCGCCCGCTGGCCCTATCCGATCCTCACCGACAGCGGCGGCTTCCAGGTGATGTCGCTGTCGAAGCTGAGGAAACTGACCGAGAACGGCGTGACCTTTCGTTCGCATATCGACGGCGGCGCCTACGAGATGTCGCCGGAGCGTTCCATCGAGATCCAGGGGCTGCTCGATTCAGACATCCAGATGCAACTCGACGAGTGCACGGCGCTGCCGGCCAAGGAAAAAGAGATCGAGCGTGCCATGGAGTTGTCGTTGCGCTGGGCCGAGCGCTGCAAGACGGCGTTCGGCGAGCAGCCCGGCAAGGCGATGTTCGGCATTGTGCAAGGCGGCGATATACCGGACCTGCGGCTGCGCTCGGCGCAGGCGCTGAAGGCGATGGAGCTGAAGGGCTACGCGGTCGGCGGGTTGGCCGTCGGCGAGCCGCAAGCGGTGATGCTGGAGATGCTCGACATCACTTGCCCGGAGTTGCCGGCTGACCGGCCGCGGTACCTGATGGGTGTCGGTACGCCGGACGACATCTTGAAGTCGGTGGCGCGCGGCATCGACATGTTCGACTGCGTGATGCCGACGCGGGCAGGGCGGCATGGCCTTGCCTATACACGGCGCGGCAAGGTCAATCTGCGCAACGCCCGCCATGCCGACGATCCGCGCCCGCTCGATGAGGAAAGCGACTGCCCGGCCGCACGCGACTATTCGCGCGCCTATCTGCACCACCTGGTGCGCTCGCAAGAGGCGCTCGGGGCGATGCTCCTGACCTGGAACAATCTGTCCTACTACCAGCAGCTGATGCGCGACGTTCGCGAAGCGATCGGGGCTGGCAGGTTCGCCGGACAAGCTGAGATCATCACGCAGCAATGGGCAAACGGTGACCTCCCCGTCCGGTAGGCGTGCTCGCCAGGAATCCGGCTCCAGGGAGGAGTCGCACCTGCCATGAACTGTTTTGAAACGTCTGCCTAATAAGCATTGCCGGACGACATCGGGCGAGGATCAAGAACCTGTTCGTTTCGGGGCAAGTTTCAGTTCCTGGCACGACGGTGCGGACGAATGGCAGCGCCGAGCCTTCGCCTTCGCCCTCCGTGGCGGTCCAGCAATGGACGGCGGGGTCGTTGCTTGCCGTTCTGGTCATCGCCGTGACCGGCTTGGTTTTGCGCTTGCTTGGCGCGCGCGGCGACCTTTGGCTGGACGAGATCTGGAGCTTTGCGCTGATTGAGCCGCTGACCTCGATCGACCAGATATTCTGGCGCGTCAATCACGACAACAATCATTTCCTCAACTCGGTCTATCTCTATCTCATCGGCCCCGACGCTTCGCCTTTGATCCAGCGAGGCCTGTCGATAGCACTAGGTGTTGCCACGACAGTTGCGGCGGCAGCGACCGCCGCACCGCACGGACGACGGGCGATGATTGCCACAAGCCTGTTGTTTGCCGTGAGCTATCCGATGGTGCACTACGGCTCGGAGGCGCGTGGCTATGCCGGCCTTGTGCTCTTCACGCTGCTTTCGGTGGTTTTTCTGGAGCGCCGGCTCGACAACAAACGGTTGTCTGGCACGGCCTTGGCAGCGGCGATCCTTTTCGGGTTCCTATGCCATCTCACCATGATCGGAATGGTGGCAGTCCTCGCAATCTGGACCGCGTGGCTCGCCTGGCAGCGTACGGCGAGGGTCAGCCGTGTCGTTGCGGATCTGGCGTCGATCTTCCTGCCGGCCTTGCTTGCCGTGCTGCCGCTGGCTGCCTGCGTGTTTATCGGCGGCAGGCTGTTCGGCTTCAGTGTCGGTGGTGTTTCGCCGTTCTCGATTGCCGCCTTCGCGCAGGGCTATGGCGGAATGATCCGCTCTCTGTTCGGGCTGCCCCCCTGGTTCGGCGACTGGCCGTATATCGTTGCCGCCTGCGGTCTTGTTGGCCTCTCCGCTGGTGTCTGGTGCGATCGCCGGGCCAGCCTCTATGTCATCGGGATTATCGGACTGCCTTTGCTCATGGCGGCGACACATCTGCCCAATCTCGAGTTTCCGCGCTATTTCATCATCAGCGGAACATTGCTGCTGCTCTGGGCCGGCGAGATGATCGGTCGCGGCTTGGCTGCTCGCGGGACTGCCAGGCTATTTGCGGTGGGAGCACTGGCGATCGTGGTGAGTGGAAGCATTTCGTCGCTGCTCCAATTCTATCAGTACGGACGCGGCTCGTACGCTGCTATGGTCGATGAAATGACCAGGAACGGCGCTGCCGCCTATGCGAGCAACAGTGATTTCCGCACCGCCATGGTCGTCGATTATTTTGCGGCGCGGACGGATCGTCGGGCTTGGCTGGTTCCGGAAAACAGGATGTGCGCCGACCGGCCGGCTTGGCTGATCCTCGAGGGGGATGTGGACAAGCAAGCCGAACATGTTGAACCGACGGCCGCATGCGCTTTGGCGTATGAACGGGCCGACGCGTCGAGACACTGGGGGTTTTCAGGCCTGAGCTGGACGCTCTACCGGCGACAGGATTGAGACAACTTTGCCCTCCTCAAGCACCCTCAGGTGCTGAGCGACGTGGACGCGCGCAGGCTGCAGCCGGTGATCCGAAAGCTGCCGTCAGGCTGTAGTTCGAGCGTGTAGACCGCCTCATAGTCCTTGCCATCCGGGCCGACGATCAGCACCTGCTGGATGATCGAGGTCGGGCTCGTCTCGCGAACCTTGCCGAAGGAGTAGGTCTGCGGTTGGCGCACCGGCGGGTAGCCGTTGGTCACCATGTTCATGAAGGTATCGACAGTTGGAAAGATGCGTTTCACATTTGGTGCGGCAAAGCTGTAGGCCGTCGCTCCGTCGTTGGCGATGAAGGCCTTCAATTGACCATCGATGACCGTTTGCGCCGCCTTGACTTCGGCGTCGCCAGCAAAGGCCTGGGATGCGAAAATGAATGGAACGACTGCGAATGCGAAAAACGCGCGGCGCATGGCCTGTCTCCGTTGTCCCTGAGAAATCGCTGTCCGAGGTACATGATACTATACGCTTTGCAGTGCTCGAGGGTTTCAGCCGAGCGCAAACATTCGGCGCCGCGAGCTGTGTCCAGACCGAGAAAGCATTGTCGAGGCTAGAACAGCCTGAGCGATGGCCGATGCTTGAAAGCCGGGCGGCAGTCTGCCACAAGGGCCGCTCGATTTTACCTAGAGCGTGCGATGTTGGGCAGGACCAGGCAATGAAAGCATTTTTCGTGCAGATAAAGTGCGATCTGGGCAAGGCCTATGACGTTGCCAGCGCCCTGGCCGATGCCGAGATCGCTTCCGAAATCTACTCGACAGCCGGAAACTACGACCTGCTCGCCAAATTCTATGTCGACGACGAGGAAGACATCGGCCACTTCGTCAACGAGAAAGTGCAGATTCTTCCCGGCATCAAAGACACGTTCACGGTCGTCACCTTTCGCGCGTTTTGATCCGCATCCGGCATCTGCCCGGACACGAAGCAAAGCCTGACTACGGCCCTATCGGCACTGCCTTAATTTTAGGCAAGAGCGATATACTGATCGCCGGCGCCCACCAAATCACCGATTGCGCTTGATTTTCTCCAGCGAGGCCAGTGAAATGGCGCCACAGGGGAGTATGCGATTGGCAGCGTTCGATGAAATGCTTCCGGAAGTTTCCGGGCTGAGAAAACCGTATTCGGCTTACGATCGCTGGCTGAAGGAACAGGACCCGGCCAGGCTTAACGAGAAGATGCAGGACGCCGAACGCGTCTTTCGCAAGACCGGCATCACATTCGCCGTTTACGGCGAGCAGGAAGCATCGGAGCGGCTGATACCCTTCGACATCGTTCCGCGCATCATTTCCGGCAACGAATGGCGACGGCTGACGCAAGGCATCGAGCAGCGCGTCCAGGCGCTGAACGCCTTTCTCGACGACATCTACCATCGTCAGGAAATCTTGCGTGCCGGCCGCGTGCCGAAGGAGTTGATCGCCAAGAACGAGGCGTTCCTGCCCGAAATGATCGGGGTGCGGCCGCCGGCCGGCGTCTATACCCATATCATCGGCGTCGACATCGTACGCATCAGCGAGAACGAGTTCTACGTGCTGGAGGACAATGCGCGCACGCCGTCCGGCGTCTCCTACATGCTGGAGAACCGCGAGACGATGATGCAGCTCTTTCCCGAGTTGTTCCAGCAGATCAAGGTGCGGCCGGTGGAGAATTATCCGCAGCTCTTGCGCCAGTCGCTGGCCGCAGTGCGGCCGCAAAGCACCAAAGGCGCGCCGACCATTGCCGTGCTGACGCCGGGCAGCTTCAACTCGGCCTATTTCGAACATGCTTTCCTTGCCGACCAGATGGGGGTGCAACTCGTCGAAGGGCAGGATCTGCGCGTCGTCGATGGCCATGTCGCGATGCGCACGACCGAGGGCTACAAGCAGATCGACGTGCTCTACCGGCGCGTCGACGACTCGTTCCTCGATCCGCTGACCTTCCGCCCGGACTCAGCCCTTGGCGTGCCGGGCATTATGGACGTCTACCGCGCCGGCAATATCACGATCGCCAATGCGCCCGGAACCGGCATTGCCGACGACAAGGCGATCTATTCCTACATGCCCGAAATCGTCGAATTCTACACCGGCCGCAAGGCGATGCTCGGCAACATCCCGACCTGGCGCTGCTCGGAACCGGACAGCCTGAAATATGTGCTGGAGCACATCGACGAACTGGTGATCAAGGAGGTCCACGGGTCCGGCGGTTACGGCATGCTGGTAGGACCTGCGGCGACCAAGAAGGAATGCGAGGATTTTTCCAAAAAGCTCGCGGCAAAACCGTCGAACTACATCGCCCAGCCGACGCTGGCGCTGTCGACCTGTCCGATCCTGACGGACAAGGGGCTGGCGCCGCGCCATGTCGATCTGCGCCCCTATGTGCTGGTGTCCGACCGTATCCAGATCGTGCCCGGTGGACTGACGCGAGTAGCGCTCAAGGAAGGCTCGCTGGTCGTCAATTCCTCGCAAGGCGGCGGCACGAAGGATACTTGGGTGTTGGATGATTAGAGCGAATAGCGAATAGTGAGTAGCGAATAGGGAAGAGGGCACCAACACGACTATTAACTCTTACAGGGACTTGATTGTTTGGAAGGCGGCCGTTGAATTGGCTGTAGATTGCTATTCGGCAACGAAAGCCTTTCCGAGCAGCGAAGTTTACGGGATGACGTCTCAGATACGGCGATCATCTGTATCGATTGCGGCAAATGTCGCCGAAGGGCACGGGCGAGAAAACACGGGATCGTTCGTTCAATATCTTCGCATAGCGCAAGGTTCTCTCAAAGAGTTGGAAACGCACCTAATCTTGTCTGGAAGGGTAGCGCTGATGGTTGAGCAGGACGTATTGCGTTTGCTTGGCCAGGCCGATGAGATCGGGAGAATGCTGCGTTCGATGATCAGGAGTCTGCAACAGAAATCATGAAGCCGATTTTCCCCTATTCGCTATTCGCTATTCGCTACTCACTCAGCATCGAGGCACGTTGACATGCTTCTCGGCCGCACCGCCAACGGGCTCTATTGGATGAACCGCTATATCGAGCGGGCGGAGAACATGGCGCGGTTGGTGGATGCCGGCCTGCGCATGGCGCTCACTCGCACGCAGAATGCTTCGGAGGAGTGGAATTCGGTGCTGCTCAGCGCCGGCTCGGACGCCAGCTTCACGCAGAAATATTCGGACTACACCGCCGCCAATGTCGCCGACTACCTGCTGCGCGATACGTCGAACCCGTCGAGCACGATGTCGTCTATCGAAACGGCCCGTAACAATGCCCGCATGGTGCGCACAGCATTGACGCGTGAAACCTGGGAAAGCATCAACGAAGCCTGGATGTCGCTGAAACGGATGTTGGCCAAGCCGATCGACGAGCGCGACCTGCCCAGCGCGCTCGACGCAATCAAGCGCGAGACGGCGCTGATCCGCGGCTCGTTCTACGGCACCATGCTGCGCAACGAGATCTTCGATTTCTCGCAGCTCGGCACCTATGTCGAACGCGCCGACAACACCGCGCGCATCCTGGACGTGAAGTACTATGTTCTGTTGCCGTCGATCTCCTGGGTCGGCTCGACGCTCGACAACTACCAGTGGGAATCGATCCTGCGCTCGGTGTCGGCGCACCGCTCCTACCGCTGGGTCTATGACGCCGACTACAAGCCGAGCAACATCGCCGACTATCTGATCCTCAATGTCCGCATGCCGCGCTCGCTGACCTTTTGCTACCGCTTCCTGACGGAGCATCTCAAATTCCTGGGTGACGACTATGGTGAGCGCCACGCCTGTCATGCGACGGCCGCCAAGACCCATTCCATGCTGACGGCCGGCTCGATCAAGGATATTTTCGACGCCGGCCTGCACGAATTCCTGGCCAATTTCATCCGCGACAACACCAGGCTCGGCGATGAGATCGCGCAGGATTACAGGTTCTATTGAGCATGATCCCAAAAAACGAAGACCGGTTTTCGGTAAGGCTCATGCTCCAGGGACGAGAGCGATGCGGCTGAAGATCACCCACCGGACCGAATACCGCTACGATGCGCCGGTGCATTATCTGTTGCAGCGTTTGCGGCTGCTCCCGGTGAACGGGCGCACCCAGACGGTGCTGTCCTGGGCGCTGAAGATCGAAGGCGCGCGCGAGGAAGTGCGGTTCACCGACCATTTCGGCAATGATACCCGGCTGTTGAGCGTCGAGGGCGAGCGCGACTTCATCACAGTCGAAGCAGCCGGCGAAGTGGTGACGCGCGATACCGCCGGTGTCTGCGGACCGCATCAGGGTTTCGCGCCGCTCTGGCTGTTCGGCCATGAAACGCCGCTGACGACGATCGGCAGCGGCATTCGTGAGCTTGCTGCCTCGGTGGGCAAGGGCACCGACATCGAAAGGCTGCACCGGCTAATGGCCGTGATCGGCGAGCGTGTCGCTTATACACCCGGCACCACCAACGCGACGACGCCGGCCGAAGAGGCCCTTGCGCTCAAGACCGGCGTTTGCCAGGACCACAGCCATATCTTCGTTGCCGCGGCTCGCGCCATGGATTTCCCGGCGCGCTACGTCAGCGGCTATCTGATGATGGATTCAGCGATCGAGCAGGCGGCAAGCCACGCTTGGGCCGAGGCGCATGTCTCGGGCCTGGGCTGGGTCTCCTTCGATGTCGCCAACGGCATTTCTCCCGACGAGCGCTATGTAAAGGTGGCGATCGGCCGCGATTATCGCGACGCCACGCCGGTATCGGGAATTCGGCTGGGACAGGCGGAAGAACAGCTTGCGGTCACCGTCACCGTGGAGCAGTAATCCCGGCAAGATTGTTGCCAAAGAGATTCGATGACCTATTGCGTCGGCCTGAAGATCGATCGCGGGCTCGTGTTCATGTCGGACACGCGCACCAATGCCGGCATGGATTCGATCTCGACCTTCAGGAAGATGCATGTCTGGGAGGAGCCGGGCGAGCGCGTCATCGTTTTGATGTCGGCCGGCAATCTGGCGACAACCCAGGCCGTAGTCAGCCTGCTCGACGAACGCACCAAGGCAGTGGCGGAGCGCCATGCCACGCTGCTCGAAACGCCCTCCATGTACCAGACAGTCCGGTTGGTCGGAGACACCGTCAAGGAGGTCATCGCCAGTTCGTCGCCGGCCGGCGAAAAGGCGGATTCCTATTTCAACGCCTCCTTCATCCTCGGCGGTCAGATCAAGGGCAGCGCGCCGCGCCTGTTCATGATCTATCCGGAAGGCAATTTCATCGAATCGACCGACGATACGCCGTTCTTCCAGATCGGTGAGACCAAATACGGCAAGCCGATCATCATCCGGACCTACGAAAAGACGATGAGTTTCGCCGAGACGGTAAAGCTGTTGCTGGTGTCGTTCGATTCGACGCTGAAGTCGAACCTGTCGGTCGGCCTGCCGCTCGACCTGCTGTTCTATGAAAAGGACACTTTCAAGGTCGGCCTCAAAAAGCGAATAAACCATGACGATCAATATTATCGCACGATCTCGGATAGCTGGTCGAACGCGCTGAAGACCGCCTTTGCGAGCTTGCCTGATTTTCCCGAATGAAAACCTTCGTTTTTCGTGCTCTTTGATCGCGGCTCGCTGAGGCGCTACGGAGGCGAAGATGAATAGCAACGAATTCCGCGAATGGTCGCTGCGAGCGGCTGAATGGGGCGCCGACTACAGAAACAGCCTTCGCGAAAGACCGGTGCGGCCGCTTGTCGAGCCGGGCGAAATCTTCAAAAGCATCGATGTCGCGCCGCCGGAAGACGGCGAAACGATGCAGGCAATCTTCGCCGATTTCGAGCAAAAGATCCTGCCGGGCATGACGCACTGGCAGCATCCGCGTTTCTTCGCCTATTTTCCGGCCAATGCGGCCCCGGCCTCCGTCGTGGCCGAGTATCTGGTTTCCGCGATGGCTGCGCAATGCATGCTCTGGCAGACCTCGCCGGCCGCAACCGAGCTCGAGATGCGGGTCGTCGACTGGATGCGGCAGGCGCTTGGTCTGCCGGAGGGATTTTCCGGCGTCATGCAGGATTCGGCTTCATCGGCGACGCTTGCCGCCGTGCTGACCATGCGCGAGCGCGCGCTCGACTGGCAAGGCAACAAGAGCGGCCTGCAAGGCCAGCCGATCGTGCGGGTCTATTCTTCCGACCAAGTCCATACTTCCATAGACCGGGCGATCTGGGTGTCGGGCATCGGCGAGGCGAACCTCGTGCGCATTCCGGTCGCCGGACGCTTTCGCGCCATGCAGACGGCGGCTCTGGAAGCGGCGATCGTCACCGACCGCGAAAACGGCATGCTGCCGGCCGGCATCATCGCCAGCGTCGGCGGCACCAGTACCGGCGGCACCGACGATGTCGCGGCTGTTGGCGCGGTGGCGAAGCGGCACGGGCTCTACCTGCATGTCGATGCCGCATGGGCCGGCTCCGCCATGATCTGCCCCGAGTTCCGGCATTTCTGGGCCGGCGCCGAACATGCGGATTCGATCGTCTTCAATCCGCACAAATGGCTGGGCGCACAGTTCGATTGCTCGATGCAGTTCGTTCGCCAGCCGGAAGACCTCGTGCGTACGCTGGCGATCAAGCCCGAATTCTTGAGAACACATGGCCGCGACGGGGTCATCAATTATTCCGAATGGTCGGTGCCGCTCGGACGGAGGTTCCGCGCGCTGAAACTTTGGTTCCTGCTGCGTGCACATGGCTTGGAAAATCTGCGAACCATGATCCGCAATCATGTCGCCTGGAGCGAGAGCCTTGCCGCGCGGCTGGCTCGGGAACCGGATTTCGAGATCGTAACGGAGCCGATGCTGTCGCTGCTCTCGTTCCGGCATCTTACGGCTGCGGGCATCGACTCTGACAAGCACAATTTGCGGTTGGTCAGCGCGATCAACGATGACGGCCGCATCTACCTGACGCAGACTCGGGTGGACGGGCAGGTGGCGATCCGCTTTCAGGTCGGGCAGTTCGAAACGACTGCGGCGGACGTCGATACTGCTTTCGAGGTCATCACTGAGATCGCGCGGGGACTGAGTTGATAGCCTCGTCGAGATTGCGCCGGAGCTTTTCTCTCTGCAGTCGCCCGATTTTCATTAGCCGGCTCATACCTGTTCATGGCTTTCGTTTTCAGCTATAGACGAGAAAAACGAAAATGAGAGGTTGCTAGATGTATCTGTCGCCGCGTCATTCCGAAATCATCCAGATGGCCAAAGATCATGGCCGCGTACTGGTCGAGGAGTTGGCGACGCATTTCAACGTGACGCCGCAGACGATCCGCAAGGATCTCAACGATCTCTGCGACCAGCGGCTTTTGTCCCGCATTCATGGCGGGGCATTGTTCCCGTCCGGCATCGAGAACATGGAATATGAGGCCCGGCGCAAGATCGCCGCCGAGGAGAAGGAGGCGATCGGCCGCGCGGCAGCCCGGCTGATCCCTGACAACGCCTCTCTGTTCATCAATATCGGGACCACGACGGAAGCGGTCAGCAAGTCGCTGCTCGATCATATTGGCCTGATGGTCATCACCAATAACATCAATGTTGCCAACAGAATGCGCATATATCCTTCGATCGAGGTGGTGATCGCCGGCGGTGTCGTGCGCGGTTCCGACGGCGGCGTGGTCGGCGAGGCAGCGGTCGATTTCATCAGGCAGTTCAAAGTCGATTTTGCGGTGATCGGCGCCTCGGCCATCGACCATGACGGCGCACTGCTCGACTTCGATTTTCGCGAGGTGAAGGTGGCTCAGGCGATCATCGCCAACGCGCGGCATGTGATCCTGGTGTCGGACCAGACCAAATTCGAGCGCACCGCGCCCGTCCGCATCGGCCATCTGTCGCAGGTCAACACCTTCATCACCGATCGTTGCGACATCCCGTCGGTGCGCAAGATCTGCCAGGAGGCAGAGGTTCAGCTGATCGAAACGTCGCTCTCCTAGAGATGCCGCTGCGGCATCTGCCGCCGATCATATTTCGTTTGACATTCGTTATCATTTCGAAATAATCCCGCCACGGTTTCGCAAAACTCAAAAATGCTGCAATGCGAAATCGAGGGAGGACTTCTTTGGGCGCATCACCGATCCATGACATTTTCGTCATCGGTGGCGGCATCAATGGCTGCGGCATTGCCCGCGATGCCGTTGGGCGTGGCTTTTCGGTCTTCCTTGCCGAGATGAACGATCTGGCCAGCGGAACCTCTTCCGGCTCGACCAAACTGATCCATGGCGGCTTGCGCTATCTCGAATTCTACGAATTCCGCCTGGTGCGCGAAGCGCTGATGGAACGCGAGATCCTGTGGAGGAACGCGCCGCATATCATCTGGCCGATGCGCTTCGTGCTGCCATACGCCAAGGGGCTGCGTCCGGCCTGGCTGATCCGGCTCGGGCTTTTTCTCTACGACCATATTGGCGGGCGCAAATTGCTGCCGCCGACGAAAACGCTGGACATGGCCAAGGATCCGGCCGGCAAGCCGCTGAAGCCGCTTTTTCGAAAGGCGTTCGAATATTCCGACGGTTGGGTCAACGATGCCCGGCTGGTTGTGTTGAACGCCCGTGACGCTGCCGAGCGCGGTGCAACCGTTCGAACCCGAACAAGGGTCGTCAGCGCACGCCGCGAAGGCAATCTCTGGACGGTCAGGCTTGAAAACGTGCGGACCGGCGATACCGAGGAGGTCAAGGCGCGGCTGCTGGTCAATGCCGCCGGCCCGTGGGTCGATCAGGTGCTTTCAGCCACCGTCGGCTTGAACGACGTGCACAATGTCCGCCTCGTGCAAGGCAGCCACATCGTCGTTGGCAAGAAATTCGACGACCCACGCGCCTATTTCTTTCAGAACAAGGACGGGCGCATCATCTTCGCCATCCCATACGAAGACGAGTTCACGCTCATCGGCACCACCGACCGGGACTATCCCGGCGATCCGCACGACGTCAGGATCAGTGATGCCGAGATCGACTATCTCTGCGCTGCGGCAAGCGAATATTTCGCGCAGCCGGTCAATCCGTCGGATATAGTCTGGACCTATTCCGCGGTGCGCCCGCTCTACGACGATGGCGCCTCAAAGGCGCAGGAAGCCACCCGCGACTATGTGCTGAAGGCCGATGGAGGCGAGGGTGCCGCCCCGATCGTCAACGCCTTTGGCGGCAAGATCACGACCTACCGCCGATTGTCGGAATCGATGCTCGAGAAGATCGAGGGTTTTCTCGGCAAGCGCGGCAAACCATGGACGGCAAACGCGCCGCTGCCCGGCGGTGACTTTCCCGTCACCGGCTTCGATGCCGAGGTGGCGAAACTGAAAACGGCGTACCCGTTCCTCGACGCGCGGCTGGCCCGCCGGTTGACTCGGCTCTACGGCACCCGCGCAAGGAAGCTGCTGGGCCTCGCCAAGTCGAACGTCGATCTTGGCCGCAACTTCGGCGCCGATCTCTACGAAGCCGAGGTGCGCTACCTCGTCGAAAACGAATGGGCGATGACCGCCGAGGATGTATTGTGGCGCCGGACCAAGCGCGGCCTGCGTCTCAGCCGTGAGCAGGCGGCAGTGCTCGACGAGTTCATGCGCGGAATAAGCCGGCAGCACGTAGCGGCTGCCGAATAGGGACGGCCGACTAATGCAGAAAGCCTGGGAGGAGGCATCATGCTTGAACTGAGAAACGTGACGAAGACGGTGGGTGCGGCGGAACATATCCGCGACGTCTCGCTGACGCTTCAGCACGGCTCGCTCAACGTCCTGCTCGGGCCGACGCTCTCCGGCAAGACCAGCCTGATGCGGCTGATGGCGGGCCTCGACGTGCCGACCTCCGGCTCGGTCTGGTTCGATGGCAAGGATGTCACCGGCATGCCTGTGCAAAAGCGCAACGTCGCCATGGTCTACCAGCAATTCATCAACTATCCGGCGATGACGGTCTACGAAAACATCGCCTCACCTGCGGGTGGCCGGCACGGATCAGGCAACGATCGACAGGGAGGTGCGCAATGCCGCCGCCCTTCTCAAACTCACGCCCTATCTCGATCGCACGCCTCTCAGTCTGTCGGGCGGCCAGCAGCAGCGCACCGCGCTGGCCCGCGCCATCGTCAAGAATGCCAGCCTCGTGCTGCTCGACGAGCCGCTCGCCAACCTAGACTACAAGCTGCGCGAAGAATTACGCGCGGAACTGCCGAAGATATTCGCGGCCGCCGGCACAATCTTCGTTTATGCCACGACCGAGCCGCACGAGGCCTTGCTGCTCGGCGGCAACACGGCGACGCTTTCCGAAGGCAGCATCACCCAGTTCGGGCCGACCATCGAAGTGTTCCGCAAGCCGGTCGATCTGGTGACGGCGAGAACCTTCGCCGATCCGCCGCTCAACACCATCGTGCTTGCCAAGAAGGGCCTGGATTTCCTGCTCGAGGGCGGCGTGAAATTGCCGGTGCCGGCCGAACTCTTCGGCATTGCCGATGCGATCTATACGATCGGCTTCCAGCCTCATCATCTTTCCCTCGATCGGCCCGACGCCGCCGCGGTGCCGGTGCGCGCAAAGGTGACGATCACCGAGATCACGGGATCGGAAAGCTTCATCCATCTCGATTTTGCCGATGCGCGCTGGGTCATGCTGACCCACGGCATTCGCGACTTCGAGCCGGACGAGGAGGTCGAGGTGTTCATCGACCCGCGCCACATCATGGTCTTCGACGAGCACGGCCGCGCCGTGGCCGCGCCGAAGCTGGCGGCTTAGGAGGAAGCGATGGCGCGCATCGATGTCAATCATATCCGCCACTCTTATCTGCAGAACCCCCGCACGGATGCCGATTTCGCGCTGAAGGAAGTGCACCACACGTTCGAGGATGGCGGCGCCTATGCGCTGCTAGGCCCGTCCGGCTGCGGCAAGACTACGCTGCTCAACATCATTTCGGGATTGCTGCATCCCTCGCACGGCCAGTTGCTGTTCAACGGCAGGGACGTGACCAATCTGTCGACCCAAGAGCGCAACATTGCCCAGGTCTTCCAGTTCCCGGTGATCTACGACACGATGACCGTCTACGACAATCTGGCGTTCCCGCTGCGCAATCGCGGCGTGCCGGAGGCCGACGTCGACCGCAAGGTGCGCGAGACGCTGGAGATGACCGGGCTGGCCGATATGGCCAAACGAAAGGCGCGCGGACTGACCGCCGATCAGAAGCAGAAAATCTCGCTCGGACGCGGGCTGGTGCGCTCCGACGTCAATGCCATCCTGTTCGACGAGCCTTTGACCGTCATCGACCCGCATATGAAATGGGTGCTGCGCTCGCAGTTGAAGCAGCTTCACCGCCGCTTCGGCTACACCATGGTCTATGTCACGCACGACCAGACCGAGGCGTTGACCTTCGCCGACAGGGTGGTCGTCATGTATGACGGCGAAATCGTGCAGATCGGCACACCGGCGGAGCTGTTCGAGCGCCCGCGCCACACCTTTGTCGGCTATTTCATCGGCTCGCCCGGCATGAATGTCATGCCGGTGGCGATCGACGGCAAGACCGCGAAGCTGGGCTCGCAGCAGATCGAACTGCCGGGCGTGCCCAAGGCGGGCGGCGGCGCCATCGAGCTCGGCATCCGTCCCGAATATGTGCGCCTGGGCAGCCAGGGCATGGCCGTCCGGGTCAGCAAGATCGAGGACGTCGGCCGCCATAAGGTGGTCCGTGCCAATCTCGAAGGGCGCGAGATCGCCGCCGTCATCGGCGAGGACGAGATAGTTCCGGCCGATCCGAAGGTGCGGTTCGACCCGGCCGGCATCAACATCTATGCCGATTCCTGGCGCGTCGAGATGGGAGCCTGAAGTGGAAAAGACCTGGAACAACAGAGCCTGGTTCCTGGTGCTGCCGGTGCTGCTGCTGGTGGCGTTCTCGGCGGTCATACCGCTGATGACGGTTGTCAATTATTCGGTGCAGGACACTTTCGGCAACAACGTCTTCTTCTGGGCCGGCACCGAGTGGTTCGAGGAACTGCTTTCCTCCAGCCGCTTCTGGCAAGCGATGATCCGCAACCTTGTCTTCTCCTTCATCATCCTGGCGATCGAAGTGCCGCTCGGCATCTTCATTGCACTCAATATGCCGAAGAAGGGTTGGGGCGTGCCTGTTTGCCTTGTTTTGATGGCGTTGCCGCTGCTGATCCCGTGGAACGTCGTCGGCACCATCTGGCAGGTGTTCGGGCGCAACGACATCGGCCTGTTCGGCTACTACGTCAATGCGCTCGGCATCGACTACAACTATGTGCAAGATCCCTACGACGCCTGGGTCACCGTCATCATTATGGACGTCTGGCATTGGACCAGCCTTGTGGTGCTGCTCTGCTATGCCGGCCTGGTCTCGATCCCGGATGCCTTCTACCAGGCTGCCAAGATCGACGGTGCCTCGCGCTGGGCGGTGTTCCGCTATATCCAGTTGCCGAAGATGAACCGGGTGCTGCTGATTGCAGTGCTGTTGCGCTTCATGGACAGCTTCATGATCTATACCGAGCCGTTCGTGGTGACCGGCGGCGGACCCGGCAACTCGACGACGTTCCTGTCCATCGACCTCGTCAAGACGGCGCTTGGCCAGTTCGATCTCGGCCCGGCGGCGGCGATGTCGCTGGTCTACTTCCTCATCGTCCTGTTGTTGTCATGGGTATTCTACACCGTGATGACCAATTACGACGCGGAGCGCTGAAATGAGCCGCACCGAAGAGAGAGCCGACAGAGTGAGCGAGACGACAGCTTCGGAAGGGCTTGTCAGCACACTGCGGCAGGACGAGATCGCACGGCTGATGCGCCGTCGCGGCGAGGAGTCGCGCTGGTGGTGGATCGTGCCGACGCTCTACATCATCGTCCTGCTTTTGCCGATCTACTGGCTCATCAATATGAGCTTCAAGACCAATGGCGAGATCGTCTCGTCGCTGACGCTCTACCCGCACGCGCCGACATTGGCGAATTACCGCACCATTTTCACCGACGCGTCGTGGTATTCGGGCTACATCAACTCGATCACCTATGTGGTTATGAACATGGTGATTTCGGTGGCCGCAGCACTGCCTGCTGCCTATGCTTTTTCGCGCTATCGCTTCCTCGGCGACAAGCATCTGTTCTTCTGGCTGCTGACCAACCGCATGGCGCCGCCGGCGGTGTTCGCGCTGCCATTCTTCCAGCTTTATTCGGCCTTCGGCCTTATCGACACCCATATCGCCGTGGCTCTGGCGCATTGCCTGTTCAACGTGCCGCTGGCGGTGTGGATCCTCGAAGGCTTCATGTCGGGGGTGCCGAAGGAGATCGATGAGACCGCCTATATCGACGGCTATTCGTTCCCGCGCTTCTTCATCAAGATCTTCATGCCGCTGATTGCGAGCGGCATCGGCGTGGCGTGCTTCTTCTGCTTCATGTTCTCGTGGGTCGAGCTGCTGATCGCCCGCACGCTGACGACCACGGACGCCAAGCCGATCGCCGCGACCATGACCCGCACCGTTTCGGCCGCCGGAATGGATTGGGGGCTGCTCGCCGCAGCCGGCGTGCTGACGCTGATTCCCGGCGCGCTCGTCATCTGGTTTGTGCGCAACTACATCGCCAAGGGCTTTGCCCTGGGGAGGGTATGATGGAGCAGGTCGACAGAAGCCCATGGTGGTGGGCCGTGCTGTTTCTCGCCCTGGTCGTCGTGGCCTGGGTGGCCCTTCAAATCGATTTCGTGGCAATAACGGTAGGCTTCAGCGATCCGGCCAATATCCGCCTGTGGGGATTTAACCTCTCGTCCAACCTCGATTTTTCGTGGATGGCCTGGACGTGGCCGACCGCGGCCTTCTTTGGAACCATCTTTCTGCTGCTTTGCGGCATGGCGGTGTGGGAATACGTCTCGCCGGGCGGCAATCCGCGCGTCGGCGTGCTGCGCTTCGAAACGACGCGCGGCGACCGCTTGTTCCTGTCGCTGCTTGGCAGTGCCTTTATCCATCTCGCTTGGCTGGGTCTAGTCGGACCCAATCTGTGGTGGGCTCTCGCTCTCTCCGTGGTCTACGCCGTCGGCGTGTTCCGCTACGTATAGAGGGGGAAACTGTTGGAACGGCGGCGTGCCGGCCGCCGATCCAGATCGCACTTTGAACTTAACAGTGGAGGAAATACATGCGACGGCAATTCTTGACATCAACAACTGCGCTTGTCCTGTTGCTCGGGGCAAGCAACGCCTATGCCGGAATGGACGAGGCCAAGGCCTTCCTGGACAAGGAAATCGGCGACCTGTCGACGCTCGACCGCGCCGGCCAGGAAGCCGAAATGCAATGGTTCATCGATGCCGCGAAACCTTTCGCCGGCATGGATATCAAGGTGGTTTCCGAAACCATCGCCACGCATCAGTATGAATCGCAGGTGCTGGCGCCGGCCTTTACAGCCATCACCGGCATCAAGGTTACGCACGACGTCACCCAGGAAGGCGACGTTGTCGAGAAGATCCAGACCCAGATGCAGACCGGCCAGAACCTCTATGACGGCTGGGTCAACGATTCCGATCTGATCGGCACGCACTGGCGCTACCAGCAGGTGCGCAACCTGACCGACTGGATGGCAGGCGACGGCAAGGATGTCACCAATCCGAATCTCGATCTGAAGGATTTCATCGGCACCTCGTTCACCACCGCGCCCGACAAGAAACTCTACCAGCTTCCTGACCAGCAGTTCGCGAACCTCTACTGGTTCCGTTACGACTGGTTCAACGACGAGAAGAACAAGGCGGACTTCAAGGCCAAATACGGCTACGACCTCGGCGTGCCGGTGAATTGGTCGGCCTATGAGGACATTGCAGCGTTCTTCACCGGGCGTGAGATCGACGGCAAGAAGGTCTACGGCCATATGGACTATGGCAAGAAGGACCCGTCGCTCGGCTGGCGGTTCACCGACGCCTGGCTGTCGATGGCCGGCAATGGCGACAAGGGCATTCCGAACGGTCTGCCCGTCGACGAATGGGGCATCAAGGTCGACGAGAATTCGCGTCCGGTCGGTTCCTGCACGGCGCGCGGCGGCGACACCAATGGTCCGGCTTCCGTCTACTCCATCCAGAAGTATCTCGATTGGCTGAAGGCCTATGCACCGGCGGAAGCCCAAGGCATGACCTTCTCCGAATCGGGGCCAGTTCCGGCGCAGGGCGCGGTTGCCCAGCAGATCTTCTGGTACACCGCCTTCACCGCCAGCATGGTCGACGCCAGCGCCAAGGCCGTGCTGAACGACGACGGCACGCCGAAGTGGCGCATGGCGCCGTCGCCGCATGGCGTCTACTGGAAGGACGGCATGAAGCTCGGCTATCAGGACGTCGGTTCGTGGACGCTGATGAAGTCGACGCCGACCGACCGCGCCAAGGCCGCCTGGCTCTACGCGCAGTTCGTCACCTCGAAGACGGTCGACGTGAAGAAGAGCCATGTCGGCCTGACCTTCATCCGCGAGAGCACGATCCACGACAAGAGCTTCACCGAACGTGCGCCAAAGCTCGGCGGCTTGATCGAGTTCTACCGCTCGCCGGCGCGCGTCCAGTGGTCGCCGACCGGCACCAACGTGCCGGACTACCCGAAGCTGGCACAGCTCTGGTGGCAGGCGATCGGCGATGCTTCGTCGGGCGCCAAGAGCGCGCAGGAAGCGATGGACTCGCTCTGCGCCGAGCAGGAAAAGGTGATGAGCCGTATCGAGAAGTCGGGCGTCCAGGGCGATATCGGCCCGAAGATGGCCGAAGAGCATGACCTCGCCTACTGGAACGCCGACGCGGTCAAGAAGGGCAATCTCGCTCCTCAGCTCAAGATCGAGAACGAGAAGGAAAAGCCGGTCACCATCAACTACGACGAGCTGGTGAAGAGCTGGCAGCAATAGGACCGTTTGATGCGGGCGTCCGCGCCCGCATCGCCATGCTCAGGGGAGGCGGCATGTTGCCGTCTCCCCTGTTTGCGTGAACGGCTCCGCGCCGTCTGGCGTCGAGACACCGTAGCACCTTTGAATTCGCTTCGACGGGAGAGAGAATGACCGGATACATCCTTGCAATCGACCAGGGGACGACATCGAGCCGGGCGATCCTGTTCGCCGACAAGATGAAGGTCGTCGGCAGCGGGCAAAAGGAATTCACTCAATATTATCCGGCCTCCGGCTGGGTCGAGCACGATCCCGAGGAGATATGGGCAAGCGTCGTGGAAACGGTGAAGGCCGCGCTGAAGACAGCTGGCCGCAACGCAGCCGAAGTCGCCGCGATCGGCATTACCAACCAGCGCGAAACCGTCGTCATCTGGGACAAAGAGACCGGCAAGCCGATCCACAACGCGATTGTCTGGCAGGACCGCCGCACCGCGCCGCTATGCCAGAAACTGAAGAAGCTGGGGCTGGAGAAGAAATTCACAAAAAAGACCGGCCTGCTACTCGATCCCTATTTCTCCGGCACCAAGATCGCCTGGATGCTGGACAAGGTGAAGGGCGCCAGAAAACGCGCCGAGAAGGGCGAACTGCTGGCCGGCACCATCGACAGTTTTCTGATTTGGCGCCTGACTGGCGGCAAGGTCCACGCCACTGACGCCACCAATGCCTCGCGCACACTGGTCTACAACATCGAACAAAATGCCTGGGACGACGAGCTGCTGGCCATTCTTGGCATACCTGCAAGAATGCTGCCGCAGGTGAAAGATTGTGCCGATGATTTTGGAATCACAGACAAAAGCCTGTTTGGTGCAGAGATCAGAATCCTCGGTGTGGCCGGCGACCAGCATGCGGCGGCGATCGGCCAGGCCTGTTTCGATCCGGGCATGATGAAATCCACCTACGGCACCGGTTGCTTCGCGCTGCTCAACACCGGCAGCGATCTGGTGCGTTCGAAGAACCGGCTTTTGACCACCATCGCCTATAGGCTGAACGGCAAGACCACCTATGCACTGGAGGGCTCGATCTTTATCGCCGGCGCCGCCGTACAATGGCTGCGCGACGGCATCAAGGTGATCGGCAAGGCCGAGCAGAGCGGCAAATTGGCGGCGGAAGCCGATCCAACGCAGAACGTCTATCTGGTGCCGGCTTTCGTCGGGCTCGGCGCACCGCACTGGGATGCCGAGGCGCGCGGCGCCATCTTCGGGCTGACCCGCAATTCGGGGCCGGCGGAATTTGCCCGCGCGGCACTGGAATCCGTTGCCTTCCAGACCCGCGACCTGCTTGACGCCATGCGAAAGGACTGGAAGGGCGCCTCGGCCAAGACCGTGCTCAGGGTCGATGGCGGCATGGTGGCGTCGGACTGGACCATGCAGCGGCTGGCCGACATTCTCGATGCGCCGGTCGACCGGCCGACAATTCTCGAGACGACGGCGCTTGGTGCGGCTTGGCTGGCCGGCTCGAAGGCGGGTGTCTGGCCGAAGGCCGCGGAATTCGCCAGGAGTTGGGCGCTCGAGCGCCGGTTCAAGCCGGACATGGATGCTTCGACACGTGCCGCCAAGCTGGCAGGTTGGCGCCACGCTGTACGCAGGACGCTCAGTACTCAATAGGCAGGGATGCCACCGGATACGCACTAATGAAACACCCGCGCCGTTTCGGGCGCGGGCCTGCAGCCTCTAATCTAATGCATGTCGCGCAAACAGCGGTTTTGCGATAGCGCGTCGCATGAGGCCGATCGAACGCGACGCGCTTTAGGACTCAGTAAGGCGACCGGCACTGCCGGCGCGGACCGTAGTTGGGCTGGTAAGTGTTGTCAGAAGCGCGATAGCTCCGATAACGGTCGTAGCACCACTGCACGTGGGCATCGCCACGATAGACACGATTCTGGCTGTTGACGATAGCGCCCGTAATCAGCGCTCCGGTGGCGAAGGCGGCCAGCGGGAACCAGTAGTCACCGTGACGGCGATAGCCGCGACGATATTCGCGATAGCCGCGATGGCCACGCCAATACATGCCATCGTCACGCGCAAAACTGCGCCGGGAGAAATCGCGACGCGAGAAATCGCGGTTGAAACTCCGGTGCCTCCGCCACGGCTCGTACTGGACGGTCTGGACATTCGAGGTGATCCCCTGGGCCGGGGGCGCATAGCTGGGCTGAGCGTTGACTGGCACGATCTCCGCGGCAGCGAATGAGATCGAAAGAGTGGTCGCCAGCAGGCCCGACATGATCCTATTCATGATCTTCTCCTTGAAACGCATGTCCCTTATCGCGGGAAACGGGCAGGCTGCGCAAATTGTTCCGCCAAAAATCCCAAGTTGCTGATCCGCAAAGGTTCTCCCGATTTGCTGCTTGCCTTTGTCGCCATAGAGGGCGAGCTTCGGCCTTGTGCGAGAGGGAGGCAGTTCCGTCAACGCCGAAGCGCTCCGCAAGGCATGATGACACTGCTGGAAAGCCCGGTGTGCGAGCCGTCTTTTTCCGGTTGACCGGCAGAGGCACTCTCCCTATGTTCCGCGCAATTTCGAGGGCGGCCTTTCTGAGCCCGCGGGAGCGCGTAGCTCAGCCGGTAGAGCAACTGACTTTTAATCAGTAGGTCATGGGTTCGAATCCCATCGCGCTCACCAAAATCCAGATGGTCCGTTCCGGACACATAGGTTACGGTTTATACCGGAGACATGGGTAACACTTTTGGCCCGAAGGGGTTTTGGAGTGGTTCGAGCCTGCATGTCTCATCATCGAAGTATCCCAAATCATAATGCATGAAGGAGACGAGCCAAATGACCGTCGTCACTTCCTTGATGCCGAGCCTTTCACCGGCGAGCACGGTGGAGACGTTGATTTTCTTTCGATGCAATGCAGATGCGGCCGCAGGCGGTGACGAGAATAACACCGGTCAGGGATTCTGGCTGGACACACTTGCTCACGGATGACAATTGTCCGCGCTGAAATGTTGGGGAACATATGATAAATGAAGAAGAACTTGAAGCAATTTGGGCCGACGATCTGCTAGGCCGCAAACAAGATGCATCATTCTTACAGCAGTTTTTGGTAGCTCGAGTTGCCGAACGCCAAGCAGCAGGAAAGACCGGGTCGTATGTCATCGATATCGACGCTCAGTGGGGCGCTGGAAAATCGTTCTTTGTCGACCGATTTGCCACTCAATTAAAAAAATCCGGGCACCTCGTGGCAACAGTGAATGCTTGGCGGGATGATCATATGGATGATCCATTTGTGACTATACTAGCTTCGATTGATGCTGCGCTTGCTCCGTTCACAAAGAAAAAGTCCGACAAAGCGTCAGTGACTTGGAGCGCAGTTAAAAAGAGCGCCACTCCTATAATTGGACGAGTTGTTGCAGGCGCGGCGAAGACGCTAGTCAAACGATACACTGGCGAAAGCGTGGATGCGTTGCTTGAGCACGTTACTGGAGCCGATGAGACCAGAGAGGGTATCGTGAAAGCTGAAAAGGCGGGGTCTCTGATAGATGATGTTGTCTCGTCTGCAGCTGAAGTTGCCTCAATCGAGATCGAACGGATAATCGATCAAAGCGCCGAACAGCTAATCGAAATCTTTCAGCGGAAAAACGAGGCAATCCTGGATTTTCGTATCAAGTTAGAAACGGCCCTTGTTGTTCTTTCGGAAGTCAAGCTTCCACTGTTCGTCTTGATCGATGAGTTGGACCGTTGCCGACCATCATACGCGATCGCTCTTCTGGAGCGGGTGAAACACCTGTTCGACGTTGATAATGTCGTTTTCGTTTTCGCTAACAACAGCGAGCAACTCAAGCACACTATTTCGGGCGCGTATGGCGAATACTTTGATGGGTTCCGCTATCTCAAGAGATTCTTCGATAGAACCTATGTGTTTGAAAGGCCCTCTCTGGACGAGTTCATCAAGACCCTACTCGCTGACGTAGACGTCAAGAAACTCAGGTCTCCACTAGAAAGGCCATCCGATTTCCTTGTAATCGCATCCGATCGGTATGGCATGGAGCTTCGTGAGGTGCAGCATGTTCTGGACATTGTTCGAACGGTGACCACCATTTGGAGTAGTACGATCCCTATCGATCTGGTGCTTCTGTTCCCCCTTGCAACCACATTTTACCGCACTGGAAATGTCGAGTGGGACTCTGTCAAAATGCCAGACAACTCC
The DNA here is from genome assembly GCF_040319725.1 of Mesorhizobium sp. M0894. Lineage (NCBI taxonomy): Bacteria > Pseudomonadati > Pseudomonadota > Alphaproteobacteria > Hyphomicrobiales > Phyllobacteriaceae > Mesorhizobium > Mesorhizobium sp. M0894. The sequence goes on along the minus strand of NZ_JAMYOG010000002.1, from coordinate 353,160 downwards.
ACAATCGCGCTGGGCATGCGGTATGCTCGCGGGCTTTCCCCAAGATACGAAAGAGAACTCGTTCCCCGTGAGTTCTCTATCTCGGAAGCGTTCAAATCGTCGACAGAGATGTTTGATTCTATGCAAAAGATGATGGACTTTGGAAACTCAGATTCAATATCGCCAACTGCGGAATACGTGAGAATGACTTTTACGCCGGAATGGAATGGGGTGCGCGTTATGCGCGACGCCCCCAGCATACAGCGACAACTCGCTGGATTTGTTCGCAGTGCGGGTAGGCTGGCGCAGGTCGAGTTAGGCCTAAAGGAAGCTTCTTAGCCAAGCCTGACAAAGATGGCTGCTAGCAAAGACGTGGCCTGTCCAATCTCCAAGTTCTGTCCAATCTCCAAGTTAATGTGTGCCATCGCGCTCGGCAGAAATTTCAAGAATTTCCAAACACCAGCGAGACATTGCCGCCAGCATGGCGCTCGAGCCGTCCGGCGAGGTCGAGCTCCAGCAGCACCATGAACACTTGGGCGGGATGCAGGCCGGTGTAGCGGATGATCTCGTCGACTGCTACCGGCGTCGGGCCAAGCGCCTCGACGACGCGGTCGCGGTCGTCCTCGCGCGGCGGCGGAGTTGCCGAAAAGTCGGGCGGCTCTTCAAGCGGCGATGTCCTTGGCGCCCACGCGCCGACCAGCGGCGCGATCGCGCCGGTGATATCGGCGGCCTCGGTGACAAGGGTGGCGCCGTCTTTGAGCAGGCCATTGGCGCCGGCGGCGCGCGGATCGAGCGGCGAACCGGGAACGGCGAAGACCAGCCGGCCCATCTCGCCGGCCAGCCGGGCGCTGATCAGCGAGCCGGAGCGCTGTGCGGCCTCGACCACCACCAACCCCAATGCAGCACCCGCGACAAGCCGGTTGCGGCGCGGGAAATCCTGCGCGCGCGGCTGCCAGCCAAACGGCATTTCGGAAATGATGGCGCCGCCGCGCTCGGCAATCTCGTCGCATAGGCCGGCATTTTCGGGCGGATAGGGCAAATCGAGGCCGCCGGCGAGCACGCCGATTGTGCCGGTCGAAAGGCTGCCCTGGTGCGCGGCCGTATCGATGCCGCGCGCCAGGCCGGAGACAATGCCATAGCCGTCGCGGCCGAGGTCCGCCGCCAGCATTCGCGCCATCTTGATGCCGGCCAGCGAGGCGTTGCGAGCGCCAACGATGGCGACCGCTGGCAAGCGGAAAACCGCACTATTGCCCCTGACCGCGAGCAGCGGCGGCGGATGATCCATGCTTTTCATCAGCGGCGGATAATCCGCCTCGCCGATGCCGACGAAGCGGGCACCGGCCCGCCAGGCAGTCTCCAATTCCGCCTCGGCCTCGGCAATGGACGGAATGCGGACGATTTTTTTGGCGCCGCCCGAAATCATCAGCTCGGGCAGAATCGCAAGTGCTGCTTCGGCCGAACCAAACCGGTTGATCAGGTCGCGAAAGGAAGCCGGGCCGACATTGGGCGTGCGGATTAGGCGAAGCCAGCTCAGCCGCTGCCGGTCGCTGAGGCGCGGACCGGCGGCGGGCTCGCTCACTCCTTGGCCCCGATCTTGCCTTCGGTGCCGGCAAGCAGCCGCGCAATGTTGGCCCGATGTTTCAGGATGACGATCAGGCTCATCACCGCGAAAAGCCCAGCAATCTGCGGTGTGCTGAGGAAATAGAGGGCGATTGGCACGACGACCGCTGTCGTCAGCGCCGCGAGCGAGGAGTAGCGGAACAGGAAAGCCACTGCGAGCCAGACGACGGCGAAGACCAACGCCACCTGCCAGGCAAGGCCGATCAGCACGCCGAGATAGGTGGCGACACCCTTGCCGCCCTTGAAGCCGAGCCAGACCGGAAAGAGGTGGCCTAGAAAAGCACCGAAACCGGCCCAGAGTCCGAGCTCAGGTGCAAAGCGGCCGGCGATCAGCACGGCCGCGGTGCCCTTCAGCGCATCGAGCAGCAGGGTGGCCGCGGCGAGGCCCTTGTTGCCGGTGCGCAGCACATTGGTGGCGCCGATGTTGCCGGAGCCGATGTTGCGCACGTCGCCGAGGCCTGCGGCACGGGTGATCAGCAGCCCGAAGGGGATCGAGCCGAGCAGATAGCCGAACACCAATGCCAAGACGGGACTGTAAGTCATTGTTCCCCCCGAACTTTCCTTGGCTGAACGGATTTGAAGGCGTGACGCCTGTTCCGTCCTAGGCCGAAAACACTGTGCGGCCCGCCACCATCGTTTGCAAGACCTTGCCTTGCAGCCGCGCGCCTTCGAAACAGGTGTTTTTCGAGCGCGAGCGGATGCCGCTCTCGCTGACGATCCATGGCTCGTCCAGATCGACGAGTGCAAGGTCGGCCAAAGCCCCCGGTTTCAGCGTGCCGCCGGGCAGGCTGAACAATCTTGCCGGCGCGGTGGATAAGGTCTCGACCAGCCGGAGCAGCGTCACGTCGCCATTGTGATAGAGCCGCAGCGCCGCGCCCAGCAGCGTTTCCAGCCCGATGGCGCCGGCCGCAGCATCGGCGAAGGGCAGGCGCTTGGTGTCGACGTCCTGCGGGTCGTGCGAGGAGACGATGAGGTCGATGGTGCCGTCCTTGACCGCCTCGATCATCGCCAGCCGGTCTTCCTCGGCGCGCAGCGGCGGCGTCAGCCGGAAGAAGGTGCGGTACTCGCCGACATCATTCTCGTTGAGCGACAGATTGTGGATCGACACGCCTGCTGTGACGTTGGCGCCGTCGGCTTTTGCGCGCGCTACCGCGTCTGCCGCCATAGCCGTCGAGATCTTGGCAGCGTGATAGGAGCCGCCGGTCAGGCGAGCCAGCGCGAGATCGCGCTCCAGGGGGATTGATTCGGCCTCGCGAGGAATGCCGGCAAGGCCAAGCCAGCTTGCGTAAAGGCCTTCGTTCATCACGCCGGCCGAGGCGAGATCGGCGTCCTGGGTTTCATGCGCGATGACGCCGTCGAAATCGCGCGCGTAGGTCAGCGCGCGACGCATCACCAGCGCGCTGGCGATAGAATGCCGGCCGTCGGTGAAGGCGACCGCTCCAGCCTCGCGCAATAGGCCGAATTCGGTCATCTCGCGGCCTTCCAGCCCCTTGGTGATCGCTGCCGCCGGAAAGATGTTGACGATTGCCGTGTCCTTGGCGGTGCGCAGCACAAACTCGACCAGTGCGACATTGTCGATCACCGGGTCGGTATCGGGCATCATGACGATTGAGGTGACGCCGCCCGCCGCCGCAGCAATGCTCGCCGATGCGATGGTTTCGCGGTGTTCGCCGCCCGGTTCGCCGATGAAGACACGTGCATCGATCAGGCCGGGGATGATCGCCTTACCAGCGCACTCGATGATCGTGGCGTCTTCGGGCGCGCCCTGGTTCAAGGCCGCCTTGCCGGCGGCAACGATTTTGCGCCCTTCGACGATGACGGTGCCTATCTCGTCGATGCCGCGCGATGGGTCGACGATGCGGGCGCGGCTGAAGACCGTTATGCTCATGCGCCGCGGCCCTCGTGGTTTCGACGGGGGTCGAGCAGCGCTTCCATCACCGCCATGCGCACGGCGACGCCCATCTCAACCTGTTCCTGGATAACGCTTTGCGGGCCGTCGGCGATCTCGGAGGCGATCTCGACTCCGCGGTTCATCGGGCCGGGATGCATGACCAGCGCACCGTCCTTGGCCGCTTTCAGCTTCTCGGCGTCGAGCCCGAAATAGCGGAAATATTCGCGCACCGAGGGTACGAAAGCGCCTTCCATGCGTTCGCGCTGCAGGCGCAACATCATCACCACGTCGGCGTCCTTCAGACCCTCGCCCATCGAGCGGGTGACGATGACGCCCATCTTCTCGATGCCGGCGGGCAAAAGCGTCGAAGGGGCGACGACCCGTACTTGGGCACCGAGTGCGTTGAGCAGAATGATATTGGAGCGGGCCACGCGCGAATGCAGGATGTCACCGCAGATCGCCACGATCAGCTTCGACAACGGACCCTTGGCGCGGCGGATGGTCAGCGCGTCGAGCAGCGCCTGCGTTGGATGTTCATGAGCGCCGTCGCCGGCATTGACCACCGAGCAGCCGACCTTTTGAGCAAGAAGTGCCGCCGCGCCCGCCGATTGGTGGCGGATGATCAATATGTCGGGGCGCATGGCGTTCAGCGTCATCGCGGTATCGATCAGCGTCTCGCCCTTCTTCACCGACGAGCTTGCCACCGACATGTTCATGACGTCGGCGCCGAGCCGTTTGCCGGCCAGCTCGAACGACGATTGCGTACGGGTCGAGGCTTCGTAGAAGAGATTGATCTGGGTGCGGCCGCGCAGCGTCGATGTCTTCTTGTCCGATTGCCGCGAGATGGCAACGGCCCGGTCCGCCCGGTCGAGCAGAAGCTCGATGTCGGCGGGGGAAAGATCGCGGATGCCTAGAAGATGGCGGTGGGGATAAAGTGGAAGGGACGATGCGTCAGTCATCTCAAGTCGCTGCTATAGGGGGGAGGCTCCGCGGCTGCAAGCACCGGCTTGGGATTGGATCGGTTCTCCCCGGTATTTTCGTCGCGCGCCGCCGGCCATAGGCTATAAACCGCGATGACTTTGGATTCGCAGACTTCAGGTGATAAGGACGAAGCGTGACCGACGACGTGACCAACCAGCCGCCGCCGCTGGCCGGCGGCAACGCCTGGCGGGGCGATCCGTTGCTGATCCAGCTTGCCGAGCGCTTTTCCGATCCGGTGCGCAAGGACCTCGACGGGCTTGGCCGTTTCGTTTTGACGCATGAGGCGCAGGAGCTGGCCCGTCTTGCCAATGTCGAGACGCCGAAGCTCAGGACCCATGATCGCCAGGGCCGGCGCATCGACCAGGTCGAGTTCCACCCCGCCTATCACGCGCTGATGCGCCGCTCGGTCGCCAACGGGCTGCATTCGTCGGTCTGGGAGAATGGCGACGCCGAGATCGGCCGCCGCCACCAGGTGCGCGCCGCGCGCTTTTACCTCACGGCTGAGCTCGAAACCGGGCATCTTTGCCCGATCACCATGACCAGCGCTTCGCTGGCAGCGCTGATGGCCAGCCCGAAACTGTTTCGCGAATGGGCGCCTCGGGTGACGACGCGCAAATACGATCAGGGCCAAAAGCCGCCGGTCGAAAAAGCCGGGCTGACGCTCGGCATGGGCATGACCGAGAAGCAAGGCGGTACCGATGTTCGTGCCAACGTCACCAAGGCCGAGCGCGCCGGCAGCGGTTTTTATCGCCTGACCGGCCACAAATGGTTCATGTCGGCGCCGATGTCGGATGCCTTCCTGGTGCTCGGACAGGCGCCGGAGGGACTGTCGTGCTTTCTCGTTCCCCGCTTGCTTGGCGACGGATCCGGCAACGGCTTCCGCTTTCAGCGGCTGAAGGACAAGCTCGGCAACCGCTCCAATGCGTCCTCCGAGGTGGAATTCGTCAATGCCATCGGCGAGATGGTTGGCGAGCCCGGCGCCGGCGTGAAGACGATCATGGACATGGTGACCCTGACGCGGCTCGACTGTGCCGTCGCCTCCTCGGCGATCATGCGGGCCGGACTGGCCGAGGCCGTCCACCATACGCGCCACCGCCAGGTGTTCGGAACCAATCTGATCGAGCAGCCGCTGATGCAGCGTGTTCTGGCCGACATGGCGCTCGACGTTGCCGCCGCTACCGCGCTGTCGTTCCGGCTGGCGCGCTCCTTCGACGAGGCGGCCGGCGACCGCGGCGAGGCGGCCTTCGCCCGCGCCATGACGCCGGTCGTCAAATACTGGGTCTGCAAGATTGCGCCGCCGCTGCTCTATGAGGCGATGGAATGCCTCGGCGGCAATGGCTATGTCGAGGAGGGGCCGCTCGCCCGCTACTATCGCGAAGCTCCGGTCAACGCGATCTGGGAGGGTTCAGGCAACGTCATGGCGCTCGACGTGTTGCGAGTGCTCGGCCGCGCGCCAGGCCTGTTCGATGACGTGCTGGCCGGCATCGACCGCGATCTCGGCGCTGGCGGACGCGGCACCGTCGGCGTGCTCAAGGCAGCAATGCAGGTCGCTGCAACCGACGAGGGCTCAGCGCGGCTGTTGACCGAGCAATTAGCATTGTCGGCGGCGGCGGCAGAGCTTCGCAGGCTGGGGGCAGGGCGGATCGCCGACGCCTTCGTCGAGACGCGCCTCGCCGGCCAGTGGCGCAACACCTATGGAATGCTCGATTCGCGCCACGATGCGCGGATGATCATCGACACGCTCTACCCGCCGATCAACTAGTGCCGTCGCCCGGGTCGTAGCCGCTTTTTTTCGCGCGCCCTGTGGATGATCGTTAACCTTAACAAATGGTTTCCATTGCGGCGGCCGGTGGCAAAGCCCAGTGTTATGGTTAAGGCGAGGACTGTTCGGCTGAGCGGTCTTTGTCCTGCGAAGCAGGAGCGTCATGCGGCATATTTTGAGCTCTTTTCTGGCATTGCATTGGGCGGCCGTTTTCGCCCTGCTGGCGTTCATCTGCATCGATGGGAATCGTGGCGTCGCGGCGGCCCTTGGCGTGCTCGGCGTTCCCGTCCAGAACACTCGCTTTGCCGATCTTGAAAACGCCGTCGTCGTGGCGCCGCTCGCCGTGGCATTGCTTGTCGTCGCGGTGCTGTTCTGCTGGGCCTTTGTTGAAGCATTGACCAGCGACGCCACCAACCCGGACCCAGCCGACAGTGTTGTGCGGATCGCCTTCATCTCGGCCTCGGGCGTGCTGTCGTTGATCGTCATCGGCGGCGCTGCGCAAGGCATCAATGGGCTGTTCATGGTTGTCGCCGTGCAATTGGCGGCACTTCTGGCGTCATATGTCGCGATGCTCGCCGAGCGGCGCTCAGCCGCTGCCGCGGCAGTTCCAGTGACCGGCGAAATCCGCGCGGCCGCGCATATCATGGCCAAGGCAGCGGCGTACAATTCCTCGCTTGCGCGCATTTCGGGCCGGCCGGATTCGAGGGACGATCGCTGATGCGCACCTTGTTCGCGCTGTGGGCGGCTCCGCTCCTCCTGTTCTGGGGCTGGTTCTTTCTGTCGCTCAACGACATCAATTTCGGCTATGTCATGCTGAGCCGCCAATTGCACGATCTCGTTTTCCAGCTTTATGGGCAGATGCTCGGCGTCGATCCGGCGCTCATCCCGGGCATGGTGGCGAAGGCTTGCGTCTTCGACGGCCTACTGCTGATGGCGTTCTGGGCATTTCGCCGCCGCAAGGCGATCGGCAGCTGGATCAAGGCAACGCGCAATCGCTATTTCGACCAGGCATCGACTCCGAGCGCCTGAAGCCGGTCGAGAACACCCTGCAGGATGAAGGCCGCCGCCGCTGAATCGATCTTGCCGGCGCGTTTCTTGCGGGAAAAATCCATCTCGATCAGTGTCCGCTCGGCCGCCACCGTCGACAGCCTTTCGTCCCAAAAGACGAACGGCAGATCGGTCAATCCAGCCATGTTGCGGACGAAAGCGCGGGATTTTTGGGCGCGTGGGCCTTCCGAGCCGTCCATGTTGATGGGGAGGCCGATCACCACTGCGCCGGCATTTTCCTTCTGCAGCAGAGCGAGCAGCACCGCGGCATCGAGCGAGAATTTCTTGCGCATGATGACAGGGCGCGGGTGCGCGAAGGACAAGCCGCGGTCCGAAACCGCCACGCCGATCGTCTTGTCGCCGAGGTCAAGCCCAGCCAGGGTCTTGCCGCCGCCGAGCCGGCCCGGCAACTCCTCGATCGTGATGATGCCCAACGGCTTTTCCTTTGACCGCGACGCCGCACTTCCTATACGCGCAACATATGCCGCGGCACTTTAATTTCGCCGTCGGCGTTCTAGCCTCTACCGAAGCAAAAATCGAGGAAGGCATTGATGAAACTTACCTGGTACGGACACTCGGCATTCCGCGTCGAAATCGAAGGCGCGAAAATCCTCATCGACCCGTATCTGGTCGGCAATCCGTCATGGACAGGCGGCTGGGAAGAGCCGGCCGAAGGGGTCACGCACGTGTTGCTTACCCATGGCCACAGCGACCACATCAGCGGCGCCGTCGAAGTGCTCAAGAAAAGCGGCGCGATGCTTGTCGCCAATTTCGAGATTTGCATGTACCTGGTCGGCAAAGGCGTCAGTGACAAGCAAATCAATCCCGGCAATATCGGCGGTACCGTCGATTGCGGCGGCTTCACCACCACTTTCGTTCAGGCTCTGCATTCATCGTCCTTTCTAGGCGAGAGCGGCCAGAACACCTATCTCGGCAATCCGGGCGGGCTCGTCCTGCACTTCCCCGAGGATAAGACGCTCTACCATATGGGCGACACAGACATCTTTTCCGATATGGCGCTGATCAACGAGTTGCATGAGCCGAAGATCGGCATCGTGCCGATCGGCGACCGCTTCACCATGGGTGGCGCGGTGGCAGCTCTTGCCTGCCAGCGTTTCTTCAAGTTCGAGACGGTCGTTCCCGCTCACTTCGGCACATTTCCGATGATAGATCAGACCGCCGACAAGTTTGTGGCCGGGCTGGACGGATCGGGTGTGAAAGTGGCGTTGCCGAAGATCGGCGAGACGATTACGCTGTAGGAATAGCGAACCGGAATGACGACATGGGTCTGAGAAACTCTCTTTGCATTTCTATGCTGGTTGCCGCATCGCCGGCGCTGGCCGCCGAGGATTTCATCGAGGGCATCTATCTGCAATCGAAGGATCTCTGCGCGCAGGCCAAAAAGGATACGCTGCAGACGGTGATCGAGGGCGGCAATATCGTACTGTCGGCAAACGGACTGGAAAGCATCGAATATAACTGCGAGTTCCTGCAGATCACCAAGGCGACACGGTCGCCAAGCTGGGCGGTGACCGCCATCTGCCAGGAGCCGGGCTACGTCTTTCCGGATGTTCTCTCACTGACTCAGATGAACCCGAAGCAGATCGACCTGGTTTCGGTTCGGCCTGCCGCGGACGAAAGCGAGCAGAGCGGCAACGGTGGCAGCTATTTCCTCTGCGACGGCGTGGCGATGCCGTAGGGCAGTTGTCGGCACGATGCGTGTTGCGCGGCACGCGCTGCGCCGCTATAGCGCTGGTTTTCCCCGAGGCACAACATGTCCGTTGATATTAAAACCGTGAAGCGCGTCGCGCACCTTGCCCGCATTGCGGTGAGCGAGGAGGATGCAGAGCGCATGACCGGCGAATTGAACGCCATTTTGGGCTTTGTCGAGCAGTTGAACGAGGTCGATGTTTCCGGCGTCGAGCCGATGACCTCGGTCACGCCGATGGCAATGAAGAAGCGCCAGGACGTCGTCACCGACGGCAGCAAGGCAGCCGACATCGTCGCCAACGCGCCGGCAACCGAAGAGAACTTCTTTCTCGTGCCAAAGGTCGTGGAGTAGCTGGCCGATGGTAATCGAGATCGCCGCGGAGACGCCGCTGCAGGACGATGTGCGTGGGCTGGTCGAGGAGCTCAACGCCACATTGCTGGAGTTGACGCCGCCGGAGCATTGCTACCATTTGACGGTCGAGCAGATGGCGGACCGCGACACGACCGTCTTCATCGCCCGCGATAACGGCCTTGCCATCGGTTGCGGCGCGCTGAAGCGCCACGATGCTGTCGTCGGCGAGGTCAAGCGTATGTATACGCGGCCTTCGCATCGCGGCCGCAAAATCGGTGCGATGATCGTCGAGCGGATTGAGGGCTTGGCGCGCCAAGAAGGGCTGAAGCGTCTGGTGCTGGAGACGGGCGACCGTCATCCCGCCGCCTGGACCGTCTACGAACGCGCCGGTTTTTCGCGCTGTGGGCCGGTGCTGAATTATCCCAATTCCGAGTGGTCGGTGTTTTACGAAAAGAGTCTTGCCTGATGAGCGACCTGACCCAGCTGACGATTTCGCAGGCCCGCGCCAAATTGCGCTCCAGGGAGATCACCGCCACCGAAGTCACCGAGGCTTATCTTTCGGCTATCGAGCGAGCCAATCCGGCGCTCAATGCCTATGTGGTGGTCACTGGCGACAAAGCGCGCGACATGGCCAAGGCCTCCGACGCGAAACTGGCCAAGGGCGAGGGCGGGTCGCTCGAGGGTATCCCGCTCGGCATCAAGGATCTGTTCGGCACCGAAGGCGTCCACACCCAGGCCTGCAGCCACGTGCTTGACGGGTTCAAGCCGCGCTACGAATCGACTATCACCGCCAATCTGTGGGCGGATGGCGCCGTCATGCTCGGCAAGCTCAACATGGACGAGTTCGCCATGGGCTCGTCCAACGAGACCTCGTATTACGGGCCTGTCATCAACCCGTGGCGGCGTTCGCGGCTCGACACGGTGGTAATGCCGACGACACATCAGGGCGAGGGCGGCTTCGTTTCGGCGGGCGGCACCAGGACCGCGCGCACGTTGGACAATGCCCAGCTGGTGCCGGGCGGTTCGTCCGGTGGCTCGGCATCAGCCGTCTCGGCCTTCCTGTGCGCCGGCGCTACCGCCACCGACACCGGCGGCTCGATCCGCCAGCCCGCCGCCTTCACCGGCACGGTCGGCATTAAGCCGACCTATGGCCGCTGCTCGCGTTGGGGCGTCGTCGCCTTCGCCTCGTCGCTCGACCAGGCCGGGCCGATCGCGCGCGACGTGCGCGATGCCGCGATCCTGTTGAAGTCGATGGCTTCGGTCGACCCGAAGGACACGACCTCCGTCGACCTGCCGGTGCCGGATTACGAGGCGGCGATCGGCCGCTCGATCAAGGGGATGAAGGTCGGCATCCCCAAGGAATACCGTGTCGACGGCATGCCCGAGGAGATCGAGGCGTTGTGGCAGAAGGGCATTGCCTGGCTGAGGGATGCCGGCGCCGAGATTGTCGACATCTCGCTGCCGCACACGAAATACGCGCTGCCGGCCTATTACATTGTTGCGCCCGCCGAAGCCTCGTCCAACCTCGCCCGTTACGACGGCGTCCGGTATGGATTGCGCGTGCCCGGCAAGGACATTGTCGACATGTATGAAAAGACCCGCGCCGCCGGCTTCGGGCGTGAGGTCAAGCGCCGCATCATGATCGGCACCTATGTGCTTTCCGCTGGCTACTACGATGCCTACTATCTGCAGGCGCAGAAGGTTCGTAACCTGATCAAGCGCGATTTCGAAAATGTGTTTGTCGCAGGTGTCGACGTCATCCTGACGCCGGCAACGCCGTCCGCCGCCTTCGGCATCGCAGACGAAGACATGGCCGCCGACCCGGTCAAGATGTATCTCAACGACATCTTTACGGTGACGGTGAACATGGCCGGCTTGCCCGGCATCGCGGTTCCGGCCGGGCTCGACGCCAAGGGGCTGCCACTCGGCCTGCAGCTGATCGGCCGGCCTTTCGACGAGGAAACGCTGTTCCAGACCGCCCATGTCATCGAACAGGCGGCCGGCACATTTCAGCCGGAAAAATGGTGGTAGGATCGTTTCTCATCTGAGGGGGTGAGGGATGTTCTTCTATGTCTCCAAGGTCCTGTGGCTCTTCGTCCAGCCGCTTAATCTCGCGATCATCCTGCTGCTGGCTGGATTGCTTGCGGCATTGGTCGGGCGCAAAAGGCTATTTGCCACCGGCAGCGTGCTGGCCTTCCTTGTCCTGGCACTGTCAGCATGGACCTCGCTCGGCGCAGTGATGCTCAATCCGCTCGAGGAGCGTTTCCCTAAGCCACCCCTGCCGGAAAGGGTTGACGGAATCGTTGTGCTCGGCGGCGGTATGGACGGCGCCATCAATTTCGTTCGCGGCGGTTATGAACTCAACGCCAGTGGCGATCGAATTGTCGAGGCAGCCGTGCTGGCGCGGCGTTTTCCGACAGCGAGAGTCGTCATTTCAGGCGGCCCCGTTGCAATAATCGGTGAGGACGAAGGCGACTCAACCACGGCGCCACGCGTACTCACTGCGCTCGGCGTGGCGGCCGATCGTCTGATCCTGGAAGACAAGTCACGCAACACCTACGAGAATGCCGTCTTCACCAAGCGGCTGATTACGCCGAAACCCGGCGAGATCTGGCTGCTGGTGACCTCAGCCTTCCACATGCCGCGCGCCAAGGCGCTGTTCGACAGAGCCGGCTTCCCGACGGTTCCATGGCCGGTCGACTACCGCACCTCCGGTAAGGAAGGTATCAGCCTGTTCCGCAAATCTACCAACGAAGCGCTGCAGACCACGACCATCACGATTCGCGAATGGATCGGGCTCGTCGCCTATTGGCTGTCGGGCCGCATTGATCAGCCTTTTCCCGGGCCAGGCGGCTGACCGAGCACCGCCTGCCGCGCCGCCGAGAAAAATTGGCGGCGCACCAGCACCGCCAGAAGCAGCAGCGTCGATAGCACGAAAACGGCGGGATCGACGAACCAGCCAAGATAACCGATCGAGAAGAACACGCCGCGCAGCCCGGAATTGAAATGCTTCCCGGCCAGCATGTTCATGCGGGCCGCGCGCCACACCGCCGTTTCGGTGACCGGATTGCGCGACGCCTCGCCATGCGGAATCGGCACCGCGCCGATCAGGATCGAGCAATAGTTGAACAGCCGGTAAGCCCAGCCGAACTTGAAGAAGGAAAAGGCCAGGATCAGCACCAGCCCGAACACCTTCGTCTGGAAGGCGGCGCGTGAGGATGTGGCGCCAAACGGCAGGTCGCTCAGCACAGTGAGAACCTGATCGGAAGCGCCGAGCAAGGCAAAACAGCCGCCGATCGCAATCAGCGAACTGGAGGCAAAGAAGGCGGTCCCCTGTTGCAGGCCGCTCATGATGGCGGTGTCGACGATGCGGATCTCGCGTTCGGCCATGGTCCTCATCCAGGCCTCGCGCTGCGCGTTCATCGCCCTCGTCAGCGACATGCGGCTGACCAGCATTCCGTCGGCGGCGAGCGTATGCAGCACCCACGCGGCGAGGAAGAACCCCAGCGCTGCAAGGTCGGCCGTCGATAGATGAAAGGAATCGCTCATGCGGTGCTTTTACCACAAGCCGAGGCAACGCTTCGATGGCCGAAGCCGGAATGTCGCTGCCGGAGCAAACAAGGTCGGCAGGCGCAGCGCCGCAATCTTCAAAACAGCGGAAAACATCATGGGAATTCCTATATATAGAGCTCAACAGGGTCCCAGGAGAAAACGCCCACGTGTTCCTTTCGGTTTTCGACCTGTTCAAGATCGGCATCGGCCCATCGAGTTCGCACACGATGGGGCCGATGACGGCTGCGCGGCGGTTTCTCGACGAGATTGCGGGAGACGACTGGCCGCGTCCGGCCGGCGCCAGGGTCGACCGAATCGCGGCCAGTCTGCATGGCTCGCTCGCCTATACCGGCATCGGCCATGGCTCCGATCGCGCCGTGGTGCTCGGCCTCGCCGGCCAGACGCCGCAGACGGTGGATCCTGACCACGCCGACGGCATCGCCGCTCGCATCGCCGCCGAGAAGCGGATTTCGCCGCCCGGCCATCCGTCCTATCGTTTCGACCCGGCAACGGATCTGGTGCTGGATCGCAAGACGCCGCTGCCGGGTCACGCCAATGGCATGGCGTTTTCTGCCTATGATGCCGGAGACCGGTTGCTGCTGAGGCGCGTCTACTATTCGATCGGCGGCGGCTTTGTCGTTTCCGAGGAAGAATTGCAGCGGATGAAGGCGAGGGGCTCGGCGACAACCGAAGGCAAGAAGGTTCCATATCCGTTCAAGAACGCCGTCGAAATGCTCTCAATGGCAGCGAAAAGTGGCCTTTCCATCGCCGAGATGAAGCGCGTCAACGAGGAGACGCAGATGTCGCGCGAGGAGCTCGACGCCGGCCTCGACGGCATCTGGAGCGCCATGAAGGGATGCATCGAGCGCGGCCTGTCGCAAGACGGCATCATGCCGGGCGGACTGAAGGTGCGCCGCCGTGCCCGGATGCTGCACGACAAGTTGCAGGAGCAATGGCAGCAGAACCGGCCCAACCCGCTGCTCGCCAATGACTGGCTGTCGATCTATGCAATGGCGGTCAACGAGGAGAACGCCGCCGGCGGCCGTGTCGTCACCGCGCCAACCAATGGGGCGGCCGGCACTCTGCCCGCGGTGTTGCGCTATTGGCTGCATTTCCATCCCGAAGCCGACCAGCCAAGTATCCGCGATTTCCTGCTGACGGCGGCGGCCGTTGGCGGCATCATCAAGACCAATGCTTCGATCTCGGGGGCCGAGGTAGGCTGCCAGGGCGAGGTCGGTTCGGCTTCGGCGATGGCTGCGGCGGGATTGTGCGCCGTCATGGGCGGCACGCCCGAGCAGGTCGAGAACGCTGCCGAAATCGCGCTGGAACATCATCTCGGCATGACCTGCGATCCGGTCGGCGGCCTGGTGCAGGTGCCGTGCATCGAGCGCAACGCGCTTGGCGCTGTCAAGGCGGTGACCGCCGCTTCGCTGGCCATCAAGGGCGATGGCGTTCATTTCGTGCCGCTCGATGCGGCGATCGAGACGATGCGCCAGACCGGCCTCGACATGAACGAAAAGTACAAGGAAACCAGCCTAGGCGGATTGGCCGTCAATGTCGTGGAGTGCTGAGCGCCAGTCTGGCGGCCTGGACCACCACTGTGGAGAAGTCGATCAGGCCGTTGACGCGTTCGCGTGCTGGGCTAAACCTTAAACGATGTCTCTCAATCTCATAAAGCTTTGCGTCGGCTGTGACAGCGTCGAGGATCTGGAAGAGTGGATTGCCTTCCGCCTCGACGAGCGGCGCCGCGCCGGCGAACCGGCCGAACACTACCACACCACCCGCATGGTGCCGACGCGCGGCGCCGAGATCACCGACGGCGGCTCGCTCTACTGGGTGGTCAAGGGCAATGTCCAATGCCGTCAGCTGATCACCGAAATCCGGCCCTTCACCGATGACGATGGCATCGGCCGCTGCCATCTGATCCTCGATCCCGAGGTCGTGCGCACCGACTGGCAGCCGCGCCGTGCATTCCAAGGGTGGCGCTACCTGAAGCCGGCGGACGCGCCGGCCGATCTCGGCAAGGGCAAAGCCGGGCTGATCGAAATGCCGCCGAAGCTCAGGCGTGAGCTTGCCGATCTCGGCCTACTCTGACGCCAAGAACCGTAACGCCAAGGGCACCGGCCGAACGCTTGTCCGCAGTTGCCATCATCACCGGTCCTGCAGGTCGCCTGATCTGGGCTTGCAAGCTGGGGAACAACGCCACATCTTGAATGTCATGAGCGACAAGAAGCAGCCCGTGCCTGCAAAGGCCAATCCTGCGCCGGTCGAGTCCCAATCGAGCACCGGCGAGATCGACGCCTTTCTCCGTCAGGCAAGGACGCTCGCTGCATCCGCCACCGGTTCAGGCAGGCTGATCCTGTCCCTCGACGCTACGATGAGCCGCCAGCCGACCTGGGATCTCGCCTGTGCGCTGCAGGCCGAGATGTTCGACGCCGTCGGCAAGGCTGGGGTGCTCAAGGTTCAACTGGTCTATTTCCGCGGGCTTGGCGAGTGCCGTTCCTCCGCATTCGTCACCGATACCGAAGCTCTGAAGCAGCTGATGACGCGCATCGACTGCCGTAGCGGCCACACCCAGATCGGTAAGGTGCTCGCCCATGCGCTGAAACAGACGGCGGCGGCCAAGGTCAACGCGCTGGTCTATATCGGCGATGCGATGGAAGAAAACATAGATGATCTGGCTGAAAAGGCCGGTAGCCTAGGTCTGCACGGCGTTCCTGTCTTCGTTTTTCAGGAAGGCCATGATGCCGGTGCAGAAAAGGCGTTCAAGGAAATTGCACGGCTGTCCAAAGGGGCCTGGTTCCGGTTTGATCGGCGGGCTGCCGCGACCTTGGCCGGCCTGCTTTCGTCCGTCGCCGTGTTTGCGACCGGCGGTCTGAAAGCACTGGAGGACCGGGGCAGGCCGGAGGACCGGCTGATGATCGAGCATCTACGGGGCGGCGGAAACTGATGGGCGCGATTATCGCTTTTGTAGCATTGCTTCTGGTGCTTCTCGGCATGCTCACCATCTTCCTGCGCGCCGATCCGGGGAAGCTTGCAGGCGGCATGAGGACCCTTGGACCCGTGCTGCTCGGGCTGGTCGGCGTTGCCGTGCTGCTGGTCGGGCGCGAGGGCCTCGGCGGCTTGATCCTGTCGGCCGCGCTCGCCTGGTATGGCTCCATGCGCATGAATCAGCCGGCCGCGAAACTGGCACCGGGCAAGCGTTCGACGGTGCGTACCGCGGCGCTTGAGATGGAACTCGATCACGACACCGGCGGCCTCGAAGGCCTCGTGCTGGCTGGGCGCCATGAAGGCAAGATGCTTGGCTCGATGGGGCTTGCCGAATTGCAGCAACTTTATCGCGAGCTCTCCGGCGATCCGGAGAGCCGCCAACTGCTAGAGACGTATCTTGACGGCAGATTTCCCATCTGGCGCAAAGACGCTGATGCGAATGGTGGCGAAGGGCTGGGTGTTGCGCCAGGTTCGGGCGCCATGACTAAGGAGGAGGCCTACAAGATCCTTGGTCTTGAAGCGGGGGCTGCCGCGGCGGATGTCCGCAAGGCGCACCGCCGCCTGATGCAGCGCCTGCACCCCGATATCGGTGGCACGTCTTTCCTGGCGGCGCGGATCAACGAAGCCAAGGACGTCTTGCTCTCCAATCACAACTAGTCTCCTTCGACGCAGAACTTTCGGGAAAGATATCGTTTCGCGCCCTTACTGCTGGACGGCGTAGCACTCGATCTTCTTCTTTTTCAAAGCGTTACAAGCCTTCCAGGCGGCGGTCTTCGAACCAAAACCACCGAACCGGGCGCGGTAATAGGTGACGCCGTCTTTGTCGAAGGCGACGGTGAAACCGGAGGCATCGGCCAGAACGGAGGGCACCTGCTTCGTCGCCTTGTCGAGGAAAGCCTTTGCTTCGGATTGCTTTGGCGAAGAGGCGACCTGTATTGCCCAGCCGGATGGCACCGACGCCGTGCTGACCGGATCGACCTCTGCAGCCGGTTCGGCATAGGCTGCGGCGACCCGGGCCGTCGCCACATCGTCCGCTGTCGCCACGGCCGCCGTCTTGACCTTTCTGGTCTGAACGACCGGAGTGGTTTCTTCAACGACGGGAGCATTTTCCTCGACGAGGGAGGCAACGGCATCGTCGTCCGGCTTACTATCCGGCGTCGGCGCGTCATGCTTCGGCAGAAGCACCTTGGCCAGGGCTGAAATCGGATTGCCGCCACCGGCTTTGGCAATCAGCATGCCGCCGCCGCGCGACGACGCCTTCGGCATGTAGGCATTGATCAACCCGGCCATCTGGCTGTCGCGGCTGCCGCCGGACCTGCCGCCCATGACCACCGCTACGATGCGCCGGTCGCCATCCGATACCGAGGAGACCAGGTTATAGCCGGAGGCGCGGGTATAACCGGTCTTGATGCCGTCGACGCCCTTGATGCGTCCGAGCAGACGGTTATGGCCGTTGATGCGCTGTCGCCCGTAAAGAAAGGAGCGCTGCGAGAAATAGCCGTAATATTGTGGAAAATGCTCTCTCAGGGCGATACCGAGCAGCGCCATGTCGCGCGCCGTCGTGAACTGCCCGGGATCAGGCAAGCCGTTGGCGTTGCGGAAAACGGTTCCCCGCATGCCCAGCGCCCGCGCCTTGGCGGTCATCATGCGGGCGAAATTGGCCTCATTGCCGCCGAGCATCTCGCCAAGCGCAGTTGCGGAATCGTTTGCCGATTTGGTCACCATCGACAGGATGGCGGTCTCGACCGTGACCGAGCCGCCCCGCTTGACGCCGAGCTTTGTTGGCGGTTCGGCAGCGGCATTGGCCGAGAACACGACCGGAGAATTCCTGCTGATCCTGCCCTTCGCCAATGCCTCGAACGTCAGATAGAGCGTCATCATCTTGGTAAGCGAGGCCGGATAGCGCCGGCCATCGGCATCCGACGAATAAAGCACCTTGCCGGACTTGGCATCGATGACGATGGCCGCCGACTTGGCCGCCATGGATGAAGCCGCGTCCGCGACGACGAAGCTCATCGCCATAGCGAGAATCATGATCGTTTTGAGGGGGGACGCGGATTTGGAAACGAAGCCCGACAACGCCTTACGCACTGATAGTTCCTTTGAATTTCCGTTGCCTTGGAGGCGGCAAAGGGTCCTGCCTCACCTCGGGCCACGCTAACGCGGGCAGCGTTACCAATCCGTTTATGGTAACCGCCGCGTTCACCATTTTCTGCGGGATTGAGCCTCTCTTTATTCGAATCTTAGCGATTGCCGGCGGCTCACGATGCGCATTGCCGCGGAAATCTTGACTTTTTGTGCACTGCACAATATATTTACACGCATTGCACAACGCGGCCCGGACAAGGCGCGTCCATCGTCCAAAGGCAACCGTTCAAGGGAATGCGTGAAATGACCCAGACCTATGAAGATTTCAGCAAATACGGCAAGGAATTTGCCGACACCGGATTGAAGAGCTTTGCATCGCTGTCCAAGGGTGCGCAGGCCATCGCCACCGAGGCGGGCGAGTACACCAAGAAAAGTTTTGAGGCCGGCAGCGCCGTTGTCGAGAAGCTCTTCTCCGCCAAGTCGCTGGATAAGGCGATCGAAATCCAGTCCGACTACGCCAAGCAGTCCTATGAGAGCTTCGTCACCGAGGCCACCAAGCTTGGCGATCTCTATGCCGAACTCGCCAAGGAAGCCTACAAGCCGTTCGAATCGATTGTCGCCAAGGCGAAGTAAATTCGACGAACGTTCCAAGCCGGCCCTTGGGCCTCAAAAGACAGACCCGGTCGCGAACGCGCGGCCGGGTTTTTTCATGCCAGCTCGAAATCGGGGTCCTTGCGGTCTTCACGATTTGAAAAATCGGTCAAGTTTGGCCACCTAGCCATATTGTCAGCTAAACAGAAGGGCTTAAAATCGTCCATCGAGCACCTACATGTCGAGCATGCATGAGGATTCGAAAGAGGCAGGACTACGTGACTACAGGTTTGACTGCCACGAGCTACGTGGTGCGAATGCAGAACGGCAGCAACGGCAATGAGGCCGGTCGCGGCACGGCCGTCATCACGCGCACAAAAACCAAGACCAAGAAGCCCAGTCTGTATCGGGTCCTCATCCTTAACGACGACTACACACCCATGGAGTTCGTGGTTCACGTGCTGGAGCGTTTTTTCCAGAAGGATCGCGAAGCCGCCACACGCATAATGCTTCATGTTCACAATCATGGGGTGGGCGAGTGCGGGGTCTATACATTCGAGGTGGCCGAGACCAAAGTGTCTCAGGTCATGGATTTCGCCCGACAGAATCAGCATCCGCTGCAATGCGTGATGGAGAAGAAGTGAGGTAACATGCCGGCTTTCTCCCAAGGCCTGGAAAAGGCGCTTCACCAAGCGCTGACGCTCGCCAATGAGCGGCACCATGAATATGCAACCCTTGAACATTTGCTGCTCGCCCTGATCGACGACACCGAGGCGGCCGCAGTCATGCGTGCCTGCAACGTCGATCTCGACGAGTTGAAGCATACGGTTCTCACCTATATCGACACCGAGCTCGACAATCTCGTCACCGGCTACGATGAAGATTCCAAGCCGACGGCCGGTTTTCAGCGCGTCATCCAGCGCGCGGTGATCCATGTGCAGTCGTCAGGCCGCGAGGAGGTGTCCGGCGCCAACGTGCTCGTCGCCATCTTCGCCGAGCGCGAGAGCCACGCCGCTTATTTCCTGCAGGAACAGCAGATGACCCGCTACGACGCGGTCAACTACATCTCGCATGGCATTGCCAAGCGCCCAGGCGCTTCCGAGACGCGGACGCCGCGCGGCGCCGACGACGAGCAAGGCAGCCAGGGCGGAGCTGAGCCGCAAGAAGAAGGCGGCAAGAAGAAGCAGCAGCAGGACGCGCTGACTGCCTATTGCGTCAACCTGAACAACAAGGCCAAGGCTGGCAAGATCGATCCGCTGATCGGTCGCGAGAGCGAGATCAACCGGACTATCCAGGTGCTGTGCCGCCGGTCCAAGAACAACCCGCTCTATGTCGGCGATCCCGGCGTCGGCAAGACGGCGATCGCCGAAGGCCTCGCCAAGCGCATCGTCGAGGGCGACGTTCCCGAAGTGCTGCACAATGCCACCATCTTCGCGCTCGACATGGGCACGCTGCTGGCCGGCACCCGTTATCGCGGCGATTTCGAGGAGCGGCTGAAGCAGGTCGTCAAGGAGCTCGAGGACTATCCCGGCGCCGTGCTGTTCATCGATGAGATCCACACCGTGATCGGGGCAGGAGCCACCTCTGGTGGCGCCATGGATGCGTCGAACCTGTTGAAGCCGGCGCTGTCGTCCGGCGCGATCCGCTGCATCGGCTCGACCACCTACAAGGAGTTCCGGCAGTTCTTCGAGAAGGACCGCGCGCTGGTGCGGCGATTCCAGAAGATCGACGTCAACGAGCCGACCGTCGAGGACGCCATCGAGATCATGAAGGGACTGAAGCCCTATTTCGAGGAGTTCCACAAGGTTCGCTACACGAGTGAAGCGATCAAGGCTTCGGTCGAGCTCTCGGCCCGTTACATCAACGACCGCAAGCTGCCGGACAAGGCGATCGACGTGATCGACGAGACCGGCGCCTCGCAGATGCTGGTGCCCGAAGCCAAGCGCAAGAAGACCATCGGCATCAAGGAGATCGAAGCGACGATCGCCACGATGGCGCGCATCCCGCCGAAGACGGTTTCCGCCGACGACGAGAAGGTGCTGCAAGGTCTCGACATCGAGTTGAAGCGCGTCGTCTATGGCCAGGACACCGCGATCACCGCGCTGACTTCGGCCATCAAGCTGGCGCGGGCCGGCCTGCGGGAACCGGAAAAGCCGATCGGCTCGTACCTGTTCTCCGGTCCGACCGGTGTCGGCAAGACGGAAGTGGCCAAGCAGCTCGCCGCCTCGCTCGGCGTGGAGCTGATCCGCTTCGACATGTCGGAATATATGGAACGCCACACCGTTTCGCGGCTGATCGGCGCGCCTCCCGGCTATGTCGGCTTCGACCAGGGCGGCCTTCTGACCGACGGCGTCGACCAGCATCCGCATTGCGTGCTGTTGCTGGACGAAGTCGAAAAGGCGCATCCGGACCTGTTCAACATCCTGTTGCAGGTCATGGATCACGGCAAGCTGACCGACCATAACGGTAAGCAGATCGACTTCCGCAATGTCATCCTGATCATGACCACCAATGCGGGCGCATCCGACGCGCAGCGCGCGGCGATCGGTTTCGGTTCGACCAAACGCGAAGGCGACGATGTCGAAGCGATCAACCGGCTGTTCACGCCGGAGTTCCGCAACCGTCTCGATGCGATCATTCCGTTCGGCTCGCTGCCGGTGCCGGTCATCCATCAGGTGGTGCAGAAGTTCGTCATGCAGCTGGAAGCGCAGCTTTCCGAACGCGGCGTGACCTTCGACCTGTCGCAGGATGCAATCGCCTGGCTGGCCGACAAGGGCTATGACGAGCGCATGGGTGCGCGGCCGCTTGGCCGTGTCATTCAGGAGCACATCAAGAAGCCGCTGGCCGACGAGGTGCTGTTCGGCAAGCTCAAGAAGGGCGGCACGGTGCGTGTCACCGTCGAGAAGAAGGAAACCGGCGAGACCGGCCTGAAGCTCGAATCGCTCGCCGACGAGGCGCCGGTGAAGCCGAAGAAGGAAGAGCCGGACGACGTGCCGAAAGCCAAGAAGGCGGTGGCGAAAAAGCCCGCCGGGAAAAAGGCGGTGGCGCAGAAGTCGGAGCCGAAGGGCAAGGATGGCGGCAAGCGCAGCCTAGTGCCGCAACTGCCGCGTAAGAACTGACAATCCTGCAAGTAAAAAAGCCCCGGCAACGGGGCTTTTTTCATGAAGCTTGTGGTCGAGTGTCGGCCGAGCGGCTTCGCCCCGATTCAGTTTGCCAGCGCCGTCCGTATCTTGCCGGCGTTCTCAGCCAGGACTTCAGGCTGTTCCATCTGTCCGCTGTGCGGCTTCAAGGGGATGCCTTCGAAGCGCGGAATGACATGGACATGGAGGTGGTAGACGGTCTGGCCCGAAGCTGGTTCGTTGAACTGCATGACCGTGACGCCATCGGCATCGAAGGCCTTCTTTACTGCCCGCGCAACTTTCTGCACGTGAGCGAAGAGGGGGCCAAGCACCGCCGGATCCGCGTCGAGCAGGTTGCGCGACGGCGCTTTCGGCACGACCAGCGTGTGACCCGGTCCTTGCGGCATCACATCCATGAAGACGATGACCGCATCATCCTCGTAGACGCGGTGCGAAGGGATTTCTCCGCGCAGGATTTTTGCGAAAATGTTGCTGCTGTCGTAGGTTGCTTCGGCCATGGCGCACGCTCCGGTTCTTGGCTCGCGGTCTCGTGTAGCGAAGCTGTTGCGGGCGGGCAAGACGATCGGTCGACATCGGCCATGCAGGCTCGAACGTGGTTGAGCGATCGGGCGGGTTTTGCTACTCCGCCATGTCCTTGCGGAACGGGGTGTGCTCTTCCAGATATTCGCTCATCCGCTCGACTTCGCGCCGCTCGCGCTGGAGGTAGTCGGCCACTGCATTGCGCAGACCTGGATGGGCGATGTAGTGCGCCGAATGCATCGTCACCGGCCGGTAGCCGCGCGCCAGCTTGTGCTCGCCCTGCGCACCGGCTTCAACCACCTTCAGCTTTCGCGAGATGGCGAAATCGATCGCCTGATGGTAGCAGACCTCGAAATGCAGGAACGGGTGGTCCTCGATGCAGCCCCAATTGCGGCCGTAGAGCGCGTCTGAACCGATGAAGTTGATGGCGCCGGCTATGTAGCGCCCGTTGCGTTTGGCCATCACCAGCAGGATGTCGTCGGCCATGCGCTCGCCGATCAAGGAGAAGAAATCGCGGTCGAGGTAGGGCCGGCCCCATTTCCTGCTGCCGGTATCCATGTAGAACGCGTAAAAGTCGTCCCAGGCTTTTTCGGTCAGATCCTTGCCGGTCAGCCAGTCGATCGAGATGCCGTCGGCGAGCGCCTCACGCCGCTCCTTTTTCATCGCCTTGCGCTTGCGCGAGGCCAACGTCGAGAGAAAATCGTCGTAGCTCGAAAAGCCTTCGTTGAAGAAGTGAAACTGCTGGTCGGTGCGATGCAGGAAGCCGGCTGCCGCCAAGATCTGGACATCATCCTCCGGCGCGAAGGTGACATGCGCGGAAGACACGCCGAGCTTATCCGTCACCGCCTTTAGGCCGGCCGCAAGGCCGGCCTTGACGGTGGGGCTGTCCTCGCGCTTGCCGACCAGCAGGCGAGGGCCGGTGACGGGTGTGAACGGCACCGCGCATTGCAGCTTCGGATAGTAGCGCCCGCCGGCGCGTTCGAATGCGTCCGACCAGCCATGGTCGAAGACATATTCGCCCTGGCTGTGCGACTTCAGATAGCAGGGGACCGCACCGAGCAGCTTGCCTTGCGCGGTTTCCAGCCTGAGATGATGACCCTGCCAGCCGGTGCGTCGAACGGCGCAGCCGGAATCTTCTAGCGCGCTCAAAAAAGCGAATGAAACAAGCGGGTTGTAGGCGTTTTCTGCCTCGCCCCGCGTTGTGCCGCCGAGGCTGTCCCATTCCGCGCTGGTGAAGGCGCCGATGCCCGCGGCGATGCGGATCGACAGCTCCGCATTCGCCGTTTGTCTGTCGCAGTCGTCCCCTTGATCCATGTGGCTTACTTAAGCTCGCTGCGAACCCATACAAGCCCGTTCAAGCAAGCCGCACAAGATCGGGCTCGAATCCTTCGAACGTCATCTGGTCGGCATATTTGAAGGTCAGGTCGACGGCAGGTTGGTCATGCACTGTCCAGGTGATCACCGGCATGCCGAGCCTTTCACGTACGAACGACACGAACCGGTTCGGCAGGTCGCCGGCGGCGTAGGAGATAAAGGCGATGTCATGCGCCAGCATGGCGAAATGCGCCTCGATCAGATGGTTGTCGTTGCCGTAGGCGGTCAACCCGCCGGGTATGCCGGGTGCATGTTTCGGGAACTCGCGGATCAGCCAATGGTCGAACGACATGATCGCGGTCTTGCCCTTATAGCGCTTGAGCATCTTGCCGACGCCTTCGACCAGGCCTTCGTCGTGTCCGGCAGCGCCTTTCAGCTCGACAACCATCGGCACACGCCCGTCGACCAGATTAAGCGCCTGCTGCAGCGTCGGCAAATGGTCGGCGGTGCCGCCGACCTTCAGCGCCGTGATCTCAGCAGCCGTACGCTGCCAGACGAAGCCGTCCTCGCCGGTCAGCCGCCGCAGATCGCCATCGTGGATGATGACGGGGACGCCGTCGGATGACAGGTGCACGTCGCACTCGATCGCATAGCCGCGCTCGGCTGCCGCGGCGAAGGCGGAAAGAGTGTTCTCCCAGCGCGCCTTGTTCATGTCGTGGAGGCCGCGATGGGCGACGGGCCGGGCAGTCAGCCAGGAAAGGTCGGTCATGGTCGCAGTCCCGGTCATTCGACTTCGAAGATCGCTTCGATTTCCACTGCGGCATTAAGCGGCAGGGAGGGGGTGCCGACGGCGGAGCGGGCGTGCTTGCCGCGGTCGCCGAGCACGGCGACGAGAAAATCCGAGGCGCCGTTGGCGACCAGATGCTGTTCGACAAAATCCGGTGCCGAGGCGACGAAGACGGTGATCTTCACCAGGCGGCGGATCTTGTCGAGATCGCCAAGTGCCGCCTGGGCCTGCGCCAATATGTTGATCGCACAGTATTTTGCGGCTTCCTTTCCGGTCGCGGTGTCGACATCGCGGCCAAGCAGCCCGCTCGCCTGGAGCTTGCCCTCCTTGAGCGGCAACTGCCCGGCGGTGAACAGCAGATTGCCGGTCCTGCAATAGAGAACGTAGTTGGCGGCGGGCGCAGCGGCAGCCGGCAGCGTCACGCCGAGATCGCTTAGCCGCTTTTCGATTGTTTCGCTCATGCTATTTCCCTATTGCTTGAAGGTGCCGCGCAGGCCGGGCCGAAATTGCTATTTTTGCCTCGCTTCCGCCACGACTTTTTTTAAGCTGGACCATCTTTCCATGCGGCCTGCCATTAGCCGCGATGATCGGAGCACCCCATGCGCGCAACGCGCCTCGCATTCAACGCCGTTCTTCTGACAGCGGCTTCCTGGGCGGCTCCCGCTTTTGCGGTGCCGGCGCTGCAGGCGCACCGTGCCGTCTATGATATCACCCTGGACAAGGCGTCGGATCGCTCGGGGATCACCGGCATATCGGGCCGTATGGTCTACGAGTTCAATGGCTCGCCTTGCGAGGGCTACACGGTAAAGTTCCGCCTGGTCACCCAGATCGTCACCAACGACAATACTAGGCTGACCGACCAGCAGATGACCACCTTCGAGGATGCCGAAGGCAAGACCTTCTCCTTCGTCAACAAGTCCTTTGTCGACCAGAACCTCGACAAGGAGGTCAAGGGGACGGCAACGAAGGAGGCCAATGGTCTCAAGGTCGAAATCGACAAGCCCGAGAAGAACAGCCTGGAACTCGCCGCGACCCAGTTCCCGACCCAGCAAATGGTTGAAATGATCGGCAAGGCGGAAAAGGGCGAGCGTTTTTACGAAACCAACCTGTTCGACGGCTCGGAGGATGCCAACAAGGTGATGACCACCACCGTCGTCGTCGGCAAGCAAGCCAATGCCGACAAGACTGATCCGGAAGTGCCGGCGCTGGCCAAGCTCGCCAGCGACAAATACTGGCCGGTTGACATCGCCTATTTCGACGATACCGACAAAGGCGGCGAGGAAGTGCCGGAATACCGGATCAGCTTCAAGCTGCACGAGAACGGCATCACGCGCGGTCTCGTAATGGACTATGGCGAGTTCTCGATGACCGGCAAGCTGGTCAATCTGTCGCTGTTCGATCAGCCAAAGACCTGCCCGTCGAAATAGGCTCGAACCGACGGCAAGCTGCTGCCGGCTGCTCTCCGCGATAGTGGCGCTTGATCTTGCGGGCATGTTGCACCGACTTGAGCATGCCGCAATTGCATATCAACGTCTTACGACGGTAAGCGCCGCGGGGGGAGCAGGTTGAGCAGGATCGACGTTTTTGTGGCGCCGCGGCCCAATGCGACGCTGATCAAGGCCATGACATTCGTCAACCGCATTGTCATGCTGCACGGCATTCCGGGGCTTCGCGACCTGTTGCCGTTCAACCGTCTGGCCGGTCTGCGCGGCGTCGCCAATGTCCGCCACATCGATTTTCCGGAGGACGACCGGCAAAGGTTGAAGGCTTGTTGCGGCGCGGGCAAGGCGACGTTCATCACGCCCAACCATCCGGAGTTCTTTACCGACTGGATGATCGACAAGGAGGTCGTCTCGCGGGTAAGCCCGCTGGCGGCATCCTGGGCCACGCACGGCGTCGTCAACGGGCTTGGCCGGCTGATGCAGAAATTCTGGCTGGCCAACAATCTAATCGCCCAAATCCCGGGCAATAGCGGGGCCGCCAAGGAACATTCGGTGGCCTGGGCGCTGAAAGGGCACGGCGTTCTCCTGCATCCCGAAGGCGGCGTCGGCTGGCATGCCAACATCGTTGCCCCGCTGCTGCCGGGCGCGGTCGAGATGGGGCTCGAAGCGCTGAAGCGCGGCCGCCTGACGGATCCGGATTTCAAAGTTTGGATCGCGCCCGTGATCTGGAAGCTCGCTTTCACGGGGAATGTCGAGGCAGCGCTGGCAAAGGAGTGCGCCTACGTCGAGCGCAGCCTGAAGATCGAACGCCATGCCGCCGATTCGCTGCCGGAGCGTGTCCATCGTATCTATGCGACATTGCTGTCGCGCGATGAGGCTGCATATGGCCTGCGGTCCGATGAGCGGGTTTCGTATGACGCACGTCAGAAGGACCTGCTCGTGGAACTCGGCCGTCGCCTTGCTGAACTTGTCTCGGTCGGCGCCGGCACGCTCGACAGTGGCGAGCTTTTGCGCCGGTCGCGCCGCTGGCTGCGAGGAAACACGGATGATACCGGAAGCCGGAAGCAGGTCCGAACGCTGGCGGATACGATCCAGCGCTTGCGGCGTGTCGGGCCCTGGGCTTCAGCCAATCCGCGCATCACGCAGGAGGAGATCGCCGAACACTTGAAGCGGATCCGCAACGATTATTGCAAGGGTACACTGCGCGATACGATCGACCGTTTCGTGCCGCAGCCGGCAGGCCCACGCCGCGCCCATATCCGGGTGCCGGACCCTTTAGGCTTGCACGCCTATAAAGGCTCCGTCGAGGCGGCACTCGTCGAACTGCACGACCGCATGCAGGAGACCATCACCAGCACCATAGCGCAACTCCAGGCCGGCGGCGGCTTCATTTTCTATGCTAATCCCTTCTATCATCGTTAGCGGCGTGTTGGTCGGCGCAAGATGAAGGAGTGCGGCAAGCCCCATGGCGGTCTATGTCGATGCGGCGATCTGGAAATGGGTCGGCCACCGCTGGTGTCATCTGCTGGCAGACGACACCGACGAGCTGCATCGCTTCGCCGCGCAGCTCGGCATCAAGCGCTCGTCCTACCAAGGGCCGCCGAAGACATCGGCGCCGCATTATGACATAACCGGGTTCGAGCGCGACCGCGCGGTGCGGCTCGGCGCCATCGAGTGCAGCCGCGAGGAGATCGTCGCTGTTTTCCGGCGTGTGCGCGTGCCGAGGGGGAAGATGCGACGATGACATTGACGGCATTTTTGGCTTACTGCGCCGCGATCACATTTGCCGCCGCCACGCCTGGTCCGGCGATGTTCACGGTTATCGCCAATGGCGTCTCGCTTGGCTTCGTTCGCGCTTTCCTGGCTGGTCTCGGCATCGCCGCAGGCGACGCGGTGCTGGTCACCTTGGCACTGCTCGGTCTCGTGGCGCTGGTACAGGCCTTCGAATGGGTTTTTTTAATCCTGAAGTATGCGGGTGCTGCCTATCTGGTGTTTCTCGGCATCCGGATGTGGCGATCGGCCTCCGCGCGATCGCATGGACAGCAGGCAACCCAGGCAAGACTGTCTCGATCGTTTTTCCTCGGTATCTCCATCGCATTGGGCAATCCCAAGGCGATCCTGTTCCACGCCTCTATCATGCCGCTGATTCTTGACCTCAATACGATGACCTTCGCCGATGGGCTGCTCGTGGTTGCGGTCGTGATCTGCGTCAACATCGTCACCATGGGCTTCTACGCAGCGCTCTCCGGGCGGGCTTCGAGCTGGTTCAAGACGCCAAGGCGCATGCGGCTGATGAACAGGTTTGCCGGCGGCGCCATGATAGGCACCGGTGCGCTGATCGCCGCACGCTGAGCCGCAAGACGCCACAGCGCTTGCGTTTGTCGCGCATCCCCTCTATATGCGCGCACATTCCACACACGGACTTTGGTGTCTGCCCGGGAGAAATCCGGCGGAAACCTCCGGTGGCGTTCGAGGACCAAGTCCAAAAAATGCCTGTGTCCGTGGAGGCTAACCGGAAAGGAAATAAGAATGGCTCTGCCTGATTTCAGCATGCGCCAGCTATTGGAAGCTGGCATTCACTTCGGCCACCAGACCCACCGCTGGAATCCGAAAATGGCGCCCTATATCTACGGCGCCCGCAACAACATCCACATCATCGACCTCTCGCAGACGGTGCCTTTGCTGCACCAGGCGCTGAAGCAGGTTTCCGACACTGTTGCCAAGGGCGGCCGCGTGCTGTTCGTCGGCACCAAGCGCCAGGCCTCCGACATCGTCGCCGATGCCGCGCAGCGCTCGGCTCAGTACTATGTTAACTCGCGCTGGCTCGGCGGCATGCTGACCAACTGGAAGACGATCTCGAATTCCATCCAGCGCCTGCGCAAGCTCGACGAGATGCTGGCCGGCGAGGCTCAGGGCCTGACCAAGAAGGAGCGCCTCAACCTCGACCGCGAGCGTGAGAAGCTCGACAAGGCGCTGGGCGGCATCAAGGATATGGGTTCGACGCCCGATTTGATGTTCGTGATCGATACCAACAAGGAAGCGATCGCCATCCTCGAGGCCAAGCGTCTCGGCATCCCGGTCGTTGCCATCATCGATTCCAACTGCGACCCGGACAAGATCGACTTCCCGATCCCCGGGAATGACGATGCGGCCCGCGCCATCCAGCTCTATTGCGATCTGATTGCCAAGGCTGCGATCGACGGCATCGCCCGCCAGCAGGGCGCACTCGGCGTCGACATCGGCGCATCGGTCGAGGCTCCGGTCGAGCCGGCGCTCGAACCGACCCCGGCCGCCGAGAGCCCGGCAACCCAGACCCCGGAAGCATAATAGCGAAGGCCGGCTGCGGCCTTCATCTTTCCAATATGTTGGCGCGGTAAGCGCTACCGGCACCAGGCGCATCATCGAAACTCGATGGTGCGTCGGTGCATTTAGACAAAGAGGCGACAATGAGCATTTCGGCTGCACAGGTCAAAGAACTCCGCGACTTGACCGGCGCGGGCATGATGGACTGCAAGGCGGCGTTGAACGAGACCAACGGCAACATGGAAGAAGCCATCGACTGGCTGCGCAAGAAGGGCATTTCCAAGGCCGACAAGAAGGCTGGCCGTACTGCTGCCGAAGGCCTGATCGGCGTCGATTCCGGCGTCCGCGAGGCAGCGATCGTCGAGGTCAATTCCGAGACGGATTTCGTTGCGCGCAATGCTGCGTTCCAGGAGATCGTCGCCAATGTCGCGAAGGTCGCGCTTGCCTATGGCGGCAAGACCGAGGCCGTTGCCGCTGCTCCCTATCCGGGCTCGGGCAAGTCGGTCACCGAGACCATCAAGGACGCAGTCGGCACCATCGGCGAGAATCTGGGCTTCCGCCGCTCGGCCAAGCTCACCGTCGAGCACGGCGCTGTCGCAACCTACGTCCACAATGCGGTTGCCGACGGCCTTGGCAAGCTCGGCGTGCTGGTCGCCATCGAGACGACAGGCAACGCGCAGGCCGCCAACGCCTTTGCCCGCCAAGTCGCCATGCATGTCGCCGCCACCAACCCGATGGCCTTGACCACCGAAGAGCTCGATCCGGCCGCGGTCGAGCGCGAGAAGGCGATCTTCGCCGACCAGGCGCGCCAGTCCGGCAAGCCGGAAGCGATCATCGAGAAGATGGTCGAGGGCCGTTTGCGCAAGTTCTACGAAGAGGTCGTGCTGCTCAAGCAGGCTTTCGTGCTCAATCCCGACATCACCGTCGAGAAGGCGCTGAAGGATGCCGAAAGCGAGATCGGCGCGCCGGCCAAAATCGCCGCCTATCTGCGCTTCGCGCTCGGTGAGGGCATCGAGAAGGAAGAGACCGATTTCGCGGCGGAAGTCGCGGCAGCGGTCAAGAAGTAAACTATTCGTTTGAAAGGCTTTTTCGGCCGGGTGTCCGCGAGGATGCCCGGCCGATTTCTTGCGCGGTGTCGATAAAGGCGCGGAGCTTCGGGGCCATCGCGGCGCGGCGCGGGAAATAGAGGAACAGTCCCGGTTCCTCGATCGATGCCTCGCCAAGGACTTCGACCAGCCGGCCTGCCTCGATGTCGGGCTTGACAAGCGGCTCGAACAGATATGCGAGGCCGATGCCGGCAAGGGCCATGTCTTTTGCCGACAGCGGTTCGCTGACGACGACGCTGCCGCGCGTCTCGACGCCGATATCCTTGCCCTGGTCTGACAGATCCCAACGGTAGAGCGCACGTGATCGCAACAGCCGATAGCCGATGCAGTTGCGGGTGGAGAGATCAGCAATTGTTCGCGGCTTTCCGTGGCGGCCGATATAGGCCGGAGAGGCGACAATGGTCGTCCGGAACGGCTGAGTCAGCCGCACCGTCACCATATCCTCGGCGATCATCTCGCCCAGCCGGATGCCGGCGTCGAAACCCTCGCCGACGATATCGCTCAGACGTTCGTCGGTGACGATCTCCACCGTCACGTCAGGGTAACGTTCCGCCATCGCCGTCAGGATGGGCATCAGCGCCAGAGGCAGCGCCAAACGCGGCGCGTTGATCCTGAGCAGTCCGCTTGCCCGGCCTTTGACAGAGCGGATGCGTTCGATCCGGTCGGCAATGTCTTCCAGCGCCGGCTCCGCCGCAGCGACGAGGGCGGTGCCAGCCTCGGTCAGCGAGACGCTGCGTGTGGTGCGGGCAAACAACGGCTGGCCGATTCGCTCCTCCACCAGCCGCACCGCATGGCTGACCGCTGACGGGCTCATGCCGAGCTCGGCGGCCGCCGAGGCGAAGCCGCCACGCCGCGCGACGGCAACGATTATAGGTAGGTGGCTAAGCAGATCGCGATCCATTCATGCATGGTATCGCATAGTCCATTCGGATAATGCAATCTTATCGGATAGGGAAGAAGAACGCATCTTTGGCTGCATCACACGGCAATCGCCGAGCAGCCAAGGAGACGTCCAATGACCGACCTCAAGTCCGAACGAACCCGTAATCTCGAGACAGTGCGTAAATTCTTTGACCTGATGCACCGCAAGGACATTGAGGCATGGGGCAACCTTTGGGCTGAAGATGGCCGAATCCTTGTCTTCTACCCGCCGGCAGGATTTGGAAGCAGCATCGATGGTAAGGCCGCGATCCTGGCGGCCTTCCGAGGCCTCTTCGGCAATTTCGAATCCTTCGACTCCCAGCTGACAGCCGTCTATCCGGCAGCGGATTCGGACGCGATCGTCGTTGAGTACAAGAACCGCGCGATGCTGATTGGCGGCTCTGAATACACCAACAGCAATATCGCGATCTTCCGCTTCGAGAGCCGTCTGATCAGCGCCTACCACGACTATTTCGATCCGCGTCGGTTCCAGGTGGTGGTCGATGCGCTGGCCAAGGCCTGACTGCATATCCCAGGCAAGGACCTCAATCCCGTTTTCAAATTTCAGGAGAAAATCCATGACCATGTCCTACTACACGCTCGGCAACAGCGGGCTGCGTGTCACTCGTCTGGCGCTCGGCACCATGACGTTCGGCACGGAATGGGGCTGGGGCGCGGAGAAGGAAACGGCGCGCGCCTTGGTTGATGCCTATGTCGAAGCCGGTGGCAATTTCTTCGATACCGCCGATCTCTATACCGGTGGCACGGCCGAAACCTGGCTCGGCGAATTCATCGCCGAGCGTGGGCTGCGCGACAAGGCGGTGATCAGTACCAAATTCACCTACAACGCCGAACCGGGTAATCCAAATGCCGGCGGCAACGGCCGTAAGAACATCCTGCGGGCGGTAGACGGTTCGCTGAAGCGGCTCGGCACCGATTACATCGACCTCTACATCCTCCATACCTGGGACAGGCTGACGCCACCGGAGGAGGTGATGCGGACGCTGGACGATCTGGTGCGCGCCGGAAAGATCCGGCATGTCGGTCTGTCCGACGTGCCGGCCTGGTACGCAAGCCGGGCGCAGGCGATCGCCGAGCATCGCGGCTATGAACCGGTTTCGGCGCTTCAGCTCGAATATTCGCTGGCCGAGCGCAACATCGAGCACGAGTTCGTGCCGTTCGGCACGCGCTATGGCGCTGGAATCATGGTCTGGAGTCCGTTGGCCAGCGGCCTGCTCAGCGGAAAATACCGTTTCGATACAATCGTCAAGGATGGTGGCCGGCTGGAGACAATGCGTGGTTCGACCAATCCCGGTTTCCAGAAATTCACCGACCGCAACTGGCAAATCGTCGCCGAACTGGAGAGGGTTGCCGGCCAGCTCGGCCGCAGCATGGCCCAGGTCGCCCTGAACTGGGCGGCAAACAGGCCAGGCATTGCGTCCGTCATCGTCGGCTCCACCAGGCTTGACCAGCTCAAGGACAATCTCGGCGCGCTTGATTTCGACATTCCCGAAGACCTTAGGGCACGGCTCGATGCGGTGAGCCGGCCGGTCACGCCTTTTCCGTATTCGTTCTTCGGCCCTGAAATACAAGGCGGCTTGACCGGTGGGCAGGCGGTTGGCGACAAGCCGGCAAGCTATCTGCCGGATCTGCTCATGCAAGGCACTTTTGCCGGCGTGAGCTGACGGCTATCCCAGTCCACGATCTCAACTTTCCGGCTCGGGCGCCGCGTGACATCGCGGCGCCCTTCGTGTATCGGAACGCCCAGTGTTTCGGGGCGCCACCGAAGCGCGTCACACGCATGATGACGAGGACCAGATGACGGTGAAGCCCCTCTACCGACGTGTCTTGCTGAAAGCGTCGGGCGAAGCGTTGATGGGCGAACAGCATTTCGGCATCGACGTATCGGTGGTCGACCGCATCGCCGCCGACATTGCCGAGGCCCGCGCACTGGGCATCGAGGTCGGTGTCGTCATCGGCGGCGGCAACATCTTTCGCGGCGTCGCGGTTGCATCAAAAGGCGGAGACCGCGTCACCGGCGACCATATGGGCATGCTTGCCACGGTCATCAATTCGCTGGCGCTACGCACCTCGCTCAACAAGATCGGCGTCGACGCCGTGGTGTTGTCGGCGATCGCCATGCCCGAGCTGTGCGAAAGTTTTTCGCAGCGTCAGGCAACCGCCTACATGAACCAGGGCAAGGTCGTCATCTTCGCCGGTGGCACCGGCAATCCGTTTTTCACTACCGATTCGGCTGCAGCCCTTCGCGCCGCCGAGATCGGCGCCGATGCTTTGTTCAAGGGCACTCAGGTCGATGGCGTCTATTCGGCTGATCCCAAGAAGGACCCGAACGCGACACGCTTCGAGCGCATCAGCCATAGCGACGTCATAAAACGCGGGCTTTCGATCATGGATACCGCGGCGATTGCACTTGCGCGCGAAAACAACATTCCGATAATCGTCTATTCGATCCACGAGAAGGGTGGTTTCGGTGATATCCTGCGTGGCGGCGGCCGTTGCACGGTTGTCGCCGACGATTAATCCGGACCGTGAACCCGAAAAAGGGACCAGTTCGCGGATTGAGGCTCGAACAGGGTTTTACCCTCAAGGCAGTGAACCCGGGCTAAACGGGTCGAGGAGACGATGATGAGTGGCGAATACGACGATCTCAAACGGCGCATGGACGGGGCGATCGCCGCGTTCAAGCATGATCTGGCTTCGCTGCGCACCGGCCGCGCGTCGAGCAGCCTGCTCGACGCCATCCAGGTGCAGGCCTACGGCACCGCCATGCCGATCAACCAGGTGGCAACCGTGTCGGTGCCGGAGCCGCGCATGATCTCGGTTTCGGTCTGGGACAAGTCGATGGTCAGTGCCGTCGACCGCGCCATCCGTGAATCCAATCTCGGCTTCAATCCTATCGTAGACGGCACCAATCTCAGGATCCCGTTGCCTGAACTCAACGAGCAGCGCCGCAAGGAGCTTGTCAAGATCTCGCACGGCTATGCCGAGAATGCCCGCGTCGCTGTGCGTCACGTTCGCCGGGACGGCATGGACTTTCTGAAAAAGGCGGAAAAGGACGGCGACATCAGCGAGGACGACCACCGCAAACGGGCCGACCAGGTTCAGAAACTAACCGACGAGACAATCAGCACCATCGACCACCTGCTTTCCGACAAGGAAGCGGAAATCATGCAGGTCTAGGGTCTGGCCACGGCTGGCCCGGAAGCGAGAACATGGCAACGCCCGCGCATGTCGCGATCATCATGGACGGAAACGGACGCTGGGCCAAGGCGCGCGGCTTGCCGCGGCTCGCCGGTCACCGCGCCGGCGTCGAAGCGCTGCGCAAGACGGTGCGCGCCGCCCCTAACCTGGGCATCTCCTTCCTGACCGTCTACGCTTTCTCGTCGGAAAACTGGTCACGGCCGAAATCCGAAGTCAGCGACCTCATGGGCCTGCTGAAGCTTTTCATCCGACGCGATCTCGCCGAGTTGCACCAGAGCGGCGTCCGAATCAGGGTCATCGGTGACAGGGCAGGGCTGCAGCCCGACATAAGAGGCCTGCTCGAGGAAGCCGAAACGCTCACTCTCCGCAACGAGGCGCTGACGCTGGTCATCGCCTTCAATTATGGCGGGCGCGACGAGATCGTCCGCACAGCGCGCAAGCTCGCCGCGGCGGTGGCGCGTGGCGAGATCGACAGCGAAGCGATCACGGCAGAGTCCTTCGCCAACTCGCTCGACACAGAGGGCATCCCGGATCCGGAACTGGTCATCCGCACCAGCGGCGAGCTTCGGCTGTCGAATTTCCTGTTATGGCAGGCCGCCTACAGCGAACTTGTTTTCCTGCCTTGCTACTGGCCCGACTTCAGTCGCGAGCACCTGTCCGATGCACTGCGCGATTTCGCCGGCCGCGAGCGCCGCTTCGGCGGACTTGCCGCCCAAGACGTCGCCTCGGGCTGAGGGATGAGCAACCTTCAGCTCCGCGTCATTTCGGCCGTCGTGCTTGCCATCGTCACGCTCGGCCTGACCTGGCTTGGCGGACTGCCCTTCCGGTTGCTTTGCGCTGCCATGGCGGCGGTGATCTTCTACGAGTGGACGCGGATGAGCCGTCCAGCTGCCCCGACCGGTGTTAATGCTGCGACAGGTCTTGGTTTTCTGCCCGAGGCGCTGATCGTGGTCTTTATCGGTGCCCTCATCGCCGGCCTGTCAGCGTCTTTGCTGCTGCCGCTCGTCGCGGCTCTGGTTGCTGTCGCTGCCATCGCGGCGTCGATGCGCAAGGCAGGACCGTGGGAAGCATCCGGCCTTGCCTATGCGGCGGTTTCCGGCCTGTCGCTGGCCTTCTTGCGCGACGGCGACCGTTCCGGGCTGCTGGCCATCCTCTTTCTGTTCGCCGTGGTTTGGGCGACCGATATTTTTGCATATTTCGTCGGCCGCTCCGTCGGTGGTCCAAGGCTGGCGCCGTCGATCTCGCCGGGCAAGACGCGGAGCGGGGCGCTCGGCGGGGCGATCGGCGGCGTGGTGGCCGGGCTGCTTCTGGCCGCCATAGCCGGAACGGGCAACGTTGTCGTGCTTGGCGTGATCGCACTGGTGCTTTCGATCGTCGCGCAAGCCGGCGACCTGTTCGAATCATGGGTCAAGCGACGCCACGGCCGTAAGGACTCCGGCGCGCTAATACCCGGCCATGGCGGCATCATGGACCGGGTCGACGGGCTTGTCGCGGCGGCTTTCGCCCTATACGTCATCGGCTGGATTTCCGCGACCGCCGACCATCCGGCACAGGGACTGTTCCCGGTTTGAGCGGCATCCGACGGCGGGCTGGCGCGGGTTGCGCCATGGATTCGCCTGGATTGATGTCACAGTCGCGGCGTGACCTGCGCCGTGGATGAATTTGAGGGCATGAATTGAAGGAGATTCTTCACGCGGTTTTCAGCACAGAGGGCTTTGTCCTCGGCACGCTGGTGCCTTTCCTGTTCGTGCTGACCGTGGTCGTTTTCGTCCACGAAATGGGCCACTACCTCGTCGGCCGCTGGTGCGGTATCGGCGCAAAGGCCTTTTCGATCGGTTTTGGTCCTGAAATCATCGGCTTCAACGACAGCCGCGGCACGCGCTGGAAGCTTTGCGCCATACCGCTCGGCGGCTACGTCAAGTTCGTCGGCGACATGAACGCGACGTCGAGCCAACCCAGCTCGGAGGAGATCGAGGCGCTGAGCGACGAAGAACGCAAGGTCGCCTTCCACACGCAGCCGATCTGGAAGCGCGCGGCGACAGTGGTGGCGGGGCCGCTGTTCAACTTCCTGCTGACGATCGCTGTCTTTTCCGTGCTTTTTTCTGTCCATGGCCGTCCCGTGCTGGAGCCGATGGTGGCTGAGGTTACCATCGGCAGTCCGGCGGCGGCGGCCGGCATCATGCCCGGCGACCGATTCGTCAGCGTCGACGGCAGCAAGGTCGAGACCTTTGCCGACGTCCAGCGTCTGGTCTCCGGCCGTGCCGGCGACAGCATCACCTTCGTCATGCTACGCGGCGGCAAGGAAATCACCGTCACGGCGACGCCGCGCTTGATGGAACAACAGGACGCACTGGGCAACAAGGTCCAGGTGGCCGTGATCGGCGTCGTCAACAACAAGGAACTCGGCCAGCCACGGCTGATCACCTACAGTCCGGCCGGGGCGGTCGGGGCAGCGGTCCAGGAAACCGGACACGTCATTCAGCGCACCGGCCAGTTCCTGCAACGTTTCGTTGTCGGTCGCGAGGACAAGTGCCAGCTGGGCGGCCCTATCAAGATCGCCAAGATGTCGGGTCAGGCGGCAAAGCTCGGCTTTGAATGGCTCGTACAGCTTGTTGCATTCCTGTCAGTCGGGATCGGGATTCTCAACCTTTTGCCGATTCCCCCCCTCGACGGAGGGCATCTTCTGTTCTACGGCGTGGAGGCTGTCATCCGGCGGCCGGTGTCCGAACGGATGATGGAAATGGCTTACCGAAGCGGCCTCATATTGGTGCTCGGCTTCATGGGCTTTGTTTTCTGGAACGATCTGTTTGGGTGCTGAAATCATGAAGGAATTTGGCTTCGGCACGAGCAATGTTGAGACGCCGTTTACCATGCGTGGGGATATGCGTGACGCGAAAGCCACGCCACAGGGTTAAGTAAATACAAATTAACCAGAAGCCTTGCGTGTAGGGAAAATCCGGTTAATACGGTAGGGGAAATTACCGCACGTCCGGTTTTCTCGCCGTGGGGACTTCGAGAAAAGGTACAAAAGCCCGATGAAGGCAGCATCCAAGTTTCTGAGCGCCGCGTCCGCGGTGGCTATGTCCGCCGCTCTGGTTGTACCAGGCGCGCTCGCAGTGCAGTTCGTTGCCACATCGGCCGCCGAGGCGGCTGTCGTCTCCAGAGTCGAAGTCACCGGCAATCAGCGTGTCGACGCGGACACCATCCGCAATTACGTGACGATCAAGCCGGGCAAGGCGTTTTCCAGCTCCGACATCGACGATGCGGTCAAGGCGCTGTTCGGCACCGGGCTGTTTTCGGACGTGCAGATCAACCAAGTCGGATCGACGCTGGTCATCAAGGTTTCCGAATACCAGGTCGTCAACCAGGTGCTGTTCCAGGGCAACAAGAAGCTCAAGGACAACGCGCTTGAAGCTGCGGTGCAATTGAAGCCGCGCAGCACCTTCTCGCAACAGCAACTCGACACCGACGTTGAGGCGGTCAAGGCCGCTTACAGGCGTATCGGCCGCGACGACGCCGCCGTGACCACCCAGATCATGGATCTCGGCGACAACCGCGTGAACGTGGTCTTCAACATCAACGAAGGCGGCCGCACCCAGATCGCAGCGATCAATTTCGTCGGCAACAGCGCCTATTCGAGCCGCCGTCTGTCGGACATCATCTCCACCAAGCGCTCGTCCTTCCTTTCCTTCGTGCTGCGCGACGACGTCTATGACGAGGACAAGCTGCGGGCCGACCAAGAGCTGTTGCGCCGCTTCTATTACAATCACGGCTATGCCGACTTCCAGGTCGTCTCGGCTGTCGGCGAACTCGACGACACCACCAACAAATACACCGTCACCATCACGGTGCAGGAGGGCGAGCGTTATACGTTCGGCGATGTCAGTGTCGAAAGCACAATCCCCGAGGTCGACAGCAAGTCGCTTGAATCGGTAGTCCAGACCCACAAGGGCGATGTCTATAACGCCAAGGACGTCGAGGACACGATCATCGCACTGACCGAGAAAGTCGCCGGTTCGGGCTATGCCTTCGCCCAGGTGACGCCGCGCGGCGATCGCAACTTCGAAAACCACACGATCTCGGTTGTGTATACAATCGACCAGGGCACCAAGGCCTATATCGAGCGCATCGAGATCCGCGGAAACGATCGAACGCGCGACTACGTCATTCGCCGCGAATTCGATGTCAGCGAAGGCGATGCGTTCAACCAGGTTCTCATCCAGCGCGCGAAGAGGCGGCTGGAAGCGCTCGATTATTTTGAGAAAGTCGAGATTTCCACTGTTCCGGGCTCTGAGCCGGACCAGGTCGTGTTGGTGGTCGACGTGGTCGAGAAGTCGACCGGTGAATTTTCGATCGGTGCCGGCTATTCGACTGGTGGCGAAACGTCAGGTCCGTCCGTCGAAGGTTCTATCAGTGAGCGCAATTTCCTCGGTCGCGGCCAATTCATCAAGGTGGCGGCGGGCGGCGGCAAGAACTCGCGCGACTACAGCTTCTCTTTCACCGAACCTTATTTCCTTGGGCGGCGCATCGCGGCCGGCTTCGACATCTACAAGCAGAGCCGAAACTACGACCATTACGACAGCGATACGACGGGCGCGACAGTGCGTTTCGGTCTGCCGATCACCGACAACATCACGACGCAGCTCGCGTACAATATCGCGCAAGAGAAGTACGAGTTCGACGAAGACTGCGACCCAATGGCCGGTTGCAACGTCTCCCAGGCGATCCAAAACGGAGTTAACGAGAGCCCATGGCTCAAGTCGTCGGTCAGCCTCGGCCTGATCTACAACACCATCGACGACATGAAGAACCCGCATGACGGGCTTTATGCCAATGTCAACACCGAAGTGGCCGGCGTCGGCGGCGACGCCAAGTTCATCAAGGTCACGGCGCGCGGCAGCATCTATCAGACGTTGTCCGAACAATTGGATCTGGTAGGCCTCATTTCAGGCGGCG
The DNA here is from genome assembly GCF_040319725.1 of Mesorhizobium sp. M0894. NCBI lineage: Bacteria > Pseudomonadati > Pseudomonadota > Alphaproteobacteria > Hyphomicrobiales > Phyllobacteriaceae > Mesorhizobium > Mesorhizobium sp. M0894. The sequence continues at coordinate 313,886 of NZ_JAMYOG010000002.1, read as the reverse complement.
CCGGCCATGTCCAGGGATATGGCGGCGGCGATCTACGTGTCTTCGACCATTTCCAGAGCAGCGACCGTATGATCCGCGGCTTCGAATATGGTGGCATCGGTCCGGTTGCCTTGGACAACCGCAACGACCATCTCGGCGGAACCACTTATTTCAACGCCTCGGCCGAAGCCCAGTTCCCGCTGCCGGTTATCCCGGAAAGCTTCGGCCTCCGCGGGGCAGTGTTTGCCGATGCGGCAACGCTCTACGGCAGCAAGATTGCAAGTGGCCTCGTCGATCAGTCGACAACCGGAATGGAATGGCGCGCTTCTGTCGGTGTCGGCCTGATGTGGGCATCGCCCTTCGGTCCGATCCGCATCGACTATGCGATCCCGGTCAAGAAGGAAAAGACCGACGACGTGCAGGAATTCAACTTCGGTATATCGACCCGCTTCTGATGTGCGGGTAACGATGCTTCCGGCTCGTTTGGATCCGGATGGGCGGTGATCCGACACTACAGCGCAGCGCGTCCTATTGGACACGCAAAGGATGTTGTAGCACTTTGTTTTTGCGCATGATCCTTTCCGAGGATCGACTTCCGATTTCCGGGGTCATGCGCTAGCTGGATATTGCTTCTGGAATGACCGATCCGGTGTTCTTCGCGCCCTCACGCCGGTATACGGCCGGCGAAGTCGCGAATCTGACCGGCTCGACGCTTGTCGATTCCGGTCTCTCCGATGTATCGATCGAGGCTCTGGCGCCCGCCAACGAGGGCGGCGAGAACGCGCTTGTCTTCGTCGATGGGAGGCGCAATTTCGCGCTGATGCAGTCACTGCGGGCGGCAGCGGTTCTCTGCCCCGCCGAATTTGCCGGCAAGGCGCCGGCGGGCATTGCGGTGCTGGTGCATCCGCGCCCGCAGCAGGCTTTCGCAATGGTCGGGCGCCTGCTTTTCCCGGCGGCTGCAACGCCTGGACCGATGACCGGCGAAACCGGTATCTCGCCGCACGCCCATGTCGATCCGACCGCCCATGTCGAGGCCGGTGCGATCATCGAAGCAGGCGCGGTCATCGGGCCGCGCGCTGCCATCGGCAGCGGAACCGTCATTGCCCCGCATGCGGTTATCGGTCCTTCCTCTCAGATCGGCCGCGACGGCTATGTCGGTCCAGGTGCAAGCGTGCAATATGCGTTGATCGGCAATCGCGTCATCATCCATGGCGGTGCCAGGATCGGCCAGGATGGCTTCGGTTTCGTTGCCGGCGCCAAGGGTCCGGAGCGGGTTCCGCAGATCGGCCGCGTCATCATTCAGGACGACGTCGAGATCGGCTCGAATACGACCGTCGATCGCGGCGCCATGTCCGACACGATCATCGGCCAGGGCACCAAGATCGACAATCTGGTGCAGATCGCCCACAACGTTCGCATCGGCCGCAATTGCATTATAGCCGGGCTTTCGGGTATTTCCGGTTCCGTGACGGTAGGCGACAACGTCACCATGGGTGGCGGCGTCGGCCTTGCGGATCATTTGACCATCGGGTCCGGGGCCAAGCTTGCCGCAAGAAGCGGGTTTATGAGCAATGTGCCTGCAGGTGAGATTTGGGGAGGATATCCGGCGCAGCCGATGGCGGAAGCCATGCGCGAGATAGCGGCCTTGCGCAGACTTGCACGGACGCGCAAACAGGGTGAGGGGGGAAATGGCTGAGATCGCAGCGGCGACGCTCGAAGCGGTTGACATAATGCGGCTGATGAAGCTCCTGCCGCACCGCTATCCGTTCTTGATGATCGACCGCATTGTCGACATAGATGGCGACGAATCCGCCATCGGCATCAAGAACGTCACCATAAACGAGCCGCATTTCCAAGGTCATTTCCCCGACCAGCCGGTCATGCCCGGCGTGCTCATCATCGAGGCGATGGCGCAGACGGCCGGCGCCATCTGCATCCGCAGCCTCGGTACGGAAAAGCCGTCGCTGGTTTATTTCCTGACCATCGACAACGCCAAGTTCCGCAAGCCGGTCGTTCCAGGCGACCAATTGAAAATTCATGTGAAGAAAATCAAGAAACGCGGCAATCTTCTCAAATTCGCCTGCGAGGCCCTCGTCGATGGCACCAAGGCGGCGGAAGCCGAGATCTCGGCAATGATGGTCGCAAGCGGCTGACAAACGAATGCTAATGAAAATCCAGACAGTCATCCATCCATCGTCGGTCATCGAGGCAGGCGCCCAAATCGGCGAAGGCGCCCGCATCGGACCCTTCTGCTACGTCGGCCCCGACGCCGTGATCGGCGACCGTGTCGAACTGGTCAGCCATGTGTCGGTGATGGGCGCGACCACCATCGGTGCATCGACCAAGGTCTATCCGATGGCGATACTGGGCGGGCCGCCGCAGAACACCAAGCACAAGGGCGGCCGTACCACGCTGGTGATCGGCGAGAACTGCGCGATCCGCGAAGGCGTCACCATGCATCTCGGCACCGATTCCAGCCGCGGCGAAACGACGATCGGCGACAACGGCAATTTCCTCGCCTATGCCCACATTGCACATGACTGCGTGGTCGGCAGGAACGCCACCTTCGCCAATCAAGCGACGTTAGGCGGGCATTGCGAAGTCGGTGACAATGTCTACATCGGCGGCCTTACCGCGGTTCATCAGTTTGTCCGCATCGGCGATAACGCCTTTCTCGGCGGTTGCTCGGCGATCGTCGGCGACGTCATTCCCTACGCCATCGCCGTTGGCAACCGTGCCAGCCTTCGCGGCCTCAACATCATTGGCCTGAAGCGCGCCGGCCTGCCGCGTTCCGAGATCCACTTGCTGCGCAAAGCCTACAACACGATCTTCGATCGCTCTCGGACCGTCGGCGAAAACATCGAGTTCGCCAAGGCGGAATTCGCCTCGTCGCCGACGGCCATGAAGATCGTCGATTTCATCGCTGGCCGCGGCAAGCGGCACTATGCCGTGCCGTCGCTCAAAGGTGGCGACGGCGACGATACCGATGATGAAGACTGAGGGCAGATGACGAAGATTGAGGCTGCCGGAAAGGGCCTTGATCTCGCGCCAGATGCCAAGGTCGGCATCATCGCCGGCGGCGGCAGTCTCCCGGTCGAAATTGCCCGAGCGCTCGCCCGGCAAGGCAAACCTCCCTTCGTCGTCATGGCGGCGGGCGAGGTCGACCGCATAGTCGATTTCGAGCCCTATGAGCAGGCAAGCTTGAGGCTGGAGGACGTCGGCTCGCTGCTGCCGATGCTCAAGCGGCATCACGTTACGCATCTGGTGACCGCGGGACATATTACGCGCCGCCCCAGGCTGAGCGCCATGCGCCTCAATTTGGGCCTGCTCGCCTGGCTACCCAGCCTTCTCGTCGGTGTAACCCGGGGGGACGATACGGTGCTGAAACTGTTCGTGCGCAGGATCGAGCGCAGCGGCATCAAGGTTGTCGGCGCTCACGAGATCGTGCCGGAACTGGTCGCCGCTGAAGGCCCGCTGACCAAGATGGCGCCACGCAAATCCGACTGGCGCGACATCGAGGCGGCGCACGCTGCAGCAAAAGCTATCGGCGCGCTGGATATTGGCCAGGCGGCTGTTGCGGTTGGTGGCCGCGCCATCGCGCTTGAAGGCGTCGAGGGCACAGACGGGCTGCTCGAGCGGACAAAACAATTACGCGGGCACGGCAGGCTGGCTGGCAGGAGCCGTGGTGTTTTGGTCAAATGCGCCAAGCCCGGTCAGGAACTGCGTGCCGATCTGCCCTCCATTGGCCCGCTGACCGTCGAGGCGGCGCATGCCGCCGGACTGGCCGGCATTGCCGTCGAAGCCGGCCGCTCGCTGGTGCTCGAAGGTCCTGCCACCATCGGGCGTGCCAATGCACTCGGCCTGTTCGTGATCGGCCTGCCTGCTGCGGAGCCGGCGCATGGCGAATGAGCAGCCGTTGAAGATAGCCGTCGTCGCCGGCGAGGAGTCCGGCGACCTGCTTGGCGCCGACCTTGTGCAGGCGTTAAAGCGCATGACCGGGCGCGAAGTTCGGCTCGTAGGCATCGGCGGCCGCCATTTGCAGGCGCTCGGTTTGGCGCCATTGTTCGACGGCAGCGAGATCGCGCTGATGGGGCTTAGCGCTATCCTGCGCGACCTGCCGCGCCTGATGCGGCGGATCGGCCAGACGGCAAACGCCATTGTCGATGAAAAGCCCGACTTCCTTATCACCATCGACAGTCCGGATTTCTCGCTGCGCGTCGCCAAGAAGGTGCGCGCCGCCGATCCGACGATCCCGATCGTCCACTATGTCTGCCCGAGCGTATGGGCTTGGCGGCCGGGCAGGGCGGCGGCGATGAAGCCATATGTCGATCACATTCTTTGTATCCTGCCGTTCGAGGTGAAGGAACTCGCTCGCCTGGGCGGGCCGCCCGGCACCTATGTCGGGCATCGCCTTGCACACGATCCGGGCAAAGTCAGTGCCGCCAGGGCGCAGGCGCAGCCGCGTGACCTCTCCGCCGACCGTGTGAAAACGTTGCTTGTATTGCCCGGTTCGCGTCGCGGCGAGGTGCGGCGCCTGGTCGGGCCGTTCGGCGAAACGGTATCGATCCTGCGGGCGCGCGGGCACCGCTTGCGCTTGCTGTTGCCGACGGTGCCGCACGTCGCCGACCTGGTCAGGACCTCGGTCGCGAGCTGGAACGAGAAGCCGGAGATCATCCTTGATGCCGAACGCAAATGGCAGACCTTCGGCAAGGCCGATGCGGCGCTGATCGCGTCGGGGACGGTATCGCTGGAACTGGCACTGGCGGGCGTGCCGATGATCTCCTGCTACCGGCTCGATCCGGTCATGCGCATGGCGCAGGGACTGATCAAAGTTTGGAGCGCAGCCTTGCCCAATCTCATCGCCGACCGGCCGGTCGTGCCGGAACACTACAACCAATATGTGCGTCCGCATTATCTGGCGCGCCAGCTGGAGGCGCTATTCTCCGATACCGCCTACCGCGCCTGGCAGAAGGACGGTTTTGCCGACATCGCCGGGCGTATGGCAACCGACAAGCCGTCAGGCGAGATGGCGGCGGGGGTGGTGATGGGCATGGTGAGGAAGTGAGCGAGTAGTGAGTAGCGAATAGGAAATGGTGCTGGCCGTAACAGCCAAGCTGCTTCAGCTACTACTCGCTACTCGCTACTCGCTACTCGCTACCTTCACCGCTTCGCGATCGGCACGTAATCCCGTTCCGGCGCACCGGTATAAAGCTGGCGCGGACGGCCGATCTTCTGGTGCGGGTCCTCGATCATCTCCTTCCACTGCGCAATCCAGCCGACGGTGCGGGCAACCGCGAACAGCACGGTGAACATGGTAGTGGGGAAGCCCAGCGCCTTCAGCGTGATGCCGGAATAGAAATCGACGTTGGGGTAGAGCTTCTTCTCGATGAAATAGGAATCGGTCAGCGCGATCTTTTCCAGCTCCATGGCGATGTCGAGCAGCGGATCGTCCTTGATGCCGAGCTCGCCCAGGACTTCGTGCGCGGTCTTCTGCATGATCTTGGCGCGCGGATCGTAGTTCTTGTAAACGCGGTGGCCAAAGCCCATCAATCGGAACGGATCGTTCTTATCCTTGGCGCGCGCAATGAATTCCGGGATGTGATCGACATGGCCGATCTCGCCCAACATGTTCAGGGCTGCCTCGTTGGCTCCGCCATGTGCAGGACCCCACAGGCAGGCGATGCCTGCAGCGATACAGGCAAAGGGATTGGCGCCCGACGAGCCGGCGAGGCGGACGGTCGAGGTCGAGGCGTTTTGCTCGTGGTCGGCGTGCAGGATGAAGATGCGCTCCATGGCGCGCGCCAGCACCGGATTGATCTTGTATTCCTCGCAAGGCACGGCGAAGCACATATGCAGGAAGTTGGCTGCGAAATTCAGTTCGTTCTTCGGATAAATGAACGGCTGGCCGATGTGGTATTTATACGCCATCGCCGCGATCGTCGGCATCTTGGCGATCAGCCGCATAGAGGCGACCATGCGTTGATAAGGGTCCGAGATATCGGTGGAATCGTGATAGAAGGCCGACAGCGCGCCGACCACGCCGCACATCACCGCCATCGGATGCGCATCGCGGCGGAAGCCGGTGAAGAAGCGCGACATCTGCTCATGCACCATGGTGTGGCGCGTCACCCGGTAGTCGAAATCGTCCTTCTGCGCCTTGGTCGGTAGTTCTCCGTAGAGCAAGAGATAGCAGACTTCGAGGAAGTCGCCGTGCTCGGCCAGCTGGTCGATCGGGTAGCCGCGGTGCAAGAGAATACCGGCATCGCCATCGATGAAGGTGATTTCCGATTCGCAGCTCGCCGTCGACGTAAAACCGGGATCGTAGGTAAATACGCCGGTGGTGCTGTAGAGCGAACCGATGTCGATGACATCAGGTCCTACCGAACCACTTCGTATCTTGAATTCATGGGTTTTGCCGTCGAGTTCCAGTTTTGCCGTCGACGCCTGGGTTTTGCCGCCAAATTCCATCTTTGTCGCAGGTTCGGTCATAGCAAACTCCTTTTTGTTTCCTCAGGCCGGCAACGGCAAAATATCTGAACCCAACACGTCAAAAGCGTCGGAATACGCACATTTGCGCCCGCAACTGAATCTGCGCGCCAGATTAGGCCAAGACCCAATGTTGCACTGCGAAACACACCTTTCAATGCCAATCTTCTTGGGCCAGTTTCCTAATCGATTTGATCAGCGATCCGCGCCAGGCTTTCCTCGCGGCCAAGCACGGCCAGCACATCGAAGACGCCGGGCGAGGTGCTTTTGCCGGTGAGCGCGGCGCGCAATGGTTGGGCCACGGCGCCGAGTTTATGGCCGCCGGCCTGCGCATAGTCGCGGATCGCGGCTTCCGCCGAGGCGGCAGACCATTCCGAAACCGTGGCCAGCGCCGCATGAGCGCCCTGCAGGATCGCGCGCGCGTCACCGCTGAGCAGCGCCGCCGCCTTCTCGTCGACCGGCAGCGGCCGCTCGACGAATAGGAATGCAGCCCCTTCAACAAGTTCGACCAGCGTCTTGGCGCGCTCCTTCAGGCCCGGCAAAGCGGCAAGCAATTGGGCCTTGCGTCTGTCGTCGAGGCTAGCTGCGATCGCCGGACCGCCTTCGAGATAGGGCAGAGTGGCGATGAAGATATCGAGCAGCGTCGCGTCGTTCATGCGGCGCATGTGCACGCCGTTCAGCGCCTCGAGCTTGGCGAAGTCGAAACGGGCGGCGCCTTTGTTGACGTCGCCAATGTCGAACCACGCGATCATGTTGGCGATCGACATGATCTCATCGTCGCCGTGGCTCCAGCCAAGCCTCGCCAGATAATTGAGCAGCGCCTCCGGCAGGTAGCCCATGGCGCGATAGGCCTCGACGCCGAGCGCACCGTGACGTTTCGACAGCTTGGCGCCGTCGGCACCGTGGATCAGCGGGATATGCGACATCGACGGCACCTCCCACCCCATGGCATGGTAGATCACCGTCTGGCGGGCGGCGTTGGTCAAATGGTCGTCGCCGCGGATGATGTGGGTGACGCCCATGTCGTGATCGTCGACGACGACGGCATGCATGTAGGTCGGGTTGCCGTCCGAGCGCAGAATAATGAAATCGTCGAGATCCTTGTTGGGAAAGCGCACGTCGCCCTGGACGCGGTCATGCACAACCGTCTCGCCGTCTGTCGGCGCCTTGATGCGGATCGCCCCCTTGGCGCCGGCCGGCGCCTCCGAGGGGTCGCGATCGCGCCAGCGGCCGTCATAGCGGGGAGGCAGCCCCTTGGCCCGTGCGCTCTCGCGCATTGCCTCCAACTCGGCAGGCGTCGCGTAACAATAATAGGCCTTGCCCATGCGAACGAGTTCCTCGGCCACCTCGCGATGGCGCGGCGCACGCTCGAACTGCGACACCGGCTCACCGTCCCATGTCAGGCCAAGCCAGGAAAGCCCGTCGAGGATGGCCGCGGTTGCCGCATCGGTGGAACGCTCGCGGTCGGTGTCCTCGATGCGCAGCAGCATCGTGCCGGCTGTGTGCTTGGCATACAGCCAGTTGAACAGCGCCGTGCGCGCCCCGCCAATATGCAGATAGCCGGTGGGCGAGGGGGCAAAACGGGTGACGACCTTGTCGGGCATGGAACTCTCAGGCAGGCGAAGGAAGTGGGTTTGCGGACTTTCGCGCGTTGCGCGTTCATGTAGCATAGGAGGTCGAGGGCGCAAGGGGCAGACCCGATGGCTGTGCGAGGCCGTGGTGCGGGCGAGGGCGAGGACGTTGGCAGCGGCGTCAGCGAACGCTTGCTGTTTGCCGCGCCCGTGCCTGTCCTGCCGGCACCGGCATTGCTGCCGGTTCCACGCTTTGATGCCCCGTCGCTGCCGGCGAGCGACCCAGCAACGGTTCTCGTGCCCGCGGCCGAGCCCATCGTGCGCCTACGCCGGCGTTTCCGCCTCCCGTCACCGTCCCGTATCCGCAACGGCGTAACCTCGGCGGTCGGCCTGGAGCTCGACCGTGGGGTCGCCTTCCTGCTGGTGCCGGTGTTCCTCGCATGCGGGGTGGTCGTATATTTTGCGCTGGCGGTGGAGCCGGCCTTTCCACAGCCGATCGCAATCGTCGCCTTGGCAGCCCTCTGTGCCGTCGCCTCGCGGTCGTGGCCCAGAACCCGCCTGTGCTTCATGGCGGCGTTGCTCTGCGCGCTTGGCGTGCTTGCCGCCAAGGTCGAGACCTGGCGTGTCGGAACGCATATGCTCGGTTCCGAAATCTCGACGCGCCTCACGGGTCGCGTCGTATCGTTCGAGCCCATGGCGAGCGGCCGCATCAGGCTGACGATCGATGTGATCTCAACCGCCAGGCCGACACTGCGCTACATGCCGGAACGGGTCCGCGTTTCGGCGATGAAAATACCGGCTGAGCTGACCGCCGGTTCCGAGATCGCCGGCTATGTGCGGCTGCTGCCGCCGACCGGGCCGGTGCGGCCCGACAGCTATGATTTCTCCTTCGACAGCTATTTTGCCGGTATCGGCGGCAGCGGCTTTTTTCTCGGCAATCCGAAAGTCGTGTCGTCGGGCAGCATGCCGTTTGCCGCGCGGCTTTCTTCCGCGATCGAAGACGCGCGCGAATCCATCGCCGACCATATCCGCAGCCGCATCGGCGGCGCCGAGGGCGAGATTGCTGCTGCGCTGATCGTCGGCGTGCGCGCTGGCATTCCCGAGGAGATCAACGAAGCGATGCGGCGTACCGGCATCTACCACATCATCTCCATCTCGGGGCTGCATATGGCGTTGGTCGCCGGCACCATTATGGCGCTGCTGCGCGGCGCCTTTGCGCTGTTTCCCGATTTCTCATCGCGACGGCCGGTCAAGAAATACGCGGCGGCCGCCGCGCTTTTTTCGATTGCGGCCTACCTCGTCTTTTCCGGCATTGTGGTGGCGGCCGAACGCAGCTTCATCATGTTGGCGGTGATGCTTATCGCCGTGCTGTTCGACCGGGCCGCGCTCACCATGCGCAACCTGGCGATCTCGGCCATCGCGGTCATTCTGGTGTCGCCGCACGAGGTGGTCGGTCCGAGCTTCCAGATGTCCTTCGCCGCGACGGCGGCCCTTGTCGGCGCCTATGCAGGCTGGTCCGATTACCGCGCCGGCGGGGCCACCACGCCGCCGCCCCGGCGGTCGCCGCTACGCTTTGCCACTAGAAAGGTACTGCTGGGCATGGGCGGCCTGGCGATGACCTCGATCATTGCAGGGAGCGCCACGGCGCTTTTCGCCATATGGCATTTCCAGCGCGTGGCGCCGCTCAGCCTGTTCGCCAATCTGGCCATCATGCCTATTGTCTCACTGGTCGTCATGCCCTTCGCCGTCCTCAGTGCGCTGGCGATGCCGTTCGGCGCGGATGGGCCTTTCCTCTACGTGATGGGCAAGGGGCTGACGGCGATGATCGCCCTGTCCGGGTGGATCTCCGAGCGCTCGCCGATCGATGCGGTCGGGCTGATTTCGCTGAGATCTGTCCTTTTGGTGACGATCGCCCTCGTCATTGCCAGCATGGCGACGACCTGGTTGCGGCTCGTGGCCCTTCCTTTTGCGCTCGCCGGCTTGCTAACGACAACGCAGACGCGCGTACCCGATGTATTGATCTCGGAGGACGCACGGCTCGTCGCGCTGCCGATCGGCAGCGGGGAACTCGCGGTCAACCGGGCACGCCCGAATGAGTTCACCATCGACAACTGGAAACGCGCGCTCACATCAGAGGCTATCGTCGCGCCGGAAACACCTGGAAAGAACGATCCGCAATTCGACATTGCCGATCCGGCCGACTTACCGCCGGGCATGCCGTTCATTTGCACGGACGGTCTCTGCCTTGCCAGGCATCCATCCGGCGCGATCATCGCGCTAGCCAATGACCGCGAAACTGCACGGCCAGCCTGCGCCTTTGCCAGCTTGATCGTCATCGACGACGCCACCGCCCATAATCCCTGCTACTACGACCGGCTGGTCCTCGTCGTCACCAAACGGCAACTGGCGCGCGCGGGAAGTGCGGCCGTCTATTTCGATCCACAAGCGGCAACACGCGCCGAAATCCGCTTCGCCGTCGAAAAATCATACCGGCCCTGGCACGTGCAGCGGAAATTTTCACGCGCGGCGCGGGGCATGCCGCCATACCGCAGAGCCGACAAGCCAAAAGCCGGCGCCAAGGGCGCAGCTCAGTAGCGGCGGATCAGCCCAACGAGCTTGCCCTGCACCTTGACCCTGTCTGGTCCGAAGATGCGCGTCTCGTAGGCCGGATTGGCGGCTTCCAGGGCGATCGAGGCGCCCTTGCGGCGGAACCGCTTCAGCGTCGCTTCTTCCTCGTCGACCAGTGCCACCACGATCTCACCGGGGCTCGCCGTATCGGCATTGCGGATGATCACCGTGTCGCCGTCGAAAATGCCAGCCTCGATCATCGAATCGCCTTTGACCTCGAGCGCATAATGCTCGCCGCCCATGATCATGTCCGGCGGCACCGAGATCGAATGCGTCTGGTGCTGGATGGCATCGATCGGCACACCAGCGGCGATGCGGCCCATCACCGGGATAGACACGGCGGCGACGACATCGTCGTCATTGCCGGCTGCAGGGACGCGCGACGATGTCGGCTTGCCTTGCCGAGGACCTTGCCCAAGACTGCCCTGGATGACACTCGGCGAGAACTTGCGTGCCGCATTGAGGCCGGGGGCGATCGAATCGGGCAGGCGCAGCACCTCCAGCGCACGGGCCCTGTTGGGCAAACGGCGAATGAAGCCGCGCTCCTCCAGCGCCGTAATCAGCCGGTGGATTCCCGATTTGGAAGCCAGGTCGAGCGCTTCCTTCATCTCGTCGAAGGAGGGCGGGATACCGCTTTCCTTCAGCCTTTCGTGGATGAACATAAGCAGTTCGTGTTGTTTGCGTGTCAGCATAGCGACCCCCAACAGAATCAGAAAAACAAACCCAGAACAAACACTATCTGTTCCAGTTGTGTTCCGCAACTGTTTAAAGTTTAATGAATGTGTTAGGGCTCGGGTAACGATACCACTCGCCAAACCGGGACGCTGCATTTTCACCGCCGCGGGCCTCATCGCCTTGATTCTGCTTTCGTTTGCGGCCTCTGGGTTTCCAGAAGGCGGCACTGGTATCGGCCGTCAGCCGGCAAAGGGGCACGGAATTGAAGCCGTATCGACTGTGCGGTTTGGTCAATGCACCGTGAACGAAACGAACTCAAAACGCCAACCTTGGGTTGGCTTGGCTCCTGGTTTCCACCGCATGGTCAGGCAACTTGTCGCCGGTGGAGCCTTGCTGCGCGATACCAGGTAATGGAGAACCGCTCGTGACCGATGGATGCCGTCGATGCGTGTCCGGCGTTGCGGTGAATCTTGGGGAGCAGACAAATCATGACAGGAATTCCCGATCTCGTGGCCATAAGGGCGATGGATGCTGCAGATCCGCTGCGCGCGATGCGGGACCGCTTTGTGCTGCCGCAAGGAGTGATCTATCTCGACGGCAATTCGCTAGGGGCCGCTTCGCGTGCCGCTTTCGATGAATTGAGCAAGGCAGTGACCGAAGAATGGGCGCATGATCTCATCCGCGCCTGGAACACGGCCGGCTGGTTCAACATGCCGCTCGAACTTGGCGACCAGCTCGGGCGCCTGATCGGTGCCGCGGCCGGCCAGACGGTGGTCTGCGACACGACATCGGTCAACATCTACAAGCTGCTGCACGCCGCCATGGCCATGCGGCCGGAGCGGCAGGTCATCGTCGCCGAGGGCGACAGTTTTCCGACAGACCTCTACATGGCTGAGGGTGTGGTTTCGACGCGAAAAGATACGCTGCTGCGCCTCTCGGGGGTCGACGCGCCGAGCATCGAAGAGCTGATCGACGAACGCACCGCCGTGGTGCTGGTCAACCACGTCAACTACAAGTCGGGCGAACTGCGCGACATGCCGGCGCTGACGCGCAGGGCCCAGGAAGCCGGGGCGATGATCGTCTGGGATCTCTGCCACACCGCCGGTGCGATGCCAGTCGAGCTCGACACGGCGAACGCCGATTTTGCCGTTGGCTGCACCTACAAATATCTGAATGGCGGACCGGGCGCGCCTGCCTTCATCTATGCGGCTGAGCGGCATCTTGCCGACATCCAGCAGCCGCTCACCGGCTGGTGGGGCCATGCACGGCCCTTCGCCTTCGAGCCAGGCTATGCGGCCGGCACCGGCATCCGCCGGTTTCTGTGCGGCACCCAGCCGGTCCTGTCTATGCGCACGCTGAAGGGCGCGCTCGACATCTGGAACGATGTCGACATGACGGCGGTGCGCAAGAAGAGCATCGCGCTGGCCGATCTGTTCATCGAGCTTGTCGAGGCAAAGTGCGGCACTTACGGGCTAACGCTCGAAAGCACGCGCGACGGGGAAAAACGCGGCAGCCAGATTTCATTCATGCACGAGCATGGCTACCAGATCATGCGCGCGCTGATCGAACGTGGCGTGATCGGCGATTTTCGCGCGCCATCGACCATGCGCTTCGGCTTCACCCCGCTCTATGTCGGCTATGCCGATGTCTGGCAGGCCGTCGAAGTGCTTGAGGACATCCTGCGCACCGGTGCGTGGAAGGATGCGCGCTTCGCCATCAAGGCGGCTGTCACTTGAGATTGATGCGAGAGCTGGAATCGTGAGGCTGGCGACGACGCGCCGCGCGATGCTCACGGTCGTTGCAAGGCCATATTGCCAGGGGAGGGCGCAGGGTGTTCGAACGTCACATTGCCGATTGGGACAACGCCTATGCCAACGGCGCCAACATAGCCGGCAGCGATCGCTGGCCGGCGGCCTGGGTCGAGCCCGCGCGGGTTTTTCGCGACGTGCTTTCGACCGAGGGCCGGGCGCGGCTCGACATGGCCTATGGCGATGGCCCACGCAACCGGCTCGATCTTTTCCTGCCGGCCACCAAGCCCAAGGGGCTCGTGGTGTTCGTCCATGGCGGCTACTGGATGGCATTCGACAAGAGTTTCTGGTCGCATCTTGCCGCTGGCGCTGTTGATCGCGGCTATGCCGTGGCGATGCCGTCCTACACGCTCTGTCCGCAGATGCGCATTGGCGGCATCGTCAAGGAAGTCGGCGCGGCGATCGGCAAGGCGGCGGGGATGGTCGCAGGGCCGCTGATGCTGACCGGACACTCGGCCGGTGGCCATCTTGTTAGCCGGATGGTTACGACGACGACGCCGCTGGCGCCCGAAATTGTCCGGCGCATTCGCCATGTCGTATCGATCTCGGGTGTGCACGATTTGCGCCCGATCATGCGCACCGGCATGAACGAGACGCTGGCGATCGATGAGGCCGAGGCGCAGGCCGAAAGCCCGGTGCTGCTGCGCCCGATGGACAAGGCCCGCCTGACCTGCTGGGCCGGCGGCGGCGAGCGCGCCGAATTCCTGCGCCAGAGCGCGTTGCTGGCCAATATCTGGATCGGCCTGGGTGCCGCGACCAGTTCGGTGGTCGAGCCTGACCGGCATCATTTCAACATCATCGACGGTTTGGCCGATCCAGACCATCCGCTGACCCGGACCTTGATCTCGGAGTGAGGCAGGTTCAGCGTAGCATCAGCACGTCGCAGGCGGCGCCCGCCGCCGCGGCGGGCGTGAACGGCGCACGGACGATCAGCCCGTTGGCATCGGCCAGCATTTTCAGCATCGAGGAGTCCTGGATGCCGAACGGCGTCGCCACGAGCGTACCGGCGTCGTCTGTGACAACAGCCCGCACATAATCTTGCCTGAGATCGTTGGCCGGCATGGCAGCGCCGAGCCGTGCCTCACGCATATCCTGCTGAAAGGCGCGGCCGCCGAGCCGCGCCAGCAGCGGCTTCAGGAAGAGCTGGGTGCAGACCAGGCTCGCCACCGGATTGCCGGGCAAGCCGATGCAGCGAATGTCGCCCAGCCGCCCGAACATCAGCGGCTTGCCCGGCCGCATGGCGATCTTCCAGAAATCGAGAGTCATGCCTTGCCCGGTCAGCACGTCATGGACGAAATCGTGGTCACCGACCGAGGCACCGCCCAGCGTGACGATGACGTTCGCGCCAGCCTTCACGGCCTTTTCCACCAGCGCAGCGATCGCCTCCCTGCGGTCCGGCGCGATGCCAAGGTCGAGCACTCGCGCACCGACCGACTGTGCGGCGGCGGCGACACCATAGGCGTTGGAGGAGATGATCTGGTCGGGGCCAAGCTCGCTGCCCGGCGGCAGCAATTCGTCGCCGGTGGCGATGATGGCGACCAACGGCCTTTTGACCACGCCGACCTCGGGGTGGTTGGCCGATGCCGCCAGCGACAAGGCCGCCGGGTCGAGCAGGCGGCCTTTGTGCAGCAGGACGTTGCCTTTGGCGAAATCGAGCCCGAGGCGGCGGATGTTTCGCCCCTGCACCGTCGGCTCCGTCACTTCGACGACACCGCGGCCGAGATCGCGGACGTTCTCCTGGATGACGATGGTGTCGGCGCCTTCGGGAAGCGGCGCGCCGGTGAAGATACGGACGGCCTGCCCCTGCTGCACCGTCCCGGCAAAGCCGCTTCCGGCCGGCGCCATGCCGACCACCGAAAGCTTTGCTGGTAAGGACGCGATATCAGCCGCCCGCACGGCATAGCCGTCCATGGCGGAGGCGTTGAACGGCGGCTGGGTGCGGAGCGCCACAACCGGCTCCGCCAGCACGCGGTCGGCGGCATCCAGCAGCGCGACGCGTTCGCCCTGCAGTGCAGCTGCGCCGTCCAACAGGCGCTCGAGCGCCTCAGCAACTGGGACCAGCGCCATCAGCGGCCTGCCTCGGTGACCCCATCTTCGGTGATCTTGTAGTCGCCGGATTTGCCGCCGGTCTTTTCAACCAGCCTGATACCGGAGATGACCATGGCGCGGTCGACCGCCTTGGCCATGTCGTAGATGGTCAGGCAAGCGACCGAGACGGCGCTCAGGGCCTCCATCTCAACGCCGGTTTTGCCCGTGACGCGGGTCAATGCTGTGACCTTCAGGCCGGGCAAAGCTGCGTCCGGCTCGATATCGACAGATATCCTGGTCAGCAGCAGTGGATGGCAGAGCGGGATCAGTTCATGCGTCTTCTTGGCCGCCATGATGCCGGCGATACGCGCGGTACCGAGCACGTCGCCCTTCTTGGCATCGCCGGCGAGGATCATGTCCAGCGTCTCGGGCCGCATCGACACGAAGCCCTCCGCGACTGCCGTGCGCACCGTCTCAGCCTTGTCGCCGACATCGACCATGTTGGCTTCGCCGCGCGCGCCAAGATGGGTGAGGGCGGCCGCCATCCTCAGATCGCCTCTGCCGGCGCCTTGCCCGTCAAAAGCAGGCGCGTTGCAGCGGCCACGTCCTGTTGACGCATCAGGCTCTCACCGACCAGAAAAGTGGCGATGCCGCTCCGCTCCAGCCGGCGGCAATCGTCATGCGAAAAGATACCGCTCTCGCTGACCAGAAGGCGGTCGGCGGGCACCATCGCGACCAGCCGTTCCGAGGTCTCGAGGCTGGTTTCGAAGGTCCGGAGATTGCGGTTGTTGATACCGATCAGCCGCGACGACAGCTGCAGCGCGCGTTCCATCTCAGCCTCGTCATGCACTTCGACCAGCGCGTCCATGCCGAGCCCGAAAGCTGTCGCTTCGAGTTCTCTTGCCAACGCGTCGTCGACGCTGGCCATGATGATCAGTATGGCATCGGCGCCCCATGCCCTGGCCTCGTAGACCTGATAGGGATCGAACAGGAAATCCTTGCGCAAGGCAGGCAACTCGACGGCAGCGCGCGCATCGTTGAGGAACGCGGGCGCCCCCTGGAAAGAGGGTGCGTCGGTCAGCACCGAAAGACAGGCGGCACCGCCTTCCGCATAGGCCCTGGCCAGCGCCGGCGGATCGAAATCGGCGCGGATCAGGCCTTTGGATGGGCTAGCCTTCTTGATTTCGGCAATCAGCGCGAACCTGCCGGATTGGCGCTTTGCTTCAAGGGCGGAAAGAAAGCCGCGCGGCGCTTCGGCGTCCGTTGCCCGTGCCTTGATCTCGGCAAACGGCACTTGCGCCTTGGCCGCCGCGATCTCGTCGCGCTTGTAAGCCTCGATCTTGCGCAGGATGTCGGACATAGTTCTAACCGTTCGAAATCTCGACCAGCCTGTCGAGCACTTTCAGCGCGCGGCCGCTGTCGATGGCCTGCGCCGCCGTCACCATGCCGTCGGCAAGTGTCGTCGCCTTGCCGGCCACCACCAGCCCGGCGCCGGCATTCATCAGCACCGTGTCGCGAAAGGCGCCGGCGGCGCCGCCCAGCATGTCGCGCAGTGCCTGGGCATTGTGGGCGGCGTCGCCGCCGCGCAACTCGTCCTTGGTGTGACGCTTCAGCCCGACCGCTTCCGGGGTCAGCACAAAGCTGCGGATCTCGCCGCCGGCCAATTCGGCGACCTGCGTCTCGCCGGTGGTGGTGATCTCGTCATAACCGTCGCCATGGACGACCCAGGCATGGTCGGCACCAAGCTCCTTCAACGTTTCTGCCACCGGCATGATCCATTCGGGCAGGAACACGCCGACCATCTGCCGTCTGACACTGGCCGGATTGGAAAGCGGACCCAGCAGGTTGAAGATGGTGCGGGTGCCGAGCTCGACCCGGGTCGGGCCGACATGCTTCATCGCCGGGTGGTGCGCCGGCGCGAACATGAAGCCAACTCCGGCCTCGTGGATGCAGCGGCCGATCGTCTCCGGAGGGATGTCGATCTTGACGCCCAACGCGATCAGAACATCGGCGGCGCCGGTCAGCGAGGACAGTCCGCGATTGCCGTGCTTGGCGACGGGCACGCCGCTGCCAGCGATGACGAAGGCGGATGCGGTCGAAATGTTGACGCTGTGCGAATTGTCGCCGCCGGTGCCGACAATGTCGATGGCGCCCTCGGGGGCTTCGACGCGCAGCATCTTGGCGCGCATGGTGGCGACGGCGCCGGCGATCTCGCTGACGGTCTCACCGCGCACCCGCAATGCCATCAGGAAGCCGCCGATCTGGCCGGGGGTGGCGTCACCGGACATGATGATGTCGAAGGCCTCGCGCGCCTCCTCGAAGGAAAGAGCGCTACCGGCGGCGACCTTGGCGATGTGGATCTTCAGCGCGCTCATCTGGCCAGGGCTTGGGTTACGGCCGTCTGATCGATGCGGACGTCATATTGCGTCTGCAACTGCGCCACCAACTGGTCGAGCAGGTCGTCGGACATACCGGAGGTGAAGGATTTCTGCGCGTCCTGGGGTACTGAGTTGGCGTCGGCCCCGGCGGGCTCGAATACCTCGGCAACCTTGAACAGGATCTGTCCGTCGCCCGTGGGCGAGGGGATTAGCCCGGTGCCGCCTTCGCCGACGCCGAACATCGCGGCGGCCCCTTCCTTGCCGAAATCGACGTCGTCAGCATCGCGCTTGACACCGCGCTTGGTCTGCTTTTCGAGCTTGAGCTCACCGGCGATCACCTCGAGCGTGGCGCCGGCCTTGAGACGCTTCTCGAGCTCTTGTGCCTTTGCGGTAAGCCGTTTGGTGGTCTCCGCCGCGGTCCAGTCGGCCACGACCTTCTGGCGGACTTCGTCCAGCGTGCGGTCGCGGGCCGGCGTGATCGCGCTTACGTCGTAGAAGACGAAGCCGTTATCGGCGGTGGTGAGGCCTTCATTGTCTGTTCCGGGTTCGGATTCGAACACCGCCTTGATGAGCGCCGGCGATTCCGGCAGGTCTTTGACGATGCTTTCATCCGGCCTTCGGCCGGTGCGGTCGATGGCGTCGATGGTAACGACCTTCAGCTTCAATTTGGCAGCTGCCTCAGCGAGCGAACTGCCGGAGGCGCGCGTATCCTCGTAATTGTCGTGCACGTCCAGCAAGATGCGGCTTGCCTCGCCCAGTGCCAGATCCTTGCGGATCTGCTCGGACACTTCGGCCAGCGGCTTCACCACTTCGGGCTTGACCTCGGTGACGCGCAGCAGAACGGGGCCAAAGGCGCCCTGTACGACCGGGCTGACTTCATTGGCGTTGAGCTTGAAGGCAGCATCGGCAACCGCCTTGTCAGCGATCTTGTCCTTGGCCAGCGTGCCGAGCAGGGTGTCGGCCGGCGTCTTGCCTTCGGCGGCGACGATCTTGTCGAAGGTCGCGCCGGTCCTGAGCGAATCGAGCGCCGCCTTGGCAGCATCAGGCGTCTTGAACACAAGCTGCTCGATGGTGCGCATCTCGGGCGTGGTGTAGCGC
Source organism: Mesorhizobium sp. M0894 (assembly GCF_040319725.1). Classification (NCBI taxonomy): domain Bacteria; kingdom Pseudomonadati; phylum Pseudomonadota; class Alphaproteobacteria; order Hyphomicrobiales; family Phyllobacteriaceae; genus Mesorhizobium; species Mesorhizobium sp. M0894. The sequence continues at coordinate 295,235 of NZ_JAMYOG010000002.1, read as the reverse complement.
GCCTTGTTCTTGTTGTAGTCGTCGCTGACCTGTTGATCGGTCACTGCGCTCAAATCCATGATGTCTTCCGGTTCGAGCCTGACATAGGAGAACTTACGGTATTCGGGCGCGGCGTAGGTTTTCTTGTTCTCCCCGAAATAGGCCGAAAGCACGCTGTCGGACGGCGCTTCTATCGGTTCGACCAGCGATTTCGGCAAGGTCAGGTAGTCGATTGTGCGATCTTCGCCGCGATAGAGCGCGACCGCCTTGAAGAATGTATCCGGGGCTTTGAGGCCATCCGAAACCGCCTCGACGATCTGCTGGCGGACCGCCACCTGGGCGCGGTTTTTCAGATAGTCCTCCGGCCGCATGCCGATCTGCCGGAGCAGGTACTCGAAGGTTCGCCTGTCGAAGGTTCCGCCAGGCCCTTTGAACGCCGGGTCTTCGCGGGTCAGTTCGGCCAGCCGGTCCTTGGACAGGCCGAGGCCGAGCTTGCGGGCCTGCTCGTCGAGGACGGCGCCCGAGACGAGTTGCGCCAGCACCTGGTTGTCGATGCCGAGCGCCGTCGCCTGCTCACGGCTGATGCGCTGGCCGAATTGCTGCGACATTACGCTGAGCTGGCGATCGTAGGCGAGGCGGTATTCGTTGATCGAGACCTTGGTGCCTCCGGCCGTAATCACGGCGTCATGGCCGGCAAGACCGCCCATCAGCCGCCCCGAGATGCCCCAGACGGCGAAGCTCAACACCAACAATGACAGCAGCAGTTTCGCGACCCAGGTCCCCGCCGCGCTTCTCAACATACCAAGCATGAGTACTTCCGATTTTTGCGCATTTCGCATGCGCCGAGTCTGAAACAAGCGCAATAGCGCCCTTCCTGCTCACTGTCGATTGCTTTGTGGCCTGATTTTGATAGTGAGAGCCAGCTGGAAATTGCCCGGAGAAACAAATCCCATGACGCCTGGAATCCGCCCGCTCGTCGCCGGCAACTGGAAAATGAACGGGACCAGCGCCTCGCTCAACGAGCTCAGGATGATCGGCAACGGCTTCATGAGCGGGCTCGACGCCGAGACCGAAGCCGTGGTCTGCGTGCCGGCGACCTTGCTTGCGCACGCCGCCGAGATTCTGTCGCGCACGCCGGTCCGGGCCGGTGGTGAGGATTGCCACACCGAGGAAAGCGGCGCCTATACCGGCTGTATTTCGGCGGAGATGCTGAAGGATGCAGGCGCCAGCCATGTCATCGTCGGCCATTCCGAATGCCGTGCTGATCGCAAGGAGAACGATGCCATAGTGCAGGCCAAGGCCTCCGCCGCATGGCGCGCCGGGCTGGTGGCTATCATCTGCATTGGTGAGACAAGAGCCGAACGCGAAGCAGGAGCCACGCTTGACGTGCTGTCGCGCCAGGTTGCGGGCTCGGTACCGCCAAACGCCACGGCGTCCAACAGCGTCATTGCCTATGAGCCGGTATGGGCGATCGGCACCGGCTTGACCCCGACCGCCGCCGACGTCGCCGAGGCGCATGCGCATATCCGTGAAGAACTGGCGCGGAAGCTTGGCAATACGGCGGCCAAGATGCGCATTCTCTACGGCGGCTCGGTCAAGCCGTCCAACGCCGTCGAGTTGCTCGGCGTCAGGAATGTCGACGGCGCGCTGGTCGGCGGCGCCAGCCTGAAGGCAGCGGACTTCCTCGGCATCGCGGAAGCCTATCGAAACATCGCTTGATACCGGGACTGCTTGCTGGATTTGAGCGGACGGCCGGCGCCGGAATCGTTGCAAAGGACGCATTGCTTCCCATATTCCGGCCACGGGCTTGGAAATGCCGTCAAAGCATTGTATTGAGCCGCCTCCAAATCAGCGGCCGCACAAGGCCTTGCCAGGATAAATTATGGAAACCGTACTGATCGTCGTCCACCTCATGGTCGTGCTCGCGCTTGTCGGCGTGGTGCTGCTGCAGCGCTCCGAAGGCGGCGGTCTCGGCATCGGCGGCGGATCGGGCTTCATGACCGCGCGTGGCGCCGCCAATGCGCTGACGCGGGCGACAGCGATCCTGGCCGCGGCTTTCTTCGTCACTTCGCTGACACTGTCGATCGTCGCGCGCTATGGCGAGAAGCCGATCGACATTCTCGATCGCGTCCCGGCGACCTCGGACGGGGCAGGCAAGGGCGTACTCAACCAATTGCCCGGCGCCACGACGCCGCCTTCAGGCAACACGGCGCCGACCCCGCCGTCCGGCAATGGCGCGGCAACGACGCCTCCGGCAACAGCTCCGGCGACGCCGCCAGCGACAAACGGCGCCACCGCGCCGGCCACGCCGCAAGTCCCCAACCAGTAATCGGGCATCTGATGCCGCGATCTGTTGTCGTTTGAACACAGTCGCGGCAAATGCCGCACGATCACGAAGATTCGACCGCGCCCTACGCTTGAGGCGCTTCCGGCTAATCGATTATACATTGCACGCGGCATTTTCGGCGTCCTTGGGGGGCGCCGGGCGACGCCGTGGGCAACAAGCATTGAACGATCGGATCTTCCCCATGCAGCTTCGCAGCTTCATTTTTGCCGGCCTTTGTGCCGTGCTCAGCCTAGGTGCGCCCGCTTATGCGGCTATGCCGACGGCAAATTCGGCTCATAAAGCCGCGACAACAACTGACGTCGTCAACGTCGCTGCCAAAAGCGATGCGGCGCAATTGAAGCTTCTCAAGAAGAAGAAAGATCCGACGCCGGACGACCTTGCGCAGATCCGCAAGATCGAAGCCAAGATCGCAGCCGACAAGGAAGCCGCTCGCGCCAAGGCACTCGAAGCCAGGAAGCTGGCGATGCGCGAGGCGGCGAAAGCCAAGGCCGATGCGGAACGGCAGGCATTCCTTGCCAAGGAGAGCCAGCCGGTCGCGGCGGTCAAGGTGGCTAATGCCAAGCCGGCCAAGAAGAAGACCGTCAACATCATCGAACCGATCGCACCCATCGCGCCGATCCAGTCGGCCGAGCCGATCCCGGCCGAGGCCATGAACGTTGCGCTGACCGGCAACAATGGCGAATTGCGCAGCGAACCGGTCGGGCAGAAGCCGCAGAGCGTCGGGCTGTTCGCGGGACTGTTCGGCGGCACATCGTCTTCATCGATGTCGCTGCTTCCTGAGACGCGCGCGCTCGACGCCGCGCTCGAAAGGAAGCAGGCCAAGCGCCAGTTCAAGGTCAAGCCGGAATTCGTGCCGCAGGAGGTCGAATTCACCGGCTACAACCCCGGCACCATCGTCATCGATACCAGCGCCCGCCGTCTCTACCTCGTCGAATCATCGTCAACCGCCCGCCGTTATGCCATTGCGGTCGGCCGCGAAGGCCTGCAGTTCAAGGGGACGGTTGCCGTCGGCGACAAGCAGGAATGGCCGCGCTGGATTCCGACGCTGGATATGCAAAAGCGCGAACCCAAGCATTATGGGCAGTACAAGGACGGTATGCCCGGCGGCGGCGACAATCCGCTCGGTGCGCGCGCCATCTATCTCTACGATGGCAAGAAGGATACCCATCTGCGCATCCACGGTACCATTGCACCGCAGTCGATCGGAACCAGCGCCTCCAATGGCTGCTTCCGCATGATCAACGAGCACGTCATGGATCTCTATCGCCGGGTGAAAGTAGGCACCAAGGTCGTCATCATCTGACGCCTCGACAGATCGTGCCAAAAGGGCCGGCCTCGCCGGCCCTTTTGTTTTGATACGCCAATGACCAGAGCGCCTTCTTGGGAAAAAGCCTTCGCGGCGGTTTTTTCTCTGGCGGAATCAATTCGGCCGCGTTAAGCGATGACTCCCATGGCGCGATATGTATTCATCACAGGCGGCGTGGTTTCCTCACTTGGAAAAGGCATTGCTGCAGCGGCCCTTGGGGCTCTCTTGCAGGCGCGGGGCTATCGCGCACGCATCAAAAAGCTCGATCCCTATCTCAATGTCGATCCCGGCACGATGTCGCCCTACCAGCACGGCGAAGTCTTCGTGACCGACGACGGCGCCGAGACCGATCTCGATCTTGGCCATTATGAGCGCTTCACAGGCCGCTCGGCCAACCAGCAGGACAACATCACCACCGGCCGCATCTACAAGAACATCATCGAGCGCGAGCGGCGCGGCGACTATCTTGGCGCCACCGTGCAGGTCATTCCGCACGTCACCGACGAGATCAAGAACTTCGTCCTCAACGGCAATGACGACTACGATTTCGTGCTGTGCGAGATCGGTGGCACCGTCGGCGACATCGAGGCGATGCCGTTCCTGGAGGCGATCCGCCAGCTCGGTAACGACCTGCCGCGCAACAACGCCGTCTACGTCCACCTGACTTTGATGCCTTACATTCCGACGGCGGGCGAACTGAAGACCAAGCCGACACAGCATTCGGTCAAGGAGTTGCGCGGCATCGGCATTGCGCCTGATATCCTGCTGGTCCGCGCCGACCGGCCGATCCCCAAGGAAGAGCGCAGAAAACTGTCGCTGTTCTGCAACGTGCGAGAAAGCGCCGTCATCCAGGCGCTCGACGTGCCGCATATCTACGACGTGCCGATGGCCTATCACAATGAAGGGCTGGATTCGGAAGTGCTGGCCGCCTTCGGCATCGATCCGGCGCCGAAGCCGCGCATGGAACGATGGCAAGCGGTGTCCAACCGCATCCACAATCCGGAAGGCGAGGTGACTATCGCCGTCGTCGGCAAATATACCGGCCTCAAGGATGCCTACAAATCGCTGATCGAGGCGCTGTCGCATGGCGGCCTCGCCAACCGGGTCAAGGTCAAGCTCGACTGGATCGAAAGCGAGATATTCGAGAAGGAAGACCCGGCGCCGTGGCTGGAAAAGGTCCATGGCATTCTCGTCCCCGGCGGTTTTGGCGAGCGCGGCTCGGAGGGCAAGATCCTGGCGGCGAAGTTCGCGCGCGAGCGCAAGGTGCCATATTTCGGCATCTGCTTCGGCATGCAGATGGCCTGCATCGAGGCGGCTCGTTCGCTGGCCGGCGTCGAGCACGCATCATCGACCGAGTTCGGTCCAACCGAGGAGCCGGTCGTCGGCTTGATGACCGAATGGCTGAAGGGCAACATGCTGGAAAAGCGCAGGGAAACCGGCGACCTCGGCGGCACCATGCGGCTCGGTGCCTACCAGGCCGACCTCGCCAAGGGATCGAAGATCGCCGAGATCTATGGCGATACGCAGATTTCCGAACGCCATCGCCACCGCTATGAGGTCAATGTCGACTACAAGGAGCGGCTCGAGGATTGCGGCCTGGTGTTTGCCGGCATGTCGCCGGATGGCGTGCTGCCGGAAACGGTCGAATATCCCGACCATCCCTGGTTCATCGGCGTGCAGTATCATCCCGAGTTGAAAAGCCGGCCGCTCGATCCGCACCCGCTGTTTGCCAGCTTCATCGAGGCGGCGGTAGAGCAGTCGCGGCTGGTCTAGACTAGCCGCCGATGCGAACTTACGTCGCGCTGCTCTACAGCATCATCCTGGGCGAGGGGCGGCGGGTCGTCATGTCCGATCTCAAGGCGATGGCCGAAGGCCTGGGCCTGAACAACCCGCGCACACTGGTGGCGACCGGCAATCTGGTCTTCGAGACGCAAGAGACTGAACGCGCGGCGTTGGAGCAGCGGCTGGAGGCGGCGTTCGCAAAGACTTTTGGCCGCCATGTCGACATCATCGTGCGCCGCGCCGACGGCTGGCTGAGGCTGGCGGCCGGCAATCCGTTCCCAGCCGAATCGGCTGAAGCCGCGGACCGGGTGGCGGTGCGCGTGATGCGGGCGCCTGTTTCCCCCGATGCGGTCTCTGCGCTGCAGGCCTATATCGGCAGGAATGAAAAGCTGCAGGCGGTCGGCGGCGACATCTGGATCGTCTTTTCGCGCGAGACGCCGAGTTCGCGGCTGCTTGCGGCGGTGAGCCACAAACGCCTCGGCATCGGCACGTCGCGCAACTGGAACACCGTGCGCCGCCTGGCCGAGATGGTCGCAGAATGAACGGGGCGGCTTGCGCCGCCCCGAATCCGTTTAGGCCTTGGCCATCTTGGCCCAGGCGCCGAGTGCCATCGTACGCAGCACGTAATAGATGACGCCGGCAATTGCCACGCCGAAAAACCAGCCATAGACGCCCTACCAGGACGGCAGCAGGCTGGTGAAGTTGGGCAGGATCGACGAGAAGACCGCGCCAATACCGGCGGCGATGAAGGCATTGACATGCCAGCCGCCCTGGAAGCGGAATTCGCCATTCTCCCTGTAGAGCGCCTCGACATCGACCTCGCCCTTCCGGATCAGGTAGTAGTCGACCATCATCACGCCGAAGATCGGCCCCATCGTCGCGCCAATGATGTTGACGAAGGAGGCGGCACTGCCTTCCCAGGGCGCGAAGGGATAGAGCACCAGCGCGATCAGCGCCGCGATGTAGCCGCCCTTCTTGAAGTCGATCTGACGTGGAAAGACGTTGGAGAAGTCGAAGGCCGGCGACACGAAGTTTGCCACCACATTGATGCCAAGCGTCGCTACGGCAAAGGTCAGGGCCGCGAGCGCCGCCAGGAACCAGCTGTCGAATTTCGCCGAGATCTGGTCAGGATGCAGCAGCACCTCGCCATAGACGTCGAAGGCGGCGATTGTGGTGACGCCGGCGACCAGCGAGAACAGGATGAGATTGACCGGCAGGCCCCAGATGTTGCCCTTGCGCAGCGATGCCTTGTCCGGCGCATAACGGGCGAAATCGCAGAAGTTGAGGTAGAGCGCTGAGAAATAGGTCACCCAGATCGCCGCCACAGCAAACAGCGAGGTCCAGGAGCCCGGCGTGCCCGGCACGCCCGCGTCCTTGGTCTTTTCCAGCAGCACATCCATCGGGATGTCGCTGGTGAAGGCGAAGGTGCCTGCCTTGATGCAAAGATAGATCGCCAGGATCAGCATCATCACCCACACCGCCGGTCCGGCCCAATCCTGGAAGCGGCGCACGTTTCCATGCCCCTCTGGATGATCAGGAGCTGCAGCGCCCAGATGACGGCGAAGCAGATCACCTCGAGCCCGGAGTGGCCGAGGAAATGTGTGCTCTGGTTGAAGTCGGCGAACCATTGCGAGCGGATCAGCAGGGCTACGATCGCGCCGGAGGCCGCCGCCGTCTGCGCGCCGTACCAGAAGCAGGCGACGATGGCACGCACCAGCGCCGGTATGTTGGCGCCCCAGATGCCGAAGGAGGCGCGCGCCAGGACCGGGTAGGGCACCTCGGTCTTCACGCCGGCATAGCCGACCATGTTCATCAACGCATAGATGATCAGCGAACCGATACCGATGGCGATGATGAAGTTGACGAAGCCGCCGCAGAACAGGAACAGGCTGGCAGCGAGATAGTAGCCCCACAGGCTGTGGACGTCCGACGTCCAGACGTTGAAGATCGAGAACGGTCCCAGTTTCGAACCTTCGCCGGAGCGAGATCCTCATTGTACAGGTCCGGTGATGCGCCTTGTATGGTCATAGAGATGTCCTCCCCTTGTTACCGCACGCGCCTCCACGCGTGGCACGCAGGTTAAGCCTGACGCAGGGGAACCGGCAAGCAGACGATTTGCCGGCTTTGGGCTTAAAGATATTCAATGAGAAACGCGCTTATCGACCGGACGCTGCCGTGGCTGCGATATTGAGCTTCGCCCTTGATTCGGTCTCTGCCTTGTTGTCGGCCGGTCGAGCACCGGAGACCGGCGAGACTTCGAAATTGGCCCCGAGCCAGGCTATTGCGCCGGTCACGCCATCGAGGACATAGGTTGCGGCCGTCGGTCCGTTCGGCTTCACGCGGATCGAGATGCCGCCAATTTCGTTGATGGCCTCGAAACCGTGTTCGTCCGATGTGTCGTCTCCGAGGAATATCGGCCGCCGGCCGACAAAGGGCGGAATGTCCATGAAACGCCGGATGGCAGCACCTTTGACGGCTTCCAGAGGCATGAGCTCGACGCCGGCGTTTCCGGGAAGCACCCGATAACCCTTCGGAAGCCGGGCCAATGCCTGTTCGATCAACTGGATTGCCGGCGCAAGCAGTTGCGGCGCTGCTCTTGTATGGACGGCAAGGACCGGACCCTTGCGCTCGACATAGACCTTGCCGCTGCCCAGTTCGGCCTCGATCTCGTCGGCAAGGGCGGCGATGTCGGCAGGCGCGTCGGCGGCATCGATCGGACCCGTCGGCGTCAGCCGGTGCTCCAGCCCATAGAGGCCGGCGATCCTCAGCTTCAGCGGGTGGAACAGCTTGTCCACAGCGGGGATCGAGCGGCCGGTGATGAAGGCGACCGCACCATCCAGCCGCTGCTCGATGTGCCCAAGCAGATTGCGCAATTCCTCGCCGACCGACACCGCGTCGGGATGGGCAGCGTGTTCCAGCAGGGTTCCGTCGATGTCGAGGAAGAGCGCCCATTGCCCTTCCGGCAGGTACGGCGCCGGCGGTTGTTCAAAGCTTTTCACGACGCTGCCTTCCGTGCCCGCTCGAACATCGAGATGACGTTGTTGGTGTTCGACGGCGGGCGCTCGCCAGTTCCGGTCACCCTGTCGAGATCGCCGCGTTTGCGCAGGCGCGCGGCATCCAGCAACATGCTGCCGGCCCAGCGGTAGACATTATTGTCGCGGACCATCTCGCGCATCGGCCGCAAACGCTCGCGCTGCTCTTCCGGCGTCATCGTCAGCGCCTGCAACAGCGCCTCGCTCATCATGGCTGCATCGTAGGGGTTGACGATCAGTGCCTCCAGCAATTCGCGCGAGGCGCCGGCGAAGGTGCTGAGCAAAAGCACGCCCTGTTCGTCGTCGCGCGCCGCGACGAATTCCTTGGCGACAAGGTTCATGCCGTCATGCAGGCTGGTGACCATGCAGATGTCGGCGGCGCGATAGACCTCGTAGACCTGCTCCTGCCGATGATGTTCGGCGACCATCAGGATAGGGCTGTATGTCTCGCTGCCATAGCGCCGGTTGAGCTCCTCGGCACAGCGGCGGCATTCGTCATGGAGTTGCTGGTAGGCCGGCAATGTCCCCCGGCTCGGCGCCGCGATCTGCAGGAAAACCACCTTGCCTATCCATTCGGGATATCTGGTGAACAATTCGTCCAAGGCATGGAAGCGATCGAGAATGCCTTTCGTGTAGTCGAGGCGCTCGACGCCAACGCATAGTTTGGTCTCCGCAGACAGGCCGAATCTATCGCGGACACGGGCGCGGCACTCCTCGACAGACGGCAAACTTGCCAGCAATTGGGCCGGCCATTCTATGGAAATGGGATAGGCGTGGACCAACGTGGTCTGTCCGCCATAGGAGATCGCCGCGTCGGCCCGTTCTATGCGGCTCTCCAGAAAGCGGTCGACACTTTCGGTGAAGTTGTTGGCATGGAACTGGGTATGAAAGCCGATGATCGAACTGCCGAGCAATCCCTCCAGGATCCGCTCACGCCACGGACAGATGCTGAACACTTCCGAATTGGGCCACGGGATGTGCCAGAAGGTGATGATGATGGCGTCCGGCAGGCGCTGACGGATCATGCGCGGCAGCAGCGCGAAGTGGTAGTCCTGTACCAGCACGATCGGCCGCTCGTTGCGTGCTTCGGCGACCACCGTATCGGCGAACTTGCGGTTGACGGCCTCGTAGGCGTCCCAGTCCGAGGCGCGAAAGATCGGGCGGGTGAAGGCGATATGGCAAAGCGGCCATAGGCCCTCATTGGCGAAGCCCAGGTAATAGCCCTGATATTCCTCCTCCGTCAGCCAGACCCTGCGCAGCGTGTAGGACGGATTGCCTGGCGGCACCTGCACCCGGTCGTCCTTGTCGACCGTGAGACGGTCTGCCGTTCCGCCGCCATAGGCGATCCAGGTTCCGGCACAGGCGCGGGTGATGGGCTCGAGTGCCGAAACCAGCCCGCTGGCCGGCACCAGAAGTTGGACCCCGTCATCCTTGATGTTGTGGATGTAAGGTTCGCGGTTGGACACCACGATGACCTGTGCGTCCGGCAGGTCGTCGGCCAGGATCTTGCGCAATGTGTCGGGCGACCATGTGACCAGCGCCGCGTCGGCCGACTGGCCGTTCTTTTCGAACTCGCGCAGCACCTTGCGTGCCGCTTCCGATGCGACATCCTCGCTCGGCGTGTATGCGGCCGCCGTTGCGCGGCCGCGGCGCTGGCGGGATATCGATAGGAGAATGGCAAAAGCGGAAAAGCCAAAACTTGCAATCAGCAAAACCCAGAGCAGGTCTACAGTATAATCTGACATGGAATGTGATCTCGCCTCCGCCGCCGATAGCCGTTTTTATTGGTTTTTCTGGTTCGCTGCCGTGCGAAAACAACAGCGTTCCCACGCCGCCCATTTTTGCAACGCACAAAGAGGCTATCGGTTCCGGACGATTGCGGTGCCGCGCGTCGTTTTCGATGCGCGCAGCGAGGCGGCGTCAGGTGCGCACGATGAGCGGTACCATCCCCTCATACCGATCGGCGAGAAAGGCGACGACCCGATCGCCGACACGCTGGAATGTGAGGTCGACCACCACCGAGCCGACACCCAGATGCCGCAGTGTCAGCGTGTCGATGCCGATCGGCAGCCTCGGGCGGGTGACCCGGATTTCACCGTCCCAGCCATCGATTTCCAGGCCAAGGCAGGCCTGCATCAACATGAAGGCCGATCCCGCCGACCAGGCCTGCGGCAGGCACGCGACGGGATAGGCGATCGGCGCTTCGCCCGGCGACCTGGTAAAGCCGCAGAACAGTTCCGGCAGCCGCATGTTGAAATGGACAGCCGACTCGAACGTGCCGCTCATCAGCCGCACCACGCTGTCGCGTACGCCATAACGTGCCAGGCCGGCACCGCACATGGCAGTGTCGTGCGGCCAGATCGAACCGTTGTGGTAAGACATGGGATTGAAGAATATCGCATCGTCGGCCAGCGTCCTGACGCCCCAACCCGAGTGGAACGACGCCGAGAGCAGCTGATCGGCGACCAACTGCGCCCGTTCCGGCTCGGGCAGCCCGACATAGAGGAGATGGCCGGCATTCGACGTCCGTACCTTGCAGACCTCGCCGGCACCGTCGATCGCCATGGCGTAGAAATTGAGATCGTCCATCCAGAAATGGCGTTCGACCGCGGTGCGCATGGTTTCGGCGCGTTCGTCCCAATGATCGGCCTTGTCGTCCTCGCCACGGCGGCGGGCGAGCGCTGCCAGACCACGGAACGCAGCAAAGACATAGCCTTGCACCTCCACCAGGGCGATCGGCCCCTTGGGCATGCGACCGTCGGCATGGAAGACCGAATCGAAGCTGTCTTTCCAGCCCTGGTTGGCGAGGCCGGACTCGGCGCCGCGCTGATAGGTAACGAAGCCGGTCGCGCGGCTTATCTCTTCGGTCCATTCGGCCGCAGCACAGAGCGATGGCCACAGGCTGTCGAGGAACGCCATGTCGCCGGTACGATCCGCATAGGCACAAGCGAGATGAATGTAGAGCGGCGTGGTGTCGACACCGCCGTAATAGCGGCCAAACGGGAGCTCCCGCAGTGCCGCCATCTCGCCCTTGCGGGTCTCGTGCATGATCTTGCCCGGCTGTGAATCGCTGAACGGGGACGTTTCGGTTGCCTGATGCTGGGCGAGAAAGGCGAGCACGCCACGCGCCAGCCCGGGATTCAACCACAGCATCTGCAGTGCGGAGATCACCCCGTCGCGGCCAAACGCCGTCGAGAACCAGGGTATGCCGGCATAGGGGTAAGGTCCGGTTGCAAGCTCGGTGGTCAGCAACGCCACGTCCGCGCGCGCGCGCTCGATCCAGTCGTTGAAGACGCGGCCAGAGCTGTGCACCGTCGCGCCGTGGCGGCGTTTGGCGCGCATGCCGAAGCGAGCGCGGGCGGCGGCAGCCCGAAAACGGTCGCGGTCGGGTGTCTCCGCCACTTCCGGGCCGACTTCGATATAGAGGACCTCGCTGCTGCGCTTAGTCACCGCAATCAGGAAATCCGCACGGTTGGTGGTCAAATTGTCCGGGGCTTGCGAGAACGAGATCGCCGACAGGCGCACAAGCTGGTCCAGCCCGTCATATCGAAGCACCACGGACGTCGGACTGGTCTCGGCGGCATGGGCTATCCCGCGCTTGGGCCGGGTCGAGCCGCGCACCTCGAACATGTCACGGAAATCTGCTGCGAAATGCAAGGAAACCCGAATGGCCGACGATTCCTGGCTGTAGTTGGAAAGGGTGATGCGCTCGAACAGCCGGTCCTGCCAAAGCAGCCTGACGCGTTCTATGTGGATCGCGCCCTGCGGAATATCCCGGCCACCGACACTCTGAATCGGCAGATTGGTCAGGTTCGAGGTGAAAAGCACATTGTCCTGGCTGAGCGATGCGCCGAGCAGTGACATTTGCCGGCCACCGACCGTCAACCGAAATTCCGAAAGCACACGCGTGTCGTCTCGGAAAAAGCCGTCGCCGGCGCCGCGGATGTCGCCATAGGCGTCGGCCACCGCGAAGCAGTCGCCTTGCTTGAGGGCGAACAGCCGGTGCGGCTCCCGAGGCGCGACCTCGTCGAGAGAGGCAAGGGCTACGGCGGGATCAAGCTTACGCTCGTCGAGTTGATTCATTCGTCACAAACTCTGTCGTTTCGTTCTCAACTTCCACAATGACGCCGATCAGGACGCTCTCGCTTCACCGGGAGCACCGATCAGGTGCGCATAGGCTGCCACATAGTCGTGGGCCATTCTCGTGGCAGAAAAACGGTTCTCGAATACGGCTCTCACCTGACGCCTGTCGAGGCGTAGCAATTCCGGTATCGAGGCGACCGCAGCGTCGACTGTATCGACAAGGAAACCGGTCACGCCGTGGTCGATGATCTCCGGCAGGGCACCGCAATTCCAGGCGATTACCGGCGTGCCGCAGGCCATCGCCTCTATCGCGGCAAGGCCGAACGGCTCCGGCCAATCGATCGGAAACAGCAGGCCGGCCGCCTTGCCGAGGAATTCCGCCTTTCCGTCCTCTTCGATCTCGCCGATATAGTCGACACGGTCGCCGTCGATCAGCGGCTCGACAGTGTCGTGGAAAAACGCGCGGTCGTCATCGCCGATCTTTGCGGCAAGCTTCAGTTTCAGCCCGGAGCGCAAGGCGATCTCGATGGCACGATCGGGGCGCTTGTCGCGCGACAGCCGGCCCAGGAACGCCAGATACGGCTCGTCCGCATCCGTCTCGAAAGTCGGCTCGTAGATATCGATCGGCAGCCCGTGATGGATGGTCGCCAGCCAATTGGCCTTGGCGAGCCCGGCTCTCTGGCTGCGGGAAATCGAGATCATCGGAAAGCGCGGAAAACGTTCGTAGGCCGGCGCCAGATCGACATAGTCGAGCCTGCCATGCGGTGTTGTCACCGTCCGGTCGGGCATGTGTTCGAAGAAAGGAAAATGCAGGAAGTGGCTGAGATGGAAGTGGATGACGTCGAACTGCTGCGCACGGTTCCTCACCTCGGCAAGCATCGAGAGATGCGCCGCGGTTTCGGATTTGTGGGGGCGCGGATCGAGACGCAGCGCACGCTCGCGACACGCCACCAATTTCGCCGACGTCTCGGTATCGCCGCTGGCGAACAGGGTCACGTCATGGCCAAGCTCGACCAATCCTTCGGTCAGATAGGAGACGATGCGCTCCGTCCCTCCATAGAACCGGGGTGGCACGGATTCATGGAGCGGCGCCACATGGGCTATTCTCATGTTTTGGCATTTCCCTCAAAAAATAGACTGCTCGTGGGATCGAAATGCATCAGCCGCGCTAACGTTCCCGTACAACGGCAAGATGTCGCGCAATTGGGACTGCTGGAACTTCTCGTCCAGCCAACATTTTTCACGGCAAGCCTCTTTTGCCGGGAACCAAAGGGCCAGTTCGCGAGTTTAGTGGGGTTCGATCGTACGCATCCGGTCGACGGGGAGGAAACGATGGACCGCTTGCAATTCTTTTCGCCCGTGCGGATTTTGCGCGGACAGGGACAGCCTGTGGAGGAGATCGACAGCGTTGCCGAAGCGATGGCATTCCTGCGAAAATGGCCGGCCGGGCGGCGCGGGCCGGTTTACCAATGTGCGGTGAATTGCTGTGCTGCGGCCATGGCCGGCCGGATGTCGGCCGAGGAAGCGAGAAAGGCTTTTGCCGGCTTCGCCCGGATCACCCGCCTGCTCGAGGGCGATCGGCCGTTGCCGGTGAGCGGCGAGGATCGGCATCGCGCGGATGCGCTGCGACGATAGCGCCAGCTGCCGCTAACCCTCAAAACAAGATATCATTCAGCCGGAACGCCCGATCGGCGACTGACTCGCTTTCGCGAACAGTCGTTTGAACTGGGCTACAGCACCGTTCTCGGCGATGTAATCGCAATAGGCGGCGTAATCGGGGTCGCGTGACAGATGGCGTTCCTCGGTGATGGCGCGAAGTGCATAGACGGCGTTGAGCCCGAGCAGGATGGCGGAGTGCCGCAGCGCTTCAGCGGGTCCCGTAGCGGTGAGGAAAGGGACGGAGACCAGCCACCAGGAGAGGTTTTTCGAAACATAGGCGGGGTGCTTGATCCAGCGATACGGTCCGCAGGTGATGATTCCGCGGTTGGTGAGATTGGAAAATCTCAGGCCAAAGCTCACGGTGGACCAGACAAAAATCAAGACGCAGAAGACGATCGCCGATCCCCAGAAAACCTGGAGCGCCGGTGTGGGCATCACCGCCGTCCAGTTGGCGCCCGTTTCGTAATTCAGGTAGGCACGGGTGGCGGCATTCATGGGTTCATAACAGGCAAGACAAACCAGCCAGCCGAACACAGTGGGCTCGACGGTGCGGATATGGTTGTCGAGGACGCGCAGCGTGAAAATGTAGCCGACGACCGCGACAAGGACATCCACCATGAACAGGAGATCGATTGCAAAAGCGTGCCAGCGCATGATGTCGAATTGATACGGTTGTTCCAGTCCGGCCAGGATCGAACCTAGCGCGGAGCACAGATAGACGAACATCAGCGGCAGGAAGAAGCCTTTGACGATCCAGCCCCGCACATGCTGGCGTATCTGCTCAGTCCTTTGCGGCACTGCCGCCGAGGACGAATGCACCGATTTCGGCATATGAATCTTCCGGATCGGTTTGCCGGCGATCGACATAAGCAACATAAAACGGCGCGGTGACGAGCAGCGCCGGCAAGGTGTCGTAGAGAGCTGCCCAGTAGGGGGCGTAAAACTCACGCCGGTATTCCGGCAATATCCAGTAGACTGCGGCAATCGTCGTGAGCGTGACGATGAAGCCGATGAGTTTGCGCATGACGCGCTCGACTTCAAGCGCTCGCATCGGCTTTGCCTGCAATCCCGTTGAACGCCTTCGAAACGTCTGGAAATAGGCCGTGTCGACCGCGATCATCGCTGCCGCGGTAGCTGCAATGACAGTCATGGCCTGCAAATGCACAGGCCAGCTTCTGTCGACGAGCACCCCGACGGCCAGCGCAAGACCAAGCAGTCCTGCAAGGCCGGTGAGGGGCGCGGTCGCGGATTTCGGTTGGAGCGTCAAGCTACTACTCCCGTTGTCGTGAGGGTTTGATCGTCGTGGGCGGCCGGCACGGGTCACGTGGTGTGCCCACCCGCCGCCGCTGGAGCCACTTGAGCAGCTGCTACACTCCACCGCTGCCGTTGGATCCGCCGCTGCTTGTTCCGTCATTGCCGCCGCTTGAACCACTGGTGCCACTCGAACCACTGCTGCCGCTGGATCCGCTGCTGCCGCTTGAACCACTGGTGCCGCTCGAGCCGCTGCTGCCACTCGAACCACTGCTGCCGCTCGAACTGCTGCTACCACTCGAACCACTGCTGCCGCTTGAGCTGCTGGTGCCGCTCGAGCCGCTGCTGCACTCGAACCACTGCTGCCGCTTGAGCTGCTGGTGCCGCTCGAACCACTACTGCCGCCTGAACTGCTGGTGCCGCTCGAACCGCCGATGGGCCCCTTGTTGACATTGCGCGGGGAGGGATGGTTGTTGGCGCCCTCGCTTACATTCTCGCAGGTGCACTTGCGCTGATATTTGGTGCCGAAAGCACTGCGTTCATTGCTCGCCTTCTGGCAGACCACCCTATGGCAAATCAAAGTCGCTTCGGTTGTCTCGGGGGTAAGGCCTGTGATGACTATTGCGGTTGTCGTGGCCGCCATGCCCATGATTGTGAACCGGAGTAAATTCCGAAAATTTTGCATAGATACCTCGCTTTCTAACGCCTCGCTTCTCGGGCTCGCGCCCAAGCTTCCTCATTGTCGAGGGGGTGTTTGCAACAAGGCCGCATACGGATCGCTTACGCCTCAGCGGTCGGGCTCAGGGGCGGCATAAAAACGTTGGACAAAGCGCAGACAATGGTGCCGCATTGCGGTATTTCGATCAGAAAAAGACCAAAGATGCGCTTTTTGGGGGAACGGAAAATGTCGAAACGGCTTAGACTGGTGCTGGGAACGGCCGGCGCAATTGCCGTCGCCATCGTCTGGGGGATCATCGCCACGTCGATGGGAGTGCCATCGATCCTGATAACCGTAGGAGCGGTCGCGATCGGCGCCGGCATCTACAGCTATCAAAGCCGGAGCTGATCCGGCATCCGGCGACGGCGGCTTAGCCCAAAAAATCCCACAGTCCCGGACTGCCCGCGGCAATGTTCAGTGTACGAAAATTACCAACGGCAGCGTCCTGTGGAACGTGTGGCCTCTCGAAGCTATTGTGGTGGCGGTCCGAGACACCCCCGCCTCGGGCCGTTGGCTCACCCAGCCGAGTGGTCCGCTGCTACCCAATGGCGGCGGACCGTTCACCCGCAAGACGGACCCCGGAAGACGGACATTGTGCCGAATCGAGGGAGAACCATGGTCGTTGACGAGATTGCAGCGCGGCGCCTGAAAATTCTGATCGAGCAATATATCGAGACCAGGAAGAGGCGCCACGATGAGGTTTCTACCGCAGCGGCTGAGATCGCCATCAGGGCTGTCATGCCGAATTGCCCGGTCTCCGGAAAAGCCTTGGACGACATGATTGCGGCATGTGCGTTCGAACATGGGCTGGGGGTGCTGTTCGATCGACCTGACGCATGAAGGCTAAAATTAGATAACCGACCAACCGGAACCGGCATGCCGAGATATTTTTTTCACTTCCGAAACAATGACGGCCGCTTGACGGAAGATTTCGAGGGTCAGGAGTTGGACGGTTTGTCCGCGGCTCAGGATAACGCCATGGCTTCGGCCAAGGAAATCCTGGCCGAGGGCCTGCTCAGCGGCAGCCCGGTCCTGACAGGTCTTTCCTTCGAAATCTGCGACGAGAACCGGAAGCTGCTATTCCGATTTCCCTTCTCGGAAGCTGCCGAAAAGGCTGGCACTCGACCGTGATTGGCCAAAGGCCCGCAATGCGGGCGAGCTTTGTCGAGCCTGGCTGAAAAACCGCATGTCGCGGCAAGGCGGTCGTTGGCGCAAATCAGCACCATAAGCAAATTAGTAGCATAGCTGCCGGCACAAAGCAAGAACAAACATGGCTTGCCTTGCCGACAGGGGAACTATTTATGCTCCCGTTTGTCGGCCCAGGGCTACCGTAGCGTTCCAAGATCTCGAGGGCAGGGGACTGACCAAGGCGAGCGCGGCGAGACTGATCCGCGATCGCGACGGCCTGATCTCCCTGGTCGCCGAGTTGGGCTCTCTGACGCTCCAGGCGCGACGAGGGCGCCTGACACTTTCGACGCACATCTGCTGCGGGCATTGCCCTGCTGTGCGTAAATATGTGATGAGGAGGTGCCGCGCCATCGTTGCGGCGCGCAGATCAAGCCGGGCAGTGTGCTAACTCCCGCAGGCAATCGAGCAATTTCCGGACTGGCCTAGGCACGTGACCGTGATCTTGAGTCGCAGTGCATGGGAGTTCCATTCCCGATGTTGGCTTATTACGTGCACCGCAAGCGCTTCGTTGCGGGATAAGACCACGTCCTTCAGTCGGAACTCGACGTCATTTCGCGTCTGATGACGGCAGAGTTTCTCTCTGCCGTCATCAGAACACATACCGAATGCTGGAGGATACAGATGAAATTGAGAGACGCGGCACTTGCTGTTTTTTCAAACAAACGCCGAGGCGTGGCTTGGTATAAGATCGCACAGAAGAAGGCGGACAGATACGGCTTTTATGTCTATTCCAGCCATATGGTCTGGAAGGACCAGCCATTTTTCCGCAAGGCACTGCA
This sequence comes from Mesorhizobium sp. M0894, assembly GCF_040319725.1. NCBI lineage: Bacteria > Pseudomonadati > Pseudomonadota > Alphaproteobacteria > Hyphomicrobiales > Phyllobacteriaceae > Mesorhizobium > Mesorhizobium sp. M0894. Next base: position 277,111 of record NZ_JAMYOG010000002.1, on the reverse strand, counting down.
GCGGGTCAAAAACATCCGCGGGATTCCAGATCCGCGAGCTTTTGTCCTGCAAAGCTGCCTACGATCGATCGAGCGGATCGACGGCGATGTGGCCGAATGCGGCGTAAGGCAAGGCCGGTCGACGATATTCATGCTGATGAGCGATCTTCGGCCACGGCACTATCACCTTTTCGACTCGTTCGCCGGCCTCTCGGAACCGACCGCAGAGGATCGCAAGCGAAACGGCCAAACGCCGTGGAAGTCCGGCGATCTCAGCACTGACGAGAGGGTAGCCAGAGAGAATATTTCGGACTTCGGCAACACAACTTTTCATGTGGGATGGATACCGGAAACTTTTCCCAGCGTAGCCGATCGGCGTTTCGCCCTGGTCCATATTGACGTCGATCTATACGAGCCGACGCGTGACGCGCTTGCCTTCTTCTACGATCGGGTGTGCGCACATGGCATCATCATATGCGATGACTACGGCTCCGCGCTCTGTCCTGGAGCCCGAAAGGCCTTTGTCCAATTCTTCGAAAACCGCCCGGAAGGCATTATCGAACTTCCAACGGGGCAGGCGATTGTCGTAAAGGCAAGCTAGTCCTGAATGGTTGCGGCGGCTCTCCATCGGATGAAGCGAGGACGTCGCCGAAAGCCATGATGGAAATCGGCAGGGCACGGGTATCAATTCTCGCTTGATGGCACCTGAGACGGAGCAAAATAGGCATTGAAGAACTGCTCAACGATCTCGTCGACGACTGAGTTCTTTACGTGCCGCAAGTCCTCTCTGTAGCTACGAGCAAGGCCCCCATAGGTGACAAGCTCGAACGAGGGAAGATAATGGACATTGTCCCGTTCCCGGCAGACTTGACCAAGCACGGCGCGAAGAACGGACTTGCCTTCAGTGCTCGCGGTGACGACGTCCGCGTCCTGAAATGTGCGCGCCAATGCAACCGGTGAGACCGTGAGAATTATCGGCGCATCGGGTTTGCGTTCACGGACCATGTCCACGGCAGCCATCACGTTGGCGTAGTTTTCCTGAAAGCTGCTGACGTGAAGCGTTGTTTCCTGCATTCCGCCGCCGCCGAGATAGAGCGGCTTCTGCGCTGCTGCTTTGCCACTGGCCTTGTTGATGAAGACCTCGGTCATTCCAAAGGTGAATATGAATGCCGTGGCGGCATCGAAGCCAGCCCGCATCTCCCGGTTTACGCTCCCGATCACCTCTTTGAGAACTTCCGGAGATTTGGCGAAAATACCGCGCCGATACGGGTCCTGAAAGCTGGCCGAGCCCCAAGGGACGCGTTTCTTGACCTGCCACCAGTCGTCGTCTGCCTGATCCCACACGCCAAGCATTTGCTCGAGCTGGAGGCGAACAGTGAAAGTGTTGTAGAAGTTCATATGTTCCTGCCGAGGCAGCTCATCTACAATGGCCTCCGCGGGGTCGAAGCTGATATTTCCGTAGGACGGGACGCATGCGATGCGTCTGTTTGTCAACGCGCGTCGAATTTCCTGCGCAAAGCAACTCCCCATCGTGAAGAATATATCGTCAGAAGTTAATACGGGGGTTTTGCGTATAGTAATGGCGCCAGAGCTTACAAAGTCGCCATACTTCGCGTTCAATTTATCCGACGCCATCAGACGGACGGGTTTGGCGTATCCGAGTCGATTGCGTATCCGAAGGTACCTTCGTTTAACTCGCTCCAGAAATGGCACAGTCGCTCCATAGTGGTCACAGCTGGCCCCAACCGCAATGCCGGACATGTAGTCTGCTTCGCGGCTAGCTGCAATCAGAAGGATTCAAGATTGACTATTCGAACGACGTCAGACCTCAGATGCGGTTCTTTTGGCGCATGTTGTCGCGGCGCAGTCTGGTCCCGCTTCACGCTTCATTGAGGCGTCTGTCGGGCTGTCCGCTGACCCCGACAGTTGTGCAGAAATCGCCTTTGGTGGATCGGCAACGCAACATGAGCCGCGCCCTTGGGACCGGGGGATCTCTCTCACGCACGTCTGGCGTAACCCAAGGCAGACCGAGGGATTAGGGCCTACCAGAGAGGGTAATTGTCCTCCGGCTCAGCTTCCTCGTCAGCTTTTCCTCGTTTTTTTATGACCATCCGCACCAATGCTATTGCCGCTACAACCAGCAAAGCAGCGGATGTCCAAAAAAATATACTATTCATGGAAAACATTCATAGTTTTTCTCTCGTATACGTCAGTATATTAGAGGTTTCTCTTTGGAAAAGTTCAGAAGACCCTGTTCCATAATCGCGTTGGCAACAATCCTGGCAGCAGAATCCGCTCCCTTCTCGGTGAAATGCACCTCGTCGTAATAATTTCTATCCAAAGTCTCGCTGCGTTGGCAAAGGTAAGGCAACGATCCATGGAGATCAACGACCGAGGCGCCGGTTCGCTTGGCTATGTCTTCCACAATGCGTCTGTGTTCCCAAACCGCGTTTGCAGCGGGATCGTTTGGGTCTTCCTGCCGATAATTGGGGTTTACGAAGAGAACCGAGGCTCCGGCTGCCTTTGCGAGGACGACCAGTGCACTAAAGTTCGCACGAAACGCGTCTGGTGGATTGTGCGCAATGTGCTTCGAATTTCGACGTCCATCGCCTCGACGTCGAACAATGTTCCCGACATACGCGGTCGCCAGATTTTGCCGTCTTTTGAACCAACCCGAAAGCCCGCCACCTGACGGTGGCTCGAACCAGGAGCAGGAATACTGGTTGTAGTCTCGAGACAGTCCTTCCAGTCGGCGAGGATGAACATCATTGTGCGTATAGTAGTATACGATAAGATTAGGTGACAATGGTGCTACGTGGAAAAGAAGTCTCAAAACGTTCTCGACCGAGGTATATCCGCCAACTCCTGCGTTGACGATGTCAATTTCGACTCCCGGTTTCAGATCCCTCAGGTATTCGCCCAGCCGGTGCGGATAAGTACGGCTATCGTCTTCTATTCCGGTACAATAAGTAGACGATTCTCCCATACAGACAACTCTTAGACATTGCTCCGGCTTCGGCATGGCGGTTTCCGGGCCCCGGAAGCCCAGGCTATTGTGTCTCGATCTGCCGTTGCCCGAGTGCCACACAGGATTCAGCTCATATAAGGTATAGGGGTTTGGCCGAACCAAAGGTGTCGGGCAACCAGCCCATTTGGCAATCAAGCCTGGGAAACCGATCTGGAGCAGCGCCCTATCGCCTAGAAGCATAATGAGGCCTTTGCGCAAAGTGCGCCGCGCTCTCCAAAGTTGCTTTTTAACCACGTTCATCTCGACACCATGTAGCAACGCCTTTCGTGCGCGTGCTCAATCGGGCTCAAACTCACCGCGGTAGTCCATTGCGAGGGCGGAATCCTGCTTCGGCTTATGGAGAACGCAGTTACCAGCCACCAGCACGTCCAGATCCGTTCCCATGAAGCAGCGAAAAGCATCCGTCGGGGAACATACGATCGGCTCGCTGCGCACATTGAAACTGGTGTTCACCAAGACAGGACAGCCGGTAAGCGCTTCAAACCGGGTGATCAACGCGTGGTATAGCGGGTTGGTCTCGACGTGCACCGTCTGAATCCTGGCCGAATAGTCGACATGCGTGACGGCAGGAATCTCGGACCGACGGACGTTCAGCTTGTCTATTCCGAACATAGCGGCCTCGGATGCAGTCATCGCGCGGTGACGGCTCTGCTTAACCGGAGCAACGAGGAGCATATAAGGCGATTCACCCTCCAGATCGAACCAGTCCGACACATGTGCCGACAGGACTGAGGGGGCGAACGGACGAAAACTCTCGCGAAACTTGACCTTGAGATTGAGCGTCTTCTGCATATGGTCCGACCGCGGATCTGCAAGGATGGATCTGTTGCCAAGCGCCCGTGGTCCGAATTCCATCCTGCCCTGGAACCACCCCACCGCCTTGCCGTCGGCCAGCGCCGCAGCCGTGGCATCGATCAGTTGGTCGGTTGGCATGACTTCGAAAACGGCTTTGGCTCGGCTGAGTTGCGCTTCGATCTCGCTCTGACCGAATTCCGGACCGAGATAACTCCCTTTCATGGAATCTTGCTTGGCTATAACCCGCTCACCGCCGAGTTTAAGATGCCAGGCGGCGAGTGCGGCCCCAAGCGAGCCTCCGGCATCGCCGGCTGCGGGCTGAACCCAGATTCTCTTGAAGGCACCATCTCTGAGCACTTTGCCGTTCGCCACGCAGTTAAGCGCCACACCGCCGGCCATGCACAGATTGGGAATTGCAAAATCTCGTGCCAAGCTGCGAGTCAGCCGAAGAACGATCTCATCGGCGACGGCCTGGATGGACGCGGCAACGTCCATATGAAAATCAGTTAACGGATCGGTATCAGGGCGCCTTACCGGCTGTCCGAAGAGGCTGGCGAACCGTGCGTTCGTCATTTTCAGTCCAGTGGCATACGCGAAATAGCTTTGGTCGAGACGGAAGGTTCCGTCCTCGTTCAGGTCGACCAGCTTTTCCAGGATCAGCGATTTGAACCGAGGCACACCATAGGGGGCCAGCCCCATCACCTTGTATTCGCCACTGTTTATCTTGAAGCCGAGATAATAACAGAACGCCGCGTATAGAAGCCCGAGCGAATGCGGAAACCGCAATTCCCGCACGACATCGAGAGTTGCGCCTCTGCCGATCGCAACTGTCGTGGTTGCTTTCTCGCCAACGCCGTCGAGAGTCAAAACCACAGCTTCATTAAAGGGCGACGGGAAAAACGCGCTGGCCGCGTGGCTTACGTGGTGTTCGGAAAAGAGGATCCGGGATGGATCCTTGAAGCCGCGGTCAATTCTGCGGAGTTCGTCGAAAATGATCCTCTTCTGAAATAATTTTCCCGTCAGCCAAGCGGGCATCGCCTTTCGGAATGAATCGAATCCGCTAGGAGCGGCGTCGAGATAGGTTTCAAGCAGACGCGAAAATTTTAGCAGCGGCTTTTCATAGAATACGACGTAGTCCACATCCTTCAGCAAGACACCGCCGGTCTGCAAAACGGACCGAATGGCGTTTGAGGGGAAGTGTTCGTCGGCTTTTCGACGGGTGAACCGCTCCTCTTGGGCCGCCGAAATGATGGCGCCGTCGACGACGAGGGAGGCCGCGCTGTCGTGGTAGAAAGCCGATATGCCCAATATATTGGTCATAATATTGTCTTCAAAACTGATTGGTCATCGAGTTCAAATCGTTCTTGGTTCTTCGTTCAATCCAAAATGTATCATTGGAATGCGTTCTTTGGAGCCGTCGGCAGATCACTCTGACCAACCGGCGCGCAAATCCGACGGGAAATACCACCCCAAAGAACGTCGATGCACAGACCAAGTCGGAAAACCAACCATTGGTCGCAGCCCTCTTGGAGGGCACGTTGTGAATGTCAGACACTATTTTCGCCCACCACGAGAATGCACCCAAGCTATTGGTAAACGATTGAGCCGAAGGAACAAAGCTTGTCAAGGACGCGGCGTATCACCGAGCCGATTGAGCCCGTGCGGCAGCCTTGACCGTCGCCATTCAATGAGTCGGGTTCGGCATTGACTGCGGCTCCGAACGAAGCCACAGACATGGAATAGGATATGAACTATCGCGGATGCTCAAACGGCGTCCCGAAATCGTGCGGGTCGGCAGAGAGCAGAAGCCCTCCGGTACCAACGCACATCGCATCGGGAAATGGAATGAGCGCAAAGAGACGAATTTCGGCGGTGCTGGCATACCCGCTGGTTAAGCGTCTGATCATCGAGAACCTGCCGCCGCACAAAACGCTGTATCTCGCCGGTTTGCTGTGTTCGATCGCCGTTGCGGCGACGACCGCCGCGTCGGCTTGGATCATGAGCACCATGGTCAATAGCATCTATGTGGAACGCAACGCTGCCGCCGCATGGGGTATCAGCGCCGTAATCATCGGCATTTTCCTGGTTAAGGGCATAGCCGCCTATTGCCAGACCATCACGACGGGGAAGATTCGCCGGGCTATCGTCTCGGACCTGCAAAACCGCCAGTTTTCCCGAATGGTGCGTTTCGACATCGGTCGTTTCGCCAATCAGCATCCGGCGAAATTCGTCTCCAAGATCATGTTCAACGCGCGCGCCGGGTCATCCGTTATTCTCACGCTCACGAGCAGCACCGTCTCCGATGTGCTGACGCTGATTGGCCTGGCAAGCGTCATGGTCAAGCAGGATCCGATGATGTCGCTGATATCCGTGGCGGTTCTGCCGCTGCTGTTCCTGTCGGTGGGCGCCATAACCAGGAAGCTCAAGGCGCTGGCAAGGGGCGAGACGGAGTTGGCTGCACTGGTCCAGTCGATCGGCACGGAAGCCGTCGAAGGTATCCGGACCATCAAGTCCTTTCAGCTCGAAGACAAGGCGGTCGCCAGCTTCGCAAAGGCCGTCGGCAAGATGGAAAGGCGCGGCATCCAGATAAACCGGACGTCAGCGTTGATGAGTCCGTTGATGGAGACCGGCGGCGGCTTGATCATCGGGCTGTTCGTCATTTATGCCAGTTGGCAGACCCTCGGCAACGGCAAGACCCCGGGCGAGTTCATGGCCTTCATAACCGCCTTTCTGCTTGCCTATGAGCCCGCCAAGCGGCTGGCCCGCGTCAATGTCGATATCCAGAAGCAGATGGTGGCGGTTGAGCAGATGTATGATTTGATCGATACGCCCGAGCAGCGACAACTCGCAACCGCCGGCGAGCGCCTCACCGATGTCGAGGGCGGAATCCGTTTTGAAGATGTGGCCTTCTCCTACGAAGGCAACAGCCCGGCGCTGCACGGCGTTTCCTTCGAGGTACGGCCCCGTGAGAAGCTGGCGATCGTCGGCCGCTCCGGCGCCGGCAAGACCACCATCGTCAATCTGATCCTGCGCCTCATTGAGCCGGACAAGGGCCGGATCCTCATCGACGGAAAGGACATTTCCAAGATCGGCCTCGCCGACGTTCGCGACAATATCGCACTGGTGTCACAGGATGTCTTCCTGTTCGAAGGCTCGATCCGCGACAACATCCGCGACGGACGCCCGGGCGCCACCGATCAGGAAATCGAGTCCGCGGCGGACCTCGCCCGGGTCACCAGCTTTTCCTCCAGCCTTGAAAACGGGCTCGACACTCTTGTCGGGCCGAGTGGCACCAACCTGTCGGGCGGGCAGAAACAACGCGTCGCCATCGCGCGCGCGCTGCTCAAGAATGCTCCGGTAATCGTCTATGATGAAGCAACGTCCGCGCTTGACGGCGAAAACGAACGGGCGGTCATGGAGGCTGCTTTCGACGATGCATTCGAGCGCACGGTGATCTGCATTGCGCACAGGCTTTCAACCATCAAGGCAGCCGATCGCATCCTGGTGTTTGACGCTGGCATTCTGGCGGACGCCGGGACTCATGACGAGCTTGCCAGGCGCAGCGAAATTTATCGCTCGATCTTTCACCTGGAGGCGTCCGGCCCGATCGTCGAGGGCAGCAAGCAGCTGCGGCAAAGCGTTTTGCGCTGACGGCGATGACCAGTTTTTATCACGGTTCCTATGTCAGGTATGTGATTGCTGGGATAGGCCTGCGATTGCGCCGATACACAAAGGCCGCGCGGACATTGTTTGCCGGCTCCAAGCCTCATTCCGTTCTTGAGCTGCAGGCCAAGGCCGACGCGCTGATCGCGCGCAGGGACTGGACAGGCCTTGAAGCAAGTATCAATGAAATGGCCATCATGGCTGACCGTTCCCGCAACGCCGAGCTGATGCAGAAGGCAGGACAGGCCTTCGAACGGCTGGGCAACTTCGCCCGGGCGGCCGAGCTACGGCTTACCGCTCGCCGGCTGCGGAAGGGGAAAAATGCCAACGAATGGACCGGGGAGAACCTCGGTTCGGATACACTGCTGATCGATCTTGTGGAGGATGACCCGCGCAGCCTTGGCCGGGTTATCCGCCACGCGCGACTGGCCGGCGCCGCCGCTGCCTATGCGCAAAGTGCAACAATTCGGGCAGAGCCGCGGCTCATATCAATTCTGCAGCGAACGTTCCCGAAGGCGACCGTGGTCCCGGCGCAGCAGGATGTGATCGGCGACAAACATGCGACCTTCGAAGATCTCGCCTGGGTGTTCGGACGCGATGCCGAGAAACTTGCCGCCGACTTCGTGCCGCTGCGAGCAGATCCTGGGCTCGTCGAGACATTCCGCAAGCATTATCGCTCGATCACGGATCTGCCGCTGGTCGGCCTCTCCTGGGGTAGCAAATCCCACACCAAGGACGTGCCTGACTTCCCCGAATGGGCACGGTTCATCGCCCAGACACAAGCGACATTCGTTTCGCTTCAGTACGGACAGATCAAGCCGGCGCTGCGGCGCCTGCGCAATGGCAATGACGCGCGTCTTATCTATGACGACAGCGTTGACCAGATGGTCGATATGGACCGGTTCGCTGCACAGGTCGCAGCGCTCGATGCCGTCGTGACGATCAGCAACACGGCGGCTCATCTATCCGGAGCACTTGGTATTCCGACTATTTTCCTGATCGACGACAATTTTCAGACGGCGTGGCCAGTCATCGGCGATCGAACGCCTTGGTATCCGAAGGGCGTCGTCATTCGTAAGGAAGGGCGCGCGTGGTCGGTGGTGCTCGACGAGGTTGGTCAAAGACTCTCGTCGATCTTGACGACGCATTCCGACGCTGCCTGTTGAGGATCGCCGTGCCGAACAGACGATCCGTCCTTCAAAAAGCAAAAGCTGCGGACCTGCGCCCGCAAGCAGGCGCGGGCAAGCGGCTACAGACGCTTTTTGATCGAGCAAAGGAACTTCTTAAACGGCCCTCGCGTCATGCCGACGAAAGCGTCGAACGGCATATGAGGCTGATGGCGGAGAGCGTCGAGCGAAGCGACTGGAAGGCGGCCCGGGACCATGCGCTGGCACTCGGCCTGCTCGGTGAGCAGCTTGGCGATCGCGGGCTTGTCAAGAAAGCCGGGCGTGGGCTCAGACGTGTCGGCGGCGGAAACCGTGCCTGGCAGTTGATTGCGTCGAGCAAGCAAATGCCAGGCAGGCCCGAATGGGATGGCAGTGATCTTGCGGGTCGCAGGCTTGCCGTCGAGCGCCGCGAAGGCGACCTTGCGATTTTCCTTCAGTTCGCGTCGTTGCTTGGCCCGGTGGTCGCGGCTGCCGAGCGATGCATCGTCTCGGTCGAGCCGCGACTGGTGCCACTCTATCGCCGAACATATCCTGCGCTCGATCTCAGGCTGGAGGAACAGGGGGAGGTGGCGGCGGTGGACGCCGATGTCTTCGCCTGCTTCGAGACACTGGCGAAGCACTTCTGGCCGGATGAACCGGCAGCACGCGCGCCCTTCGTCCCGTTGGAGCCGGACCGCCGATTGGTCGCCGAGTTGCGCAGCACCTACCTCGATCGCGGCCCCGGTCCTCTGATCGGCTTTGCCTGGGGAAGCCTGAACAAGGCCAAGGACCTGCCGGCCCTGGACGATTGGCGGGCGTTGCTCGGCAGCCTGCCGGGACGTTTCGTCAGCCTGCAATATGGCGATGTCGGGCCGGCGCTCTCCGAGTTCGAGCACTGGGTGCCGGGACGCATCATCCATGACGCTTCCGTCGACCAGTTGTCGGATATGGACCGCTTTGCCGCGCAAATCGCTGCGCTCGATGCCGTGGTGACGATCAGCAATACCGGCGCCAATCTGGCGGGGGCGCTTGGCGTCCCAACGGTCGTCATGCTCGACGACGGGTTTCGGCTGTCGTGGCCCGCCTTCGGCGAGACCGTGGCCACATATCCAAGCGTTCGACTGGTCAGAAAAGGCGGCCAGGCATGGGCGTCCGCAATGCAGGAAGCAGGTGGACGGATCAGGCAAATCATCAGTGGAGTTGCTGATGGCCGATAGCCGATTTCTTCTCCGGTTCCGCCGCGCTATCGCGCTTGCCGGCTACAAATACAAGGTTTGGTTCCGCAGTCATCGGCGGCAGCTTTTCCTTCGCTGGCGTGACGGCGATATTGCCGATCAGATGGCGGATTATCGGCGAAGCATCGAGGCGCGCGATTGGTCGGCCGCGCTGCCGAAAGCCCTGGCGCTAGCATCGATCGCGAAGTCGAGGGGCGAGGTACATCTGCTCGACGAGCTCGGCAAGGCGCTGATGCGGATGGGCGCTTACGGCCCGGCGGCCGAACTCAAGATCGCCCGGCGCCATATCGTTGAAGGCCGTGTCGAGCGTGAGTGGCTCGGCCAGGATGTCTCGGGCCAGGTACTGCTCGTCGACCTGATGGAGACCGAGAAGCAGGGGCTGGCCACCGCGATCCATCATGCGAGTTCCGTCGGCCGCGCGCTCGCCCGCGCCGCACGATTGATCGTGCTCGTCGAGCATCGGTTGGTGCCGTTGTTTCAGCGGACATTTCCCATTGCCGATGTGCGGGCTGTCGGTCCCGGGAACAAGGCCGCCTACGCCGAGGCGCAGGCCTTTGCCGGCGTCCAGCATCTGACTGCTGTGTTCGAAACCAATGAGGCGACGATCCGGGAGCATTTCGTCCCGCTTAAACCGGATCCGGCGCGGGTCGCTGAACTTCGCGCCCGCTACAGCGAGGACGGCCGGCCGCTGGTCGGCGTCGCATGGGGCAGCTCCAATCCCGGCAAGGACCTGCCGCCGCTGGCGGCGTGGCGTCCCCTGCTTGGCCGACAGGACCTTCGGTTCGTTTCGCTGCAATATGGCCGGACCGAGTCAGACCTGAAAATCTTGACCGATGGCGACCCGACACGTGTGTTGCACGACCCTACCGTGGATCAGCTTGTCGACATGGACATGTTCGCGGCGCAGGTTGCAGCGATGGACGCCGTCGTAACCATCAGCAACACCGGGGCCCACCTGGCGGGCGCCCTCGGCGTCCCGTCGGTCTTCATCCTTGGTGACGGCTTCAAACGTTCGTGGCCAGTGGAGGGCGACCGCACGCCCTACTATCCTTCGGCCGTGCTGGTCTCAAAGCGCGAACGGCCCTGGGCCGACGTGATGGACGAGGCGCGACACCACATGTGCTCACTCATCGCCTCTAGTTGACTCCGCCACGCCTGGCATCGCGAACGCACTAGGAAGGCCACAGCAGCCAAGTGGTCAAGGGCCTTTTTTTACGGCGAGAACGCTGTAAACTGCCGGCTGGCGGCTGGTTCAAGACTTGGAGGGCGATGCATATCTTTGGGTAGGTCGGGGAACAAGTCGGCTTCTCTTATCAGCGAAGACTTTGTGCAGCGGCTCCTCGCGGTGTACAGGCTTGTGCATCCAGGAAACCTGTTCAGGCGGGGGCGTATCTACGCTCGCGGCAGGGCAGAGACGAGGACGGTCTACTTCGTCCCACACAATCGCAACAATGTTCGTCTGCTGGCTGATGCGGCTCAACTTCTGGTCGACGGCGGCATTCAATGCGTATTCGCGCATATTGACGGATTGAAACGCGGCGGCGTCGCACGCCCTGAACTAAACGCCCGGGGAATGTCGCATATCAGCTTTGCTGAGCTCAAGCGGACGATCAGACCCTGCGACATGCTGGTGACTGGAAATGACTATGCACCGCAATTTTTTAGGCGGTTCATAGATTCTATCAACTTCGGAATGGTCCGTGTGGTCGGCCTCATCGGAGGTGCGAGACTGCTGCAGCCGCATCGATTTGTGAGAGCTGACTACATCCTGTCGATGGGACCGGCAGCGCTGCAGCAACGACGACAACCGACCTACATTGTCGGCTCCCCGGTAATTGAGCGTGCTGTCGAAAACGCGGGCGCCAGGCACGATGAAGGGCTTTTCGTGCTGGTGAACTTCAAGGGGGATATCGAAGACCTCGCAGACCGCCAATCGATTGAAGCGGTGGCAGCCGCATGTGCGAAACTCGGCCTTGCCCATGTCGTTAGTGTCCATCCTACGATGTTCGCAAAAGTCGACATGCCGAACAAATCGCCCGTAGACTTCGCACAACTGCTCCCGGACGCCCTGGCGCTAGTAACTCGCCCAAGCACCACGGTTTACGAAGCGATCGCCTGCGGCATTCCGGTGGTGCTCTTTCCGCTGGTTTCGCCGATGGTCGAGTTCGACAGTCCTATGGGCGCTTTCAAACCAACATGGTCGGAGCATCAACTCGTCGACGATATCCTTGCTGCGGTCAGGTCAAGACCGACCTATTTTGAGCAAAGCCGGGACTTCCTCAATGCCAATCTGTCGATTGATCCGAAGATGCCAGCTTCGCAACGGATCGCCAATGCTTTGATCGATATTTACAACCGCTGATTTTGCGCAATCAAAGTGCTCGCAATCGGAGGCCTAAGTTGAGATTGTTGTCCAACTTCTTTGCAAAAAGGCCGCCACTCCTTGTCGTCTCGTTTCCCAAGTCCGGGCGGACGTGGCTGCGCGTAATGCTTGACGATCTGGGCGTCAATGCGGCTTACACGCATGATGGTTCCGACCACAAGGAGCTGCGTGACATTGCACAGATCAGCACCGACAAATCACGCTACAAACGGCAGCGGATCCTATTTCTGACGCGAGATCCCCGCGACACTGTGGTGTCTGGATATTTTCAGGTTTGCAAACGCCATCAGCTGGGAGCAGGTCCGATAGGCGAATGTGTAAGGAGCCCCAAACACGGCGTCGAGAAGATTGCCCTTTTCAATCTGCAGTGGTTCGCAGCCGCAAGTTACATGCGAAAAATTGCGCTTCTGCGCTATGAAGATATGCAGCGGGATACAAACGACGCTTTGCGCAGTGTCGGAAACTTTGTGGGAAAGTCCTTCGACGAGTCCAACCTTGCTGATGTGGTCGTCAGTAGGTCGTTCAAACGAATGCAGCAATCTGAAATCTCAGGAGAACTGGGTGCGCGCTATGGCGGAAAATTGCGACCACGCAATCCTGACGACCCGGAAAGTTTCAAGGTTCGAAAAGGTAAGGTCGGTGGTTATTTGGACTACCTCAGCGTAGATGATGTAGCCTTCTGCGACAATGTACTTGCGCGGCTCGATTACTGGAAGCGGCTCGATGAGGCCTTCCTGCGGCATGGCATATCTTATATCGGCGACAGGGGCAGGTGTGAATTGATCCGATGCATCGGTTTGTCTGCGGATGCGGACATAGCGGCACGACGCCGATAGCTACGATTTTGCCTCATATGCCGATGCCTTTTTTGCCATCTAGGTTCTGCTCTCCGGTTCGAGAAGGCCGAGAAGCAGGTCTGGCTGGCCACAGCGATCCATCATGCGAGTTCTATCGGCCCGCGCGCTCGGCCCGGGCCGATCCCCAGATCACGGCCGCCTACGGCCCTGGGCCGAGGTGATGGACGAGGCGGAGAAGAACATGAGGCGCCTGCTCGAGGCCGCTCGAGCCTGACCGTACAAATCAGCAGGGCGGTTGAGCATCCAGGCAGTTTCCTATACTGGTCTGGCCCGGCTGGCGGAGCCGGCAAAAAGCTTTCGAACCGAAGATCTTCCTGCGGAGCCAATGATGTGCGGATTGTTCGGCGTCTATCGTGCCGAGGGCTTTTCGCCCGACGATATCCATCGTGCCGACCAGGCCCGCGACACGCTTGTGCACCGCGGCCCGAATTATGGCGGCGCACGTGTCACCAGCGATCTCTATCACGGGTTTCGGCGCCTCAGCATTATCGACCTCTCGGCGGCAGGCAATCAGCCCATGGTCAGCGCCGACGGGAAGTTCGCGATCACGGTCAATGGTGAGATCTACAACTATCGCGAGCTCCGCGCCGATCTGATTGCCAAAGGCTGCGTATTCACCTCGCAGTCCGATTCCGAAGTTGTGCTGCATGGCTATCGGGTGTGGGGGCTCGAAGGGCTCTGCGAGAAGCTGGACGGCATGTATGCGGCCGTGATCCATGACGGGGAACGCCGCAAGCTGCATGCGATCCGCGACCGGCCGGGCATGAAGCCGTTCTTCTACTTCCATTCGGGACGCCGATTTGCCTGGGCGTCGGAACTGAAAGCGCTGCAGACCTGGCTCGGCGACGATCTGCCGCCGATCGACGAGACGGCTGTCCTGGACTATCTCGCATGCCGCTATATTCCAGCGCCCAAAAGCCTTTACCGCAATATCTTCAAACTTCCGGCCGCAAGTCGGCTGACATTCGATCTGGAAACCGGCCGCGTCGATGTCGGGCGTTACTGGACCATGCCTACCGAACTCCGCTCGGACAATGACGACCGCCTGGCCGACGGGCTGCGGGACCGCATGCAGGCGAGCGTTGCCGCTCACATGGTGAGCGATGTGCCGGTCGGCTATTTTCTCAGTGGCGGCATAGACTCGGCGGTTGTCCTGTCGCATGCCGTTGCGGTGAACCCCACGGCAAAGGCGTTTTCGATCGGCTTCGAAGATCCGAGATTTGACGAGAGCGCGCAGGCGGCCAAGGTCGCGGCGCTGTTCGGCGCCGAACACGCGATCCGGATCCTGCAGCCGACAGAGCTCGATGACGTCTTCGACCGCACGCGGGAATGGTATGACGAGCCGCTTTCCGACAAGGCCGCCATCCCGGCGTTTCGTGTCTGCGAATTTGCCAGCCGCGACAGGACCGTCGTGCTGACGGGCGATGGCGGGGACGAGCTTTTCGGCGGCTATCGCTCATACAAGCGGTTTAGCGGCATTCGCAGGAAGCAACGTTTCGTCCCGTTCGGTTCACAGAGCGGGTGGCGCCTGAAGGACCGCAATTTGCGCCTGATCACCACGCGTGACCCGGTCGAGCTCTCCATCGCCATTGGCTCCGGCAGAACGAGATGGCAGCGCGACGTCTATCGCGAACGCCTTGCCATCGCTGCTGACTATGATGAACTCGCCCATCTCAGGGCGTGGTGGAAGCCGGAACTCGGACCGTTGCGCAGCCTGCAATATCTCGATTTTCATACCAGTCTGCCCAACAATATCCTGACCAAGGTCGATCGGTTGAGCATGTCGGTTTCGCTCGAAGCGCGTATCCCGTTCCTGTCGCGAACGATGATCGAATATGCGTTCAGCCTGCCGGAGTCGTTTCTTTACAAGGATGGCCAGCTTAAGGGCGGGCTTAAATACGCATATCGCAATGTTTTGCCGGCAAGCACGCTCAAACGTAAGAAGCAGGGATTTGGTCTTCCACAAAGCTGGAAGCGAACGGCCGTGGCTTCGCAATCCGAGGAAAGCTATCAGGAGGCGGTATTGTCCGGTTTCCTGAAAGGCGCCAAGTTTTCGAATGCCTCCGCATAGCCACCCTCAAGGCTGCCAGCATTTCTTTTTTGCCGTGACGGAGCGGGGTCGGGCCATGGGAGCACTGCCGACATGGTGATGCGGACCGGATTCATATGCGGCTGCGGTCATAGCGGCACGACGTTGATCGCGACGATCCTCGCAGCCCATCCCGACGTCTACCTGCCGTTCCAGGAAACCAATGTCTTCTTCAAATGGACGCCGCTGGCGATGTTTCGCTATTGGAAGCTGAAGCGCGCCGCGCGCGGTGCCGGAAAGACCTTGCTGCTTGAAAAAACGCCGCGGCATATCCGTCGCGTCGGCCGTATTCGCCGCCTCGTGCCCGGGGCGCGTTTCGTGATGCCGGTGCGGGACGGGCGCGACGTCGTGGCGTCATTGGCCAAGCGTCTTGGCGATCCAAGGGAGGCGCTCGACCGCTGGATCGGCGACAATGCGCTCGTTCTCGCCGAACAAGGACAGCCGGATGTACTGATCTATCGCTACGAGGATCTGGTCGAGGATCCGGCCAAGATCGTCGAGCGCATCTGCGGCTTTCTCAACCTGCCCTTCAGCCCGGACCTGCTCGATTATCACAGGAAGCCGCAGCAATGGTTCAAGCCGGCCGAAGTCGAACTTGAGAAGCAACATACTGCACTCCGCAACCAGCAGGTCAATCAGCCGATCTATGACGGGCGCGGACGATGGAAGACCGACCTTGGTCAGCAGGAATTGGCGGAGCTTACCGAGGGCCGTGGGAAGCCCCTGATGCAGGCTTTCGGGTACCTTTGAGCGATACGCCCGATATTTTCACTCTGGAAGCGCGCGCGGATAGCCAAACTGATCGAAGTCGCGCTCATATGCGCGATAGATGGAATCCGCCAGTTCTGGCGTGAAGTAGTCGGCAAGCCTGCGACGCGAGGAGGTGTGCAGGGGCGGCATCGCCGCGCGCCGCATATCGTCGCCTGCACCGACATGATCGAGAACCCGTTCGAAATCCTTTGCGAAAGTCTCGGTCTTGCCGATGAGGTCGAACGCAACTCCTGGAACTTCGACAATGTCGCTTTGCCTCTGCCAATGTTTGTCGATGCGCCATGTGGACGTCTTGCAGGCAAAGGCGACGAAATCTGCAAAGGACAGGCTCTTGTCAGCGCCGACAGGCAGCGCCGGATCGGCCCGTTCGCGGTGGGCCAGATAGACCTCGACCCTGCCATAGCCAGGCACAAGGGGACGGTCGCGATATTGGTCGGCCCAGCACGACAACAGCCTGGTGTAGGGATTGCGAACGAAGGTAAATCGCAAGGCTTCAGCACTTGTCGCCATGTGGTGGAACTGCACGATGCCATGGCGAGGCGCCTGCAACCGTGACGCCTTTCGGTTGTGGACCTTCCAGTTCTGGTCGCTGCGCCACCCCGACACGGTGTCGTTGCCGATCATGGCTGCAAGGTTGCTTCGAATGCGGCTGCTGGCCGCCTTCGGCGTTGCCAGGTACAGGATCTTGAGTTGCGGGACCACGTCGATCAGGTCGTCCGGCAGGTATGCGGTTGCCACGGCCCTGCGGTAGAAGGCGAGGGCTTCCGGATGCGCCCAGGCAAGAAACGGCTCCCTGACTACGTCGCGAAGGCTTTGCAGCCGTGGCCGCAACGAGCGCTCGAGGCGACGGAATGCGCCGAGCTGGGGTTTGCCCGGCACGACATTATCGGGCGAAACATGGCTGGTCGTCATCGGCAAAAACCCTCGCCTTGAAAGCAGTCTACCTGTCGTGGCATAGGCGTGTAAGCAGGCAGACTGTCTTTACCGCATTGCCCTATCCAAGGCTGGCTTACGGCGCTTAATAGACTGCGAAGAAACTCCCGCCAAGTTCGAAAGCTCAATTGTGGTGGATAGAGGCATGGCGCGTCGCACGGGCTTGTCACAGCACGACCGACGCTTCCGGCCCTGGTGCAGGACAATGATCGCCTTTCGTGCTGCGATGTTTTTCCGGGCGCGGGAAGGCGTAGACAACGCAAATGTTCCGCCAAGTTTCTTACATTCAATCTCTAACTTGGCAGCGTCGACAGACTTACGCTATACGCCGCGGTGGGCACGGTAAACGGGGGACGAAACCACTCACGAATCGAGCTCGAATGTGCTGAAACGATTTCGGAAAATCAAAACAAAGGTTGGCCGAACGGTCGCCAAAAGGACCATACCGGCTTCTCCGTTTTACAAGCGATACCCGTATGGCGGCAAATTGACGATACTGACCGCCGATCGGCAAGGATTGTTTGATCCCGATCACGGATTTTTCTACAATCGCATTGCGAAGTCGGCCAACTCTACGGTCACAATAAACTTGGCCCAGCTTAAATTTCGCGAAAACTTCCAGCTCGCCGGCGCGAAGAAACAATTGCTGCAGAGCGACACCCTGTTGCGTCCGTCGCAATTGACCGTCGATCAGGTTGATTCGATTTCGAACGTGTTCGCGTTCACGTTTGTGCGGAATCCCTACAGCCGCGTGCTGTCGGCCTATTTGGATAAGGTCGCGACGGGAAAGAAAAACATCGGTAAGCGCGGCAATATCCCGACTTTCTGTGAATTTTGTGATCTCCTGGAAGATGGCTGGCTGTATGCGGACCTCCATTGGGCTCCGCAGACATCGTCGCTTGTCATGCCCACGTCCGAGTTTGATTTTATCGGTCGTGTCGAAAATTTCGCCGAGGACTTCCAAAAGGTGTGGGATCGGATCAGTGGCGGCAGGCAAATCAGCAACACCATCCACCGCAGCCAAAGCCGAACGGATGCGACGAGCAAGGCCGACGATTACTATGATAAGAGATCGCGCGGGATCGTCTCTAGCCTCTATGCCGAGGATTTTGAGGCTTTCGGCTACTGACGGCAATGCGCGGCTTCTGCTCGGCGGCGCACAGTCTACCTCAGGAAAACGACACTCCAGTCGATCATGTGCAAATCTTCACGGCGTAGCGAGGTCAAATGGCTCTGTCTCAGCATGATCGGCAGGTCCAAGCCGAACCGACAGTGCCGATCCTGTTCGTGCGCCAGCGTTATGCGCCTTTCGGTGGAGGCGAGATCATGCTGGAAAACATCATGGCCGCGTTCGCGGCGCGTCAGCGGCCGGTGGCCGTGCTCTCCGGCGACTGGCCGCGTAATGAAGGGATAGAGTTCATCCATTGCGCCGGCCGCCGCTTTCCGCGTTCGCTGCGGGCGACGTCCTTTGCTCAAGCCGCCTGCCGCAAGATCGCCGAGATGCCACGGGCGCTGGTGCAGAGCAACGATCGCCTCCCGTGCTGCGATGTCTTCCGGGCCGGGGAGGGCGTTCATGCCGCCTATCTTGCCGAGCGGCGGCGTTTCCAGACGCGGCTTGGCAGGGCGGCAATGGCGCTGAGCCCTTTTCACCGCCAGACGCTGCGCCTCGAGCGCGCAACCTATGCCAGCCCACGGCTCAAAGCTGTCATTGCGATTTCGAAAATGGTCGCAGACGACATTGTCCGTCACTACGATTATCCGGCGGAAAATGTGCACCATATCCCCAACGGCGTGGACCTCGACCGCTTCAATCCGCAACTGCGCCAACAGCATCGGACCGCGGTCCGCGCGCGGCTCGACGTCGACGATAACAGGTCGGTCGTCCTGTTTGTCGGCTCGGGCTTTGCGCGAAAGGGGCTTCTTGCACTGATGAGGGCTGTCGCCAGGCTCGATGG
Organism: Mesorhizobium sp. M0894; assembly: GCF_040319725.1. Lineage (NCBI taxonomy): Bacteria > Pseudomonadati > Pseudomonadota > Alphaproteobacteria > Hyphomicrobiales > Phyllobacteriaceae > Mesorhizobium > Mesorhizobium sp. M0894. The sequence continues at coordinate 258,278 of NZ_JAMYOG010000002.1, read as the reverse complement.
CGAGCCGGAATTGTGGGTCGTCGGCCACGATTCGCGCGCCAACGCCTTCAGGCAGGCTGGTGACAGGCTGGGTCTCGGCGCAAGGCTCAAGATGCTGGGGCCGCAAAAGGACATGTTGCCGTGGTACGGCGCGGCCGATATTGCCGTGCTGCCTTCCATCTATGATCCTTTCGGCACAGTGGTGATCGAGGCCATGGCCAGCGGCTTGCCCGCTGTGGTAAGCACCGGCTGCGGAGCGCGCGAGCTTGTCGAGCGGTTCGAGCCGACGCTTGTTTGCGACGCGGCCAGCGAAAGCGACCTCGCTGCAGGGCTCGCGCACGCGCTGCAGTTGTCGTCACGATGTGAGACCGCGACCCGGGTGAGAGCGGCGGCCGAGCATTATGATTTCAACGTCATGATAAAGCGAATGATGGCGCTGTATGAAAGCCTTGATCTGAAATGATTTTCGACTTTGTTGGATTAGGTTAGTACCCTCAGTGCGCTAACAGGCCGGGAGCCGATGCTGCAGATACATTCGAATGACAGCGGCAGCTTTGATGCCGGAACCTTCTGACCGTGCCGGTGCTCTCGGTCGTTATCATCACCCGCAATGAGGAGGCGTCCATCGCGCGCTGCCTTCGTTCGGTGGATTTTGCCGACGAAATCGTCGTTCTAGACAATGACAGCAGCGACAGAACCAGGGACATTGCCGGTGATCTCGGAGCCAAGGTTTTGATGACCCTTGATTGGCCCGGTTTCGGCGCGCAAAAAAACCGTGCGCTTGCCGCGGCAACGGGGGATTGGATCCTTTCGCTGGATGCCGATGAGTGGGTGGAGGCGCCGCTCGGTGCGGAAATCAGAGCCGCAATCGCCGACCCAAAAGGCTATGACGGCTTCGAAATACCGAGAAGATCGCGCTTTTGCGGGCATATTGTCCGCCATGGCGGCTGGTCACCCGATCTGGTGCTCAGGCTATTTCGTCGCCGCTCCGGGCGCTTCAGCGACGATACCGTGCACGAGAAAGTAGTGGTGAACGGGAAGGTCGGGCGATTGTCCCAGCCGATCGAGCACGACTCCATCGCCGACCTGGCGGATGCCCACGACAAGATTGGCCGGTACGCCGAAGCGTCCGCCGCGCGGCTGCTTGCCGAGGGCAAAAAAAGCTCGATAGGCAAGGCGGTTTTGCGCTCTGTCTGGGCTTATATGCGCAGCTATGTTTTCCGGCTGGGATTTCTGGACGGTTCCACTGGGGCGATGGTTGCCGCTTATTCCGCCAGCTACACCTATCAGAAATGGGCGCGTGTGGCATTGGGGAGCGAGGCCAATTCCACCCGAACCAGCAAGACCGAGGCCAGGACAAATCTGTGAGAAACCGGCTTGCGCGACCGCCATTGTTGCCGAGCCATCGCCAACTAGTTAGTGTACGACCGTTAAAATCGAAAGCCAGGGTAGTGAATATGACTGATGCGTTTAGGGTATTTATCGGATGGGACAGCCGTGAGCCGATCGCGTACGACGTCGCGCGCCACTCGCTGCTCAAACATGCGTCGGCGCCTGTCTCCGTCATTCCGATCAAGCAGGACGAGATGCGTAGCCGCGGGCTGTACTGGCGGGAAAAAGACCCGCTCGCCTCAACGGAGTTCACCTACACGCGCTTTCTGACGCCCTTTCTCGCCGGCTACACGGGTTGGGCCCTGTTTTGCGATTGCGATTTCCTGTGGCTCGGTGACGTCGCAGGCCTGCTGAAATATACGGACTCGGACAAGGCGGTCTATTGCGTCCAGCATGACTATACGCCGAAGGCCACGACCAAGATGGATGGCGTGGTCCAGACATCCTATCCTCGGAAAAACTGGTCGTCGTTGATGCTGTTCAATTGCGCGCATCCCTCGGTCAAATCGCTCACGCCAGAGGTCGTGAACCAGGAAAGTGGCGCCTATCTTCACCGAATGCAGTGGGTTGCCGACGAAGATCTGGGCTCATTGCCGGTAGAGTGGAATTGGCTCGAAGGCTGGAACGAAAAGCCTGCTGTCGGCACACCTAAGGCGGTCCACTATACGAGCGGCGGCCCGTGGTTTGCCGAGTGGCAGAATGTCGACTATGCCGATTTGTGGATAGCAGAACGCGACGAATTCCTGGCTTCAGATCAAGCACAATCTTCTCAGAGCGCAGTTCGATAAGCGCCATCGTGTTTGGCAGGTGAGCGCTTCCGAAGTGGAATCGATTTCGTGTCGCGAAGAGCGCAGCAACCAGCCGTCAGACGCTGGGCGTCGACAACAATGCGTGGTGCCGCCTTGGGGCGGGACCGGGGGCGGATTGTGCCTAAATCTGGCGGTTCCGGCCGGATAAGATGCCGCACCAGGTAAGGATCAGCTCGCGGCAATATGATCGGTCTGGGGTCCGTCAGCTCTTTCATCGGCCTAGCCGGCACGCGAAAGTCGACCATGCCGTCATTGCGAAGACGCCTCGATCGTTTTTTGGAAAACCGCGGGCCTAAAATACCGCGGCTGCAGCTGAACCATGTCGAGCGCCTGGCGCTGGTCCGTCGCCATGGTGATTTTTCCCTTGCCTATTCGGCCGCCGTGCAGAAGGGGCTTCATTACTTCGGCGATGCCCAGGGCTACATCGCTTACGGCAGCAAAACGCGACATCATTTCGCGCTCGGTGATCCAATGGCTGCCCCGGCCGATCGGCGCGACTATATCAAACGTTTCGTCGAGGTTGCAGGCAGCCCGTGGTTCGTGCAGATCGGCGAACAGACGGCGCGCGTGCTTGCCGGGCTTGGCTATCAGGTCAACCGCCTTGGCGTCGACACCAGGCTTGTCCTGCCCGGCCACGACTTTTCCGGAAGGCGCAATGAGACAGTGCGCTATTCCGAACGTTGGCTCTTGAGGAAGGGGTTTTCCTTTGCGGAGGACAACGGGACCGTCTTCCTCGACGAGATTGCCAGGCTCTCCCAGAACTGGCGGGCAGACCGCATCGTCAAGCGCTGGGAGATGAGGTTTCTCAACAGGCCCTTTGCCGATCACCTTGGCATCGACATGCGCCGCTTCGTCCTGCACGGTCCGGATGGAGAGCTCGTGGCCTTGCTGGATTTCGATCCGCTGTTCAGTGACGGCAAGGTCATCGGCTACACCACCTCGTTCAAGCGCAAGCACATCGATGCCTCGGCGCATGCCGAGATCGGCCTGACCAAATTTGCGGTCGACCGCTTTCGCAACGAAGGTGTTTCCGTCGTTACCCTCGGCCTGTCGCCGCTGGTCGAAATCGGACCCAGCGGGTTTGTCGAAAGCGATTTCTGGCGGTGCGCTTTCCAGCGCGCCTATGAATCGCCGTGGGTCAATCGCACCCGCTTCAACCTGCAGGGGCAGGCGGCCTTCAAGCGCCGGTTCCACGGTGTCGAAGAGCCGACCTATCTCGCCTTTCGCAAGGGGACCTTTTTCGAGGCGCTTTCTCTGCTCCGGCTGATCAGGGCCGTCTAGTGCCTGGTGGATGGGGCTCGTCGTCTCCCAGTATGTCGACCTCACACCGGCCAGGCTTGGTTGTTTAGGTGGGAAAGGAAGGCCGCGGCGGGATGCAAAAGACCGGCCGCGAAGCGCCGGACGGTTCTTGCTGTCGTCCCCAGTCCCGCCGGGGCACTTTTGGTAGCCCGAGAACGGCTCCGCATCAGCGCCAAGGGGTCGGATTCACGGTTGCTGCAGCGTACCGCCAGGAATAACGAGGGTACCTTGGCCTGGCCTTGAGTATCTGAAGCCTATGAAGAACAAAGCGACGATGATCAAACAAATGACGATGACCGCGACGACGCTGCCAGGACGGTGTCCGGGATCTGGCGGTTGGACCATTGCCTTCCCGCATGGCTATCGCCGTTGACCTTCTTCATTCTCCAGCCGAGCATGACGACTGTCAATGGATGCAGGAGTTGCCCCCGCCGTCTGTTGCGCAAAATGTTTTCCCGTGGGTTAGTGGCGGCGCGTTGAGTTGGCCAAATGATCGATCAACCTCTCCCCGTTCACGGGAGAGGGTATCGTCCTTCGACGAACTCGCGAGGCAGGTGGGCGGCGCGGACTCAACCAATATTACGGGAAGACCGCCGCGTATTCGCTGCGGAAATCCCCGATGACATCGTCGACCGTCATGTCGGGGTCGCCCTGGAATGTGTACATCGTATTCCACACCGAGTTCAGCCAGTCGGTGTCGGATATGTTGAAAGGATTCTGGACGCTGAAGCCGGGCTTTTTCAGCGAGTCGAGGACGAGCTGGTTGCAGGCGTCGAGCTTGTCGGTCGGAACGTCCAGGCGCACCGGGCTCGATCCCTTGATGGAAGCGAACTCGGCGTTGATCTTGGGGTCGACGACGGTACCGGCGAAGTCGAGCTCTGCCTTGAGCACGTCATCGGGCTGGCCGCCGAGGATGCCGAACGCATCCACCGTCACCGATAGCGCCTTGGTGCCGGGAATGTTGATGCAGCCGAAATCCTCGCCGAGCACCTTCTTGTTGGCCTTCCACTGACCCTTCATCCAGTCGCCATGGATCTGCATGAGCGTCTTGCCCGAAATGACCGTGCTGGTCGTCTCGTTCCATTGCCGGTTCACCCAGCCCGCGTCGGCCTGGCTGGTGATCTTGCGGAACATGTCGATCGCGTCGCGCAGGCCTTTCTCGTCGAACACAGTCTTGTCAGGCGTTTCACCATAGAAGCGGTTGTATATGTCCGGGCCGGCGACGGCAGCGACCAGGGCATGAAAGAGATAGCCGGCCTGAAACGTGTTGCCGCCCACTCCGATGAAGGTGAAGCCGGCCTGCTGGACCTTTTTCATGTCGGCGAACATATCGTCGAGCGAGGCCCATTTGGTCGGGTCGACGCCGGCCTCGGCGGCGACCTTCTTGTTGTAGTAGATCATCCCGTCGATATGGACGCCGGTCGGGATTTTGCGGATCTCGCCGTCGACCTTGATTGACTTCAAAACCGTTTCGGGAAAATTCGGCGTCGCCTGCGGATTCGTGCGTTGCCTTCCTGATAGCAGACAAGGCCTGCCGCAGGTTCGTGCGGGCCTGGGCCTCACTGTTGCCACCCCACAAAAGGGAAGCGAGCTTTTCGCGCGACTGCGATTGTCCGGACTGCAGGGCGAGGTAAGCCATCATGGCACGCGCCTTGCGGCTGAGTAGCGGAACCGTGGCTGTGTCACCGGCAAAATCGAAACCACCGAGCAGACAGAGATGAGGGTGCGCCATCGAATCCGCCACAGCCATAGCCTTACCGGCAATCATTTCCCCCAGCTGCCCCTATTTCAACCGCGATTTTGCCGGCGTGACGCTTTTCACGAATACCTCACGCTGGTTCCAACGCTTTTCTCACGGGCGTGGAGGAGATTATCCGGACGAGGCAGCACTTGTCTCAGGAGGATGCGATGCAACAACGCCCGAACGAGTGGCCTATCTGGCACGATGATCCCAGGGAAGATCCGCGGCTGCGCTACGCGCTGGCGCCGCTGCGCCACGATGTTGCGCTCGCCCGTTATCTTGAGAAGCAGCGGGCCGATCGAGACTCAATGGTGCGCTCGTTCGATCTCCGGACCACGATTGTGCTGATCGCAGATGCCTGGAGGCATTTCCTCAGACGCGTGGTCGCTCGCTGGTGCGCCAACTGCTTTAGTGAGTTCGAGCCTCCCATCAGCCATCTGTAAGCCGGGATCTGGGAAACCTTGGCCCGTCGATCACGGCCGATCGCCTGAGGCCTGAAGCCCTTAGACCCGTCGGCTCTTCGGCTGTCGTCCGCGCGCATGACAGGTCAGGGCGCCTGTCCGTGCCAAGATGCCCGAGATGAGAGCGCAAGGACCGGAGGACGTTATGGACATCTACAGTCTCGCCGCCACACACATTCACACCGCCGCCCGACCGGGGCCGATGAGTGCCCGGGCGGAGGACCGCTACTACTCGGACCAAATTGCGTGGCCGCACCTGAACCAAGGACTGCTTGGGTCGATCGCGATGACGGCCGGCGTGATCCTGATCCTTGGCATAACCCTTATCTGAGGCATGTCATGTTACGAGATGTCAGCCATGTTATGCTGCGACCCGACCTCATCGGAGATCATGGGATGGACGAAAGCGAGGCCGACAAGGCCGCGATCCTGGCTGTGATCCGTGGCGAGACCGAGGCTTGGCTGCAGCGGGACTTCGAGGCGTTGGCGAGCCACTGGGTGCAGTCGCCGCAGACCCGGCGCATGGAGGCCTTTGCCTCGCTGGGTATCCGGGTAGACGAAGGCTGGGACGCGATCTCCGCGCGACTTAGGAAGATCGTGGAGCGGTTCCCGGAGAAAAAGGCCTTCGCGGAGCGCGTCCGGTGGGAGAAGGTCAACGTCATCGTCAGCGGGAATATGGCATGGATCACCTACGACCAGATCGGGACCGATACCGGCGATGATCTGAAGCGCGTGCTCAAAATCATGCATCGGACCGAAGGTGTCTGGAAAATCGGCTGCATGGTGATGATGGAGAGCACCGTTGAACAGGCGACCTGTCCGCTGGTCGAGGTCGACGCCGATGCGCGGATGTTATGGATGAACCGGTTGGCGCGGGAGCGGATGCGTAGCCATCCAGGGCTTATCGTCAGCGCTGGGCGCCTACGCGCCAAACGGCGCGAGCGCGACTTAGCGCTTCGTGACACTGTGAGCCGGGCTTTTGACGAGCTACAGGGCCAGAGACCGCTGAGCGTCGCGCCGAAGCAGGCCTGGGCGGTGGCACTTGGCGAGGACGCGGCGGGGGTGCCGCTCCATTGCTGGGTCTTGCTTGAGGACGGCAAGGCGCTGGTCTCGTTCGACGATGCTGAGACTGTCGCACACCGGGTCGATGTGGCGCGGGAGATCTTTGGTCTCACACCCGCGCAGGTCAAACTTGCCCCGCCTGATCGTCGATGGTCACGACCTGGAGAGCGCCGCAGATCTCCTTGCAGTCAGCATCAATACTCTGCGCACCCAGCTGCAGCGCATTTTCGACAAAACCGGGGTGCGTAGCCAGGCGGCACTGATGCGTTCGCTGCTCAGCGCCGAGGCGCCGAACAAGTAGCACGGCGGTGGCATCCCGCGGCTGAGCGGCACCACCTCCTAAGGCAATGTGTCGGCCCGCCACAGTTTCAGAACAGTTTCAGCGCACCTTCAGGACATACGGATGGAATGGCGGCAGGCTGCTTGCACCGGCTGGAGCCAGGCCCTGTGTCCGTAGTCGGCCCAGACAGGCTTAACGCAGAGCGAAAAGAGATGTCGAAGCTGCATGCCAATCTTCTGCTTCTGTTCGTCGCGGCCCTGTGGGGCTTCGGCAAATATCCAGCAGAATCTCGATCCGCTGAGCGCGGTCGGCATGCGTTGTCTGATTGGCGGACTGCTGGTGCTGCCGCTGATATTTCGGGAAGGGCGGATGATCATGGCCCTTTCGATCGCGCTGCAGCAGATCGGCTATCTCGACACTTCGGTCACCAGTTGCGCTCAAACGTATCGGCAATCGCCTGTCGCGCTACTGGAGAGTGCCGGTGTCTTGGGACCGGACGGCCACCGTCACGGGCGAGGTGTTGGGGACGCGTGAGACCAGCGGGGAAGCCGCCCCCTGCCGGTCGATGGGCGCATCGACTTTATCGCCAGGGCGGAAGGCCGGCGCCTGATCGAGGGGCTGATGCAGCTTCCTCCACGGGTGCGTGGTCGCGTGGCAACCGTGATCGCCGCATTGCGGGAGGAATTGGGGCTCGAGACGCTTGCGGCTGTCTCCTATCTCCATGCCCGTTGATATGAATTCAAGTCGCAGCCCAGTGCAGGAACTCCTCGAGATCGTATGAACTGCCAGCTTCGTCGGTGAATGGCGGTATCGCCCGGGCAAGCAAAACAGTTTCGCCTTGTCTGGCTTGGCTGAGAAGATTTCTAAGCACCAGGAACGGAAGGCGCCGGAGCGTGACCGCGTTCAGCTTTTCCCGCGCCTCATTGCGTCCCCAGCTTGCGGAGCCCCTGACCCGCGCTTCGGTGCGGAACAGCGCCTGCGCGATATTCGGGACGTGAGCCTGAAGCTTGCTCAACTCGTCAAAGACAGCCTTTACCTGCGGATCCTGAAACAGATCGCTCGGATGGGGCAGCTCGTCCTCGTCGAAAGCATGACCCATCATCTTTTCATAGTGCAGCCGAATATCGGTTCCGAGATACGGCGTCATATGTGAAAAGATATGCTCCCACGGCACATGGTAGTCGAGATTGTTCCTCTCGATCATGTCGACGTTGCGCCTGATGTCATTCAGATTTGCTTCCGCATCGAACATGATGAAATCAAAAATCAGCTGTATTCCATAACTCTTCAGAAGATGCAGCGCCTCGTCGTTTTGCTCGGGCGTGGTGTCTTTCGCAAACCGCTTCAACGCGTCCCCGCTGCCACTTTCGATACCCAGTTCGACAGCTCTCAATCCAAGCCTCTGCAGCTCGGAAAGCAGGCTCTTGCCCTTGATCAGCTGGTTCACCCTCGTGGAAAAGCTGAAGGTGATGTCCGCTCGATAGCAGTGAAGCGCTTCCGCCACTTCCAGCGACCGCTTGGCGCTCACGAAGAAGTTGGCGTCCAGAAAGTAGATGTGTCCGTATTCGAGCCCATTCCTGGCTTCCAGCTCCTTCAGGTCGGACACGACCTTGGCCGCGCTCGCTTTTCGCCATTGCCGGCCGATCAGGATGATCGCGCAGAACGAGCAGCTATATGGGCAACTCCTGCTCGAGACCAGTCCCACCGCACGCTTTCGCGTTCCGCTTGCCCTGTCGAAGTAGAACAGCGGGTTCTCTTCGGTTTCGGACTGGAAATCGAAGGCAGGGGCCGGCAGGTCATCCAGGTTTTCCAGGCGGCTTCTGTCGGGCGCTACGACGCTGCGGCCACCGCTCATGTAGGAAATGCCGCTGATTCCGCTCAGCGGCAGCTTGCAGCGGAGTGCCTCGATGACTTCCAGTAGGCTCTCCTCGCCCTCGTTTCTCACGACGAGGTCGATTTCTGGATGCCTTTCGAAAAGCGTGGCATGGGCCGCGCTCGCGTGCGGACCGCCGCCCACGACCACGCAGTGCGGGTTTCGAGCCTTAACGGCTTCGGCCAGCCGATAAGCGGCCTTGGCGTTTATGTTGTAGAACGAGAGACCGACCACGGGATATTCCGCAAGCCGATACCGCTCGACGATCTCGGTCGGATTCATTGAAGAATCGGAGAAGTCGAAACCTTTGGCGCGTACGCCCCGGTCGGCGAGGAACGCTCCGAGGTAGCTCAGCCCGAGTGGCCGCATGCTGCGCTCGCCGTCAGCCGAACCATACGGCACATTCACCAGCGCGATTTCCGTGGCTTTCTCCCGGCGAGCCAACCCGAATTCCTCACATCAATGCCGCGCTACCATCCGGGAGTTATTTGCGCATCGATGCACGTAACTTCCTGCAAGCGCGACGCTTTTCTGTCTTCACCCGGCACGACAATGTTCTCGCTCACCAAAAGCCTCAGCAGCGATTCGACCTCATTGTCTTGGAACGTACCGCTCTTCAAAAGGCGGCCGGCCTTCGATATGCCGACAAGCGCCTCGAGCATACGGGCGCTCGCCGAATTCAATCTCAATATCGTGCCTTCCGTTGCGATGACGATGTCTTCCTCTTCTCGGCGCCAGTAGGCATCGGAGGCCAGATGCCAACGCAGCGATCTCAGCTCTTTCGCGGAGCGTTTCGGCACGGCCGTTGGCTCATTTCTTCTTGGGAGCCGGCTTAACGTCCGCACGACCGGCAACTATAATAAAATCCTCCCCACCAATTTCTATCTTAGCAACGGAAGGATCATTCTTTTCTTCGTCGGTTGCCTCGTCCTCCGGGATGATCGTCACTTTTACTGATATATTTACCCTGCTGATCCGGCGGCTCTTCTTGACCATCCAATCCTCCTGCAATTAGGGCCAGTATATATCAGAATAAGCTAATAAACATTGCACGACCCCCGGTGGCTGTCAAGACGACGGCTAAACTGGTGCGACGGATTTGCTTGTTACGAAGTAAGAATACTCAGCGCCCTGCGGTTCTCGGTCCAGTCGGCGCTCAACTGCGCGCGGCCTCGGCGGCCCTCAACCTCTCCTCAGCAGTTGCGATCAGGGACTGATACCGTGGATGACGGTGCAGGGGGTCGAGGTCGTTGTCATTCTTGACCCAATTCACGAATTGGGCGGGTATCCTACCGATGCAGGATTCCAATAGATCGAAAGCCTCGTCCAACTCCCCGACTTGAGCCATGGCGCAGGCTACATTGTACTGTTCCAGCGTGTCGTCGGGATCGACGACGATGAGCGCGCGCGAAATCCATTCCTTGGCACGCTCGACCTCCCCCAGGTAAGCCAATGCGAGAGCGCCGCTCCCCACCGCATGAGCGTTGTCGGGGCGTACCGCGATCTCCATTTCGGCGCGTTCCACCGACTGCCGCGCCGCAGTGAGGCTTTCGTTGTGCCAGCCGAGCGCCCGGCAGCTCTGGGCTACAAAGCCGGGGGAAACATAGTCCGTATCGAGAAGCTCAGCAGCTCGCTCGAAATGCCTAATCGCCGCTTCATGGTCACCGAATCGTATGTGAGTGCGGCCGAAACAGTAGCGGACGTCATAGGAGTCCGGATCGAGCCGCAGCGACTCCTCGTGCTCCGTGATAGCCTCCTCGTAGCGGCCGAGCTCGCCCAGGATCCGCCCCTTGGCGGCGTGGGCCTCTGCTAATGTCGGATCCAGCGAAAGGGCCCTCTCAGCGGCTGACATGCCCGAGTCCTGCGACATTCCAGCGAGATACCGATCCGCTTGGTAAAGCGCGAGCATGGCCCATGCCTGGGCGTAGTTGGGGTCGATTTCCACGGCACGCCGACAGAATCGGAGAGCTATTTCCACCTGCCGCGGCCCATGCTGCAGGTAATGCCGGCCCAGCAGATAGAGCTGGTAGGCGCGGGGATCATTGGTCGCGCGGTGTTCGATCGCCCGCCTCTCGGCCGGCAACAGCTTGACCTTCAATGCGGCAACAATGGCCTGCGCAATCTGATCCTGCAACGCGAAGATGTCGTTCAGATCGCGGTCGTATCGCTCTGCCCAGATATGATCGCCTCTGGCTCCATCAATCAGCTGCGCGGCAATGCGCACCCGCCCACCGGCCTTGCGGACGCTGCCCTCGACAACGTGAGTAACCTCCAACTGCCTGGCAAGTTGCCCCACATCGACGGCTTTGCCCTTGAAAGTGAAAGCGGTATTGCGGGCGGTGACGGAGAGCGTGGAAACCTTGGACAGGTCGATGATGATGTCCTCCGTAATGCCATCGCTGAAATACTCCTGCTCGGCATCGCCGCTCATGTTGATGAAAGGCAGGACGCAAATCGCAGGCCGCACCGGTCTGGCGCTCGAACGCTCCGCTCTGGGATTTTGTGCTCCACTCGCCTCGACAAGGCTTACCCCGAAAACCCGGATGGGGCGTTCGCCGTCCTTGACGACGTGCTCTCCGAAATCGCCGAACGTCACGGCGAGCCTTCCCGCTATGTGGTCGCGAACAGTCTGGGAAACGACAACGCTTCCAGGGCTGGCCAACGTCTGGAGCCGGGCAGCCACGTTGACACCCTCGCCGTAAAGGTCGTCCCCGTCGACGATCAGATCGCCCAGATTGACCCCGATCCGGAAGCGTATCCGCTGGGATTCCTCCAGATCGGACTGGCACTCGGCGGTTGCCCGCTGGATACCCAGGGCGCAACTCACAGCCGCAACGACGCTCGCGAACTCTACGAGCAAACCGTCGCCCATGAGCTTGACGACCCGCCCCCCGTGTTTCTGGATCTCGGGCAGGACAAGCGTGCTGCGATTGTTTCGCAAACGCTCAAGGGTTCCTGCTTCATCAAGCTCCATCAGTCGGCTGTAGCCGACCACATCGGCGCTCAGAATCGCTGCAAGCCGGCGTTGGACGCTTTCTCCTACCATGTGATGCCTCTGTTCCTGGAGGCCAGACTGGATTGTATGGACGGTCGGGTCAGGAGTCTATCCGAGCGGAAGATGTACTGCCTCAAGTTCGTCTGCGGCGAGATCGGCACCGAGTCCCAAAGGCGGACCACACCTGGGAAACAGACGTCGCTTATAGTGCCGAATGGGCCCCCAGACAGTTCTCTCTTTTGTTCGGGCGCACGCTTCGGAAAACTGGTTCAACTCAATAGGTTGGAAATTTGGCGCGCCCGAAGAGATTCGAACTCCTGACCCCCAGATTCGTAGTCTGGTTTGAACTTTCGGCTATCGCTGCAATCCGAATATGCAAGCGGCCATCGCGCTAGGCAGCACGGCTCGCCAGCACTGAGTGGAGCGCCTCGGGCTTAAGGTGCGTATACCGCTTCAGCATTTTCCAGTCCTTGTGCCCAGTCACCAGCGCAACCTGTTCAATCGTGAATTCAGCCTCGCGATGCTGCACTTCCCAAGATGCCTCTGCAGCATATCGAGGGCCGCGGCCTTGGAGCGGCGAGGGGACTTGCCTACATCGCACATGTCGTCGATATGAAGGTCGATGAGTTCGCCGAAAGTTTTCAGGCGCGCTATACGGGACTTGGTCGGCGTCTCACTACGATCGACTTGGCGCTCGGTTTCGGTTGCCCAGCGTCGTGCGTCGTCTCGGCGCAGGAAGGTCTCGCTGACGTAGCGACCTTTGCGACGGACTTGGACACGCCAGGAACCGGACGAGAGCTTTGTATAGGTGGCCATTTTTCGTGTGCGCTCCGTGTGCACTGAGAGATCGAAACGTGGCGAAAAGGGTCGTATTCTGGCGTAAATTCGTGTGCGCTCGACAGGGTCTAACGATTTGAGTTAAAAGAAAAATGCTGAAATATCAAGACCACAGACTTGCCGTGGCGCCGATGATGGATGGGGTAGATAGATAAATAAAATCAGATAGTTACGATATGTTGTGTGCAAAAATCGCACAAGAAAGTTCTGCTTCTCTTCTTTTTTCGTTCCCACGACGGAGCCGCCGACAGCCCCTTTCCGACGCTCTTCTGCCGACGATATCGACCGCTCCAATGCGGATGTTCGCCGGGATATCCGTGAACCTTATTGCCCGCTCTGCAGCGCCCAGTTTGCTTGGCGTTCTTGGAAGCTTTTCGAACTTTCTACCTAGCGCGCGCAATTCGGCTGGAAGCGGTCCAATGGCGGATTGCACGGTTCGCGGCGTCGGTGCACTCCGGCACGCGAGAGTAGGCCTCGGAGAGGCGTTCTGAATCAGGTCAAAATGACAGGATTTGGTGCGGCATGCCTACATAGGTTTGTCGCCAGCGTCGGCCATTTCGTCCTTGAAGGTAACTTTCGTGCCCTTTTGCACCATCGAGGCGAGGTCTTCGGCATCCCAGTTCGTCAGCCTGATGCAGCCATGCGAGAAGGTCTTCCCGATCTTGCCGGGTTCGGGCGTGCCGTGAATGCCGTAGCTTTCGATGGAGAGATCGATCCATATCGACCCCACCGGATTGTTCGGGCCGGCAGCGATGGTGAAGGGTCGCTTGGTCTTGACGCCCTTGAAAGCGAAGTGGGGATCGTAGTGATAGGTCGGATTGTGCACCACGCGTTTTACCTCTGCCTGGCCACTCGGCGCCGGCTTTTCGTCGCTGCCGATCGAGGCGGGGTAGACTGCAAGTGCTTTACCGGAAGGATCAAGCGCGCGTAACACGCGAGCCTCCTTGTCGACCTCAACCGCGGCAATGGCGGCGCCAGGATCGCCCCGGTCAATATCAGGGACCAGCAACTTCGTGCCGGCCTTTCTAAAGCCGATGCCAGGATTGAGCCTTTGCAACAGGGGTTCGCTGATATGAAAGCGCTCCGCCAGCTTCTCGGCTGCATTGCGATAGCCGAGCCTCGACAGCCGGGCCATCCGCTCCAGGCGTGCCGGAATTCGCTTGGTAAAAGGTCCGCGCACATCCTTGCGCGTTAGCTCATAGGGTAATCAGGACTGGTCTCGAGGAGGTGGCCAACAGCTTGTCCCAGGTCTGCTGAGTGAGCTTGCCATCGGACGGGAATCCGTTCGCCGTCTGGAAGGCGCTGACCGCCTTGGTGAAGCTCTCTCCAAGGTGGCCGTCGATCAGGCCCGGCGAGAAGCGGCGCGCGATCCAAAAGAATTTGCGCCTTCAGAACGGCTGGGTTGAAACCCTTTGGGGTGTCGGATGCGAATTGAGCCTGGTTGACGGCGCTCAGGTCCAGCATAGCCGCTTCCGCCCCGCCACAAGCGAAGAGCAACGCTGCGGCGACAACTAGGAGCCTGATCATCGATTTCACTCCGGAGGGGAATCTCCCTATATGACGCGGCACGGGCCTATTAGGTTCCGTTCTCTCGGCCCAAGGCAGTTGTTATTCAAGGCTTTAGCACCAGGCGCGACCTCGTAACGGTCCTCACATCCAGTCGGACAAAGTGGTCGAACTCGCTCCGGACAGGGTCGCAACGACACCCAGCATTACATGTTGCTCGCGGAACTTTTGTGAAGCTGAGCCCTTCCTTCATTTGAACCGTGGAGGAGGTCTAAATGGCAAGTCTGGGAAAATTGGCGATCGCGATGCTTGGCGTCCTGGCATACCAGAATCGCGACAAGATCGGCGATATGATCCGTGAAGCGGGAAATTGTAATCCCAACGACCCGCAAGGCCGGATTCTGGATCAGATATCGAAAGGGGTGTCCGGTACGGCCCTTGGCGACATCCTCGACCGATTCAGAGGGGCAGGGGTAGGATCGAAGGTCGACTCTTGGGTTGGCACCGGGCCGAACGAGCCGATTCAGCCAACCGACGTGGAAGCGGCCATTGACGAAGACACGCTCACTTCCCTTTCGATGCAGACGGGTCTTTCGCGCGAGGACCTCATCCGCAGGATCGCGCGAGATTTGCCCGAGGCTGTCAACAAGATGACGCCACATGGTGATTTGCCGGCTGAGCCAGTGCAAGGCTCGGATGAGACCACCCTGCTCGACGACGTGCCCCCGCGTGGGCCGCAAGCCGAGAATTCAGCCAGCGACGTCTAGAGTGACAGTTCTAGACCGGGGAGGTCGGGTAAATCGCACACACCCGGCGGCTGGGATGCGCGGGCAGGGCCATCCCGACCCTGCGGCAGAAAAAGCAATCGCCGAGCTGAATCTATTGGCCTCTTTACTTGATTCCCGCTGGCGCATTCCGGGAACGTCAGTTCGTTATGGACTGGATGCCCTGGTGGGTCTGGTGCCCGTACTCGGAGATGTGGCGACGGGCCTGGTCTCGGCCTATATCGTCTTGCGAGCCCGAAACTGCGAGGCTGGAAATGGCTTGGTCGCCCGCATGTTAGGCAACGTGCTGCTTGATACGGCGGTAGGAAGCGTTCCTATTCTCGGGTCGATCTTCGATGTCTATTTTAAGGCGAACAATCGCAACATAAGGCTGCTCCGCCGTTACCTCCAGAGGTAAAGGCCGAAGGCCTGAATGCGGTGGCACGCAACTGCCGTAAGGGTCAACTGTGCGTCAAGCGCTCCTGCTGGTTCGCGTGGAGGATAGAACTTCTCACCCTGCAATGTCTCCCCGGTTGCCAGGTTCGAAGCGTCCCTTCGCTCAGCTTGGCGACGATCCGATTACGAGTTGGGCAAGCCAGGCAGCATCTGCCTCAGCACGCGATCGTGTAGGAAGACATGGTGAAAGATAGCCGCGGCGGCGTGCAGGCCCGCGAGCCACATGAGGACATCGCCGAGCGTGCCATGAATCTCGGCAAGGGATGCGCCGGGGGCCCAGGCGCCAAAGAATGGGCCAAGGGCGCCGAGGCCGTATACCGTGACCGGGTGGCCGCCAAACCATGCACCGAGTATCGCCGTCGCAGGGACGGCGAACAGCAGCGCGTAGAGCGCCCAATGCGTTATCTTCGCCGCGACATCCATCCAGAGAGGCATGGGCGGCGACTCCGGAATACGGTCGAAAAAACGCCACGCCAGGCGTATGACGAGCAGCACGAAAACGGTGAAACCGAGCGATTCATGAAGCTGCAGCGTGGCAGCGTTAGCCGGCGCATAGACGCGCGTTGGAGGGCCGCCTTGCGAGACCAGGAAGGCGACGAGTACGAGCAGCGCCGTAAGCCAGTGAAAAGCTTGGGCGAGGCTGCCGTAGCGAATTCTTGTACCTGATATCGACATGAAGGGCTCCGAAACGGTGTCGGAGACTATTTTCTCCGAAGCTGGCTTTAGTGTGCCTGTGAAAATGCGCAGTCAGGTCGATCGTTGGACAGTGGGCCACCTCCTGGTCTGCCTTTGCTGGCGCGGAATCGAGTCCTTAGTTTGCTGCCTCCCCAGCATCTCTTGCCGCAAGCGAACCGAGCGCCGACCAGTCGAGATTGTCGCCGCCATGGGCGAGCAGACTCAGGAAACGGTCACGCAGAAGGCTGGCGATGGGAAGCGGTACGCGCAGTTCTTCAGCCGCCGCGAGCACCAGCCGGATGTCCTTCTGGCCGAGTGGTGCGGCGAAGCCTGCCGGCTCGAATTTTCGATCGACGATCAGCTCGCCATAGGTCTTATAGACAGGAGCGCCAAACAACGTCGAGGTGAGCATATCGAGATACTGGTGTCGATCGACGCCGCCCTTGCTCACAAGCGCAATCGCCTCGCCGAGGGATTCGATAACCGAAGCAATCAGGAAATTGCCGCTGAGTTTCACGAGATTGGCGGCCTTGGGCGCTGGCCGGCTGCGGCGTGATCAGCTGTGAGCCGCTCCGCCAAGGCAACACTAATCGTACTGGAGGAGACATGGATCGCGCCTTTGGCCAGGCTCGCTAGCACGCGTTGGTCGCTTCGTCGCTGCTCCCGTGTTCGGTCGGCCTGAGGCTGCTGCGGACGGAAAGCTCTTTGTCGTTGCCGCCGGCGAGTCGGAGGCGGTCACGACCGCAACTCCGTTCTTCGACGCCGTTGGGCAGAAGACATTCGTTGTCTCCGAGACGCCATACACCACGCTTTCGACCGCGTGGTCGTCTGCCAGCATCGTCACGACGATCTCGCCATCGCAGGCTTCCGCAACCTCGGCGGCAGACCGGGCGCCCATCTGGACGAGCTCATCGTCCTTGCCGGGCGTCCGGTTGTAGACGGTAACGTCATGCCCGGCCTTCAAAAGGTTGGCTGCCATTCCAGCACCCATGCGCCCGAGTCCAATGAAACCAACATTCATAAGGGGTCTCCTTTGTCGGTGACCGAGCCCAGATCCAGTTCGCTCCGTCTTGGATAAGCGCTCTGAAGCGGCTGCGGGGTGGGGATCGATGCTGCCTCGGACTCTGGTCCGATCGCAGGGATCATCCAGCATGCGCTGACGATCCTACTCCATTTCTTCGTCGCGACGGCTGTGCTTTGAGTTCTCGGGTGCCGTTTTGCCCCCAGGACGAGCGGAGCGAACGGCCGGTACTCCCACACGGCGCCAGCGCCATCGTCAGACATATTTCCGCCAGTCATGCTCCTCGCGGAATCCGAGTACCTCGCGCGCCTTGCGGTTGGACAGCGGCGCTTCGAATTCGCCCATCGGGCGGGTGACCGGCACGTCAGGGCACCAGCGCCTCAAAAAGGCCTCGGTCGGCTCATTGGCGGTGATCGTGTCGTTAACGGCGTTGAAGACCTGGAAACCGAGCCCGTCTTTACGAACGCAAAGATCGACGATCTGACCCAAGTCGCGTGCGTCGATATAGCTCCAGGCATTGCGCTTGCGCGACAACGGATCGGCGACGAAACTCGGGAACCGGTCGTATTCATGCGGCTCGATCACATTGCCGATGCGAAGCGCATAGATGTCTGTACCGAAGCGCATGGCGAAGGCGCGCGCCGTTTTCTCGTTCACCACCTTGGACAGGCCGTAGCTGTCCATCGGGTCGACATCGTAATCCTCCTCCAGGGGAAATTGGTGGAAGTCCTTGTCGCCTTCGGCGAAGCAGACGCCATAGGTCGTCTCACTGGACGCGATGATGATCTTGCGGATGCCGAGCTTTGTCGCCGCCTCGATGACATTGTAGGTCGAAACGACATTGGCCTGGAAGGTGACGTTGTCGGGGCGCAACAACAAGGCGGGGATGGCGGCAAAATGCACGACAGCATCCACCGGTGCAGGCCCCTTGCCGGTGGTGAGCCCAGTGCTGTCGAAATGCATCGACAGCGCGTTGAAGGCCTGCCCGCTGTCGGTGAGATCGGTGATCAATGTCCTGACACCGGGGTGGGCGAACGGTACCAGATCGAGGTTGAGCACCTCGTGGCCGCGCTCCAACAAGTAGGGAATGGCGTGCCGGCCGGCCTTGCCGGTGCCGCCGGTAAAGATGATGCGCTTGCCTGGGGTATCGGATGCGGACATGCTGAACCTCCTTTGATGTTTATCGATGCGGATCGCGTGCCGCCAAAGTCAGCGGCCACCCTCGATCTTTCGGTGGCGCTGGCTTATACCGCCCGTTCCATAGGGATATTCCGACATTTCCGGTTTGCTCGCAGCGTTGAGTTCGGCAATGTTTTCGTCCGTCAGCGTCAGCTTGGCCGCACCGAGATTGTCGGCCAGTTGCTCTCGTGTCCGAGCCCCGAGAATAACCGACGTGACCGCTGGCTGTGCGGCGACCCATGCCAGCGCGACCTGCGCCATGCTCGCCCCAAGCGCTTTTGCGATATCTTCCACCGCCCCAATCACGTTCCAGGTGATTGGCTTGGCGTTGCGGGCGGGGAACGCTTCCATGCCGCGTTTGGGATTTTCGCCAAGGCGCGTGGCGCCCGCCGGCATCTGGTCGCGCTTGTATTTACCTGAGAGCCATCCGCCGCCCAGCGGCGACCACGGCAGCAGGCCGATACCGGCGTCGAGCGCGGCCGGCACAAGCTCATGTTCGATGTCACGGACCAGCAGGCTGTACTGTGGTTGTAGCGTCACGGGTGGCGTGTAGCCATTGGCTTTGGCCAGCCACACCGCCTTGGTCAGATGCCAGCCCAAGAAGTTCGAGTACCCGTAATAGGCAATCTTGCCGTTACGGATCGAGTCATCGAGAAAGCGCAGCGTCTCCTCCAGCGGCGTCAGCGCGTCCCAGGCGTGCATCTGGTAAAGATCAACCTGCTCGACGCCCAGGCGTTTGAGCGAGGCATCGAGCGCTGCCCCAAGATGCTTGCGGGACAGGCCGAGATCGTTCGGTCCCGCGCCCATGGGGAAACGACCCTTGGTGGCGATCACCAGATTCTTGGCGATTCCTGGCTTGCTCTTGAGCCAGCGGCCGATAATTTCCTCTGACACGCCGGCGCTGTAGACGTCGGCGGTATCGATGAAATTGCCGCCAGCCTCGACATAATCATCCATAAGCGCGAACGATGTAGCTTCGTCGGACTCGTGTCCAAAAGTCATGGTGCCGAGGCAATAGGCCGAGACGACGGCGCCACTGTTGCCGAGCTTGCGATAGTCCATGTTCTTGCTCCTTCAGGATCTCAATCGGGCCTATCGCGTTGCCGGCCCGATGCCATCGTCTCCTCAGGCTGCCTTTGATTGAACCCGCCAGAGGTCGACGCCGCCCTCGGTTGCGTACCCGTCGATTTTGCGGAGTTCTTCGGCATTGAATTCGAGATTCTCCAAAGCGCCGAGGGTATCATCGAGTTGGGCGACGTTGCGCGCGCCCACCAGCGCGCTGGTTACGCGTGGATCTCGCAAGGTCCACGCGATCGCCATCTGGGCTAGTGTCTGCCCACGGTCGTTTGCGATCGCGTTCAGTCCGCGGACACGCTCTATGTTTGCATCACTCAGCAACTTTGTGTCGAACGAGCCGCCACGCGCCGCACGCGCGCCGTCGGGGACGCCATTCAGATACTTTGATGTCAACAACCCCTGAGCCAAAGGCGAGAATGCGATACAGCCGGCACCAAGCTCTTCCAGCGTATCGAGCAACGCATCCTCGATCCAGCGGTTCAGCATGGAGTAGGAGGGTTGGTGGATAAGCAGGGGAATGCCTTCAGCGCGCAGGAGGCGCTCGGCCTCCCGCGTCCGCTCTGGCCCATACGATGAAATGCCGACGTAGAGCGCCTTGCCTTGCCGCACCATCTGCACGAGCGCGGCGATGGTTTCCTCGAGCGGAACATCCAATGTCGGGCGGTGGGAATAGAAGATATCGACATATTCGACACCCATTCGCTTCAGGCTCTGTTCGAGCGATGCAAGCAGGTGCTTGCGGGATCCACCCGCGCCATAAGGACCCGGCCACATATCCCAACCGGCTTTCGAGGAGATGACCATCTCGTCGCGGTGGTTCGAAAGGTCCTTTTTGAGGACCAGTCCGAAATTCTCTTCCGCCGACCCGTAGGGCGGGCCATAATTGTTCGCCAGGTCGAAATGAGTGACCCCCTTGTCGAAGGCGCGCCGGATCACCGAGCGGCCGGTCTCGAAGACATCTTGACCACCGAAGTTCTGCCACAGGCCCAACGAAATCGGCGGCAGCTTCAGCCCCGACCGACCACAGCGGCGGTAGGCAATCGCGTCGTATCTCTTGGCATCTGCAACGTACATTTAGCCTCGTATTTGTATTGCATGCGCCATTTCGGGTCACGGCCGCGCAACTTTCGACGGTTTGAATAGCATCGTCGATTAATGAATCAATGGGTGAGAGGTAATCGGATCAATGAGCTGTGCTCATCGATGGCCAATTGATTGTCAACATGGTCCGGCCTCCGCGAAGGTCATTTCAGCGGATTGATATCGCGTATCACCTGAATGAGGGCACTGATCCCGAAGGGCAGTTGCCGGCGACTCGAATAGTACATGGACAATGGTGGGCCGATTGAAGACCATTGCGGCAATGCCACTTCCAGCCGCCCTGCTGCAAGGTGAGGGCTAGCGAGCTTTTCCAGGCAATAAAACAGACCAAGACCGTCGATCGCAGCATTGATGGCGAAGGCAGACTCACTTGAGATGAGGGAGCCAGGAACGTCGATCTCGCGCCGATCGTCGCCCTGCTCGAATTCCCATTTGTAAATCTGCCCTCGCCCCGTGCGGATCCGAATACATTGATGGGAAAGAAGATCGTCAGGCAATTCCGGCCGACCGCGGCGCTCGAAGTAACCCGGCGCACCGACGACCACCCACTTGAGTGGTGGCGTCAATGGAATGGCGATCATGTCCTCGGGTATCGTGCCACCATATCTGAGACCGGCGTCGAAGCCTTCCGCAGTCACGTCGACGAAGTGATCGTCGACCGCAATCTCCAATTCGATGTTGGGAAAGCGCTGCAGGAAGATCGGCAATGCCGGGCGCAAAAGCAAAATCGACGCATCACGCAGTACATTCAACCGCACACTCCCGGCGGTCCCTTCATGGTGCCCGTGCAGTTCTTCCAGCCCGGAATTGATAAGATCGAGGCCAGCACTCACTTTTTCGGCAAGCGCGCTTCCTGCTACCGTTGGAGCAACGCTTCGGCTTGTCCGGTTTAGCAGCCTTACGCCAAGTCGCTCTTCAAGCGCTTTCACCCGGTGGCTGAGTGCTGATGCGGTTACGCCGAGATTGTCCGCCGCCTTTCTAAAACTGCGATACTGTACGATGAGCAGGAATATCGAAAGGTCGTACACTTCAGCGCGACTGAGCGACATAACAACTCCCATCATCGAGATCGCCACGGCCTGGGCGTTGGTCCAGAGATAAAAACTCACCGATGTGGCATTGAGCAGACGACATCGAAATCCTCACGATTGATCCACCATGCCACAGAAAAATACCGCCGCCACCCGCAAGACGTGTCGAGCCCACGAGTGCGCCGAACCGTGCCCTGGCCGGCCGTGACGGGTGCTCTCCACGTTGAAAGCGAACCACTCGTCGATTTCGGTCGGATTGGGGGGACGCGGAAACTCGTCGACCGCGCCTTTCTCGAAATTTGGCACGCAGCCGGTGACGGCCCAAATCATTGCCTCTCCAGATCACGCGCCGAAGGTTCTTTCTAGAACTCCTAGCGAACCCGAGCAGACCTGACAGCAGTTCTCAACCAATAAAGGACCTATGACTTCAAAAAACTGCCGGATACCGCTCATACCGCTGCCAGGGAAGAACTCACTCCCGCTCGATGTCTAATCCTCGACCCGCTGTGGCACTGACGCGGAATTGAATAGCGAGGCATATCCCTGTTTCGGTCCACCGTTTCTCAGCGCAATGGATCAGAGATGCCGCAATTTGCGCGCATCTGCACCGTCTGCAGGAGGCACTATGCGGTTTAAAGGCAAAGACGTTCTCGTGACCGGTGGGAATTCGGGAATAGGCCGCGGGATCGTTCACTATTTCCTGAAAGAGGGAGCCCGGGTGGCGTTCGCAGGCCGCGATCGTGAGAAGGGCCGCGCCGTTGAAGTGGAAGCAAAGGCGATTAACGGCGAAGCCCGCTTTTTCTCGTGCGATCTATCAGAGGAACATCAAGTCGAGGATTTGATCGGCCAAATCGGACATTGGGGGCGGCTGCGGGTTGTGGTCAACAACGCAGGCGCTGGTTCGCGCCGGAGCGGCATCGAACCAGGCGATCGCCCCGGATCGAGATGGGACAAGATGCGCGGCGCCAACCTGGACTCCACCTATTTTGTAGCCTCCTACGCCTTGCCGGTGATGCGGGATTTCGGCGGCGGTGCGATTGTCAACATATCGTCCACGGCCACGTTGCATGGCAATTGGGGCCTGTACTGCGTCGCCAAGGCGGCCGTCGAAGCGCTCACGCGATCGCTGGCCATCGAAGGGGCTCCACATCGGATCCGGGCGAATTGCGTCAGTCCCGGCTGGATTGCCACCGAAACCGATGCAGCGGCGCCAGCGTCTGGTGCCAGCGACTGGACTGTGGCGCCAAGCGTGTTCGGCCGGATGGGCACGTCGGCCGAAATTGCTGCGGCTGTCGCGTTCCTGGCGAGCGATGAAGCTTCGTTCATCACGGGCCAGACGTTGGTCGCGGACGGGGGCCTATCGATCCTGGATTACACGTCGATGTCGCTGCTCGAGCAGCGCGGCTCAGTCCTGTTCTCAGGCATGGTCGGCGACACTCCGTAAGGGTGACGTCCCGGCATCTCCATTGGTCCGGTCCAGTTCGCCAAAGGTGCTGAACCTGTTGCGCGTCTATTCCTTTAGATTGGATAGATTTCAGCGGGTGAGGACGCTGTGCCCGAACGACAGCTCGGTCGGGGCCGCTTTTCGTCAGATGCGCATGGTCCATTCCGGCGCATCAGCTCTCGGCCAGTACCAGTTCGATCCGTGTCTTTATCTTTGCGGGTTAGCCCGTCTGATGAGCGAGAGCACCATTTCCCTCTTCGAAAACAGCCGCATTCTTGAGATAGCAGGCGATTGGGCCTTATCAGTTGACTTCAGCGAGGCGATGCCCGGCACGGTGACGCCGTTTACTACGTCGCGGACCAGACTGGACAAGAAGGTATCGTCTCCCCGACAGGGATCAGGCCTTGGCGCTTCACAAGGTGCTCGAGAACTAATGACAATGATATTCGCCGGTCTTGTGGTTCGTATGGCACCCGTTGCTATCAGTGCCGCCACTATGCGCATAGGCATTGGTCACAAGAGCCATAGTCAAGACGGTCAACGCGGCCATAATTGCTGTTTTCATATTCCCCCTCCGAAGTAATGTCGGCACCAAAGCACTATTCGTGCGTCGGTACAACGCCTGGGGGGGAACGTTTCTCGCGTTCGGCAAAAGAAGTTGGCCGGCGTCAGTGTGGGAGCTGTTTGGCTGTGCGGCGCCGGCCAAGCGGACATCAGGTCCGCCGCCCAACACACATCGCCGATTCTTCCAAACGAAGTTATGGTGTGATCACGGAAGAACAGAAGCTGCTGCCTTTCGTGGGCTGATACCGCGACATCCTTCGCCGGCAGCTTTCCGAGCTAAGAGACGGTGAACTGGTGGGCTCCGTTTATCGGCCCACAATGCCTGCCCAGCCGATTGAAGCGGAGCACGACATGCCTTCAAAGCACGTGGGATGCCAGGTGCCTGGGCGCGGTTGCGACCGCGCGATCGGTGCTTCAGTCGGCATGACGCCCGTCAGCAGCGACAAAAGATGCTATCAACCAAACGCATGAAACTCACCGGTACATACATCGGCTGCTTGGGTTTCTCCTCAAGCTTTTCATCCCCGAAAGAATTGCCTCCCAGGTGCGGCTCGATATCCGAAGCTTGACGATTCTATCCCACGTCCGCCTCACGTCCGCACCCTCAGCGCCTGCTCCAGCCTGTCGGCAATCTGTGTGACGATATAGGCAATCACCATATAGATCACGACGGCAATCACGAAGGCTTCGAGGTAGTAGTAGTTCAGCGCGGCGGTCAACTGGGACTGGGCGAAGATATCGACAACCTCGATGGCGAATCCGAGAGAAAGGGCCTTCATGATGACCATCATCGAAGTTGTCAGGTCAGGAATTGCCGTGAGGGCCACTTGGGGAAATAGGATACGTCGGAACAGTTGGCCGCCCGTATAGCCCAGGGAATGGGCTGCGTCCGACTGACCGGTGTCGAATGCATTCAGGGCTCCCTTTATGATCTCCGATTGGAACGCGGCGACACAGCCGGTAATCGCAACTACAAGGATGACCCAATTGGGGGTTTCGTGGGCGTTGAAGTTGATCCCCAGCAATGAGAACAGGAACTGGAATGCGGGCGGCAGACCGAAATAGGCGAGGAAAATCACGATGACCATCGGAACGCCCTTGAAGACGATCTTGTAAGTCATGATGAGCTCTCGCAGCACCGGCACCCGTCTGTATTCGATAAGCGCGAATATGCTGCCGACTATCGTCGACAGGACGAAAATCATGAGCGCCATTCCAATCGTCACGGGTACGGCACTCAGAATTTCTTGCGTGTCCTGGAGCAAAATATCGGTATTAAACATGGTTGAATACCCTTACGTCAGACGCTCGCGAGGAGCTCGTTCTTGATCGGAGTTGTTGTCGTCGCCTCAGGCGCTTGCATCGGTGATCGAAGCTCGAAGAAGCGCACGATGAGCCATGCGACCAGACACATCAGCGAATAGATGACCGCCAGGACGAGGTAGGTTTCGAACTGGAACTGGTTGTAGTCGCGCTCCATGATCAGATGCGCGGTCGCCATGACGTCGGCCGCCCCGATGTACATGACCAGCGCAACGTTATGGATCAGGTAGATGATGGAGTTCCCATAGCCCGGCAAAGCGAAGTGCACCGCCTGAGGACCCACGACGCGAGTAATTTTCTGTCGGAACGTATATCCAAGGCTGTCGGCCGCATCGTGCTGGCCGCGATCGACGGCCAGGTATGCAGGCCGCATGACTTCCGACAGATAGCCGCCGTGGTAGAGGCTCAACCCCACCATGGCAGCCATCGTCGCCGAAATAAAATCTTTGGCGCCGAACAGGATCACCAACAGCGGAAGCCCATAAAACGCGACGAACAACTGCAGTACGACAGGAACACTCCGGGCATAGGACACGTAGAAGTCCACCAGGTGACTGATCAGTGGCACCCTGCGAACCCGGAGTGTTGTCGCGATGAGAGCCAGGCAGAACCCCGAAATGAGGGCTGTGAACGTGATGGCGAGCGTCAGCGGCAGTGCCGAGAGCAACTCGGGAATCATAGCAGATACATCCACTTTGAAACGCTCCTTCTTGCAATTCAGCCTTGCCGCTGACTAGCGAATATGGTCGTCGACGGCCGTTCTATTTCATGTACTGGACGATGCCCTCGCCGAACCACTTCTGCGAGAGCTTTTCGATCGTGCCGTCGTCTTTCAATTCCTTGAGAACCTTGTTCACATCGTCAGCCAGAACCTTGTTCTCGTCTGATCTGTGGATCAGCATGTAGGTGTTGTTGCTGAACACTGGCTCGGACGCCACGATATCGAGTTTCTTTTGCTCGATGACGGTCTGCTCGCCGAGATTCGACGGCAGGACGAGGGCGTCGAACTTGCCGTTCTGAACTTCGTCCAGCCGGTTCGGGTAGGGAATACCGGCACTGGATGCCGTGACATCGAGCTTGTATTGCGGGTTTTCTTTCTGCCAATTCATGATGAACTTGTAGGTTCCACCGCCGGCCGTGGTCGGAACGATCCTCTTGCCGACCAGGTCTTTCATTTCCTTAATGCCGCTATCTTTCTTGCTGTAGATCTTCATCAGGCTGGCGCCCATGGGATTTTCCGGAATGAGGAACTGCTTGGCGCGCTCGGGCGACTTGTAGTAGCCACCGACTGCGATGTCGTATTTGCCCGTGGCGAGGCCAGTTTCCTGGGCAATGTCGGAGACGCCTTCCATTTCGAATTTGTACTGCGGCAGCTTTGCGTTGATCGCCTTCAGAAGATCGGGCTCATAGCCTTGCGGCTCGACGCCGATCGCGCCCCATGCCAGCGGCTTGGATTCGGCAGACGTGGCGATCTTGATGGTGCGAACGGTCTGGCCGTAGCCGACCCCCGCCGTTGCGAGGGCAATCGCGATGCCGCCGGCGATGGCCAGGACATAGCGGCGAGAAAAACTGGATGTGATTGCAGACATTTCTTGGTTCCCTTCTTGTTGGATTATTGAAAAGCGAGTTCTGACTGCAGAAATTGAGCAAGTCGTGGGCTGGACGGCGCATCGAAGATCTCAGCTGGACTGCCATCGGCGGCAACCACGCCACGATCCATGAAGACGATCCGGTTCGAGATGTTCTTTGCGAATTGCATCTCGTGGGTCACAAGCAGCGAAGTGATCCCTGACGAGGTGACATCCTTGATCACCTTCAGGACTTCACCGACGAGTTCGGGGTCCAGCGATGACGTAGGCTCATCGAAGAGGATCACGTCGGGACGAACCGCCAGGGCGCGCGCGATGCCGGTGCGCTGAAGCTGGCCGCCCGACAGCTGGGAGGGATAGCTGTCTCGCTTCGGGGAGAGGCCGACCCGCTCGAGCTCCCGCAGGGCGATCTCCTGCGCCTCGTCCGTGGTCTTGCGCTGCACGACGACCAGGGGATCCATCACGTTCTGGAGGACCGTCATGTTCTTGAAGACGTTGAATTGCTGAAAGACCATCGCTGTCCGGAGCCGGATCGCCTGGACAGCTGTCTTGTCGGCGCGCTGGTAGTCCATCCGAATCTGATCGAACGCGATGGTTCCTGACGACGGCTTGGCCAGGTAGTTGATGCATTTCAGCAGCGTGGTCTTGCCGGTGCCGCTGGGGCCGATGATCGACACCACATCACCCCGCTTTACCGAGAGATTGACGCCGTTCAGAACCTGCGTGCTTCCGTAAGACAGCTTTACATCTTTGAGTTCAAGCATTGCTGGTTGGCCCTTCGGAAAGTGTGAGACGGACTGCTTTGACCGTATGCGACATCATCACCCGCTCTCCGCATGGCCGAGAACGTGCATCAGCCGGTTTGCCCAGCCGAAGATCGATATGGCGTGGATCAGGTCGATGATCTCGCGGTCGTCCATGCCGACTGATCGAAGCGCGGCGATATCGTCTGCCGTCGCTTCCGACGGGGCCGCCGACAGGCGGCGGGCAAAACTGTAGATTGCCGCATCGCGTGGGCCGAGCGCTTCAGGTTTGTCGAGATAGAGCGCCGTGACGACTTCGTCGCTCTTGGTCAGCTCTGCATGCCTGCGGGCGTGAACGACGGCACAGAATTTGCAGCCATTGATGATCGAGGCACCCAATGCGCCAAGTTCGCGGTCGGGACGGACAAGCCCGCCTTCGACATACATGATCGCGTTGAACAAGAGGGTGCGGGCAAGATAGCTCTCGGGATCATGCGCAAGGGTGCGCACATATTCCGAAACTTTCTTGGCCGATGGCGTGACCTTCATCGCTTCAAGCTGTTCCGGCGTGGCCTCGGATAGCTCGACCGGCGCGATGTACGGACGCCAATTCAATGGCTTCAGGCGCACCGAGGAAATCATGCCGACCTCAACAATCGCAGGCCGGTCGCCACCCGCGTCTGGAAGTTGACGAAGGCGATGAGCTCGGAAAGGGCGACGATCTGAGGATTGTTCAATCCAGCTTGGGCGAGCAGGACAATGTGGCTCGCCTGCGCCTTTTTCGGCGTGAGGGTGATCAGGTCAACATGTCGGGCGATGGTCGCCAGGGGTTCATTCAAATCCGTTTCACCCTGGGCCAAGGCCAGAAGCTGCTCAGTCGGACCAAGCTGAGCCAGTTGCACATCATATTCGGCCATCAGGACGGGATCGGCATTCAGAGCTGCCATGCGACGGGCCAGAGCGACCCGCAAATTCGGAGCCAGCCCCTGATCGTTTGCCGGCTGCAGGACGGAGAGGCGACATTCTTCCGCCCCTCGCACGAATTCGGGCCGAAACCGCCGTGCGGCGAAAAGGGCATCGTCCGGGGAAATACCGGCGGCCTTGTCCATTGCGTCGATCACAGCGCGGCCTCCTTCTGCAACAAGGGGGTTGAATCGACCCATTCGTCGCCCAGGAGTTCGGGCGTGTCGTAGGCGATCAGATTGGCGAAGTGGGTTTCGACATCTTCGGCAAACAGCGATGCGGCGATGCCGCGGACCAGACGGTCGGCACCGGCGCTGACGGCTGGGATATCGCCGGAAACCTTGCCGTGGGTCAGCATGGCGGCGTCGTTGAAGCAGTGGATATGCGACAGCATCGGGCAGGAGCCGGGAACGCGTTCGCGAAATTCGAAGGCGGGACCGAGATCCGGCGCGTCCGACATGCCTGCACGCGGCAGCCCCATATCCGGCGTATATCGGCTATCCGACCAGGTGCGGATATGTGGCGCGAGGGCTGCAAATTCCGGGCGGCCGTCGAAGTCATTTGAGAAGCCGGTTGCCGCGATCAGGAAATCGTAGCGCATCGGACCTTGTGTGGTTTCGACCAGGAGGCTTCCCGCATCTTCCTTGACCGCGACGATGCCGCAGTCGAGAAAGAACCGAGCATTCGAATGCCGAGACACGCGAAGCGTCGATGAACGCGGCGGCGGCGTCTGGGTGGAGGCGGTGTAGTCGAAGAACTTCCACTTCCAGGCATCGGGCAATTCATGCATGCCGAGTACAACACCCGGGCTGCCGATGCCGGTCAGCTTGTTGATGCGCGGCATCTCCTTGCGCCGGATCAACATGTCGACAGAGCCGGCGCCCGCCTCGAGTGCCGTTGCGGCATTATCCATGGAAGAGGCACCGGCGCCAATAACTGCCACACGCTTGCCTTTCAGCGCATCGAAATCGATGTCGTCGGCAGAATGGGCCCAATAGGCGCGATCGATGCCGTTGAGGAAATCGGGTACGGCAAAACCGCCCAGACCGGACCGACCGGTGGCCAGAACGAGACGACGGCTGAGAACCCGGCCGGTTTCCGCGCCCTCGATGTCGATCGCAATCAGATCTCCAACGGGTGCCAGTCCGATCATGCGCACGCTGTTGCGCACAGGCAGACCGAGAACCTTGCGGTACCAGACCAGGTAGTCCATCCACTTGCCCTTGGGGATTTTGTCCAGCGACCGCCAGGCCTCAACGCCCCATTGCGCCGTGAACCAGGCGCGGAACGTCAATTGCGGCAGGCCGAGCGACGGACCGTTGAGCGTCTTCGGCGACCGGAGCGTTTGCATGCGGGCAAACGTTACCCATGGTCCTTCGAGCCCGGCCGGAGCCGCATCGTAGGCGACGACGTTGGTAATCCCGGTAAGCACCAGCTTTGCAATGGCTGCAAGTCCGCACATGCCAGCGCCAATGACAACGACATCACGGACCGGGGCGCCCTCATGCATGCGTGTGGGGACCCAAGGCTTGGCAGGCAGCTCAAGCAAGTCGAGATCCTGCGCGAGTTGGGCTTCCAACGCGGCAAGGCCTGTCGATGCTGCCGGGGTAGGAGTATGCTTCATATTCCAGTTCCGTTATTTGTGCCCGACGCGGGATCGTTCACCAATTGGCTGGCCAAGGCCGGATCGAGTTTCTTGAAGCCGACGATCGATCGTTCAGCCACCGCTTCGACCGCATCCATCAGCGCCTGCGCGACTGGGCGAAGGGGACGTTTTGCGGCAGCCACAACCCCCCAATAAAAGAGAACGGTCGCGTCAATCGGGCGGATGGCGACCCCAGGCAAGGCCACGCCATAGGCGGTGAGGGGATCAATGACAGCGGCAACGCCGGTCCGGCGCACAAGCTGCAACGCGCCATAGGCAGTATTCGTCCGGATCACTGGCCCGGTGTCGATGCCCCTGGCCGCCAATGCCTTGGAGACATGCAACTGAAAACGCAGCGGGTTGAGCAACGTGGCGACGCGGCGACCGGCAAAGGCGGAAAGCGGTATGACATCAAGTTCAGCCAGCGGATCGTCCTCCCGCACGGCAGCAACATCAGGCGCCGAATAGAGCCGCAGGACATCCAGACCGGGCGTATCGAGCGGCAGGCTTGAAAAGCCGATCTCGGCACGTCCGCTGCGCACTTCCTGCGCGACGATCGAGGGAAGAAACTGCCCGAGATGTGTCTCGTGCGGAAGCTCAATACCCTTGAGCTCGGCCATGGCCGTCGGGATCAGGCCAGTGCCGATGGCGGAGGTGGTGACAATCTGCAGGATCCGCCCCCGGCCGGCGGCGATCATCCTGGCCCGCGCTGCAAGTTCGGTGAAGGACATCAGCAGTCGCCGCGCTTCTTCTTCGAATGCGACACCCTCTTCGGACAACTGCACCCGTCGACCGACCCGGTGCAGCAATTCGAAGCCAAGTTCGGCCTCAAGATCCTGAATGGTGCGTGTCACCGCAGGTTGGGAACGCCCGAGCATGTCAGCCGCCTTGGTAATGCTGCCGCTGGCAGCAACCGCAAGGAAGGTCTGAAGGTCCCGAGTTTCCATATTCTCCCTACATGTGAAATCCGTATGATTGACATCGTCTCATTCATTTTTGATATATGTCAAGCGGAAACTAATGTTCCCAACGGCGCTTTGGCGGCTAAGAGCCGGAGCCCTTGATCGAAACGGCAGGGGCAACCGACGTGACTCCAATTCGGAACCTCGTGATGAAAAAACTTGTAGGCGGGGACGGCAAGGATTCTCGAACCAAAAAGCCTGCAGCAGGAGGAATAGTATGCGCGTGAGTATTCTGGGCGCCGGAGCAATTGCCTATGGCCTTGCCGCCTATTTGGCACAATCGGGACATTCGCCAACACTTTGGTCACCGTCGGGACGCCGCACCCGAACGTTGGCTACTGGCGAATTATTGAAGGCGACGGGGGATATCGAGGCGACGGTGCCGGTGGGCATTGCCAAGGATTGTAGAGATGCTATCGATCACGCGGACGTGGTGGTGATCGCGCTTCCGGCTTACGGCCACAAGATGGTGATGGACGCCGCCGTCCCTCATCTGGCAGATGGAATTCCGGTCATCATCAGTTCGCATAGTTCGTTCGGGGCTCTGTATCTCTGGAAGCGGTTGACGGAGCGCAAGGTCAGGTTGCCGATCGTCGTTTGGGGCACAACACTACTGACTGGTCGCCAGCTCGGATCAACCGAAGTCAATGTCACTTCCATTCGCCAGAAGCTTGACGTTGCGACGCTGCCTTTCGATGCGCTCGACCAAGGGTACGAGCTTTGCACGGCCTTGTTCGGCGATCGTTTCGTCAAGCGGGATGGTCTGCTGGCGATTGCGCTCAGCAACCTCAATCCGCAGAACCATCTGGGAATTGCCCTTCTCAATCTCACACGCATGGAGAAGGCCGAGCAGTGGAGCCAGGGGGGGAATGTCACTCCTGCCGTTGGCCGCTTTATCGAGGCTCTGGATGCCGAACGGTTGGCCATAGCTGCCCATTTCGGTATCGCGGTTCGTACCGTCCAGGAGCATTTTTCATTGTCGTTCCACGTCCCCATGAGCACTGTTTCGGAAATGAACCAGGAGATGGATCGTCAAGGCCGCGGCGGGTTTGGCCCGACAACCATCGAGAGCCGCTATATTCTCGAGGATGTTCCGTTCGGCCTGCTACCGACTGCCGTTCTGGGGAAGATCAGCGGGAATCCGGCGACACTCCATGAATCCGGAATTTCCATCTTGTCGGCGGCTTATGGCCGGGATCTCAAGGCCGACAATGATATTCTTCCTGCGCTCGGCATCGAGGGAATGGCAAAAGCGGATCTCGAAAACCTCTGCCGCAAAGGATTTTAAGAGTGGATTGCAGCATCGGCCAATACAAACAAAGCCGATCGTCTAGGATGTTATCAACGCATCGGCCGACGCGCTCACAGCGGATACCAATCCAGTTGTCGGCAAGCGTCGGGGATCGATTTTGGCAGAATGTGCGAACAAAATCGACATAGAGACATTGAACTCGTCAAGGCCGACGAGTTCAATTACTTAATTCAGAATCTGGCTAAGAAACAGCTTGCTGCGTTCGTGAAGCGGGTTTGTGAAGAACTCGACCGGAGTGTTGGTCTCGACAATCTCGCCCTGGTCCATGAACACAACGCGGTCCGCAACCTGGCGGGCGAATCCCATCTCGTGGGTGACGCACAGCATTGTCATGCCATCACCGGCCAATGACGCCATTGTATCTAGCACCTCCTTGACCATTTCGGGATCAAGTGCCGAGGTCGGCTCGTCGAACAGCATAATTTTCGGGTTCATGCAGAGTGAGCGAGCAATGGCTACCCGCTGCTGCTGGCCGCCAGAGAGCTGGCCGGGATATTTGTGCGCCTGATCGAGAATCCCCACGCGCTCGAGATAGTGGATGGCCGTCTGTTCAGCTTCATTGCGCTGAAGTCTGCGCACCCAGATCGGCGCCAATGTCAAATTCTCCAACACGGTCAGATGCGGAAAGAGGTTGAAATGCTGAAACACCATGCCGATGTCGCGGCGGATTTCATCGATCCTCTTCAGATCGTTCGTTAGCTCAGTACCGTCTACGACGATATGACCTTTCTGATGCTCCTCCAACCGGTTGACGCAACGGATCATCGTCGACTTGCCAGAGCCAGACGGTCCGCAGATCACCAGCTTTTCGCCGCGACGAACGGTGAGATTGATGTTCTTCAAGACATGGAAGGTCCCGTACCACTTGTTGACGCCAATCATCTCGACGGCAGCCATCTCGGCAGTAGAAGATCCAGGTTCAGCATGTCGCGTGCGAGGAGTGGAAGACAACATGTTCTTGTTCCTAGTGCGATGTCGGACCGCGCCGTTCGAGGAAGTCGGCGAAACGGGCGAAGGAGAAGGAGAGCGCAAAGAAGATCGCGCCGATGAAGAGAAAGGTCTCGGCCGCCGGCGATGGCCATTCGGGATCCGCAAGCGCTGCCTTGCCGGAACTGATCAAGTCGAACAGGCCCACGACGAGGACAAGACTGGTGTTCTTGATCATGACGATGATGGTGTTGGCTAACGCAGGGATGGCCACGCGGATGGCCTGTGGCAGGATAACGAGGTACTGGGTGCGCCAGAAGGGAA
This sequence comes from Mesorhizobium sp. M0894, assembly GCF_040319725.1. Taxonomy (NCBI): domain Bacteria; kingdom Pseudomonadati; phylum Pseudomonadota; class Alphaproteobacteria; order Hyphomicrobiales; family Phyllobacteriaceae; genus Mesorhizobium; species Mesorhizobium sp. M0894. Next base: position 224,944 of record NZ_JAMYOG010000002.1, on the reverse strand, counting down.
GGCCGAGCGCGGCGGCGGCCTCGTATTGCCCATTGGGGATAGCCTGAAGCCCGCCGCGGATGACCTCGGCCAGATAGGCCGCCGCAAAAATGGTCAGAGCAACCAGCGCGCGCACGAATTTGTCGGGCAGCAGCGATTCCGGCAGGAAGAGCGGCATCATGATCGATGCCACGAACAGGATAGATAAGAGGGGAAGGCCGCGCACTGATTCAATCAGTACTACCGCGCCGATCCGCACCGCAGCCATTGAAGAGCGTCGGGCCAGCGCAAGCAGGATGCCGACCGGAAAGGCGACGCCGATGGCAACGACGGTCAGTATCAACGTTACCGGAAGTCCGCCCCATGAGGACGTGGGGACCTCGACCAGGCCAAGGCCACCACCCATCAACCAGACGATCAACGCGAATGCTGCCAACCAGAGCACGAGCAATCGGGGTCTCCAGCTCGCCGGGCGAACGGACCAGCCCAGCAGCGCCAGGATGAGTAGGCACACAATGGCGGGACGCCAGCGGTCATCAATCGGATAGATGCCGAACAGGAGTTGGCCGGACTTGGCGTATACGAAACTCCAGCAGGCTCCAGCCGCCGCACGACAGGCGTTCGGGTCGCGTTCGAACAGCACTGCGTCTATGACCAGCCAGCGCAGCACTGGCGGGACGGTGACCATCAGCAGAGTGCCAAACACCAGCGTCAATGCGGCGTTGAGAGGCGTACCGAATAGGAGCCCGGCAGTACGCTGCAGAACTGGGAAGCGAACACGTCGCTCCAGGGGCTCGACGGGTAACGGGAGAGAAACGGCCTTCATGATTATCGCTCCACGATGGCGATGCGGCGGTTGTACCAGTTGGCTGCGCCTGACATGGTGAGATTGAGGGCGAGATAGACGCCGAGAATGATGAAGACGCCTTCAATGGAATGGCTGGACTTGCTGATGGTTGTATTCATGACTGCAAGGAAATCCGGATAGCCAACCGCAATCGCCAAGGTCGAGTTCTTGACGACGTTGATGTACTGGCTGTTGAGCGGTGGCACGATTACCCGCAGCATCTGGGGGATGACGATCAGGCGCAATATCTTGCCGCGCGGAAGGCCAAGCGAATGGCCAGCGTCCCACTGGCCACGGCCGATCGACAGGACACCGCCACGCACGATTTCTGCCACGAAGCCCGTTGTGTAGAGGGTCAGTCCGATGAGGATCGTGCTGAGCTCAGGGGTCAGTTCTTTGCCACCTTCAAAGTTCGAACCGGCGAAGACGGGCCAGTCGATGGTGAACCGCGCGTCCGCGAGCCAAACTCCTGCGGCGCTAACTGCCAGCACACTGGGCACGACAGCCTTCGGCGAACATCCTTTGCGTACTGCGATCCAGCCTGCGATAGCGAGCGCGATGGCGCACAAGATCATGAGGAGACCGGTCATGCCTACGTCGACGCCAACGGCTGGGACCACGAAACCGCGCATGGAAGCATAGACGCCAGGCAGCGGGTTGAGCGCCTCGCCGACTGGCGGCAACATTTTCCACCACAGCGAATAGAGGAAGATCAGAAGGACGATAGGGGGCGAATTGCGCGCCAGTTCCACCCACACGCGGCATGTGCCTGCAGCCAGTGGGTTACTGCTCAGCCGCGTGATGCCCACGATCAGTCCGAGAATGGACGAGAAGACGATGACCAGCGTGGAAATAAAGACTGTGTTGGTCAGCCCGACTACAATGGCCCAGTAGTACGGATCGCGCGACTTGTATGTGAGGATTGCCTCGGAGATGACGATCCTGGACGGCATGGACAAGAAGTCAAAGCCTATCGGGATACCGCGCGCCTCAAGGTTGGCGAAGGTGGTGCTGACGAGTAGCGCGGCGAACGCCAGGAAAGCAGTCGCCAAGGCGGCCTGAATGATGATTGATCTGGTTTTGGCGTCACTCAACATGCTGACCTCGGATCCACATCGCTATCGGAAGCGAGGAGAGCGCCAGGCGCTCCCCTCGACGCGCCTCAATCCCACGGGAAAGGGTAGTTCAAGCCGCCATCTTTCCACAGGGCGTTCAAGCCGCGTTCGACCTTGAGCGGGCTATCCTTGCCAAGATTACGATCCCAAATCTGGGCGTAATTGCCGGTCTGCTTGATGACGTTGTAGACCCAATTGTCATCCAGCCCGAGGGGCTTGCCGAAGCCGGCTTCCTTGCCCAGCACTCGCTGGACCTCCGAATTGCCCCCAGCGAGCTTTTCGTCGATATTTTCCGACGTGATGTTGTTGGCCTCTGCCCAGAACAGGGCATTTATCGTCCATCGAACGATGTCGAAGAGCTGTTCATCACCGCGCGCGATCGCCACGCCATTGGGCTCGGCAGCCTTTCCGACTTTGATGATGTCGTAATCGTTAGGATTCTTTGCGACCGAGGCACGCTGCCCTGCTGCCGCGGTTCCATCGGTGACGTAGGAATCGCAGCGGCCGCCGAAGAAGGCATCGCGGGCCTGGAGGGTCGAGTCGTAGTAGACCTTCTTCATCGAGATCCCGAACTCCTCCTCGGTTTCCTCGATCGCCTTCTCGGTCAAGCTGCCGCCGCCTTGAAGGCAGACAGTCTTTCCGTCGAGCAGCTTCGGCTCGGTGATTTTGTCCGCTTTGCGGACGAGGATGCCATCCGTGTCATAGAGGTTGATCCAGACGAAACGGACCACGGCATCGCGTGTGTAGGTGATCGTGGACGTGCGCGACAAAATGTCGATTTCTCCAGTCTGTAGCGCAGGAAGTCGCTGAGCGGCATTGAGCGGCACGTATCGGATCTTATCCTTGTCCCCAAGAATGGCGACCGCAAATGTACGACAGATGTCGGAATCGAAGCCGCGATAATATCCCTTTTCGTCGGGTCGAGAGAGACCGGGCACTCCCTGGCTCGCGCCGCAACTGACGTAGCCGCGTGCCTTTATCTTTTCGACGACGCTTTGCGCGGCCGCATCTCCCGCGCTTGAAGCCAGGCCGACCAGCCCGATCGCTAAGGCGGCAAGCCATTTATGCCCTTCGCATTTCATATCCATTCCCCTTTCGTTGAAGTTGTTGTCATTCTGCAGCCTTGGCGTCGCCAATTGTGGTTCGTCGCGTTTCCGCAAAGTGCTCGAAGGCCTGTGACAGATCGGCGAGAAGGTCGCCGACGGCCTCCAGGCCGATAGAGAGCCGCCAAACAGGGCCAGGCTTCAGCCAGTCGAGGCCACTGCGGCCCTTTCGAGGATCACTGACGGAGATCAGCGAGTGCACCCCGCCCCAGCTTGCACCTAGCCTGAACAGTCGCATGCGACGCAGAGCCTCGGATTGGTGGGGCGCCAGTTCCGGCTGCAACACAAACGAGAAGACACCTGCCGATCCGGCGAAGTCACGCTTCCAGGTCGAGTGGCCGGGATGGTCGGGCTCACTCGGATGCAGGATCTGCGCAACCTCGGGACGCTCCGACAGCCACGATATGATGTTCTGCGCGGTGCTGTCGGCCTGGCGCATGCGCACCGGCATGGTCATCAGGCCACGCTCGCACAATGCGCAATCCTCCGGCGAAACGCCGTAGCCGAGAAAACGCGCGGTATCCTTTAACCGCCGGAACAAGGTCTCGTCGTTCATCGCCACCGAGCCCATCAGCAGGTCGCCGTGGCCGCCAGCATGTTTGGAAAGTGCCTGCATCGAGATGTCGACACCATGCTTGAGTGGTTTGAACAGCAAGTGTGAGGCCCAGGTGTTGTCGACCGCGACAAGCGCGCCAGCCTCGTGGGCCGCAGCCGTGATTGCCGGCACGTCCTGTACCTCGAAGGTCGCGGATCCCGGCGATTCCACCCAGACCAGCTGCGTCCTGCCATCGATTAACGCCGAAAGTCTTCCATCGAGCTTGGGGTCGTAGGTCACCGTATCGATGCCAAGGGGAGCGAGAAGGCGGGCGGCCATTTCGCGTGCCGGCCCATAGAACGTCTCCGGGATCAGAACCCGATCGCCACCATGGCAGACGGCCATGGTCGTCAGCGTTATGGCCGCCATTCCGGAAGGGACGACGAGCGCCCGAGATCCACCTTCCAGTGCAGCGATATGGTCTTCCAACTGGCGGCTGGTCGGAGTCCCGTAAAGTCCGTAACTGAAGCCATCGTACAGTCGCTCGACGCGGCGCTCGAAGGAATCCAGATCGTCGAAGACGACCGTGGAGGCGCGTTCAACTGGCATCGCCAACGACCTGAATGGCTCCTCCGAGCGCCTGGGAGGATGGATATGTGAAGTGTCGTCGTGTCGGGTCATGGGCGGACTTTAACTGGCTCGCCCATTGCCATCTATGACCGTGGCGATAAAGGTAATCCACTTTTGATATGGAACGCCAATGAACCCGCGCGACATCGATGTGTTCAACGCAATCATGATCACGGGTGGCGCCGGAGCAGCGGCGACGCTGCTGGATACTTCGCAGCCCGCGATAAGTCGCTCTCTGACGAAGCTGGAATCGGAGCTCGGTTTCAAGCTGTTCGACCGTATCCGCGGCAGGCTGGTGCCGACCCGAGAAGGAGAACTTTTCCACATCGAGGTAAAGGCCAATCTGGTGGGGTTGGGTCGGCTCAAGCTGCGCGCGGCCCAGATCAAGGAAGTCGGGACGGGGACGATCCGCGTTGCCAGCCTCTCGGCACTCGGCCACGGTCTGGTGCCACGTGCCATCGCGGCTTTCTCGAACAAACATCCACAGGTTCGCATCAGCTATCAGGTGCGCACGTCCAACGTCGTGCGCGATCTGGTGGCATCTGGCAGTTTCGACATCGGTCTCGCTGCCGACGAGATCGACACGACAGGCGTTCTGCACAGCATCTTCACCACCCCGCGCGCTGTCTGCGTGATGCCGAAGAACCATCGGTTGGCCCGCAAGCCCGTGGTCAGGCCTGCTGATCTTGAGGGTGAGGCGTTCCTGGCACTGTCGCCGGAAGACACGGTGCGGCTCGCCATGGACAAGATCTTTGCCGAGCATCGTGTGCGGCCGCGCGTCTTGATCGAAACACCTTACGGTCTGACCATTGCGATCCTTGCCGCGAAGGGCATGGGTATCGGTCTGGTCAATCCTTCCGTCATTGCCGACCGCATGATCGACGGCATCGTCGCCAAGCCATTCGAGCCAGCCGTGCATTTCCGAGCACTGATTTTGCGCCCCCCAGACGGCATCAACTCGACGTTGACAACCGATTTCATCGCCGAGCTTTATGCAGCGCGCAATGCGCTGTCGAGCGAGGTCTAGGCGAAGGAACTATCGCATTTGTGAGCCCAACCCCAGTGACCGCCCCAGGTGTTTGGTGATGGCCTTGAATTCGTCGATCGACTGACGCTGGTCTCGATCCAGCATGCCGTATCAGGCCACAGAATAGTAGACAGCTCAAGCCAGAGCTTGAATCTCACGGCCCACGCTCTCGGGTTGCGTCAGGTTTTAATTGTGTGTGTTCGCTGAACGAGAGATTTCGCTTGCCGCAGAGTTGTCGGCCCTGCTCCTTGCCCTAATGGAGGCTATCGAACTCACTCAAAGTCCGCGCGGCTGGTCTCTTCCCGAATGGATTTCAGCACTCTTGCCTGAAGCTCCAGGACATTGCGATCATGCTGAATGCCGGTCGGCCGCGGCCTGACGGTAGGCACCGGAATGCACTCCTTGATACGACCCGGGTTGAGGCCCATGACGAAGATGCGGTCGGACAGATAGACCGCCTCCTCGACATCGTGCGTGACGAAGATCACGGTCAGGCGATGCTCCTGCCAGATCTGCATCAAGAGCTCCTGCATCTGGCCACGGGTCAGCGCATCGAGCGCACCGAAGGGTTCGTCCATCAAAAGCATCTTCGGCCGGTAGGACAAAGCGCGAGCAATGGCGACGCGCTGTTTCATGCCGCCGGAAAGCTGACTTGGAAAGCTGTCGGCAAACCGCGAAAGCTTCACCAGGTCGAGATGCTGGCGCGCCACCTCGGGGATGTCCTTCGCATCATGCCCGGTCTCGCGCAGCGCGAACTCGACATTCTGCAGCGCCGTCAGCCATGGCAGCAAGGTGTAGGACTGGAAGACGACGCCACGGTCGCGGCCCACTTGCGGCCGCAATCTTCGCGGCAATTTGGCTGCTGTGTTTTACGGCCGGGCACTCCGGACGCGAGGGTATGGTTGACACCTTGCGCGGCGTTCTCATGGAAAGCGACACTGTTTGGTTTGTTCCCTCCTGCTCCTGGTGATCAGTTTCTCGGGGCGGCCCGAATTGATCGTCGGGCCGGCTTTCTTGCTACGGACCTGCGAGGGTTACGCGTGACGCGCGGACTGCGCAATTGTCCGCTGGCAACGTTTCTGCAATTTGCGATCGACACTCACCTCTATCCGCCTGCGCACAGAGTGGCTGGCCAGTCTGGCTGCCGATCACAACCAACGCCAGGGCGTGTGGAGCGCGGATATATGCCTGCGACGTAGAGATGGCTCGCTCGAATTCGATTGCCTCAGTCAGTGAGCAGAACCCGGCGCCGGCGGCCTTCGATCTTCTCGAGGATAAGGAGCATGTCCTTGAGTGAACGCGTCAGTCGGTCGAGTTTCCGGACAACCACGATGTCGCCTTCGTCTAGCTCGCCAAGAAGCCGATGGACCTCGGGGCGATCCCAGCGTCGTCCAGATGCTCGCTCCTCCGCGAGCTGCTTGCAGCCGGCGGCTTTGAGGGCACGCAGCTGCAGGCCAGATCCTGATCATCAGTTTTAGAAATACGAGCGCAGCCGACAGGCATTTGCACCCGAGGCTGCTTTGGCACCGCAGACAGGCCTACGCGCTTCTTAGGACTCCCTGCTTGGCTACTCCGTCATCAGGGGATCAGATGGGTCGCTCGTCACGAAACCGACGACCAAAGGATCGAAGAAATCGCTGGCTTGCCAAGCGCAGCGCGATATTTAGTGTAACGATGAATTTCATGGACAGGCGGCTGGTACGATGTGGCAGCCGTGATCGTGACATTGCTTGTGATCGGGTATGCGGCTGGGTGGCGGCACACCGCCACTAGCGCCCCAGCAGTAAGCGTGCTCTGGTTGCGGTTGCCGGGTTTCGTGGACCATGCGAATTGGACGCATTTGTCGTCCAAAGAACTGCTAGCGCCTAGGCTCCAAAGAGATGCGCTAAACATCTTGGATTCGAACGCGCAGCAGTTTTGCCGAATTCAGGAACACCAGGACATCTGGCCCCAAGTGCAAAATCGCTGCCTGGATAGGACCGATCCAGCCCATCAGCGCTGCGGTAATGCCTAAAACGTGCACAACACCGACACCGACGAAGATATTTTCCTGAATTGTCCGGTAAGCGCGTCGCGCAATCGCGCGGGCGCTGACAATTCTTGCCAGATCATCCTTCATCAATGCAATGTCGGCGGCTTCCAGCGCTGCCTGCGTGCCGCCGCCGCCCATCGCAATGCCGACATCGGCGCGTGCCAGCGCCGGCGCGTCGTTGATCCCGTCGCCGACCATCGCCACGCGATGGCCCTGCTTTTGCAGTTCGGCGATGGCGGCGACCTTGTCCTGCGGCATCAGATTGGCACGCACTTCATCCACGCCGAGCTCCTTGGCGATGGTCCGCGCTGTGGCCTCATTGTCACCCGTCACCATCACCATGCGCTTGACCCCGGTTGCACGGAGCTTTGCCAGCGCTTCGCGCGCACCTGGTCGCAATGTGTCGGCAATAAAAATCACGCCCGCGAAATTCCCATCGACCGCGACGTGAACCGGCGTCTGTCCGCCCTTTTCGATCGCATCGGAAAGCGGCACGCCGGCCTCGCGCAGCAACGATGCATTCCCGACCAGCACGGTGCGTCCGGAGACCGTCGCCTTCACACCGCGCGCCTGCAACTGCTCGTACTGCTCCGGTTCCGGGACATCGATTTTCATCCGGGCGGCATAATTGACGACCGCCTTCGCCAGGGGGTGAGCCGAGCGCCGATCGGCGGCGGCGGCAAGGCCGATCAGATCAGCTTCCGAAAGCGTGCCGTCCTGCATCTCCACGCCGACAACCTCGGGCTTGTTTGCCGTCAGGGTGCCTGTCTTGTCGAACACCAGGACGTCGACCTTGGCCAAAGACTCCAGATAGACGCCGCCCTTGACCAGAATTCCACTGCGTGCGGCTCGCGCAATGGCTGCGATGATCACCAGAGGGGTCGCCAATCCGAGTTCGGCAGGCGATGTGAAAATCAGCAGAGTGACGATCATCCGAATGTCGCGTGTATAAAGATAAACCGCGACGAGGAAGATCAGCACGACCGGGATCAGCCATGACGCGACCTTGTCTGCCAGTTTCTGGACGGGTGCCTGTTCCGCTTCGGCATTCTCGACCAGACTGATGATGCGGGCAAAGGTGGTGTCGGCACCAACCTTCTCGGTCTCGATGTCGAGGGCGCCGGATTCGACGATGGTTCCGGCAAAGACATCGGCGCCATCGCTCTTGTCCTTCGGAATGCTCTCTCCTGTGATCGATGCTTCATTGACCGAAGCCGCTCCACCGACGACGGTGCCATCGACCGGGATCTTCTCGCCGGCCCGCACCAAGACAACGTCGCCCGCGCGCAAATTCTCGATCGGGACCATGCGTTCGCCACCTGCGTCCCGAACAAGCGCCACTTGAGGCACCGAGCCGATCAAGTCTTTGATTGAGGCTCGCGCACGATCCATATTCAGATCGGCGATGAACTCCGCGATAAGAATGATCACCATGAGGACCGCGCCGGCGACGGTCTCGCCTCCGATCAGCGCTACCACCGTGGCAATGGTGACGAATATCTCGGTACCGATCTTGCGCTCTTTTACGAGGTCAACGGCGCCGGTTTTGACGAGCGGATACAAGCCGATCGCAACGGCCACCCACAAGGCTTGAATGGGAATCAGCTGTTGCCAGTACAGAAAGGCCATCAGGCCGGTAAATATAATGCGCGCGACTTCGGTCCAACGTTCGCCCGTCATCAGCGATCGCCAACCCGATGGAACCGCCTTAGGCGCCGGCTCAACGCTTTCGGTGCCTGCTATCTCGGATTCCATTGGCTCGCTATCTCGGATTGCGGTTTTGGCTTGAAGCGTGAGCGCATCAGGCCCCCGCGGCAGATAGTCCTGTCCAACCATGGTATCCGACATAGAGGCCGACGGCGATGAGAATTAGGGCGCCCAGCGCGCGATGGTCGAGAACCACGACCAACGCCTGGTCGCGTGCCGGACGCTCAGGGCAGCGGCGGCCCCGACCGTGACGAAAGTGATCGCAAGGCCGATCGAGAAGCACAGCACCAGCAAGTTCATGAAAGCTTTCGACACAATTCCGCGCTCGATGGTGGAACAGGCAAACAAGTACGCCCGGCACCACAAGTGCCGGGCGTACGTACTGCTTTAGATCACGCGCTTGATGTCAATGTAGTTCCCTTCTGTCGTGATCGTCAGCGTTATCTCGCGGTCACCGCGATTGCGCCAGAACCAACCGTGATTTCCATCGAAGGCGGCTTCAATGGCACCTTCGTCAGCGGGAACGCTGCGACCCTTTTCGTAGCTGACGGACTGACCGCCGCCATCGCCGTGCGTCTCGAAGTTCACCACGCCACCGTCAGCTGTCCAGGAAAAGTTTGCCTTGGCGCCCTGCCGCATCACGAGCTTGACTTCGGCACCTTGGCCTGGCGCCAAGGTGAAGGATAGCTCGTCTTGCCTTCCATCTGGGCGGATCGGGGCTTCCGAGGTTGCTTCGACGACAGGCGCTGCAGCAATGGCCGGAGCCTCGGCAGGAGCAATCTCTCCAACCGTCACATTATCTTGGGCAACGGCCTCCCCAGTTGGGGATGGCTGCGACGCGGGCTGTTCGGCGGTAAGGGCAACGAGGAGGTTTTCAATTCGGTCCATGCGCGCCATCAACTCGGCCGGAGGGACCATTTGCGTCATCCGCTCGGCCGAAGCCTTCGCGCTGGCCGTTTCGTCAGCTGCCGCCTCGGCTGCCAGCTGTGTCTTGATTTCACCCATATTGGTGAGGCCGAGCAATCTGCCTGCTCCGGTCGGGTCGATCGCATACTCGGATGGCATGACGACCGTGACGAGCAAGGCAAGCGCCGTCAGCGCGGCAATGAAGGTGGAGCGCTTCAGCTGCGCTGACGTCGGCAGATCGGCGCGACTGGGAAGGTCGGTGTTGTACATGATTTCGGTTCCTTATGCTGCGACAAACAGGCCGGTGAGCTGATATCCCATCAGCAGGAAACCAGCCGTCATCATGATGACGTTTGCGGTATAGGCGTGGCGCCAGAAGCTACGTGTCCCACGCCAGTAGCCCATCACGATCAGGATGGCGCCAAGGGCCAAGAGCTGCCCGATCTCGACACCGACATTGAAGGCCAAAAGGTTGGGCACCAGGCCGTCCGACGAGATGTTGTATTCGATGATCTTCGTCGACAGGCCGAAACCGTGGAAGAATCCGAAGACCAGCGTCGCGACCTTGGTGTTCGGCTGGAAGCCGAGCCATCGCTGGAACGCGCCCATATTGTCGAGTGCCTTGTAGACCACGGACAGGCCGATGATCGCGTCGATGATGTAGCTGTTGATGCCGACGTTGAAATAGACACCGAGTAGCATCGTGGTCGAGTGACCGAGCGCGAACAGGCTGACATAGATGCCGATGTGCTTCATCCGGTAGAGGAAGAAGATCACGCCGAACAGGAACAGGATGTGGTCGTATCCGGTCACCATGTGCTTGGCGCCGAGATAGATGAAGGGCAGCACGTTGATGCCCGAGATTTCCTGGATATAGCCCTTGTCGCCCTCGGCCACGGCGTGGGCGAAGGCAGCCCCGCCCAGGAGCGGCAGGGTCATGAGAGCGATAAGCAGGGGCAGGGTGGGTCGCCAACGCGCGCGGCGCGAGCGTGACCGACCCCGGTCGAAGGGTCCTTGCATAAGATTTCCAATCTTCGTCGTTGAGGGTAGCCGCGTGAGCGGCCGCGATCATGCGGCGAGGAACGGTCTCGGCGGTCGCTCGAGCCGGAATGTCGTGCCCGGATCGACGAAAGTCGGCGGATAGTTCAGCCAGCCCCGTTCGAGCTGTGGAACGGTCGGTGCGGAGTCGGCGGGCGTACTCGCTGTCTCGTGCGAGTGGTCTGCCGCATTGTGCCCGTGAAAATGGTCAGAGCTCTGCTCGCCGGAAACGCCATCATCATGTGCGCGGCCATGATCTTCGATCTGCGCGGCGGCTCCGCCTTGACGTTCAACCGCGGTGGCAATCGCGATCGGATCGTGTGAGGTCGAATAGCCGAAAGGACGCAGCACGCCGAACATCATCGCTAAAGCGATGACCAGGCAAAAAACCGTGCTGTGGATCCGATTCGGCATGAACGGCGATTATTCTCTAAAATCCTAACGAATGGTTTTTGCTACATCAGAATCGAGGCCTCTTTGAGACTTGCATATCCCCTCCAGGAGGATAGTATTAAGCTATGAGCGACCAATCCCACACCCACGAAACCCACCCCGATATCGTCAAGCGCCTGAAACGGGCCGATGGACATCTCAAGGGCGTCATCGAAATGATCGAGGCGGGCCGGCCCTGCCTCGACCTCGCCCAGCAGCTCCATGCTGTCGAGAAGGCCATCTCGCAGGCCAAGAAGACCCTGATCCAGGATCATCTCAACCATTGCCTTGAAGACGTCGTCGGGCCGTTGGCGCGCGAGCAGCGCCGCTCGATCGACGAGTTCAAGGACATCACCAAGTACCTGTGAGAAGCGCCATGATGGACAAAGTTCGCGATTGGTTTGGGTTAGGCCCGATGACGCATGGCATGGGGGGCCACGGACATGATCACGGTGATGGTGGCCACGGCCATACCCATGGCGTCATAGATCCGACGATCGCCACGACGACGCGCGGCATATGGGCGATCAAATGGTCATTCGTGGTTCTGGCCATCACGGCAGCGCTTCAACTCGTGGTCGTGTTCCTCTCCGGCAGCGTGGCGCTGCTGGCCGACACGATCCACAATGTCGGCGACGCGGCCACTGCCATTCCGCTGTGGATCGCGTTCGTGCTGGCCCGCCGCAAACCGAGCAAGACGTTCACCTACGGGCTGGGCCGGGTCGAGGATCTGGCCGGGATCGTCATCGTTCTCATCATCCTCTTCAGTGCCATCGTCGCCGGCTACGAGGCGATCGACCGGTTGATCAATCCGCGTCCCATCATGTTTCTTGGCTGGGTCGCCATCGCCGGCCTCGTAGGCTTCATCGGCAATGAAGCGGTCGCCGTATTTCGTATCCGCGTCGGGCGAGAGATCAACAGCGCTGCGCTGATCGCCGACGGCTACCATGCCCGCACCGACGGCTTTACTAGCCTGGCGGTTGTCCTGGGCGCCATCGGCGTATGGCTGGGCTTTCCGCTTGCCGATCCGATCGTCGGACTGTTGATCACGCTGGCGATCTTCGCCATCGTCTGGCAGTCGTCGAAAGCCGTGTTGACCCGCATGCTCGACGGAGTCGAGCCCGCCATCGTCGATGAAATCCATCATGCCGCCGAACACGTGTCGGGCATCGGGCGCGTTGAAAGCGTGCAGGCGCGCTGGATCGGACATCGTCTGCATGCGGACGTTGCCATCAGTGTTCCGGGGATGGCAACCGCCAAGGACGTGCTGGGCGTAACCGAAGCCCTCAAGGAGGAGCTGTTCGCCCACTTGCCGGCGTTGGCGGAAGCCAATGTCCGCCTGATGAGCCCGGCCGGGCCGACCGCGGAAACCTCTCATGCTCACCATCATGCGCCAGAGCCATTCAAGGTAGTCTGCGATCTGGCTGAAGGGACATTGGAAATCGTCGATACACCGGCCGGCGAGCGGATGCGGCTGACTATCGATCGTCACGCCGACGACTTGGCGGCGACGGTGATAATCGACCGGCCCGAAGGGCCAGAGACGCTTCGCCTCCATCCCGTTGCAGACAACCATCATCGGCTTGAGAGCACCGTCGCCCCTGCTGAGCCGCATGAGTTCCAGGCGAGGTTGATCCTGGTCGCGAAGGGTCGCGAGCAGGTGCTGCCATTCAAGATGGTCGAGCCGGAAGGCCACCACCACTGAGACAGGCGGGCTGTCGCGCTACATTCCTGGCTCGACGAACCCCCAATCCGCTGCAAGAAGGCAAAATATGCTTCAGGTCCTGGCCAATCGCACTTACCGTCATCTCTTCCTGGCCCAGGTCATCGCCCTGATCGGCACTGGCCTTGCCACCGTGGCGCTCGGGCTGCTGGCCTATGATCTTGCAGGCGCCGATGCCGGCGCGGTGCTCGGCACGGCGCTCGCCATCAAGATGATCGCCTATGTCGGCGTGGCGCCTGTCGCCGCTGCGTTCGCAGAGCGCCTGCCACGCCGCACCATGCTAGTTTCGCTCGACCTCATCCGGGCTGCAGTCGCGGTGTTCCTGCCCTTCGTCACCGAAGTCTGGCAGGTATATCTTCTCATCTTCGTCCTGCAGTCGGCGTCGGCAGGCTTCACTCCGGCCTTCCAGGCCTCTATTCCTGACGTGCTGCCTGAGGAGAAGGACTACACGCGAGCCCTGTCGCTGTCGCGACTGGCCTACGACCTGGAAAGCGTCGTCAGTCCCATGCTGGCGGCGGCGCTGCTTTCCGTCATCAGCTTCCATAGCCTGTTTGCCGGTACGGTTATCGGCTTTCTCGCCTCGGCGGCGCTGGTGGTGTCGGTGGTCCTGCCGAGCCCTAAACCGTCGCAGCCGCGCGGCGTTTACGATCGTACCACGCGCGGATTGCGCATCTATCTGGCGACGCCGCGATTGCGCGGCCTGCTGGCCCTTAACCTTGCCGTCGCTGCGGCAAGCGCCATGGTGATCGTCAACACGGTCGTCCTGGTCCAGGCGCAGTTCGGCCTTTCGCAAAGCGACACGGCGTTGGCGCTCGCCGCCTTTGGCGGCGGATCCATGATTGCAGCTCTTGCCCTGCCGCGACTGCTTGAGAACGTCCCGGACCGGGTCGCGATGCTCGCGGGCGCCGCGATCCTAGTCGTGGGCGTGCTGGTGGGACCTCTCGCCGGCAGCTACTATCTGCTGCTGATGCTCTGGTTCGTGCTCGGGCTCGGCTATTCGCTGGCGCAAACGCCTTCGGGCCGATTGATCAGGCGTTCCGCCGATGCCGTCGACCGGCCCGCTCTGTTTGCCGCCCAATTCGCGCTGTCGCATGCCTGCTGGTTGATCACCTATCCGATTGCCGGCCGCGTCGGTGCGGCGATGGGATTGCCTTTCACATTCATTCTGCTCGGCATCATTGGCGCCGCTGCCCTGCTTGCCGCGGTCTGGCTCTGGCCGAAACATGATCCCGACGTGCTTGTACATACGCATGTCGATCTGCCTGAGGACGACCGGCACCTCGGCGGCGCAGTATGGTCGGAAGCGGGGTATGAGCATTCGCATGGCTACGTCGTCGATGATCGGCACCCGAAATGGCCCAAGACAAGCTGAGAACTCAACATGCCTGGCGAGCTCGCCATCTATGGCGGTCTATTTCTGACCGCGTTCGCGGCGGCGACCATCCTGCCGATGCAATCGGAAGCAGCCCTTGCGGGACTGCTTCTGACAGAAAGCTATGCCCCGACTCCGCTCATCGCCTCCGCAAGCGCCGGCAATGTGCTCGGCTCGATCGTGAACTGGTGGCTCGGCCGGGGCGTCGATCGCTTTCGCGACAGCAAATGGTTCCCGATGAAGCCCTCCGCGCTGACGCGCGCGACGCGATGGTATCAGCGCTATGGACGATGGTCGCTGCTGTTGAGCTGGTTGCCTCTCATCGGCGATCCGCTGACGCTTGTGGCGGGAGCGCTGCGGGAGCCGTTCTGGAGCTTCCTTGCGATTGTCACGATTGCGAAGGTCGGCCGCTATCTCGCGCTGGCGGCGATGACGCTGAGCTGGATTTAGCCCTTGTCGAGACCCGCGCCGGCATGGCGACATTACGCGAGAGGGCGCATTCCTTTGCCAAACGCAGCGCTGCGCGCCAACTTGAATTTGCGCCGTATATGTCTATACAAATGGAAATGCATGCGTACAATCACACCAATCAAAAAATGGGGAACTGACATGATCACTCTCGACCGCCGCAATTTCCTTGTTTCCACCGCTGGCCTCGCCTTCGTCGCCGCCTTTCCGCGCAGCGCCTTTTCCGAAACCAACGACACGCTGAAGATTGCCATCGCCGCGGAGACCGGCGATCTCGATTTGCTGCAGAACGTTTCGACGCTGAGCACCTACACCATCGTCTTCGATGCGCTGATCCACTACGGCCAGAACGGTGCGCTTGAGCCGGGACTTGCCACCAAATGGACAGTCGCCGACGATCAGCTTTCGATCGCCTTCGATCTACGTGAAGGCGTGACCTTCAGCGACGGCACGCCGTTTGACTCGGCCGCAGCCGAGTGGAACCTCAAGCGCTGGATGGGGGTGAGCGACTTCTCCTGGATCGGCATCTCCGACGCGTTCGACAGTATCGCCACCGATGGGCCGAACAAGCTGACGATCAAGCTGAAGCGACCGGTGCCGGCCGCATTGCTTGAACTCACCATCGTCCGCCCAGTTCGTTTCCTGTCACCCAAGGCAGTCGACAAGGATGGCAAGCAGACGGCGCCGATCGGAACCGGTCCGTGGATCGTCGAAAAATACGATTCGAGCGGCACCAGCCTCGTTCGCAACGACAAATACTGGGGCGAGAAGCCGCTTTTCAGCCGCATGGAATTGAAGGTGGTTCCCGATGAGCTCGCTCGCGCCAATGGTCTGCGCTCGGGCGACCTCGACGTCATCGGTGGCGATTGGGTGGCGACGCTATCGCCGCGCCGCGCCCGTGCGCTGGAAAGCGACGGCATGAAGGTCGTGGCCGAGCCGGGCACCGCGACGATGCTGCTCGGCTATTCGCCGAAGTCGAAGATCATCGCCGACAAGGCCGTCCGTGACGCCGTTTATGCGTCGGTCGACCGGGCCGCGATCGCCAAGGTCCTGTTCGAAGGCTTTGCCGATCCGGCCGCCGATCTGTTCCCGGCGAATGTGCCTTCGTCGGGCAAGCGGCATGACGTGCCGGTGCGCGACGTGGCGGCGGCCAAGAAGATCCTCGCCGATGGCGGCTGGGTCGACAGCGGCGGGGCCTGGACCAAGGCTGGCTCTCCTCTGACCGTCGACTTTCTGGTTTCCGAAGAATCCCTGCCAGGGTCGCGGCGCATCGCCGAAATGATCCAGGGTCAGTTGTCCGAGGTCGGTTTCCAGGTCCAGGTGTCCTCGGTGGACAATGCCACCATGCATGAACGGCGTCCGGCCTTCGACTATGACCTGGCTTTCTTCACCACCTATGGAGCCCCCTACGATCCGCACGGCACGCTCGGCAACGCCTTCGTCTCGACCGCCGACAGCGGCCCTGACGGCAAGATCTACGTCTCCGACGCGCTCGACGGCGTGGTCAAGGCTGCGCTCGAGGCGAGCGGTGCCGAACGCGACCTGAAGATGCAGGCCCTCTACGACTGGCTCCACGACAACACCGCCATCTGTCCGCTCGTCGTCAGCCAGCGACTGTGGGCCCACAATCCGCGCGCGGAGAATTTCTCGCTCCCGGCGACCGACTATGATCTGCCGTTCAAGGCGATCACGCTGAAGGCCTGAAGACTTCGAGCCCAAGCGAGGCCTGACGATGAAACGCACGATCCTGCGACGGATGCTGCTTGCCTGCCTTTTGATCCTGGCGGCATCCGCGCTGACATTCGCCCTGGTTGCGGCCGCTCCGGGCAATGTTGCGGCGCTGATTGCCGAGCGTGCGGCAGGCCCCGGCGCGGACGCCGAAATGATCACCAAGATCGGCAACGAGCTTGGCCTTCACGACCCGCTGCCGATCCGCTATGGACGCTGGCTGGCCAGCGCGCTGGCTGGCGATTTCGGCATTTCGTTGCGAACGGGAAAGCCAATCTCGTCGGAGTTTGCCGCCCGCATTCCGATGACGGCGGCTCTGCTTGCCGGCGGCGGCGTTCTCGCCTTCATCCTGTCGATCACGCTTGGCATTGCTGGCGCCGTCAGCAATGGCGGCGTGATGGACAGGTTCCTGCACGCATTTTCGCTGATCGGCGCGTCGACCCCGAACTTCTTCGTGGCGGCGCTGCTGGTGATCGTGTTTTCAGTCATGCTCGGCTGGGTGCCCACCTTCGGCACGAGCGGCTTCACCTCATGGCTTCTGCCATGGGTGACGATCGCGCTGTTCCCGGCGTCTGTGCTCAGCCGCGTCGTTCGGGTCAACCTCCAGGAAGCGATGTCGCGGCCGTTTGCGACAACGGGCTTCGCCAAGGGCTACACCAGAACGCAGGTGCTGCTGCGCGAGGCGCTCCCCAACATCGCCATACCGTTCCTGACGACGTTCGGAGCACAATTCACGCTGATGATCATCGGATCGATCGTCGTCGAGACGGTGTTTGCGTTGCGTGGCGTCGGCGCTTTCTTCATCGAGGCCATACGCTTCCGCGACTTCATCGGCATGCAGTCGGTGCTGCTGCTCTTCGTCGTCTTCTTCGTCATGGTCAATTTCATCGTCGACATGATCTGCATCGTGGCGGATCCGCGAATGCGCCGGGCGAGGGGAGCATGAGACGATGAACATTTCCGCAATCAGGGACATCAAGGACTGGCCGTGGCTGGTGCTGCTCCCCGTCATCGGCTTTGTGCTGGTCGGCATCTTCGCTCCGGTAATCATGCCTTACGATCCAAGCGCGCAGGACTATTCGGCGACACTGGAGGGCGTGAGCTGGAGCCACTGGCTCGGCACCGACTATCTCGGCCGTGACGTCTTGAGCCGCATCGTCGGCGGCGCCCGCATTTCCCTGGTGGCCATGGTCATCGTGCTCGTCGCCGCCCTGGCGATCGGCGTGACGATCGGCTCCTTTGCCGGCTATGTCGGCGGCCGTGTCGAACTCGTGCTGATCAGCATCATCGACATCGCGCTGGCGCTTCCGAGCCTGGTGATCGCGCTGGCGCTGATCGGCATTTTGGGCACCGGCTATTGGTCGATGATCACGGCGCTCACCTTGGCGTGGTGGGCGAACTATGCCCGCATGAGCCGCGCCGTCGTCACCGCCGAGCTGCAGCAGCCCTATATCGAGGCGGCCCGCGTCATGGGCGCCGGCCATCTCTGGATCTTTGTCCGCCATATCCTGCCGCATGTGCTTGCCCTGGTCGTCGTCTATGCAAGCGCCGACGCCGGCGCGCTTGTGCTGGCCATCGCCACACTCAGCTTTCTCGGACTTGGCGTCGCGCCGCCGACGCCGGAGTGGGGCCAGATGCTCGTCGATGGCATGAGCTACATCGAGGAGGTGCCACGCCTCGTCGTGCTGCCCGGCCTGGCACTGACGCTGGTCGTGGTCAGCTTCAACCTTCTGGGCGAGGCCTTCGCATTGCAAAAGGTGCCGCGGCCGGTTCGCGGCGCGACGTTGCGCAAACGTCGAAGGGCGCGCGCTCGCGAAGAAGCCGAGCGCAATGCCGTCGAAACGGGAACGACCTCATGAGCGACGATCAGCCGATCTACTCGATCGAGAACTTGGTCATCGATCTCTACGCCACCACCGTTTCGGTGCGGGCGGTAGACGGGGTGTCGTTCGACGTTCGTCCTGGAGAAACGGTCGCGGTCGTCGGCGAAAGCGGTTCGGGAAAGACCGTCATGACGCTCGGCCCCCTCGGCCTGCTGCCCGAGGGTGTGACGGTGGACATGAGGGGTTCGGCGCGAGCCGACGGAAGCGAACTGCTCAGCATCGGTTCCCGGCAATTGTCGGATCTGCGCGGACGCTATTTCGGCGTGATTTTCCAGGATCCGATGAGCGCGCTCAACCCGATGCTGAAAATCGGCCCGCAACTGGCGCGCCAGGCGCGTCGCTTCGCCGGCCTGTCGCGTGCGGCTGCGCGCAGGCAAGCGGTTTCGCTTCTGGCACGCTCCGGCATTCCGGATCCCGAGGATCGCTACAACCGCTATCCGCACGAAATGTCGGGCGGCATGCTGCAGCGGGCGATGATCGCGCTGGCGCTGGCGGCCCGGCCGCGCGTACTGATTGCCGACGAGCCGACAACGGCGCTGGACGCCACCGTCCAGGCGCAAATCCTGGAGCTCATCCGCCAGATCCAGCGCGAGGACGGCATCGCCGTCGTGCTGATCACGCACGACATCGGCGTTGTCGCTTCCGTCGCCGACCGCGTCATCGTGCTATACGCCGGACAGGTAGCGGAGGAGGGGACGGCGATGGATGTGCTGACGCAGCCGGTCCATCCCTATACGCGCGGGCTGCTCGCATCGGTGCCGGATTTTCGTGCTGACAACAATGTGGCTACGCGCGAGATACCGGGCCTGCCGCCAAGCCAGATCAGGCTGGAGCCGGGTTGCCGTTTCGCCGACCGCTGCGAATTGGTCGAACCCGGTTGCCGAAAACACCGACCTCCGCTTCAGACGATATCGATCTCGGCAAATCCGCATCGCGTGGCCTGCCCGGTCGTGCTTCGGCGAGAAGGGATTGCCGTTCATGTCTGATTTCGCAGCGATCGAAGTCAAGGGGCTGAAAGTCCATTTCGCCAACCGCTCGGGCGCGGGCGCGGTGCGGGCGGTCGATGGCATAGACCTGACCGTCGCGCGCGGAGCGTTCCACGGCATTGTCGGCGAGTCCGGTTGTGGCAAAACCACGCTGGCGCGCACCATCGTCGGCCTGCAGAAGGAGAGCGAGGGCACCGTCCTGATTGGGGGCAGAGATCGCGCCGAATGGCTGAAATCGGACAGGAAGTCGTTCAGCCGTGAAGTCCAGTTCGTCTTCCAGGACCCGTTGGGATCGATGAGCCGCCGCCAGACCGTCTATCAGACGCTGGAGGAGCCGCTGCAGATCCATCGCCTTGGCTCGTCGGCAGAGCGCCGCCGCCGTATCGCCGAGCTTCTGGATCTGGTTGCGCTGCCTGCGACCGTGCTCGACCGTTTGCCAAGGTCGCTTTCCGGCGGCCAGCGCCAGCGCGTTTCGATTGCGCGTGCGCTCGCCCTCAAACCATCCATATTGGTCTGCGACGAACCACTCAGCGCGCTCGATGTTTCCATCCGGGCGCAGATCGTCAACCTGTTCACGTCGTTGCAAAAGCAGCTTGGTCTGACCATCGTCATTGTCGCGCATGACCTAGCGATCGTGCGCGAGGTCTGCTCCGACGTGACGGTGATGTATCTCGGCCGCATTTCGGAAGCCGGTGTGACCCGGCCGCTGTTTCGCGAGCCGGCCCACCCCTACAGCCAGGCGCTGCTGTCGGCTGTTCCTTCTCCCGATCCCCGCATCGAAGCCGGGCGCCGCCGGATCATCCTCGCCGGCGATCCACCGAGCCCAAGCGCGCCGCCTCCCGGGTGCCGGTTCAACACGCGTTGTCCCGTGGCGATCGATATCTGTCGGGTCGAGGAACCAATTTTGCGGATGGTGCCCCACGGCGGCGTTGCCGCCTGTCACCTCGCAGATAGCGCCCACCGCCCGGTGATCTGAAGGATGGTCGTTGCAGCCCCTCTTGACCACGCTGCCAGAGGGTCCATCTTGATCGTGTGGATTGTCCCATTCTCCTGACTGAGGCACGCTGAATGTCGAAGGCATGTTTTGTCCTGGCATTTGCAGCTATGTGGCTGACATCGCCGCTGGCGCATGCCGATAAGGTCGATCTGGCGTTGGAAGCTTTTCACGGGATTTGTCTTGCGCACGGGCCAGATTTCGAGCGAACCGCCGCTGTTGCAAAGAAGCGTGGATGGACACCGCTGTCCGGCGACGCAGCGCTTGCTCCGGTCGATGACGTAAAAGCCTTCCAGGGTTGGGTGGCGGCCGGCGACGACCTACCGGCCAAAACCATGATCGCGGTGACAAAAGCCACCTTGAACGGCAGGGCCGTGCAAACCTGCTCAATCAGGCTGTTCGATGTCGACCGCGCGGCATTCGAGGAGCGTTTTTTCGCCCGGACGGACGCCGAAAAAATCGGCGAGGACAGAAACGGGGCTCACGTCTCCAAACTCTACATATTGATTGCCGGCAATCGCAAGCAGCTTGTCCATTTGACGTCGCCAAGGTCGCGGATCAAGTCGAGCATGATCATTGCAAGCTCGATAGCCGATGATTAATCGGAGTGAACAGGCGGCCGATGGCGACCAAGGGTAGTGATTCCGACGGTGCTATTCGTGGAGCCACACCTTGTAGGCCGAGATGACGAGGATAGCAGCCAACAGAGGCAGCAGCACTTTCTCTGGCACGATGCCCAACAACATGCCGCCGATCCATGTCCCGACAATCGACCCCGCTGCAATCAGGATCACGAACGATTTGTTCCTCGCGATCACGCCAAAGCTTCTATCCTGCGAATAGCGGGTGAAGCCGACCATCATCGTCGGAAGGCTCACCGCAAGCGACATGCTTCCGGCAAGCTTGATGTCGATCCCGAAAAGCAGGACGAGCGTGGGGATAAGCAGTTCCCCACCGGCTACACCTAGCAGCGACGCCACGACGCCGGTGGCGAAGCCGGCGATGATCCCGGCAATGATCAAGGCCGGCCCGCTGAAAGGCGGCCGGCCTACTGCGCTGGGATCGTGGCCGAAGACTAGGATGATGGCGATTAGCAGCAGCAGTGCGGAAATCACCTTATAGAGAGTTTCGGATTTGAGCCTTGTTGCCCAACCCGCACCGAACCATGCACCGGCTAGGGTACCCGCCAGCAGATTGAGAATGACCGGCCAATGAGCTGCGACGGCGGCTAAAGGGACGGTAGCGGCCCGGAAGGGCACGGCAGACGCAACCACCACCAGACTGGTGGCCTTGTTCAGAATTACCGCTTCAAGAGCGGCAAACCGGAACAGCCCGATGAGGAAGGGAAGGCGGAACTCTGCCCCGCCAAGGCCAATTAGTCCGCCAAGCGAACCGACGACCGCGCCAACCACAAATGCCAGTATTCCGCGCCGTTCGGCCATGTGGACGATATGCCGCAACGGTGTGTGAAATTCCAGTCCGCAATCCTCGATGGCCCGTCTCTCGGAAGAGACGCGGATTTTTTTGCGTTTGCAAGGAACTCGCGGTAGGAACCATTCCTCGGCATCGATCCGGAGCAGGAAAGTTGAGCGATAAGCAAAGGATCATCTGGATGATAGCGCTGGCAATCCTTGCCGGCATCGCGGTGATCATGCTCAACCACTGGCTGAAGGGCGACTTTGGGTAGCTGCTCCGGTATAAGTCACGCTGCATGGATGGCATGCAGAGAGTCCGTCCTATTTCGGCCTGCTTACAATGCCAGGCGTCCTGCCTGATCCGGAAGCGATGAAATGCGAGTGAAAATGCAGCTGACGGGCATAGTATCAGGCGTCGCGCTGTTGCTCGCTTCCGCCGGGGCGGCGAGCGCCCATCCGCATGTGTTTGCCGAAGCGAAGCTGGATCTGACCGTCGGTCCAGACAGAATGGTCAAGTCACTTCGGCATCTCTGGCGTTTCGACGACCTCTTTTCCAGCACTGTGCTGATGGAATTCGACAAGAATTCCGACCTTGTCCTTGATGCCAAGGAACTCGATGAAGTCGCTCTCACCGTCCATGCGTCGCTGGCCGAGTACAACTATTTTCAGATGGTGACCTTGAACGGTAAGGACGTGACGATGGCGCCACCGCCGAAGTTCAGCGTCAGCTATGAAAACGATCGACTCGTCGTCCAGTTCGAAACGCAGCCGAAGGACCCTTTGGCCCTAGCTGGAAAAGTCAGCATCGGCGTCTACGACCCGACCTTCTATACGGCGATCGATTTTACCGACGACGACAAGATTGCTGTGGCTGGCCTGCCTGAAGGCTGCTCGCGCGCGGTCGTGCGTCCGGATCCGGACACGGCCATCGCGCAGAACCAGAAGAGCCTGACAGACGCATTCTTCAGTGACCCGACGGGGACCAATCTAGGCAAGATTTTCGCGACACGCCTTGAACTGACATGCGGCTGACGGGAGCCGGTTCGTCGCGCTGGCGGCTGCCACGCCGGCACTCTAGCCGATCAGGCTCGCTGCCCCAAAACCAGTCACTGTTCAGGAATCGGAACTCTGCACACATTAGGCGCCGATACCTTTTCCCGCCATCCTCTGGAACAGGTCGTCAGTCTGTGCCGGTGAAAGGCTCACGTCAGTGGCGACCCACCAGGCGAGGATCGCAAGAAATGCGCCGGCGATGAACTGAATGGCGAATTCGGCAGGCACGCCGCGATCGCTGATCCGTTTCTCGACGAGTTCTTCTCGGACGGCTCGCCGGATACGCTCACGCAATTCGTCGTGGATCGTATCGCCGCTGCTTGCAAGCAATGCGTGGTGAAGCGGTCGGAATGCATGGGCGTGCTCGAACATGGGCAGGCTGAACTCGAACAGGCGGCTACCTGTTTCTTGACTTGCCGCCTCGCGCCTGCGGCCGATCGACCGCAGATGCGCCTCGATGGTCGCGCTGCGCAGAGCATCCTTGTCGGCATAGTGGGTATAGAAGGTCGACCTGCCTACATCGGCCCTCTGGCAAATGTCGTCGACGGTGATGGCGGCATATCCCTGCTCCGGGATCAGGGCGATGAGCGCGTCCTGCAGCAGGCCGCGCGTCCGCGCGACGCGTCGATCGATCGTGTTCCGCTCGCCCGCACGTTCGATTTTCATGGCCATGGCCCTCTGCAGTGCCCGGTTTCGGACATTCGGCGGTCCGGTGTCCGACAACAGCATTTCCAGACATTGTGTCCATTATGATACGCCAAGTCCAGGAGCTCAAATCGGGTTTGGGCACGCCGCAATGAAGCAGAAGGTCGCCAGACATGCACTCATCTGATCATCACGCCGGTAACGGACCGCATTCGCGCAAGACCGTGATTGCGTTGGCCCTGCTTGCCAAACTGTCACTGGTCGCCGGCTTCCTCGTGCTGGCCAAATTGGGGATGGGCTATGTTCAGGCTGGCGCCTGGACTGCGGCATTCCACGGCCTTGTCCTTACGGTGATCGCGGGATTGGCGCTGTGGGGCAGCCTGCGTCACAGGGGGCTCGTCGGCAACGGTGCGCAGAGCGCGAGCGACAGGGGCATCGGCATCGTTCTGCACCGGGCGGCGGCCTATGACTTGCTTGCGCGCGTTCTGACCTTTGGGCGCGAGGGCCGGTTTCGCGAGCTCATGCTTCGCCCGGCAAAGCTCCAGCCTGGCGAAGCGATGCTCGATGTCGCCTGTGGAACGGGAACCCTTGCCATTGCCGCGAAGCGGCTGGTCGGTTCGGGCGGAAGCATCACCGGCGTCGATGCGTCGGCCGAAATGATCGAGAGGGCGCGCGCCAAGGCCGAGCGGTCCGGTCTCGATCTGACTTTCGTCAACGGGACGGCGCAGGAGCTTCCCTTCAAGGACGCGCAATTCGACATCGTTGTTGGCACGCTGATGCTGCATCACCTGTCGAAGCCCGTTCGATCGGCCTTCATCCGCGAGGCGGCACGCGTCTTGAAGCCAGCAGGCCGGCTGTTGCTCATCGATTTCGGCAGGCCGGTGCGCAAGTCTGGATTGCCCAGGCTCCACAAGCATGGTCATGTTGACATGCATTCGGTCGCCTCGCTGTTGACCGAGAGCGGATTCCAGGTCGGCGATATCGGCGCCGTCGGAACCAAGAACCTGAATTACATTCGCGCGACGACGAACAAGGACCAATCAGGCCAAGCGTCGCCGGGATCGCTGTGATCATGCTCACGTGCTGGCTGAATGGCGACCTGTCTGAAGAAACAGCCACGTGTCGCAATTCGGCCTGCTTGCAATGCCAGCTGTCCTGCCTCAATAGCAAACCCGAAGTGAGTCTTCGCCATGCGCTTTGAATTGACCTGCGGATGAGGCCGGTTCCAGCCTGATGTTCCAAACCCTCGTCGAATTCCAGCGTACGATCTATCTGGCGCTAGGCGAGCAGATCAAGCTGCTCTCGGCCGGCGGCGGCTGGCTGGCCTTCACGGCGTTTCTGCCGATGGGCGTTCTGTTCGGCGCGGCGCATGCCCTGACGCCAGGCCATAGCAAAGCCGTGCTTGCCACCTATCTCGCAGGATCGGATGTCAGTGTCCGGCGTGGGCTTCTGGTGTCGCTGACACTTTCCTTCACGCATGTGACGATTGCCGTGCTGATCGCGGCGCTTTCGTTGCCGTTGGTGTCCATTGCCCTGGGCAGTGTTGGCCGTGCGCCGCTACTGGAAGACGTCAGTCGCGGCCTGCTTGGCCTGATCGGTGTCTGGATGATCTGGCGTGCCTTCCGCCATGGCCATCATCACCACAAGCACGAAGGCGAGGCGGTGGGGGTCATGGCTGGCTTGATTCCATGCCCGCTCACGCTCTTTGCGATGACCTTCGCGATATCCAGAGGCGTTCCGTTCGCCGGCATTCTCTTCGCGATCACCATGATGGTCGGCGTGGCACTGACCCTGTCTTGCGTGGCCGTGTTGTCGATCCTGTTTCGGGAGCGTCTGGTCCATTTTTTCGACAGCCGGCCACGCTTGTTCGATGTCATTTCGCGGTCCATCGAAGGCATTGCCGGCCTTATTCTTGCCGGTGTAGCCGTCTGGCAAATCTCTGCGCGTTGAAAGACGTTCAAGCAGACAGCCGGACGCAAAGCGTGGACCTTGCCGATGGATGGCGGGCTGGACGGCGCAATAGCGCTATCTGTGCGAACTCAGCGTGACTGTTTGCCCGAGCCGCGTTGCACGCTCACCAGAGGGCCGACCTAGCTCTTCGTGACCGCAACTTTGTCGAGGGCTGCGCGCAGACCTTTCGCGAGCTTCTGCGCATCGTCGTTCGCCCAGAAATGCATGAAGAAGAGCCGCGGCTGCTCATCGAGCATGTGGCTATGCAGCGCGGTGATCTCGATGCCGCCGTGCTGCATGGCTTTGATAACCGGATTGACCTCCTTTGCCGTCAGCACGAAATCACCGGTGATCGCCGCCTTGCCGCCACCCGTCGACTGGAAATTGATCGCAATTGCCGAGCCCATGGCCGCCGGCACTTCCATTCCATTTTCCTCAACCGGCTCAGCGCGCGGAATCGTGAACTGGTAGACCGCGCCATTGGCCTTACCCTTATAACCCATGGTTTGGTCGACACCGGCGGCGTCGAACTCGATCTGCGGAGCGGCTTGCGGCTGGGCGCCGCCTCCCATCGGTGTTTTGCTCAGCGCCAATCCGGCATGAAGCGCTATAGCGAGCGTGACCGGGTCGCCTTGGCCGAAGACGGCATGTAGAGTGTCATCGGCTCGGCGCGCAGCAAATGGTTGTGCAACGCGGTGATTTCGATCCCACCTTCTTCAAGCTTCGTCATGACCGGGTTCACCTCGTCCTGTGTCAGGACGACGTCGCCCATCACCATGGCCTGGTTCCCCATCGGTTCGAACGCGATCCAGCCTCCGAGCGCAAATCCTGGTTTCAGGGCCACGCCATCGAGCGATACCTTCAGGTCGGTTCGTGGCAAGCCCACCCGATAGACACCGCCAGGCATTTCGGCCCCGGATTTGCCAAGCGCCTGTGCGACTGTTTGCCAATCGGGTGCCGCCGATGCCGGTTGGAGCAGCGCCGACATCGCAATCAGCATTGCGCCGGTTATGAGTTTTGCATGCATGGGATTTCTCCTTGTGATCTGCCCCCATTGCCCAATTTGTTATGCGGCTGCTGGCTTCGAGGCGGGTGGCCAGCTGTGCGTTTCCGCTCTGCGGCCCGAAGCCCACGCGTAGAGCGCGTCATAGATGACGAAGCCGTGCTTCAGCACCTCGTGGTCGTCAGGCGTCAGGTCCCGCAAACCCATGGAGATCGCCAGCAACCCCGCCGACTGTGGCGTGAGATCGTGCCGATCCGTGTCGGCACCGCGTACGATCGCGGCAATGGTCACGATCGCCGGGTCGCGCTCGAGGCCGTATTTGGAGACGAAGGTATCGAAACTGCAGCCGTCGCCGACATGCGTGAATTCGACGCCCGGTACGTCGTAGGGCGTCGCGCCTGTCTCCTGGGCAACGCGGATCACTTGATCGGGTGGCACAAAGAGGAACTCTGGTTCCTTGTCGATGAAGCGCGCAATCAGCCAGGGGCAGGCAATGCGGTCGATGACCGGACGTTCGCGGGTAACCCATTTCATGATTCATCTCCTTCCTTGAGTATCAGCGGGACGGTCGGCGCGCCGATCGCATGCCAAGCGGCAATGCCGCCCGAAAGCGCACTTGCATCGGCGCCGCGGCGACGCAGTTCGGCGACGGCTTCGCCGCTGACCTGGAAGCCGTAGAGGCAATAGACAATGACCGGCCTGTCCTTCGGCAGTTCATCCGCCCAATCGGCGATCTTCTCCGGCGCGCGGAGCTTGGCTCCCGGCAGCATGTCGGTGCGTTTTGCCAGATCCTCGGCGAGGCAGACGTCGAGCAGGACGAGATCTTCTCCCCGATCGAGGCGCGCCCTCAGTTCCTCTGGCGCGATCGCTGGAACCGTATCGTCCGATGCAGATCCTGTTGAAGGATCACGCTGCGCGACGGCCCGGCGGTGGCGGGCAGCGACCCGTTCCCAATGGATGTTCTTCATGAAGGCATCGACATAGGCGCCAGCCTTGGTGCCGAAATCCATGTGGTAGGCATGTTCGTA
This sequence comes from Mesorhizobium sp. M0894, assembly GCF_040319725.1. Classification (NCBI taxonomy): domain Bacteria; kingdom Pseudomonadati; phylum Pseudomonadota; class Alphaproteobacteria; order Hyphomicrobiales; family Phyllobacteriaceae; genus Mesorhizobium; species Mesorhizobium sp. M0894. The sequence goes on along the minus strand of NZ_JAMYOG010000002.1, from coordinate 197,345 downwards.
CATGTCGAGCGCGAGGATCGGCATGCCGCCGGCAAGACAGTTGGTGTGATCCGCCGCCCATTGGATCGTCAGCCTGTCGCGCCGCTCCGACCAGGTCAGCAGAGTCCATCCCGAGCCTCCGGCCTGCGCCTTGGCACAGGCCATGAACTTGGCGCGCCAGGAGGCCACGCTGCCGAAGTCGCGTTCCAGAGCTGCGGCAAGATCACCAGCCGCATCGCCCGAACCGCCGAGCCCGTCAAAATAGATTTCGTGCAGGATCGCTGAATTGGCGGCGACCAGTTCTTCGCGCTTCAGCCCGTTGATGTCGAAGACGGGCGCCGCGCCCCAGTCGAGTTCGTCAAGCCGCTGTTCGATTGCGTTGAGGCGACGAACGGCACCGCCGTAATTATTTTCGTAGTGGCTTGCCAACAGCCGTTCGGACAAGCCGACGAGGCGAGGCGGCTTGAACGGCAGCGGCATGATCTCGTGTGGCATCGCTTTCTCCACTCTGCGGCACGGCCCATCCGTGAGGAGGCGAACGCTATGCCTGAATGAAAAATGATACAAGTGTTGCCTTTTGCTTTGTTCGTGATACGGTTCACTTATGAGCGAGGGGCAATCGCAGGAGCAGCGCTGGCTGCTCCTGATCCATCAACTGCCAAGCAAACCCGCCTATTTCCGGGTGAAGATCTGGCGACGGTTGCAAGGCATCGGCGCGGTCGCAGTCAAAAGCACCGTTTACGCCCTGCCGGCCAATGCCGAGATGCAGGAGGATTTCGAATGGCTCCTGAAGGAGATCGTCGAGGGCGGCGGCGAGGCGATGATATGCGAGGCGCGCCTCGTCGATGGCTTGTCGGACGCTCAGGTGCGGGCGATGTTCGACGCCGTCCGTGACGCCGATTACGCGGAGATCGTCACGGAAGCACGAGAGCTGGCCGCTGGGATCAAGACGAAGGCGACGTCGGAAAAACATGCGGAAGCGCGTTCGCAACTCGGCCGCTTGCGCAAGCGGCTCGCGGACGTCGTGACGATCGACTTCTTCGGCGCCAATGGTCGCCTCGCCAGCGAGGGACTGATCGCCGAGCTCGAGGCACAGCTTATAAAGGACAAGGCCATGACCACGGAACCGAAGAAGGCGGCCGAGCCGGGCGAGCTCAAGGGCCGGACCTGGGTCACGCGCCGGGACGTGTATGTCGACCGGATCGCTTGCAGCTGGCTGATCCGTCGCTTCATCGATGCCGATGCGATCATTCGCTTCGTGGCGGGCAAGGGATACGTGCCGAACGAGGGGGAATTGCGCTTCGACATGTTCGAGGGCGAAATCACCCATGAGGGAGACCGCTGCAGCTTCGAGGTGCTGCTGGCCCGCGCCGGCATTACCGATACGGCTTTGCAGGCTATCGCCGAGGTCGTCCACGATATCGATCTCAAGGACAGCAAGTTCGGCCGCGAGGAAACCACGGGCATTGCCAGCCTGATCTCCGGTATAGCGATGGCGCATGCGAGCGACGAGCAACGGATCGCCGAGGGCGCTTCGGTGTTCGACAACCTGTACCGATATTTCCGTTCGAAACGTGGGTAATCTCAACCATGGCCAATGCGGAGAGCATGGTGACAGCGTCAAACCGACCAAGCGACATGCCGGGTCATGGCGTTTCGTTCGCTGAGGCCACGCGGGTGTGGGCCCGCGTGGCCGCGCTCAGCTTCGGCGGGCCGGCCGGCCAGATTGCCATGATGCATCGCATCATAGTCGAGGAAAAACGGTGGATCGGCGAGACCAGATTCCTGCATGCGCTCAATTACTGCACGCTGCTGCCGGGTCCGGAGGCGCAGCAATTGGCCATCTATATCGGCTGGCTTATGCACAAGACCAAAGGTGGTCTCGTCGCTGGCATCTTGTTCGTGCTGCCAGGCGCGATCGCCATCATGGCGCTCAGCTGGATCTACGCCATCTTCGGCAACGTCGGCGCCGTTCAGGCCCTCTTCTTCGGTTTGAAGGCGGCGGTCCTCGCGATCGTGCTTGAGGCGGTCTTGCGGATCGGCAAGCGGGCCCTCAAGAACAACGTCATGGTCGGGCTCGCGGCGGCGGCCTTCATCGCTCTGTTCTTCTTCCACGCGCCATTCCCGCTGGTCATCCTGGCTGCGGGTGTGATCGGTTACGTTGGGGGACGGGCAGGGTGGGCTGCATTCCAGTCGGGCAACGGACATGGCAAGGTCGGCGGCAAGCAGGTCGCCGATGCCGATACAGCGCTCGGCGAAGGGGTGCCGGCGCACGCCCGGCCGTCCGTCAGTTGGTCGCTGAAGATCGCGGCAGTTTTTCTGGCGCTGTGGTTGATACCTGTCGTCGGGCTGCTAGCGCTGCTAGGGCAAGGCAATGTCTTCACCGACATTGCGATCTTCTTCTCCAAGATGGCGATGGTTACCTTCGGTGGTGCCTATGCGGTACTCGCCTATGTCGCGCAACAGGGTGTGGATCACTATGGCTGGCTCAAGCCGGGAGAAATGCTGGACGGCCTCGGTATGGCCGAGACCACCCCTGGCCCGCTGATCATGGTCACCCAGTTCGTCGGCTTCATGGGAGCCTATCGGGCGCCGGGCGTACTCAACTCCCTTGTCGCCGGAACGCTCGGCGGTCTTCTGACGACGTGGGTGACCTTCGTCCCCTGTTTCCTGTGGATATTCCTCGGCGCGCCGTTCATGGAGACGATGCGCAGCAACAAGGCCCTGTCGGCGGCGCTGTCTGCCATCACGGCGGCGGTGGTCGGTGTGATCCTGAACCTGGCGGTATGGTTCGCGCTTCATGTGCTGTTCCGCGAACTGCGTGAGGTCAGCTGGCTGGGCACGACGGTGGATGTCCCCGTGTTCAACTCGATCAACCTGCCGTCTCTGGTGCTGACAGTCGGTGCGCTGCTGGCCGTGTTTCGTTTCAAGATCGGCATGATCCCCGTGCTCGCGACATGCTCTGTCCTGGGCGTGCTTTATGGCGTTGCCACGGGATCGATTTAAGCAGTGCCATAGGCGCAACCACTTTGCGGCAGGAGGCATACCTGGCAGCAGCCCAGACGCCGACGAATGCTTCGCGCGAACCTTTAGCCAAACAGAGGTTTTCGCTGCTGCCTGCCGGTGCCAGGCCGGCAGCTGCCCTTCTGTTGACGTCCAGGGGATTGAGGGCATTCGGCGACGGACTCGTCAGTCTTCTGCTTCCCGCCTATTTGGCCACACTTGGTTTCAGCCCTTTCAAGATCGGGGTTCTCGCCACAGCGACGCTCGCTGGTTCAGCGGCGCTCACTTTGACCGTCGGGTTTGTCGCACACCATTTCTCTCGCCGCTCGCTGCTAATCGCAGCTGCCGTCCTGATGGCCGTCACGGGGATCGCCTTCGCATTGGTTCAGGATTTCTGGCCGCTGCTCCTTGTCGCATTCATCGGAACGCTGAATCCATCCTCTGGCGACGTCAGCGTCTTTCTGCCGCTGGAGCACGCGCAGCTCGCCCACAGTGTCACTGATCGCGACCGCACCGCGCTCTTTGCACGCTACAGCCTCGTCGGTTCCCTCATAGGGGCAGTCGGCGCTCTGGCGGCCGGCGCCCCCGACCTACTCCGCCAGATTGTCGACCTGGACATCAAGCAAGCTCTCCAGATCGCCTTCCTGCTTTATGCCTTTCTGGGAGTTGGAGCGCTGCTCCTTTATCGGAAACTGCCGGACGAGCCGCTCGATGCGAGTGCGGCACCGGCAGAGCCATTGCGCAAGTCTCGAACCATTGTCCTCACGCTCGCTGCGCTCTTCAGCCTCGATGCCTTTGCGGGAGGCTTCGTGGTCCAGTCATTGTTAGCTCTTTGGCTTTTCCAACAGTACGGCCTATCGCTCGCTGCTACAGGTGCGATCTTCTTCTTGACGGGCATCCTGTCGGCCGGGTCGTATCTGGTTGCCGTGCAAATCTCCAAACGGATCGGGCTCGTAAACACCATGGTGTTTACCCACCTGCCGTCCAGTCTTTGCCTTTTGCTCATTCCCTTCATGCCGAGCCTTGGTCCGGTCATCGTACTTCTGCTTATCAGGAGCGCCTTGTCGCAGATGGATGTACCGACCCGCACCTCCTACGTCATGGCGGTGGTGACGCCGGGTGAGCGAGCGGCAGCGGCGAGTGTCACTGCCGTGCCTCGCAGCCTCGCGGCGGCCGCCAGTCCGATGCTTGCCGGCTCGTTGCTCGCGATGTCCGGTTTCGGTTGGCCGCTGCTCATCGCTGGCGCCTTGAAGATTGTCTACGACATCCTTCTGCTTGCGATGTTCCGCAAGGTTCGCCCGCCGGAGGAACGACGGGAAGGGCAGTAGCAGGTGCAAAATGCGTTGCCTGACCTGGCAACGACAAGCGAAATGGATCGCCCATGCTCCGAATGCTTGTGGAATTTCAACGCCCCACCTATCTGGCGCTCGCCGAGCAGATCACCCGCCCCGTCGAGGTCATGCATCACGTCGACTTCGCTAGAGAGGACGTCGATCTTGCCGTGCGGCATGGCGATGGCAATTGGGCGGGGCATGATGTTGTCCGCCTGTGCTCCGAGCAACTGTTCGTGGTCTGCAGTCCCAAACTTCACCAGCGGATGCGCGAGCCGTCCGATGTGCTGAACTTTCCGTTGCTGCATCTTGATGAACGAAAGGACTGGTCGGAATGGCTCGAGGCCGCTGGCGTGGTCAATGCCGAACTCTCCCATGGGCCAGTCTTGAACCGCGCCAGCATGGTCATAGACGCCGCTATTGACGGCAAGGGCGTCGCACTCGCCCGCACCACGCTTGCGGCCTGGGACCTCATCAGCGGGCGGCTCGTAAGGCCGTTCGCCACGACGCTGCGATTGTCCAAGACCTACTGGATCGTCTGCCCCAAGGCGACGTCGATGCTCCCTAAAATTACGACATTCCCTGACTGGCTGTTGGCTGAGACCGCCGATGATGCGCGCCGCCTCAAAACGCTCGGTCCATAGGCCTAAGATCGAATCGTGAAGGTCAAGCAGCCGGAAAAGTTACTCGAAGGGCTCAATCGTTCGAGGACTTCTGCGACGGGCGAACGTCCTAGGTCTGCGCCGCATCGACGCTGCTTACGTTGTAGGTATGTTCGCCGACAAGGGCCCCGACTATGTGGATCGGATCGATGCTATAAGCCGTGGCTGCATCTTTGATCTGTTGCACGAGCTTTTTATCGTTACTCAGCAACGCCAGAATCTTGTGGTACTTGGCGTCGTAAGTCGTCTTGAAGGCGCGGGTCCTATTCGCTGCCGCTGCGGGATCGGCGGCTGCTGCTCGAACCGGTTTCCGGGAGGAACGACCGTGAGGCCCTCGCGAGAGCTTCAAGGCCCAATCCGTTGGCAAAAACCAGGACAAGGGCGGTCAGCTCTGTGAGCGCGTGCTTGGTTTTTTTCTGTCATCCCGAGGAGCAGGGTATAGACCCACGCTCGCCGCCCGTTCCTGTATGAACCATTCAAGCTCAATCAGCGTGGCACGCCGGTTGTCAACGCATGACCGCGATCGCCGGGCATAATCGCGCCCTGGGTGTGACGTATCGGTCACTGTGCTGGTGCTGACGCCAGCAAGTCGTTCGCGGGACCGGCATCTCGGCCAACCTGTTGCCTTGCGAATCTTCGAACACGACTCTCGCGTTGATCGAGCGTACCGCCCTTGGAAGGTTGCTTTTCACCCTAAACGTTATGATCGGTCCCGTCCGTCCAGGCTCAGCGGACCAGTCCAGTAGCACGAGCTCGTCCGACCTTCCGCTCAAGCAGTCGCATTGGTGTATCTGCCGTCGGTCCTTGCTACGGGTCGCTGCAACTTAGTGGTCGAATGCGCCTTTTCGTTCCCGCTTCGCAGATGCTAAACGTTCGCTATGCTTTACATTGAACTCGCGACCGTCGTCGTCCTGATCTGCATCAACGGCCTGCTTGCAATGTCGGAACTAGCCGTTGTCTCGGCGCGGCCGGCTCGGCTCAAAGGTATGGCCGAACGAGGCCTGAAGGGTGCCAATCGCGCGCTGGCGCTTGGTGCCGATCCCGGAAAATTCCTATCGTCTGTCCAAATAGGGATTACATTGGTGGGTGTGCTTTCCGGCGCGTTCTCAGGCGCCACGCTGGGCGAGCGCCTGTCATCTCTCTTGGCCGCTAGCGGCGTGCCCGGCAACGTTGCAGACGCCTTGGGTGTCGGTATCGTAGTGGCAGCCATCACCTATGCCTCTCTGATCGTGGGAGAACTTGTTCCCAAGCAGATTGCACTTCGCAATCCGGAGGGCATAGCAATGCGTGTAGCTCCGGCGATGACCGTCGTTGCGAAAATTGGCGCACCGTTGGTGTTTTTACTGGATTTCTCCGGTCGTGGTTTGCTGTGGCTTTTAGGCCAAAAAGGCGAGTCCAAGGAAAAAGTCACCGATGAGGAAATCAAAATGTTGGTTGCCGAAGCCGAGCATCACGGGACCATCGAGGCAGACGAACGCCGGATGATCGCGGGCGTCATGCGTCTGGGAGACCGGGCGGTGCGCGCCGTTATGACACCACGGACCGATGTGGACTGGATCGACATTACCTGGGAAGAAACGAGAGTGCGCAAGGCGATCATCGAGACGGAGCATTCTCTGCTGCCGATTGCCGAAGGTACGGTCGATGCAATGATCGGCGTCGTGCAGACCCGCAAGGTACTGGCGGGCATGCTCACGCAGAAGGTCGATCTCAGGCGTCACTTGCAGAATGCGCCGATCGTGCACGACCAGGCGGACGCGCTTGATGTGCTGACAACACTGAAAGGAGCACAGGTGCCTGTTGCCCTGGTCCACGACGAGTACGGTCATTTCGAGGGCATTGTGACGCCGGCAGACATCCTCGAGGCGATCACCGGCGTGTTCCGTGCCGATCTGGAAGCCGAGGAAGAAACGGCCGCCGTGCAGCGCGAGGATGGGTCATGGCTGCTTGCCGGGTATATGCCCGTTGACGAGATGTGTGATCACCTCGCCATCGAGCTCCCAGAAAATCGCGATTATGAAACAGTTGCCGGTTTCATCCTGTCGCACATGCACCATTTGCCGGCGACGGGCGAAACGGTCGAAGCGGACGGCTGGCGGTTTGAAGTCGTCGATCTTGACGGCAGACGCATCGACAAGGTCATGGCTAGCAAATTACCCAGCGGACGCCGGCTCGCTCAGCATTAAATCAATGATCGCGCAGGACGGCCGCATGTCTCTTACTGCCGTTCGCGACGATTGATTCACGCCTTGTCGGGCAGAAGACGAGCGTTCCGAAGGCGCACATGCCAATTCGACCTGATCGACCGTGTCGCATGGATCAAAGTAGGAACGACAACCATCAAGCTGCAAACCGGGAAGAAATGTAGGCGGGTAGCTTCACACACGTTATTGGGCGCGTGTTCGCTTGCGCTTCAGCGGGTATCAAAGCTAATGGAAACCCGGAGAGGACTTGGCTGCTTCAGCAGGTGAAAAGTGCTGCCTTTCTCACGGTTCTATCTCGCGTCGTGCCTGCTCGCGGTTATAGCGCTGGTCGCCATTCTTGAGCTCGGCCTGCTTCCGGCACTGCTTTCAGGCCTTCTCGTGTTCAACCTCGTTCATTTCACCGCACCGATGCTCCATCGAATCGGCGTCTCCAACAGTCTGACGAAAAGCCTTGCGCTGACCTTGGTGGCATTGATTTTAACGCTCCTGATAGCCGCCGCTATCTTTAGCGGCGTGTCGCAATTGACTGGCGGTTCGGAGAACGTCGTGACGCTCCTCAAGAAGATGGCCGAGATCATCGATACCGCGCGTGTCCATCTCCCGACTTGGGCGATGGCCTATTTTCCGTCGAATATCGAGGAACTGGAAGTCTTCGCGGCCCGGTGGCTCCGCGAACATGCCGGCCAGCTTCAACTCGTCGGGCGAGATGTCGGCGTCCTGGTGGTCCACATTATCGTCGGCATGGTGATCGGCGGCTTGATCGCGGTGAGCTCGGCGGCGCAATCGGGCGAGCCCGGCCCATTGGCGATCGCGCTGGCGGATCGTGTCAAAATTCTGAGCAAGGCCTTTCGCAACATCGTGTTCTCGCAAATCCGGATTTCGGCCTTGAATACGTTTCTAACGGCGATCTATCTCGTCGCTGTTCTGCCGTCCTTCGGAATCGATCTGCCATTCATCAGGACGATGATAGCGCTGACTTTCGTCGCCGGCCTTCTGCCGGTCATCGGCAATCTGATCTCCAACACGGTGATCGTGGTTGTCAGCCTCAGCATCTCCTTCCTTGCAGCGCTAGGCTCGCTTGCCTTTCTCATCGTCATTCACAAGCTCGAATACTTCGTAAATGCCAAGATTATCGGCTCGCGGATCAATGCGCATGCCTGGGAGCTTCTTCTGGCGATGGTTTTCATGGAGGCCTGGTTCGGTATGCCGGGTCTTGTCGCTGCGCCGATCTATTATGCCTATCTGAAGGCTGAACTGACGATGCGCGGGCTGATCTAGAGGTTAGAGCAATGCCGATCGAACGAAATCGGTCGCGTCGATGATATCCTCGTGCTCTGGTTAACAGGCCAGCTAGCGTCAGGCTCATTGATTAAGACGGAAGGCGACGGCGGCTGCGATGCAGATTGCCGAAGAAGGTGTGTGCGTAGCGGTCAAATTGGGCGCGATGCGCCGCTAGTCCTTCAGCTTGGCGAACATGTTCTCGATCTTGTGACGTTGGCGGCATAGGGTGTTATCGTAGTCGATCGGCTTGTTTCCGCTTTTGACCGGTGGAGCCCATGGTTAGAAGCCCAGCCGACCGGTTCTTGCCGGGACCAATTGATGTCGTAGCCGCGCGGCAACGCTCCATCCACCGAGTTATTGTGCAAGGACGTTGCTGATCTCGACCATGTTTGAGCGCACGCGCAACATATAGAAGCCAATAGTCGTTAGGTGATTCGGCAACAGCCAGCCGTCCTCGCGGCCATTGGCGATGATGAAGGGCTGGATGCGCAGCGCCGAGACGAATTGCGCATCCATCGTGTCCCACAGATTGCCGAGATGCTTTTCCTTGATCACGTCCTCGAAATCGGCCTGGGCGCCCTTCATCAGCCCGTAATAGGCATAGAGTTGGCCATAGGCGAACCAGAAGCGGTCGTCGGCGCGGAAGTCGAACCAGCCATTGTTGTGGGTTTCAGCGCGCTCCTTGAGGATCGCCGAGGTCGAGCCGATGTCGGAGGAGATGCGGTCGATATACTGTTTCAGATTGTCGGCACGGGCATCGAATGTCGCCTGGCAGGTGGCGAGCCGGGCGTTGAAGGAACGCAGCTTGCGCACGGCGTCACGATAATAGCTCGGCGTCGGAGTCTTCGGGCCGAACGGGCTTACGCCGAAATACCAGGTCTCCTCGTCGAACTGCAGATTGCCGCGCGCATCCTGCAGGTCGCCGTCGATCTGCGACGTCGTGCGCACGCGGCCGAGATTGTCGGCAAGCTCGGTGGAGGTGCGGCGCACCGCCTGGTTGATGCCGCGCTGGAACGAAGCCTTGTTGTCCATGAACGGCGTGTGATCCCAGTCGATGCCGAACAGACCGAGGTTGTAGAGGATCATCGACGAGATCCAGGCATTCTGGTTGACGTTGAAATCGGTGAGGTCAGCCGCCACCTGGGCGATGCCCGAGTTTCCGCAGGTCTTGGCGGTATCGGTGCCGGCGCCCGGTGAGACCTGTTCACCGGCCGAGATGTTGCGGTTCTCGAAGGTATATTTGTCGACGTAGTTGGGGTCGAACTTGTTCCACCATTGGGTGGCGTAGAAGAAGTTGGCGTAGAGGCCGATCAGCACCAGAAGCGCCAGGCCGACCACCGCCTTCAGAATCCAGCCGCGCTGCGTGTACCAGCGGCCGGCCCACATGAACGGCCACAGGAGCACGCCGATGACGAGGCCGATGCCGCGACCAATCCATTGGAAAATCCGGGTGAAGAAATTCACGATCGGATCAAGCATGGCTCACGTCACCCCTTAGTCAGTCAAACCGTAAAGGCGCGTGCGAAACGCCACCTTTCAAATATGTGGTTTGCAGAACGACGCGCTGCATAGACCATCCGTCCCGGTTTTCAAACCGCATGGTTATCGGCACACACCATACCTCGCCTAGCCATTCGCACACGACAGGCAATTTCGGCGCTTTTTATGAGCGCGCCCGCGTGCCAGTTTACTTCGTTCTGATATCGATAGACGTTCGCCAAATGCAAGCAGTGTGCCTCTGCGAGATGCCCGTCTTGACGTTTGAGACTGCCAACATCACCATCACCTAGTGCTCGCTCAGCCGCAGACTTCTGGCTCTGTGCAAGTTCGGCCTCAAGTGGTTGCAGGCGCGGACGTGATGGGCACCAAAGGCGGACCGTCATTGTCGGCCTCTGGCAGGGGCAGGAATCAATCGTAGGTGCCGCGAACGGCTATGCTCCCGGTTCAGTTCGAGTTCGATATCGAAGGCAAAACAATCGGCAACTCACGAGCAATCCGGCAGTTTCGTCTTGGGCTAGTTTAGTACCTGATACAGTGCGCCGCTGGCACAATCGTAGTAGCCAACTCGCCGTCGACAGCTCTCGGGCAGATTTCTAGTGCGACAAAAGGACAGGCAGGCGCAGATCGCCAAGAACGCTTTTGGTTGCTCCACCCACGACAAAATCTCTCATCCGGGAATGGCCGTAGGCACCCATGACAAGCAGATCGGCGCCCATGCTGACAGCGCGCGCCTGAAGCGTAACGCCAATGGGGCGATCTTCGAGGTCGATTGAGATCCCCTCAGCGGGAAAGCCACGCTTTCTCAGGCTCAGGGCGAGGCGTTCGCCAATATCGCGCAGCGACCTTTCGTCTGTCACTGTTAGTACCGTTATCTTTGAGGCACATTGCAGAAACGCGTGCGCATCGGCAACGGCCCGGGCCGCAACGCGGCTACCATCCCAAGCGATGATGACATGATCGATCGCACCAACGTTTGCGTCTTCCGGCAGAATTATGGTTGGGCGACCCGAACCAAACAGGACCGCATCAACGGTCATGCGCGCAGTCTGGTTATTTGGCTCCAACCCAATCAAAGCAAAATCGAAATAGCGTGACTGAGTTGCCGCAACATCGCCGATAGATGCTGGCTGAACAGCAATCTCCTCGGTTGTGAGGAGCGATCCGACGCGTGCCGCTTCAGCTTTCAATGCCTCCAGCAAATCGAGCCCATGCTTGCGGCTGGTCGCTTCTGTCTCCCGGATCATTTCGGGAAGATCGATCAAGTATCGCGAAACCGGATTGGAAATACCCGGAATATCGACATTGATCGTCAATGCATGAAGTGCGGCACCAACGTGCTTGACCACCGCGATTGCGTTTGATGCGATTTTGGTGGAATTCGCTTCCGGATAAGTCACCAGAGGAAGTAAGGCAATTTTGCTCATCAGACCTCAACCCGTGATTTCGACCGCCGTCGCCCATTGGCCCAATGCGTGTCACACTCAAGCCAGCCATTTCAGCCCTACAAAAACTCAGACGACCGAGGGTTGTTACTGCCTATCCAAGGCGATCTTGCGCCGCGCCGATTCCGTCCTGAACGATTGTGGCTATAATGGCAGGCATCCAGGAACAGAGATGCCAAATGACGATTAGCCTGCTTGTTGCCATGAGCGCAGTGCCGCTCGCAAGCATTGTTTGAACAGTAGCGGTAGCCGATGATGTGGCCGCAACCCAGCGGTTCACGATCCGCGCCGGGGAAACCACGTTCCGCGACCATACTGCTAAATCAGGATACCAGCCAACTTGGATGCTGAGGAGGCGGCGACACAACTTGGAGCACCCGACGCGCCAGTATTGTGGGTCCCCACATCATGTCCGACAGGACGCGACGTTTGAAGATGCAGTAAGTCCTCTTTTTCCACGATCGTGTAGGATTTTCACTTACCGACAGGATAATATGCTGAATGATGAAATGGCACTTTGCTTTTCGCGAGCGAGGTACTCCAAAGTTGAGCACGTGTGGACGTGATCAGGACCCGACTTCGCAACTGAGCTTTGGCGTTCGAAGGAACCAAACGCGTGAACCATCAGGCGGTAGAGCAAGCTGACACAAGAGCGGGAGGGGTTGAAGCTGTCGATCGCGCGCTTTCGATCCTCGGGTGCTTCACAGAGAATGACGAGGGTTTAAGCCTGGCCGAGATATCGTCTAGAACAGGCCTCTATAAGAGCACGATCCTTCGGTTAACGGAATCCCTTGTCCGAAGTAGCTACATTGTTCGCATGGCGGACAAGCGCTTTGCTGTCGGCCCTATGCCGATGATATTGGGCTCATTCTACCGTCGTCGTTTTAAGATAGAGGCATTCGTTCGGCCTCTCCTTTTGAGCCTTGTTGAACAGGCGGGTGAAAGCGCATCGTTTTTTCGAAAGGAGGGAAATCACGGAATTTGCCTATTTCGCGCAGACTGTCGTCATTTGATCCGCGATCAAATCCGAGAGGGTGATGTGCTTTCGCTTGACGAGCACGCAGCTGGCCAAGTGCTTGCACGGTTCAGTACCGCTAAGCCTAGGACGCGAACAGCTCTTATGGCGAAGATTCCGTTTATATCGCTCGGAAAGGGAGATTCCGAAACAGCTGCGATGGCCGTACCGGTTTTTTCAGGCAGCGAGGGCTTGATCGGAGCGCTGGCTCTTTCTGGGCCGCTGACCAGATTTACGCCGGAAAAGTTGGTCAGCATCAGACCGCTTTTGCTGGGTTTTGGCGAACGTCTATCGATATCCCTTGCGAGCAAACAATATGCACAAGCGCGCTCATAGAATGGTCGTGACCAGCACGTGTCTGCCTAAGGGCAGGGGAGTAGCAGTTGGGGGATTGGTGGCAAGCGAGGCTCCAAGTCGGTTACTCTCTGCTCTGTGGCAAGTGGTCCCGCCAACCATGACTGGAATCGACATCGGCCCCTTGCGGACATGACTGCCAGTGAGCGTCCAAGCACAATGCGCACCAATCAAAACGATAGTGACGATCTGATCCGCCGCTCTGTGGCCGCTTTCAATTCCGGCAATCATGGCCAAGCGATCGATGTGTGCGAATTGGGCCTGAAGCAGCACCCAGGCGACCCGGCGCTTTGCCATCTTCTGGCGGCTGTATTGTTCGCCAAGGCAGATCTGCCGGAGGCTCGTGCGCGCATCGAAGCAAGCCTTGCCACTCGACCCGACAATGTGCCCGCCTTGATACCGGCATGCCGGATTGCCCGGGCCGAAGGCAGGTTTGAAGCGGCGTTTCAGCTCCTGGATCGCGCGCCAAGACTGTCATCTTAGGCGGAAATGCTCGTCGAACGGGCACGCACCTTCGATCAAGCAGGCGATGCCCCTGCGGCGAGCGCGTCCTGGACACTTGTCTTGCAACGGGATCCGAAATCCGGGGAGGCAGCGGCGCGCCTCGGGCGCCTTGCATGGCAGCGCCGAGCGGCTGTCGAGGCGGAAGCTCTGTAAGCGCTGTTGTGTGACCACCTTTCGGGAGTGGTCGCGATCTGTGAGGTGTCGCCGAATAGGCAGTGGCGGGCATTGCGCGCAGCCAATCCGGTAGAGCACCGCGCGCGAGGATCGGGCGTGGCAAATGCTCGATCAACATCGGATCACATCGGAAAATGACACGCATCGTCGCCTCCCGGCATTGCGGTACCACGATTGCCGATCACACTCCAAGCGGCGATAAGGTAGGGCAATGCTGCACTAACACCTTGGACAAATTGGCGAGTTTTTCTTCAATTCAGGCGAGACCCAGCCAGCTAGGCCAAGCTGTTCCAAAGGCTATCCGGAAGGGCGCAACGCAGGCAACAACCCGCCGCGTCACACATGACCAACGGCACAATCGCCACCAAGACTGCCGCGTTTGCGAGGATAAACGGAGGGCGCTGCCAAGCAACTAGGCAAAAAATGAAAATGACGACGCCAACGACAACAAGATGCAGGCGAAAAGTTCAACATGTCTTTGCGAGAACGACAGTCGACATCGTAGCTTGCATTTTGTCGTCACGACAATCCGGGCATCCTGTCTCGCCTGATGCGCCTCGTCGGCCGACAGTGTATGCGCAGATCAAAATGAAGGCAGACGGCATGGCGCAGCCAGTCGTTCGGATGATTGGAAGCTGAACAGCTGATATCCGCAGATGCTGTCGAGCGCGACGCTTGATAGGCTACTGCTTCCGTGCAAATGCTCCGTCATGCGAATTCTCCTCGTCGAAGACACGCACGACGTTGGCGAGGCAATCAGCCGCCGCTTCGAAACGATCGGCCATGCGGTCGATTGGGAGACGGACGGTCGTGCTGCTGCAGATATCCTCGGTTTCACCAGCTACGATCTCGTCATACTCGATGTCATGTTGCCCGGCCTCGACGGGTTCGAAATCGTTCGAAGGCTCCGGCAGGCAAGGAAAGACGACCCCGGTTCTGATGTTGACGGCCCGTTCCGAGATAGAGGACCGCGTTGGCGCGCTCGATATCGGCGCCGACGACTATCTGGTCAAACCGTTCGATTTCCGCGAATTGGAAGCGCGCGCCCGTGTTCTGCTGCGGCGGAAAAGCGGGGAGGCGACCAACATCGTTCAGTGCGGCGATGTCGTGCTCGACCGCGCCAGCCGCTCGGTCCGGGTAGGCAGGCGCGAGGTGCAATTGAAACGACGCGAAATGACGTTGCTTGAGATACTGGCGTCGCGGCCAGGTCGCGTCTTCAGCAAGGATGAACTTATCGATCAGCTTTTTGGGTTTGACGAGCCGGTCAATCAGAACGCGATCGAACTTTATGTCGGCCGGCTGCGCAAGAAACTGGAAGGCGCCAAGGCGCAGATCGTCACCGTGCGGGGCGTGGGATATCAGCTGGCTTCCGATGATACCGGCTGAGCCTTCCCTTTTCACGCGCCTGGCGGTCCGCATCTCGCTGGTGCTGGGCCTGGGCGCGGCTCTTCTGGTGAGTGCGGCGTGGTACTACGCGCGAACCGCCGCCGATGACGCCTATGACCGGCTTCTGCTAGGTGCGGCCATCCAAATGGCGGACAGCCTTACGGTTGAATCCGGTTCACTCATCGTCAACTTGCCGGTATCGGCTTTTGAGCTCCTGGGCCTCGCCAGCCGCGACCGCATCTTCTATCGCGTGATCGATCCTTCCGGCGCGACGCTGACAGGTTATGCCGATCTGCAAACAGAAGTTGATCTGGCAGCAATACACGATGTCCCGGTATTGGAATCGGCGCATTATCGCGGCGAACCGGTCCGCATAGCGGTGGTGGCTCGCGCTCTATCCGATCCCGCCGTATCCGGTTGGGCGCATGTCATCGTTGGGCAGACCACGGAAGCGCGCAGTGCGCTCGCGGGGGAGTTGACGCTCAGAGCGACCGTCCTCCTGGGGATCATGAGCATATTGGCATTGGCTGGGGCGATGGTGGCCATTCGCTATTCTCTGCAACCGGTCAAGCATCTGGGAGCGACGCTTCGCCGTCGTGATCCACAAGACCTGACGCCCGTGACAGTCGTCGTCCCGCGAGAATTGCGGCCTTTCGTTACTTCCATCAATTATTTCATGAGTCGGCTCGACGAGCGCGTGAAACTCCTGCAACGCTTCATCGCCGACGCGGCGCACCAGATCCGAACGCCGCTGACGGCACTTACCGCGCAGCTCGATTTGTTGAGCCAGGCCAAGCTGGACAAGTCGAGCCGCCAGCATCTCGATCGCGTACAGCAGCGCGCCGGCGAACTTGCGCGCCTGACAAACCAGTTGCTCAGCCACGCCATGGTCATCCATCGTGCCGATTCCGTCCAGCTTCAGCCGCACCACCTGGCAGACGTCGCACGGCGCGCTTTCCGCGCGGCGGTTCCGATAACTGTCGATCCGGATATCATCGTCTCCTTCGAGGCGCCTGACGACGAACCTGTCGTGCTTGCGGACGCCGTCAGCCTGCGTGAAGCGATCGTCAATATCATCGACAATGCCCTGCGCCATGGAGTGGTGTCGCGCCTTGAGGTCAGGGTACGCAGCGACGGTACGCTTGCCCATGTCGAGGTCGAAGATGACGGACCGGGCATTCCGCCGAGCGAGTGGGAGCGAGTCACGCAGCGCTTCGAAACGTCCAAATCTCACGACGGCAGCGCAGGTCTGGGTTTCGCCATCGCATCGGAGGTGGCGGCGGCTCACGGGGGCGCGCTGACCTTCCGCGAGAAAAGCCAGGATGGCGGGAAGCGCACGCAAGGGTTCACCGTCACCTTGACGTTGCCCATCGCCAGAGAGAAGGCAGGATGATAGCGAGAGCATTGCGGGCATTCACTTTACTGGCTGCAATCCTTTTGTGCGTCGATCAGGCGGCAAGAGCTGCTGAAGGAAGCAGCGCATTTTTCCCTTCGCCACAGCCGGAGAAGGATCGACTGTCGATCCACGCCGCGACCGATCTGGTGGCGATGGAACCCCTGATCCGGGACTTTCAGTCCGTTTTCCCCAACGTTGCAGTCGACTATGTTGAATATGTCACCAACGACTTGCAAAAGAGTGCCAGCGAAGCCTGTCGGACGGGCGCGGTGCTGGGCGACATCTTGTTGTCGCCGTCGGTCGACCAACTCGTGAAGCTCGCCAATGACGGCTGCGCGGCGCCGCACATGTCGGCGGAAACCGCGCAGGTCGCCGACTGGGCAAACTGGCGCGACGAAGTATTCGGCTTTACCTACGAACCGGCCGTCTTCGTCTACAACGCCCGCCTCGTGCCGTCCGGCGACGTACCGCGCACCCACATCGAACTCGCCGATCTTCTCAGGCGGCGGATCGATTTTTATCGTGGACGGGTCGGAACGTTCGACATCCGGCTTTCGGGCATCGGCTACCTATTGGCGTTCAGTGATGCGAGGCAGACGACGGCGGTCTACGGTCGGCTTCTGGAAAGCATGAGCCGAGCGGAAACTGTGGTGCGTTGTTGCACTGCGGAGACCCTTCAGGACGTTGCAAACGGGAGCCTATATATAGGCTACAATATGATCGGATCATACGCCTATGCGGCGGCCAGGGGCAATTCCGACTTGAGGGTCGTTGTCCCGCGGGACTATGCGCTGATACTCAGTCGTGGCGCGCTCATTCCGAAGACGGCACCGAATATGGACGTTGCCAAACGATTTCTCGACTACCTTCTGTCGGCCCGGGGACAGAAAGTCGCCAGGGAGAGCGCCTTCTTCTTTGCCGAGAACGGGCAATTGCCTGAGGGAGCGGACGGTCCGGAAACACTTGGCGAGTCTGGTATCGCGCGCGCCATACGCATCGGCCCTGCGTTACTTGCCGTACAGGACGAGGCGCTGCGCCGCCGCTTCATTGAAGATTGGAGCAAGTCGATGATAGGTGGCCAGGGCCAGCGACAGTGAAAACGCAGGATGCCGCCCCAAAATTTCAACAATCTCAGCGATACGTCGATGTGGCAGATCCCGCTGTCGTCTAGGAACTGAGCACGACCCATCGGGCCCAAGTCGGCTGAGCAAACCTCGACATCGCCGTGACAGGTTGGTGACAGGTCAGGATGATACTCGCCTTTTGTGCCTGGAGGAGGTACGATTTAGGCGAACTTGGAGGAGACCCTCAATGAAAAATCGTCTTGCGACGATGACGGCCGTGCTTTCGCTGTCAGCCGCTTTCGCGACGTTTGCCGCCGCTGCCGAAATTCCCGCCGGGTATCCGGACAACTACAAGGATCTGGTGGCCGCCGCCACCGCGGAAGGACACCTCAGCATCTATTCAACGACCGATGCGGCGCTGGTCCAGCCCTTGCTCAAGGATTTCGAAGCAGCGTTCCCCGGGATTGCCGTAGAATATTCCGACCTCAATTCAACCGAGCTCTACAATCGCGTCATCGCCGAAACCGCTTCGGGCCAAGGCACGGCGGATGTCGCATGGTCTTCCGCGCCGGATCTGCAGATCAAACTTGCGGCGGATGGTTATGCGCAGGAGTACAAATCCGTGGAGGCGGCTCACGTCCCCGCCTGGGCCTCCTACAAGAACATGATCTATGGTGCCACAGCCGACCCGGTGACTTTCGTCTACAACAAGCGTCTCGTGCCTGAAGGCGATGTTCCCGCAAGCCACGCCGATCTGCTCAAGCTGATGACCGGCAAGACCGCCGATTACGACGGGAAGATCGCGTCCTACGATCCGGAAAAGTCCGGTGTCGGCTTCTATTTCTACAACCAGGACGCCAAGACCTGGACCGATTCCTGGGCGCTCAACAAGGCCTTTGGCAAGGCCCATATCAAGCTCTACAGCTCCGCCGGCTCGATGATCGAGAAGGTCACGTCTGGCGAACATTCTATCGCCTACGGCATCTTCGGCTCGTATGGCCTCGCCAAACAGGCCAAGGACGAGAACCTTGGTGTGATAATCCCCAAGGACTATGTCCTGGTGACCACCCGCGCCACGGTCATTCCGGCGGAAGCCAAGGATCCCAATGCGGCGAAGCTATTCATCGACTATCTGCTGTCGGCGCGCGCGCAGAAGCTGATCGCCGACGACATCAAGCTCTATGCCGTTCGCGATGACATTGAGGGGGCAACCACGCTGGCGTCCATAAAGGCCGCTGCCGGCGAAAATATTCATCCGATCGCGCTCGACGACAAACTGCTCGAAGGCCTGGACGAGACGACACGGCTGGCGTTCCTCACCGAGTGGCAGAAAGCCATGAAGGGCGAGTAATCGCCTGATCGGGAGTGCCGCCACAATCGGCTCTTCCGCCTTCTTGCTGTTAAGAACCATCGGAACGGCGCGCTTGCGCTCTTGCTAGCGGACGGCCCCCGGCTTTGTTCGAGGCGATCATGCCCTTCCGCGTCTTTCGTGTCAGCACCAATCTCCTCGCCATCCTGGTGGTGTTGGCGCCGGTCACGCTGATCATCTACCAGAGTTTTCTGTCCGGCCCGTTCTTCCAGAAGACTGCGCATCTGTCGCTGAAGGCCTATAGCTTCATCCTTGCGGATGCGGATTTCTGGCTCGCGCTGACGACTTCGCTCAAACTCGCGGTGGGGATGACGGTGATCGCCGTTCCGGTGGGAATACTGCTGGCATTCATCATCGTGCGTACCGACGTGCCGGGCAAGCGCTGGCTGGAGCCGATCATCCTCATCCCGGTGTTCATGTCGGCGGTAGTGCTGGCCTTCGGCTATGTGATGACGTTGGGACCGGTCGGCTTCGTCTCTCTGGCGGTCAAGTCGGTGATTGGCTACGTGCCCTGGAATGTCTATTCGGTGACATCGATCGCGATCATCGCCGGGCTCACGCATGTCCCGCATGTCTATCTCTATGCATCGGCGGCGCTGCGCAACGTCGGCGCTGACCTCGAAGAGGCGGCACGCATCGCCGGCGCCGGCCCCTGGCGCGTCGCCGCCAGCGTGTCGCTGCCCATGGTGATGCCGGTGGTGCTTTATGCGGCGGTTCTGGTGTTCTTCCTTGGTTTCGAACTTTTCGGCCTGCCACTGGTGCTTGGCGATCCGGAAGGGGTGTTGGTTCTCGCCACCTATCTCTACAAGCTCACCAACAAGCTCGGCGTTCCTTCGTACCAGTTGATGGCCGTGGTGGTGGTGGCGATCATCATGATCGCGCTTCCGCTGGTGGTGCTGCAGCGCTACATGCTGCGCAACGCCAGCCGCTATGTGTCTGTCAAGGGCAAGGGCAGCCGGCACAACCCCATCCGGCTGGGCGCACTTCGCTGGCCGGCCTTCGCGCTCGTGGTGGCCTGGTTCGCGGCCACGGTGATCATACCGGTGGGCGGCGTCGCAATTCGCTCGTTGGTGACAAGCTGGGGCGTCGGGGTGAACATCTTCGAGGTGCTGACGTTGGATCACTATCGCGATCTCGCTGACTATCCGAATGTCGTCAGCGCCATTGTCAACACGGTCGGTGTTGCGGTCATCGGCGGTGCGGCTTCGATCGCGGCCTATACTGCCGTGGCACTCGCCGGTCACCGCTCAAACGCACCCCTGACCAAAGTCGTCGACTACGTGGCCATGATACCGCGGGCGATGCCAGGCATTGTGGCTGGCCTGGCGATGCTATGGATCTTTCTGTTCTTCAAGCCGATCGCGCCCCTGCGTGCCACGATGATCTCGGTGTGGCTCGCCTATACCATTGTCTGGTTCGCCTATGGCATGCGACTGATTTCCGGAACGCTCCTGCAGATCGGCAAGGAACTCGAGGAAGCCGGACGATCAGTTGGCGCCAGCGAAGGCCGGGTCGCAAGGGACATCACGCTGCCGCTCATCCGTGGCGGGATGTTCTCGGCCTGGCTGCTGATCTTCCTGATCTTCGCGCGTGAGTATTCAACCGGCGTCTATCTGCTCGGACCGGGAACCGAAGTGATCGGCTCGCTCATGGTTTCCCTGTGGGGCACCGGCGCGATCGATCTGGTCTCCGCTCTCGCCGTCATCAACACCGCCATCATCGTAACCGGTCTTGCCGTCGCGATGCGCTTTGGAGTCCGCCTCAATGACTGACATCATCATAGATGGCCTGCGCCTCAGTTACGGCACCCTCGAGATCCTGAAAGGTGTGTCCTTCTCGGTCGAACCGGGCCAGATCGTCGCCTTGCTCGGCGCCTCCGGGTCCGGCAAGACGACGCTGTTGCGAGCGGTCGCCGGTCTGGAAACACCCAACCGTGGCAAGATACTGCTCGGCGACAGGCCGCTCTTCAATGCCGAGCAGAACATCAATCTGGCGCCGGAAACGCGCGGTCTCGGGCTGGTATTCCAGTCCTATGCGCTGTGGCCGCACCGCACGGTGTCGGAGAATGTGGGTTATCCGCTGAAGCTGCGCAAAGTGTCTCGGGCGGATCTTGCCAGCCGCGTCCAGAAGGCTTTGGACAGCATAGGCCTCGGCAAACTGGGCGAGCGCTATCCGCACCAGCTCTCCGGCGGCCAGCAACAGCGCGTCGCGTTGGCCCGCGCGCTGGTCTACGAGCCGAACGTGATCCTGCTCGACGAGCCTCTGTCCAATCTGGACGCCAAGCTGCGCGAGGAAGCGCGGATCTGGTTGCGTCGCCTCATCACCAATCTCGGCCTATCGGCGCTATGCGTCACCCATGACCAGGTGGAAGCGATGGCGCTCGCCGACCGCATCCTGCTGCTCAACGGCGGCCAGATCGACCAGGACGGAACGCCCAAACAAATCTACAACAAGCCGAAGAGCCTGTTTGCAGCAGAATTCATGGGCGCCAGCAATCGGCTTGACGGCGTGGTCACCGTCATCGACGGCAACCGTGCGGAAATTGTCGCGAACGGCATCCATCTTGTGGGCAGTGCTCAGCAGGAGCTGACCGTCGGCACCAAAGTCACCGCACTTATCCGTCTTGAGCGGGTGACGTGGTCCGGGAAGGACGGCCCGGGGCGTATCGCCATGACCTGCGTCGAGAGCCTTTTCCTTGGCGATAGGCATGAAGTCATTTTCGAAGGCAATGACCTGACGATCCGGACTTATTCCCGCGATGCCCTTCCGCCAGGCCAATATTACGTCGAGTTCCCGCTCGAGGATCTGATGGTTTTCGCAGCGGGATGAGGGAGCCGAACTCTGGGCACGACCAGGTGAACTGCTGGGGGCAGTGACTAGTTCGACCGCCCGGATACCGCGAACGGCGACCAGAGAAAAATTCCGCCGGGACGAAGAACCCGTTCGCGGCAACGAGAGCACATACGGCGATTAGATCGTAGATACTGCCATCGGAGCTAGGCATGGTAGACCGAGGTTGGTTCGTTCAGCGGCCGACCAAGCTCGAATTTCAGACCTGGCAATAAGGGAGAGATGGTCCCGCGATTGCCGCCTGCGCAGATCGAGACCGCCCGCTCGCAAGGCGCATGCGCATTTCCCCCCTGAAATGGCTCGATCCGCCCCGCTCGACGCGCAGTCCAGTTCCGCTCGCCAGCTTCCTCCCCTCTCAGCCGCGCGCTCACGCGCCCCAAGCATCGCCGCCAAGGGCATCCTGAAAAACCTGTAGTGGAGCCGGAGTTTGACGGCGAAAGTGCGGAAACCAGCGTCTATTTCGTCAGCATCGGCGAAGGCCGCAGGCTCGAGCAGTTGCTTCGCGTAAAAACGCAAGCAGATCAAGATGACCGAAACGATCCGCTGTGTCATCGACACCGTGAACGATCCGCATGAAATCAGCCTCGATGAGAATATCACGCGCCAGGATAACCAGCTTCAGGTGTCGTTGGTTCATCCGACGATTTGAGTAGTGGACGGGGTGGTTTTGCAAGCCTGCCGCCCACATCGTGTCGGCGCGGCAGGCTATGACGGGAAAATCGTTCAAATCCCCTGCTTTAGATTGGCGATTTTGTCAAAGACTGTGTGTTACATCACTCACCTGCCGGTAAAAAGATGAAAAACCGCGCGATGGCAGTCAGGCAAAGGGCATCAAAGGGGTTTGATCTCATGAACAGAGTTGTTCTCTTGGCGGTAGCACTTGCCGCGATGCTGTTCGGCACGTCTGTCGAAGGCAAGGCCGCGGGCCTGATCGCCACCATTAATGTATCTTCGCAGACCATGACTGTCAGCCGCTATGGTCAAGTGCTTTATCGATGGAGCGTATCCACCGCCCGCAAAGGTTACATCACCCCGCGCGGCAGCTATCGGCCGCAACGGACAGCGCGGATGTGGTATTCGCGCAAATACGACATGTCGCCGATGCCTTATTCGGTGTTCTTCCGTGGCGGCTATGCCATTCATGGCACGGGCGCGGTGAGATACCTTGGACGCCCGGCGTCGCATGGCTGTGTCCGCTTGCACACCGCCAATGCCGCGACCTTCTATTCAATGGTGCGGGAAGTTGGCTTCGGCAACACGCGAATCGTCGTCACCGACTGAGGCTCGGCGCCGACGAAAAGACACGTCCTAGCGGACGTTCCCGCGCACGGTTCGCCGGACCTCATTCCAAATGTCTCTGAGCGCTCCATTTCACATCTGAATTTGACGACGGTCTGACCTTCACCCCATCCGAATCAGTACGGATAGCTCCGTCTCAACTGATCTTCAGCCCAAGTTTCTTCCGCTTCGGACGCGCTCCTGGGTTTTCCGGCTCATACGCAGGTTCCGCCTTGCGGCCCAGGCCGAACGCCTTTGCAAGTTGCGATCGAGACAAGGAATAGCTCGGCGCCACCATCGGATAGTCCTTCGGCAGGCTGGACTTCTGCGAACGCTAGCGCGTAGGATTCCAACTCAAATGACCGGCTGTCTTCGTTGCCGTCTTCGACCACGCGAACAAACCATTCGCCGCAGGCTTCGATCACTTCCATAAGGGTTTAATTCTGGTTGAGCTGAACTAAGCCGTCCATCGCAATTGCCTCACACGCTACACGGGCAATGGCGGATTTGTAAGACCACCAAAATCAGCTTTTCAAGAGCAAAATTGCAAAATTCGCTGCATTCGCGTTCTTGGTTTCGAAAGAAAAAGCCCGCTGCCGGGAGGAGGTGGCAGCGGGCTCGATTTCGATCACAGCGCGGGAGGAGGTGCACCGCTTTCGGGTTGTCGGGTCTCATCTGGAAGGAGTAGACGGCCGACCAGTTCAAGCTATCTGGTTCCGCATATGCTGCAACGCACAATCGGACATGGCTCGCATGCAGAAGTGTCTACTCAGATTGTATTTTGCACCCGTGCCGCCCTGCGACGAACACTGTGGCAGCCCGGTCCTCCTCTTCGGTAGGCTTGCCGTCTTCTGGAAAGCCTTTGATATCCCACCCTTCCAATGCGAACAGGCCTTCAGCGCCTTGCAGAGCCGTAATGCCGGCGGGTGCAAACACTGCTTCGGCTGCCGCGATACTACGCGCGAGCTCTTGGGGTGTTGCGTCCTCGATGTTCAAGCGAAGTTCCATGGTTCGCCTCCTATTGCCTGATCCTTCCAATGTGAACAAAATAAGAACAAAAAGTCAAGATCGCCCTTGACGGGAGAGGAATATGTTCCTTATTTCAGCGTGATCTTGAGCAGCAAAGGACCATGACTCGGCGTCAATCGCGCTGGCCGGCGAAGCTATGGCAAAAACCGCGGAAGACAATTTTCGGATCGAGGTTTGGGATCGCGACGAGCAGGTCCTATCCGAAACCATTTCGCGTTCCCCTGATTCAACGGTGAGTCAAGCGGCTTGGCAAGCTGCCATCCGGCGCCGGCCGGGCATGTTGCTGATCCACTACAACAGTCGGCATGTGATGGAGAAAATCCTGACACCAGGCGAGGTCAAGATCCCACCGCAGGCCATTATCGATGGCAGTATTCACGCTGGCCTGGATGTGGCGCTCGGCGATCTTCGCGAGTGGCATGTGTTGCGGGCTTGGTGCAGATCCTGTTCGCACCATGCAACGGTAAAGCCTGCCGGGCTCATCGAACGCTATGGAAAAGGTGCTCTGTTCAGTTCGGTCGAGCGGGCGCTCTTCTGCACGAGTTGTGACAGGGGAGGGCCCGTCAGGCTGGAAATTCACAAGCTGCCACGCAATTGACGGGAGTTGAAGGGATGCAAAAACCTCTTCGATTTCTTGAGATCAATTCGGCGCTGGTGCTGGCAAAAATCGCTTTTGCGACAATCAGCAGCCGGATTGTCGAGAGCCCGAAATGCGCGCGATCTCCGCCAGTCGGCTTCGACGCAAACACGCGGACCACCGCGGACGGGGACAGTCGGTCCCGCGTCCCGTCCTGCGGCCGGCGCTATGCTGACGCTCCTACGGCTGTCCCGTTCACCGCCCGCGGCGGGGGCGAATTTCCTCCGTCCTACGCGCGACAACCGTCCACTGTTGCGGACGCGCGCAGGACTGCGGTTTATACGCCGTATTTCTTAGAGCGCCGACGGTCGCCGGCGCGAAGATGCTTGGGCATGGAACCGAATCCCAGACAGGGTATTGAATCGAACTATGTACCCGAGTTCCGCATGGCGGCTGTAGATGGCACCCCTAGGAAAAGGCGCACACGGCGCAGAGACTCAGAATCTATCCCTACCTATCCGCTGCCGGGGTTTCGGTCCTTCCAGCTCTGCACACTAACAGACGACATACCGGTGGGCGAGGATTGGCTCTTCGAGATGAAGTTCGACGGCTATCGTGCCCAAGTCGCCATCTCCGGCTCGAACGTCGTCGTCTATACCCGCAATGGCCACGACTGGACCCGACAGTTCAAGGTCATCCTGCCGCCGCTTCAGAGACTGACCAAAGGCGCGGTGCTGATCGATGGTGAGATCGTCGCCATAGACAGCCAGGGCCGCACGAACTTCTCCGTGCTGAAAACCGGCATTGCCGCGGGGATGCCCCTCAAGTTCTACGCCTTCGATCTGCTTGAATTCGATGGCGAAGATCTGTCGGACCAGCCGCTCCTCAAGCGCAAGGCGCGACTTGAGTCCCTGCTGGGCGCTCGTCGCCCCGACGACAGCCTGCAATTCTCCAGCCACATCGTCGACCATGGCAAAAGGGTGTTCGACGGCATGTGCGAGGGCGGCCACGAAGGCGTCATTGCCAAGCGCGCCGACAGCTCCTACGTCGGCGACCGCACCTCGAGTTGGCTCAAGATCAAGTGCACGAAGCGACAGGAGTTCGTCGTCGGCGGCTACCGCCCAAGTGACGCAGGACGTGGCATGGCATCGTTGATCCTCGGCACTTACGACAATGGCCAGCTCATTTATCGCGGCCGTGTCGGCACGGGGTTCACCGAGGCGATGCGCAAGGAGATCCTTGCGAAGCTCGAGAAACGCCGTGTTGAGAAAGCGGCTTTCGCCTCCGTTCCGAGAGACATTGCCCGCCGTGCGCGGTGGGTGAAGCCCGTGCTTGTCGCCGAAGTCACTTATTCCGAAGTGACACCGGACGGCAGCTTGCGGCATCCAAGCTTTAAGGGCATGCGCGAAGACAAGCGGGCCGACCAGGTGGTGATGGAAATGCCGAAGACGCCGGCAACTCTTGGCTCCGCCAATCTCGATCCGGGAATCGGCAAGGAGATCGCCGCTGCTGTCGGCGTCAAGCTGACGCATCCAGATAAGGTCATGTATCCGGGAACCAAGGTGACCAAGGCCACGCTCGCCGCCTACTACGCCGTGGTCGCCGAGAAGATGCTGCGGCACATCCAGGATCGGCCGCTGTCGCTGGTGCGCGATACCGACGGTGACCTGCAACAGACCTTTTTTCAGAAGCACAGACTGCCAGGCATGCCCAAGGCCATCCATGACGGCCAGTTGGAGAAGATGTCCGGTAAGGAAAGCCGCATCTTGTGGGTCGATGACCTGGCTGGGCTGATCGCTGGCGTCCAGATGAACGTGCTCGAATTCCACATCTGGGGAAGCCTTCGCCAGCAGCCGAACCTGCCGCACCGCATGATCTTCGACATCGACCCCGACGAGGGCCTGGGCTTCACTGCCGTCAAGCAGGCAGCCTCCGACATTCGGGGCATTCTGGAAGCGCTTGGACTGCAGTCGTGGCCGTTGTTGTCCGGCGGCAAGGGCGTTCATGTGGTCGTGCCGCTCGTCCCGGAGGCAGACTGGGACGAGGTCAAGAGCTTCTGCCAAGACTTCGCCGAACTACTGGCCCGTACAGATCCGTCGCGCTTCGTCGCCAACATGAGCAAGGCGAAGCGCAAGGGCCGAATGTTTCTCGATTACCTGCGCAACGGCCAGGGCTCCACTGCAATCTGTCCCTGGTCGACTCGGGCACGCGCGGGGGCGTCGTGCGCGGTGCCCGTCAGCTGGGAGGAGTTGCCCACCTGCGAAAGCGCCAACGGTCTCGACGTTTTCGCCGCCGCCGCGCGGGCTCAGCTGCCCGACTCCTGGGAGGGCTATTTCGACGTCGAACAAACGCTTACCGACCGCATCCGCCACGCAGTCCGGTAGCGATAACCATGCTAGATGGTCAGCGACATTTGCCGATTTGGCGACGGACCGCCTTTGCCACAAATTCGAGGGCGTCTCCCCTTGTGCGGGAGGCTCCCGCAACGCCGTCTAGAGTGAGAGTACGGACCGGTTTGCCGTGACGGGTTGAGGGCTGGAGGAGAGGCCTCCGGCGCCCGTCGCGGAGAACCGCGATGTCCAGATATTACGCTCGCGCCGGCGCCGACCGGGCAAGCCTCTATGACGATATCACCAATAAGATCATCGCCGAGCTGGAAGCTGGGCGCTTTCCCTGGGTCCAGCCCTGGGGCACGGCGGCGCAAGCGCCCCTAGCCATGCCGGCCAATGCCGCGACAGGCCGCGCCTATTCGGGGATCAACGTGCTGATCTTGTGGGGTGCGGTCGTCGAGCATGGCTTTCCCGTCCAGGGCTGGCTGACTTTCCGCCAGGCGCTATCGCTGGGCGGTCATGTCCGCAAGGGCGAACACGGGACCACCGTCGTCTATGCCGACCGCTTCATCCCTGACGACGAGAAGAATCGCGCGCGGGAAACGGGCGAGGCGGCACATGCCATACCGTTCCTGAAGCGCTTCATCGTGTTCAACGTGGCGCAATGCGAAAATCTGCCCGACGATCTGGCCGCGGCTCCGCCTGCACCGCAACCCGGGCTGATCGAGCCGGCCGTCGACGCACTGATCAAGGCGACAGGTATCGATTTCCGCATCGGTGGCAGCAGTGCCTATTATGTGCCAGCGCAGGACTACGTGCGGGTGCCGCCCCCGCAGGCCTATTTCGAGACCATCGACTGGCACCGCACGGCGCTGCACGAGATGGGGCACGCCACGGGTCATGCCTCGCGGGTCGGCCGGGATCTCGGCGGTTCGTTCGGCACCAAGAAATATGCGTTCGAGGAACTGGTCGCAGAGATGAACGCGGCCTTCTGCTGCGCCTCGCTCGGCATCGTGCCGACGGTGCGCCATGCCGACTATCTCGGCTCCTGGCTCGAGGTGCTCCGCGACGACAACCGCGCCATCGTGCGGGCCGCCAGCCAGGCGAGCAAGGCCGCCGACTGGCTGCTCAACCTCCTTCCGGAAACCGGCGCCATGGTTGAGGCCGGCCAGCCCGAGATCGACAAGAGGGCCGCATGACCCTCCTCACGAGGGCAAAGTCGTGTCTGCGGCCCAGTCCCCCTCTAGCTAGATCTTCGGTGTGCGGCGCAGTCCTCAGAGTGAGAGGGCTGCGCCGTCTTTTTTGACGGGTTTGGAGGTCGAGAGAGTCTCGGTCGCCCTGTCGCGGAGATAATCCCATGGCTACGCCCAAGCAGAAGATCACCCTCAACGCTTCACGAGACATCCCCTTCAACAAGCTGATGCTGAGCCAGTCCAATGTCCGGCGCATCAAGCGTGGGGAAACGATAGAGGACCTCGCCGCGTCGATCGCACGGCGCGGCCTGCTCCAGAGCCTCAACGCCCGGCCAGTATTGGATGGCGAGGGTAACGAGACCGGCATGTTTGAGGTGCCGGCTGGCGGGCGCCGCTATCGCGCGCTGGAACTGCTGGTCAAGCAGAAGCGAATGAAAAAGACCGAGCCAGTTCCCTGCGTCGTCAGCGACGCCCACAGCGCGGTCCCGATCGAGGAGGACTCGCTGGCCGAGAATTTTCAGCGCGAAGATTTGCATCCCCTGGATATGTTCCGGGCCTTCCAGACCCTGCAAGATCAGGGCGCCAGCCATGGGGAGATTGCGGCACGCTTCTTCGTGTCCGCTACCTTTGTCCAGCAGCGCCTGCGGCTCGCAAAAGTTTCGCCCAAGCTGCACGAGGTCTACGAGCAGGAGGGTATGCAACTCGAGCATCTCATGGCCTTTACCGTGACCGACGATCACGCCCGTCAGGAGCAGGTCTGGGAGGCGCTTGAAAACTCCTGGTCGAAGGAGCCGCAGCAGATCCGGCGCCTCCTGACGGAGACCACTGTGCGGGCAAGCGATCGCCGGGCGCTGTTCGTCGGTGTCGACGCGTATGTCGCTGCCGGCGGCGTGGTGCTGCGCGACCTGTTCGAGGCCGACAATGGCGGCTGGCTGCAAGACCCCGCTCTGCTCGACCGCTTGGTCCGCGACAGGATGAAGTCGATCGCCGATGAGATCGCGGCAGAGGGCTGGAAGTGGATCGTGGTCGATGCCGATCTGCCCTACGGCCACAATCACGGTCTGCGGGCACTGGCCGGCACCCCCGTCGATCTGACCGACGCGGAGCGGGCGGAACGCGAAGCCCTGCAGGCGGAGTACAATCGGCTGGAAGCCGAGTATGGCGAATCCGACGAACTCCCCGACGATGTCGATCAGCGCCTCGGTCAGATCGAGACCGCGCTCGAGGCCTTCGAGAGCCGGCCGATGAACTACGATCGGGCCGAGATCGCCCGCGCCGGTGTGTTCATCAGCATCGATCGCGATGGCGATCTCATCGTCGATCGGGGCCATGTACGCCCCGAGGACGAAGCGATGCATGCGGCCGACGGCGACTCCGCCGAGCCAGGCTGCGCAACCGAGAACGTGGATAGCAGACACGATCCTTCGGTCAGCCGCGCCATTATCACCATCGGCGCGCAGGCATCCGAGCCAGAGGAGGATGACGGCGACACCATCAAGCCGCTGCCCGAGCGCCTGATCATCGAACTCACCGCCCATCGCACGTTGGCGCTGCGCAATGCCGTGGCCGAGAACCAGCATGTGGCCATCACGGCGCTATTGCATCGGCTTGTCCTCGACACCTTCGGTCAGCGTTCCGCCATCGGCTGCGTCGAGGCCTTCGTCCGGCACGTCCACCTGCCGTGGCAGGACGTCGGTCTCAAGGACAGCCCTGCGGCCAAGGCTGTCGATGAGCGCCATGAGGCCTGGAAGAGCGTCATTCCACTGGATGACGACGACACCCTATGGGCTTGGCTCGACGGGCTCGATGAAGCCAGCCGGCAGAAGCTGCTGGCGCATTGCGTCAGCTATGGGATCAACGCCCTGTTCGAACGACCCAATCCCTACGGCAGCGGCGTTTCCCAGCATGGGCTCGATCAGCGCCTGCGTGAAGCCGATCGGTTGTCCCGTGCGACCGGGCTTGACATGGTAGATGCCGGCTGGCGGCCGACCGTGGATAACTATCTCGGCCGCGTCACCAAGTCCCGCATTCTCGAAGCCGTGCGCGAAGGCGCCGGCGACCAGCCCGCCCAGCTTATCGACCATCTCAAGAAGGTCGACATGGCCAAGGAGGCCGAGCGCCTCCTGGCCGATAGTGGCTGGCTGCCCGAACCGCTCCGCCTAAGCGGCGATGACGCGCCGGCCGCGCAGCCGGATGAGGGCGAGGAAGCCGACCTTCCCGAATTCCTCGCCGGTGACGACGAGGACGGTTCGGCCGCCGATGAGACTGCGGCGCACGTGGTAGCCGCCGAATAGCACCGTTGGCGGGGCGGCCCGGGTCGCCCGGCCTTTTCTCCTTCACCTCACCGCCCGGTGTATCGCCGGGCCATTTTCGCGCAGCAACTTCCAGACGCTGCTTTGTGCCGGCGACGGCAACCTCGCGCTCATGGAAGCGCCGATGCAGCGACCGGGCAGCGGCGTTATATAATCTGCGCGATCGGGCGGGACGGCGCGGACTACGTGTTCACGCCGTTCGGCCATCTTGCCGACGGCAATCCCTATGATGCCTACCTGCCGCCCGATCCCGACGACGCCAAAGATTTCCTACAGAAGTCGGAGCCTGACGGCGGAATATGGTCGAGATCGGTTGATACCGGCAAGCGCTCCACCTCACGGCGGGGCGCTTGTTTCACTTTGGCTTCGGCGAGGACCTGAGAGGGAGAGGCGAGCCGGGATGGGTTTGAATCCGCGCGGTCCAGAGAGAGCGCCGCCCGGCTCGATCCTGTCCCCGCTCTCCGGAGGTTCACACCATGTACATGATCTCGCCCGCCGCAGCGGCTCCCGGCGTCGTATCGTTGCCGCTCGCCGAAACCGATGGTGCCGCCGCTATCTTCGCTGCCGCCGGCCTCCTGCTTCCCCATATCGAGAACGGTGAACGCATCGACGGGTCAAAGCTGCGGGCAGCGATGGAAGCCGCATTCGGTGTCTCCGACGCCGCCGGCGCGTGGGACTGGAAGACGGCCTACGATGCCTGCGAGGTCGCGACGGTCCTCTTCCTCCGCAAATACGGAAAGGCGCTGTTCCGCAAAGCCGAATCTCCGGCTGCACGGCTGTCCGCTTTGTCGAAGATCGCAGTGCTGATGCCGACGCATACGCGCCGGTCCGAAGAAGCACAGACCTTCCAGCAGTTCTCGACGCCGATTCCGCTCGGCCTGGTCGCCGCAACGGCCGCCGCCATCACGCCCGGCGACCGTGTGCTGGAGCCTTCCGCCGGCACCGGGCTGCTCGCCATCCTGGCCGAGATAGCCGGCGCCTCGCTCATCCTCAACGAGCTTGCCGAGACGCGCGCGGCACTTCTCTCGTGTCTCTTTCCGGGCGTCTCCGCCAGCCGCTTCGACGCCGCCCAAATCGACGACCATCTCGATCCCGGCGCCGTGCCGAGCGTGGTGCTGATGAACCCGCCCTTTTCGGTCATGGCCAATGTCGAGGGCCGCATGGCCGACGCGGCATGGCGGCACATCGCCTCGGCGCTGTCGCGCCTTGCGCCCGGCGGGCGGCTGGTGACGATCACCGGTGCGAACTTCGCGCCCGACGATCCGACCTGGACCGCCGCCTTCACTCGCCTGCAGGAGCGTGGTCGCGTGGTCTTCTCCGCCGCCATCGATGGCTCGGTCTATGCCAAGCACGGCACGACCTTCCCGACGCGCCTCACCGTCATCGACAGGGTGCCGGCGGACGATCCCTCGCTCTTCCCGGATGCTCCCGGCATCGCTCCGGATGCGGCAACGCTCCTCGCGTGGATTGAGGAGCGCCTTCCCGCGCGGCCGCCGGTCGTGATGGCCGCCCTTCCCAGCGCGACATCGGCGGTCGCCGCGGCCCGCAAAGTGCACGGCTATCTCACACGCTCGGCGAGTACCACGCCACGCATGTCGATCGCCGAACCGGAAGCCATCGACCTCGCCTATGAGGCTGTCGACTGGCAGGCGGCCGAGAACGGCCAGATCAGCGACGCCATCTATGAGGCCTACGGGCTTCAGGCGATCCGCATTCCCGGCTCGCGGGCTCACCCCACCAAGCTCGTTCAATCGGCGGCCATGGCCTCGGTAGCGCCACCCAAGCCGGGCTACCGGCCGCGCCTACCGAAGAACGTCGTTGACCTGCTCTCGGACGCGCAGCTCGAGACCGTCATCTATGCGGGCGAGGCTCATGCCGAGTATCTCGCCGGCGCCTGGACGCTCGACGACACGTTCGATGTCGTGAGCGCCGCTCGCGAGGACGCCAAAGGCGCCGTGCGCTTCCGGCAAGGCTTCATGATCGGCGACGGCACTGGGGTGGGCAAAGGCCGGGAATCCGCCGCCGTAATCCTAGACAATTGGATGCAGGGCCGTCGTAAGGCCGTCTGGATCTCCAAGTCCGACAAGCTCATCGAGGATGCGCGGCGCGACTGGTCCGCGCTCGGCATGGAGCGCTTGCTGGTCACCCCGCTCTCCCGCTTCCCGCAGGGCAGGCCGGTCACGCTGGCGGAAGGCATCCTATTCACCACCTATGCCACGCTGCGCTCCGACGATCGCGGCGAGAAGGTTTCGCGGGTCAAACAAATCGTCGAATGGTTGGGTCCGGATTTCGATGGAGCGATCATCTTCGACGAAGCCCACGCCATGCAGAATGCCGCCGGCGGCAAGAGCGAACGGGGCGATGCCGCTCCCTCCCAGCAGGGCCGTGCCGGCCTGCGGCTGCAGCACGCGCTGCCGAATGCCCGCATCGTTTATGCCTCGGCCACCGGCGCCACCACCGTCCACAATCTCGCCTATGCCCAGCGGCTAGGCCTCTGGGGCGGCGAGCTTTTTCCGTTCTCGACGCGGGCCGAATTCGTCGAGGCGATCGAGGCCGGTGGCGTCGCGGCGATGGAAGTGCTGGCGCGCGACCTCAGGGCGCTCGGTCTCTATACGGCGCGGTCTTTGTCATTCTCCGGCGTCGAATACGAACTGCTCGAGCATGAGATGACGCCCGAACAGGCCTGCATCTATGACGCGTACGCTGGGGCCTTCGGCGTTATCCATAACAATCTCGAGGCGGCGATGCAGGCGGCCAACATCACCGGCAGCACCGGCACGCTCAATGCCCAGGCCAAGTCGGCTGCGCGCAGCGCCTTTGAAAGCGCCAAGCAACGCTTCTTCGGCCATTTGTTGACCAGCATGAAGACACCGACCCTGATCCGCTCCATCACCCGCGATCTGGAGGAGGGCCATGCGGCCGTTGTCCAGATCGTCTCGACGGGCGAGGCGCTCATGGAACGGCGGCTGGCCGAACTGCCGACCGAGGAATGGAACGACCTTCGCGTCGACATCACGCCCCGCGAATATGTCCTTGACTACCTGGCCCATTCCTTCCCGGTGCAGCTCTACGAGCCGTTCACCGACAGCGAGGGCAATCTGTCGTCGCGCCCGGTCTACCGCGATGGCCAGCCCGTCGAGAGCCGCGAGGCGGTCGCCCGGCGCGACGAGATGATCGCCAAACTCGCCAGCTTGACGCCTGTCCCCGGCGCGCTCGACCAGATCGTCCAGCATTTCGGGGTGGACATCGTGGCCGAGGTCACCGGTCGCTCGCGCCGCATTGTCCGCAAGGGCGAGCGCCTTGTCGTTGAAAACCGTGCCGGGTCGGCAAACCTCGCCGAGACGCAGGCCTTCATGGATGACCAGAAGCGCGTTCTGGTTTTTTCGGACGCGGGCGGAACGGGGAGGAGCTACCACGCCGAACTGTCGGCCCGGAACACGCGGCTGCGCGTCCACTACCTGCTCGAGGCCGGCTGGAAGGCGGATACCGCAATCCAGGGCCTCGGCCGCACGCATCGCACCAATCAGGCGCAGCCGCCGCTCTTCCGGCCGATCTCGACCAATGTGAAGGCGGAAAAGCGCTTCCTCTCGACGATCGCCCGCCGTCTCGACACGTTGGGCGCGATCACGCGCGGCCAGCGCCAGACCGGTGGCCAGGGCCTGTTCCGGCCAGAGGACAATCTGGAAAGCCACTATGCCCGCGATGCGCTACGGCAACTCTATCTGCTGATCGTTCGCGGCAAGGTCGAGGGCTGCTCGCTCGAGCGTTTCGAGGCGGCGACGGGTCTCAACCTGATGGATGCCAATGGCATCAAGGACGAGTTGCCGCCGATCACCACCTTCCTGAACAGACTGCTGGCGCTGACCATCGAGCTGCAGGGCGTGCTGTTCGGCGCGTTCGAGCAGCTTCTGGCCGCTCGGATCGAGGGTGCCATCACCTCCGGCAACTACGACGCCGGGCTGGAGACGCTGCAGGCCGAAAACTTCGTCATCACCGATCGGCAGGTGATCTACACCCATCCGCGCACAGGCGCCGAAAGCCGCCTGCTCACGATCACCGAACGCAAGCGCAATCGGCCCGTCACGCTCAATGCGGCGCTCGATCATCTCCGCGATCCGCGTGCCTTACTGCTCATCAACAAGCAATCGGGCCGCGCCGCGGTACAGATCCCGACCCCCAGCGTCATGCTCGACGATGGCGAGGTCGAGCGCCGTGTCCGCCTGATCCGGCCGATGGAAAGCCAGAACATGCCGCTCAAGGCTATGGGCGAAACACGCTGGGTCGAGGCCCACCGCGAGGCGTTCACAACTGCCTGGACCGCCGAAATCGCCGGGGTGCCGGAGTTTTCGGACTCGGTCTTGCACATGGTCACCGGCCTGCTGCTCCCAATCTGGAAGCGCCTGCCCAACGAGTCGACCCGCGTTTATCGACTTCAGACCGACGAGGGCGAGTGCCTCATCGGCCGCCGCGTCTCGCCGGCATGGGCCGCCAACGCCTCTGCGACGAACGTGGTTGCGCTGTCGCCGGAACAGGCGTTTGCGGCTCTGATGGACGGGCGGACGATCCTCGATCTCGCCGAGGATCTCCAGCTTCGCCGCAGCCGCGTCATGGGCGCATGGCGCATCGAATTGTCCGGCTTCACCGACACGATGCGCGAGCGCCTCACCGCCTACGGTCTGTTCCACGAGATCATTTCGTGGAAGCTCAGGATGTTCGTGCCGATCGACGCCAACGGGCTCGCCGTGCTGGAGCGCGTGCTCGACCGCTTCCCAATCGAGCGGGTCAGTGAGCGGGAGGCTGCATGATTCCGCGTCACGCTGCATCCGACCTCGCACATCGCCTCGGCGAACATGCCGAGGCGGTGTGCCGCCACTACCTCTCCAATGGCCGTCGCCAGGGCAACTATTGGACCGTCGGCGACGTCCGCAATGCGCCGGGCCGGTCGATGTTCGTGCGTCTGCGGCCATCCGCGAAGGGACCGCCAGGCAAATGGACCGACGCCGCTACCGGTGAGCATGGCGACCTGCTCGATGTCATCCGCGAATCCCTCGGACTGATCAATTTTCGGGACGTCGCCGACGAGGCGCGCGTGTTTCTCGCTATGCCAGATGCAATGCCACCCCGGCCGACCGCGCCGATCACGCAGGTCCCCATTGGATCTCCGGAAGCGGCTCGCCGACTGGTCGCCATGTCGAAGCCCATTATCGGCACCCTCGTGGAAACGTATTTGCGTGGACGTGCCATTACGACTTTGCACGGAACCGCAGCCTTGCAGTTCCATCCGCGCTGCTACTACCGGCCCGACGATCATGGACCGACCGAGACCTGGCCGGCGATGATTGCCACCGTTACCGATCTGGATGGGCATCTGACCGGCGCGCACCGCACCTGGCTCGCACCGGACGGCGCCGGCAAGGCACCCGTCGACACACCGCGTAGGGCAATGGGTGACCTCCTCGGTCATGCCGTCCGCTTCGGCATGCCCGGCAGCGTTATGGCGGCAGGCGAAGGCATCGAGACGACGCTCTCGCTCCGATGCGCCTTGCCCGACATGGCGATGGCGGCAGCACTCTCGGCAGCCCATCTCGCCGCCATCCTGTTCCCGCCGAACCTGCAGCGGCTCTATGTCATCCGCGACAACGACCCGGCCGGTGACGGTGCACGCGACAGCCTGATGGAGCGCGCGACCGACGCCGGAATCGAGGCAATCGTGCTGTCGCCGGCGATGGAGGACTTCAACGAAGATCTCCGCCATTTCGGACTGGCCGCCTTCCGCGCCTCGATTGCGGACCAGCTCATGCGCAAAGATCGCACCCGCTATCTGACACAGGCGGCATGAGCCGTGAGGGGAAGCGCCCAGCGCACCGTGCCGGCTGCGCCGCATGGATGCGTGGCCCGCCGGCAGAGAACCGCGACCCGGCCTTCAAGAGGGCGATCGGGCCCACAAACTGGCCGGCCAGGCAATGGCGGCCGCCGACTATTTTCCGGCGGCGCGCGACTGCTCGCGAATGGCAGCGATTGGGCGCGACGCCTTTCCATCGCGAGGCAAAATAGTCGGCCGCCGCCATCCTCCGCTGCGCTCCGGCCCTCCGCTTCGCTGCGGGTGCCGGACCGTCCCGCCCGTGGACTCTCGTCGCCATGAAGGCCGCGAGGGTCGCGGTCAAACCGACGGGAGCATCCCATGAGCGAGCACGACGACACCGAACCGCACCACGCCGCTTCTCCGACCGATCACATCCTCACCGAACTCCAGCTTTACGGTTGGCGCCCCTATGCGGACGAGCCCGATCCGAGACCGCTCCCCGGTGGCGACCAGGTGGCCGGAGCCGTGGTCGACATCTTTGACGCCCTCATCGCCACCCTGGCCGACACGCGCCTCGAACCCGACCTCGATGACCTCCTCTGGTCCGTCACCAATGTCTTCCACCGCGCCGTGCTGCGAATCGAGCGGCAACTGGACGACAACGAGCAGGCCCAGCGCCGCCTGCAGCGCGAACAGGACGGCAGCGAGATCAAGGCGGTCGAACTCGAGACACTCACCGCCCTGGGCCAGACCATGATCGAACGGCGCGACGCCTTCGAACTCATGCGTGACCAGGCTGCCGACCACTACGATCAGTACACCGGCTCGGCCTGGCGACCGCGCACGGGGTCGATGGTCAACCACCACCATCTCACCGCCGCAATGATCGATAGCCGCGACTTCCTCGCGGCCCGGCGGCGCGCGGAAACCGAAGTCATGTTGCCGGCTGGCCCCAAGATCGCCTTCTCCGGCGGCGATACCGCCGATCACGAGCTGATCTGGGCAAAGCTCGACCAAATCCGCGCCAAGCACCCCGACATGGTGCTGATGCACGGCGGATCACCGAAAGGCGCCGAAAAGATCGCCGCCCGCTGGGCCGATCATCGCAAGGTTCCGCAGGTCGCCTTCAAGCCCGACTGGAGCAAACATGCCAAGGCCGCTCCCTTCAAGCGCAACGACCAGATGTTGGCGGTCATGCCGATCGGCGTCATCATCTTTCCGGGCACCGGCATTCAGGAGAACCTCGCGGACAAGGCTCGCAAGGTCGGCATCCCGGTCTATCGGCTCGGAAACGGCGGCGCGTAAGCGCCGTCGGAACCTACCCCCTATAAATAGCAGGGGAGGCACGGCATTCTTCAAGCCGTGTCGTTCGAATCCTTTCCCGAAAGCTTCACGCCGGACATCGCGCTCGCCGACACCTTCTTGCGCAATGCCGCCGCCCACCTCGATGGCGCCGACCGGGCGGCGGATCTAGGCAGGCACAATGCGGCCCTTCACGCCATCGCCATCGCCATTGAATTGCTCCTGAAGTCGCATCTTCTCAGAGTCGTGACCGACGATCCCTGGAACCGCCGCCATATCGGGCACGATCTCGGCAAGGCGGCTCTTTACGCCGAGAGAACTGGATTGGGCCTGCCACCGCGACTG
The DNA here is from genome assembly GCF_040319725.1 of Mesorhizobium sp. M0894. Lineage (NCBI taxonomy): Bacteria > Pseudomonadati > Pseudomonadota > Alphaproteobacteria > Hyphomicrobiales > Phyllobacteriaceae > Mesorhizobium > Mesorhizobium sp. M0894. The sequence goes on along the minus strand of NZ_JAMYOG010000002.1, from coordinate 159,662 downwards.
CACAGCGTCATCGCCCAGCTCCATCCTCATTTTCAGCGTGGCGGCTTCCAACGGGACCCATCGCGATCATGGCCGTCCGGGTTCTCGCTCGACACCCGCCACATCGCGCGGCAACTCGCTCACACTCTCATGGAACATCAGCGTCGCGCCAACGACTCCCGCCCGCTCCTGACTTGAAGATGACCACACCCCGCGATCCATTGCGCTGATCCTTGGTCCGACCGACGGCCTGAAGCCATCAACCCGCAAGGGGTCGGACTACGCGAAGCGTGCCGCCGCTCCGGCTTCGCCTTCGCGGTGATTGCGGCCATCAGCCGGACGCATCGGGCGCCTGTCAGCGGGGGATGGTCCTCCGCTTCAAACAGGAGCCGGGTCGATGTCCTTCGCCGACGCGCATGCCTTCGCCTTCAGCCTCGCCGCCACCCTCATGGTCGCCATCGTCATCTTTCGTGCCGGCGATGGCACTCTCTCGGTCGTCCCGGCGAGTGAGTATGACGGCGATGAAACCGCCATCATCAGCGAAATCGACCCGTTCGCCCCATGATGGGGCGGACATCGCGCCTGGCGATGCAAGAACACCGGCGGGTTTCGCCCGCGCTTTTCCTTTGCTACGCTGTGCACTGCGCCAGGTGGTGGTGGAAGGCGCAATCGCCAGAGCTATTCTCTCGGAGACATCCCCATGATCATCCTCGGCATTCTCCTTTGCATCGCGGCCATCGGTATCATGTGCTGGTTGCTCTTAACGCTTGCTATCGTCGCCCTCCCGTTGTTCGTCGGCGTTAGCGCAAGCACTTGGGCATTCAATACCGGCGCCGGCTGGCTTGGCGCGATCCTTGTCGGCATCCTCGCAGCCGGGCTGACGCTCGGCGTCGGCCAAATTCTCCTCGGCGTTATCAGCGTCATGTGGGCGAAGCTGGCGATCGCGCTGGTCTTCGTCGCTCCCGCGATCGTTGCCGGCTACCATGCCACCCATGGCATCGCGAAGCACATGATGCCTTCGGAAACCTGGCAGATCGTCTTTTCCGTCATTGGCGCGACCGCCGTCGGCGTCACGGCATATCTGCGGGTCGTGGGCATGACAGCCGCCGACCAATCCGGCAGGGACGTGGTTCGAGCCTAGACCCGCGCGGGCGCGGCGGATGGACCAGACCGACGAAGGCCTAGCCTCCTTATTATCGGTGGTTGGAGCAATCGGGCTACGTGCCAAGGATCGAAGGATTGGGCAATCCCGGTGCGGCCACGTTTGTGGCCTTGGACTCTCTTCGGTCGATGCTGCAAGGCAGGTCCGACCAGTCGGTGGCAGGACGGCAGCGCGGCCGGTGGCGGCTGCGTTGCAGGTGCACCGGATCTGGTGCCTGGAATGCGTGGGCGATGCCAATGAAGCTCGTAGCGATCCGCTGGCGGCGCGTTGGACGCCAACGTCTCTGTTGCCAATCCGTCCCAAGAGCGCTCCAAACGGCCTCTTCAATGGGCTGATCTGCCCGAAGGACGGCTGAAGCCTCGACCGCCTGAGCCGCAACGACGCATCTCGACTTTCTTCCCCTGCCGGCTCCCACCCCATGCGGCAAGCGCATGGGGACCCCGAGCGCCGCCATTCCTCGCGAGACAAGAAAGTCGTTCTTGCGCCGTCCTCCGCGTTGCTCCGGTCGCAGGCGATGCGTCGTCGGTCGCCATCCGGCCAACCGATCGCCATCGAGGCCGCATGGTGCGGGCTCGGGAACAGAAAACGGAGACTTACAATGGCTACCATCGGCACCTTCAAGAAGACCGCCTCGAACGAGTTCACCGGCGAAATCGTCACCCTCAGCGTCCAGGCCAAGAACGTGCGCATCGTCCCAGACACACGCGCCACTGGCGAGAACGCTCCCAGCCACCGGGTGCTGGTCGGCCGCGCCGAGATCGGCGCCGCATGGTCGAAGACCTCCAACGAGGGCCGCGACTACCTGGGCCTCAAGCTCGACGATCCGAGCTTCAACGCCCCGATCTACGCCAACCTCTTCGACGACGAGGAAGGTGAGGGTTTCTCGCTCATCTGGTCCCGCCCGAACGCGCGGCGGGGTGACTGAGGACCCGCGCAGGCCCCGGCCGGAAGGCCGGGGCCTTCTTCCGCGGCCGTCCGGTTCGGTTCTCCCAAGCCGAGAGCGATGCCGAAACCGTATCGCCCGATGCTGATCAACCATCCTCCGCTGGCAAAATTGCTTCTATAAAATGCAGGCTCACTCTGTGAAGACGAGGCAAGCGATGATCGAGCCGTTTGACGAAACCGCGCCGACCAGTGACGAACTCACCGAATACGATCGGGAACACGTCAAGCTCTATATGCGCCTGCTTGACGCCGCCGACGACGGCGCGGACTGGCGCGAGGTGGTCGAAATCCTCTTCGGCATTGATCTGACGAAGGAGCCACAACGCGCCCGGCGCATCCACGACAGCCATCTGGCGCGAGCGCGCTGGATGGCGCGTGCAGGCTACCGTCATCTCTTGCGTCGACCCGGCAACTAGCACCACAGCGCCTGTGGTTCGCGGGTGATGCCGAAGTGGCATCACCCGATGCCCGGCAAGGGTCTTCCGCCAATCGCTACAACCCGGAATCGTTTGGAGGCGGGGTCTACGCGTTGTTTGCGAGGAGCTCTTGGATGAGGCCGGATACGTCGCACTGGCGAGACAATGCCAGCTATGATTATTTCGATACATTACCCGTCGAAGGGCTCGCCTGGGAATGTCTGCGGCGTCACGAACCCTATCAACGGCACTACCAAGCGCTCCTGACCACAAGAGCCGAAAAAGCACCCTTCCACCCTGAGACACAGCGGCTGTGGGGGTTACGATTTCCCTGCCAGGCCGGATTTGTCCGCCTTGGCGCAAGACGTTTTCTGGTCGCCTGACGTCGATCCAGCTGTGGTTTCTCTCGTGCCGGCGCCGGAATTCTTGTCTTCCTTGCGATCGGCGCCTTTGACCGGCCTGGGCGTGGTCCACGACAGCCCCGAAGGACGTCACATTGTCCACAGTGCAGGTGTCGCGACCCAACTTCTCCTTCTGCCCGGCAGTGACCCGCACGGCCACCTGGCGGCGCTGATCCCATTGGATGCAGAGACGTTGGGACGGATCGAAGCACTCACCCGCTTCTGGCGTTCCTTGCAGGGGCGCCCCACACCTTCGGACACGCGGATGACCCCGCAGCAGCGCCGCCGCTTTCGACTGATGATACAAGCCGCTGACGGCCACTCGAATGGCGCGAGCTACCGCGACATTGCCGTCGCGCTTTACGGGTCTAAGCGCGTCGCTGCCGATCCTTGGAAAACCTCCGCGCTGCGCGACGCGGTGATCGGCCTCGTCGAAGGCGCCACCGCCATGATTGGCGGCGGCTATTTGCAGATCCTGCGTCATCGCCGCCGATCGTAGCGGTTGCGACACGGGAGAGGGGGTGGGATTTTAGCCCCCCTCAACTTCCCCATCCCTTGCGAAACCCATTCTCCGCCACCGTGGTCGCCGTCCACCGCTGAACGCCAGCGGCTGCCCAAAACCCCACGGAGGTCCGACCCATGCGACCCGATATCGCCGTTTTGCCGCCGCGCTTCCTGCGCACCAAGGAAGCCGCGGATTTCCTCAGCCTGTCCGCCCGTACGCTCGAAAAGCACCGGACCTATGGCACTGGTCCTTCCTACCGCAAGCTCGGCGGCCGTGTCGTCTATGCCGTCGACGATCTTCAGGCTTGGGCCGAACGCGGCGCTGTCACCTCTACATCCGATCCGCGTGGGTTGGTCCTGCCCGCCAAGCGTCACACACCGACGCCGCCGGCGCATGGCGGACGATACGCACGCTGACCGCGCGCGGATTTCCAATGGTGGCGCGAAACCAATCCCTTTCGGAGCGCGGGCAGCTCAACCTGTTCCGAGCGCTGCCTGGCGACTTCGCCCCACGAGACGCGCAGGATCTCATGGCCTATCCGTTCTTCTCCCTTTCCAAGACGCATCGCATCGCCCCGATCGATTTTGCGGCCGGCAACGTCACGATCCGGGTCGAGGCCGTACCCGATCACGGCATGGCGACCATCTGGGACGCCGACATCCTGATCTGGGCCGCCAGCCAGATCGTCGAGGCGCGTGACACCGGGCTTCGCACCTCGCGGCTGATGGCCGCCACGCCCTATGAGATTCTCACCTTCGTCGGCCGAGGCAAGAGCCTGCGCGACTATCAGCGCCTGAAGGCGGCGCTTGATCGGCTGCAGTCGACCACCGTCTCGACGACAATTCGTCAGCCCGCCGAGGGCCGGCGTCACCGCTTCTCATGGATCAATGAGTGGCAGGAGCGCATCGACCGCCATGGCAAACCCGCGGGGATCGAGTTGATCGTCCCCGACTGGTTCTACCAGGCGGTCCTCGATGATGCGCTCGTGCTGACGATTGATCGCGCCTATTTCGACCTCACTGGCGGGCTGGATCGCTGGCTCTATCGGCTTGTACGCAAGCATGGCGGACGCCAGCGCGATGGCTGGCGCTTCGACTTCCGCCACCTTCACCAGAAATCCGGCAGCCTGTCGCCCTACAAGCGCTTTGCCTTCGAGTTGCGCGACATCATCCGCCGCCAGCCGCTGCCCGGCTACACGCTCTTCCTCGAAGTGGAGATGGGCGGCCGGACGCTGCTCGCTTTCGAGCGGATCACCTCCTGTGGAGAGCCTGTGGACGGCATCGTGCTATCGGGAACCGGACCTATCGTGCCATCGGGAACCGCGGGCTCGTGCTATCGGGAACCCAAACGGGGCCTAACCCTAGGAAAGCAAAGCCGAAATCGCGCCCTTAACTTAGACTCTAACCCAGAATCTAACCTTGAAGTGCGTACGCGCGATGTGCAGAGGCTCGTCCGGCGAGCCAGCGACGCACTCAGCGTAACCACCAACAAGACCCCGAACACGTCGACGGTTTCTGGCGGTCGCAACACGGCAACCAGCGTCTCCGAAGCCCCGAATCCGCCTCTTGATCCGCGCTCGGGAGCCACCCGATGATCGCCGCACTCCTCAATCGAAAGAGCCGTGTCGGCAAGGCAACTTTGACCCTGCTTCTCGCCGGTGAATTGATCTGCAAGGGAAATCAGTTCGCGACGTTCGTCGTGCGCCCGACCACCGATATGACGCCGCAGGTGCGCGACCGCATCGCCGCTTTCCAGCACAACGTCACCGTCGCCGACATGCTGCGCGCGAGCCTCGCGCGCGAATTTCCCACCACATCAGGAGAACCGAAATGACTGGCATCGCGGCTCCCCGCATGCGCGGCGCGTTCCCGGCCACGCACCACCCCTCCGACAATCTCGTCCATGTCGAACTGACCTGGGTCGAGAAGAGACAAGAGAACTGGATACGGTTCGGCACCCACGCCCACGAACAGATCGTTGATCGTCGCCGACGCATCCTGTCTTATCGCCCCGGTACGGTCTTCGCGTTCGTTCGCTGGGCCGCGAACGACTTCGGAACGATCATCTCACGCATCGACATCGTGCGTGCGGTCGCACGTGGCGAAGCCTATCAGACACTGCCCTTCGTGCGCCCCGGCGGCGACATCCTTCTGAAGGTCGAGAGCTGGCCCAAGGTCGAGCGCGTGCTGCAGGCGATCGACGCCATCCAGCGCCTCGACATCGAGCCGGAGTTGGTGTCGCCCGATCATTGGCGGCACATCCACAACCGGATAACCGCCGGCCACACGCCGCGCAGCTACACACTCGACCAACATCGCGCCTTCCTGCTGCGCAAGAGGACCGAGCCGTGACGCGCGCCGGGATCATCCTCGCTAGCGTTCTCGCATCCATCGGCGTCGGCTATCCCGGCCTCACTTCGATGCCCACGACGCTGATCTGGAATGCGTCAGCTAGCGCACCGATCGGCTTGTACACGATCGACTTCCACGGACCGTTCGAGGTCACCGATCTTGTGGCCGTCGACGCGCCTGAGCCACTCGCCGCGTTCCTCGCCGATCGCGGCTATCTGCCGAGGGGCGTGCCACTCCTGAAGCGCATCCGTGGCGTTTCCGGGCAACGTGTCTGTCGCTCGAACCTCACCATCACTGTCGATGGTATCGAGGCGGGCGCGGCGCTCGAGCGTGATCGGGCCGGCCGAGACCTGCCGGTCTGGAAGGGCTGCCGCCGCGTCTCGACCGGGGAAGTCTTCCTGATGAACTGGCAGGTCCGCGACAGCCTCGACGGACGTTACTTCGGCCTCCTCTCCACTAGCCAGATCATCGGCCGCGCCGTCCCGCTGTGGACGGACGAGGGCGGCAACGGACGCTTCGAATGGCGCGCGCCAACGCGGTGAGCGCGCGACCGGCGGCGCGCGTCGTGGCGCTAGCCTTCATCACCGCACCACTGAAAAACAGGAGCCTGATATGCAACAGATTGGAGAGTTCACGCGCCAGAAGACTGGCTATAGCGGGCGCATCCACACGCTCAGTCTCAACCTGGATATCGCCGTGCTGGCGGCAGAGGCGAGCGAAACGGAGAATGCGCCTGACTACCGCATTCACGCCGGAAACGAGGACGGCCCCGAGATTGGCGCCGGTTGGAAACGCTTCAGCGAAAAGGCCGGAGACTATGTCTCGATCCAGCTCGACGACCCGACCTTCGCGCAGCCGATACGCGCGAACCTCTTTCGCAATGGCGACGACAAAACCTCCTGGTCGCTGCACTGGGCGCGGCCGCGCGACCGCAGCGAGAAGGATTGAACGATGCGCGCTCGCCGTCCGTCGACGAGCCATCGCGATGCGCCCGGGCCGTTCCGTGCTGCCCGGCGCATGGCTCTGCTCCTCCTTTGCGGCCTGTCCGTCGCGACCGTCATGCCGGCGGCGACAGTGGCGCAGGACCTGGCCGTCCCACGGTCGTCCCAACGCGATCCGTTCGGCGCGCATATCGCAGAAGCCTCGCACCGCTTTGGCGTTCCGACCGCGTTGATACGCGCCATCATGCGCAAGGAGAGTGCGGGCGATGTGCGCGCCGTGTCCAGCGCAGGCGCCCGCGGCCTGATGCAGATCATGCCCGGCACATGGGATGATCTGCGCGCCCGCTGGTCGCTTGGCCGCGATCCATTCGATCCCCGGGACAACATCCTGGCCGGAACGGCGTATCTGCGCGAACTGCACGAACGCTTCGGCTCGCCAGGATTTCTGGCCGCGTACAACGCGGGACCTGCACGCTACCAAGCCTACCTCACTGGGCGTCCGTTACCGGCCGAGACCCGCGCCTATGTCGCAGCACTAGCCCCCCTGATCGGTGAAAGCGGGGGTATGCGCCCTTTCGCCGTTACGTCTGTCGAGGCCATTCCGTGGAAGCACGGCTCGCTCTTCGTCGGTCAGCCGGATCGCATGCAAGCTGTCGCTCTCGTGCCGACCGAACGGCCACCAAATGACGCGAGCTCCGCACCCACCGTGCGCGATGTCTCCGCCATCGTGCCGCTGTCCGAAGGCCTCTTCGTGGCGCGAGCGGGCGAAGGGATCCAGCCATGAGCGCGCCTGGGCGTCTTCGCGCAACCGCGAGCACCAGCGCACCGTGGCGTGGATGGAGGCGGAAGGTGTGCAGAACAACCGAACAACCGGAAGATGGCGAGATAAAAGGCCGCGAGGTGCGGCGGCGGTCGGTCGTGTTGTTTCAATAGGTTATGCAGCATTTCCGCGAGGTGCTAGCCGGCGGCGCACCGCGCCAGAACACCGATTTTCCCGTGATTTCCGTGCCTTGGCACGATGTGCGGATCTCTTTAGATGACTGGCGAGGACGATCTTCGAATCCGCCCCGGCCGCATCCGCTCGTCAGGCACCCAGCGCGCCAGGCCCTTCATCGCGCAGGCGCTTGCCGCCGCGCAAAAGGCCGGCGCCCGCATCTCTCGCTCCGGCCGGATCAGTCCGGGCAATCGCTCGACGTTCGGGCGTGGCCGCTCGGCGAGCGTGCGCGCCAATCGTCTCCTCACCAGCCGCTCGCGCACCGTGATCATCAAGACACGGCTGGTGCGCCATCACGCGCGCGGCGCGCCGCTTGCCGCCCATCTCAGCTATCTGCGCCGCGAGGGCGTCACCCGTGACGGGGAGAAGGCAAGGCTGTTTGGGCCGGAGGCCGGGGAGGTGGATGGCGGTGCCTTCGCCGCGCGGTGTGGCGATGATCGGCACCACTTCCGCTTCATCGTCTCGCCGGAAGATGCCGTCCACATGGCGGACCTCAAATCCTTCGCCCGCGATCTGATGGGGCAGATGGAAAAGGACCTCGGCACAAAACTCGATTGGGCCGGCGTCGATCACTGGAACACCGACAATCCGCACCTTCACATCATCCTGCGCGGCCAGACTGATGACGGGCAGGATCTTGTGATCTCCCGCGATTACATCAAGGAGGGGATGCGCGCCCGCGCCGCCGACCTCGTCACCCAGGAGCTTGGCCCGCGCACCGATCTCGACATCCGCCGCAATCTGCAGCGTCAGGTCGAGGCCGAACGTTGGACCCAGCTTGACCGGCAGCTTGTTCGCGATGGCCGCGACACCGGCGTTGTCGATCTTGCGTCCCCGGCGAACGCTCAGCCCGACGAGTATCACGTGCTGAAGGTCGGGCGGGTGCGCATGCTCGAAACCCTTGGCCTTGCCGAACAGGTCGGCCCAGGCCAATGGATGATCGACGAAAAGGCCGAGGCGACGCTGCGCGAGCTTGGCGAACGCGGCGACATCATCAAGCGGATGCACCGCGCCTTGACAGAACAGGGCATCGAGCGCGGATCGGCGACCTATGTGCTGGCGGCGGAGCGCCTAGACACGCCGATCGTGGGTCGGCTGGTCGACCGCGGTCTCGATGATGAACTGAAGGGCAGCGCCTACGCCGTGGTCGATGGCACCGACGGCCGCACACATCACATCAAGCTGTTCGACCTCGACGCCGCCGGCGACAGCGCTCCGGGTTCGATCGTCGAGCTGCGCAGGTTCCATGACGCGCAGGGACATGGACGCGCAGCACTCGCTGTCCGTTCCGATCTCAACATTGAGCAGCAGGTTATCGCCGCCGGCGCAACCTGGCTTGACCGCCAGAATATCGCCCGCGAACCGATTGCGCTATCCGAAGGCGGCTTCGGCGCCGAGGTGCGGCAGGCGATGCAGCGCCGCGCCGACCACCTCGTCGAACAGGGCCTCGGCGAGCGGCATGGCCAACGCACAACCTTCACCCGCAACCTGATCGACACGCTGCGTCGCCGCGAGTTGGAGACGCTCGGCGAAAAGCTCTCGGCCGAAACCGGCCAGCCGTTCAACCGCGTTCGCAGTTGTGAGTTTGTGGCCGGTTCCTACCGGCAACGTTTCACGCTCGCGTCCGGCCGCTTCGCCATGATCGATGACGGCCTCGGTTTCCAACTGGTGCCCTGGACGCCGTCCCTGGAAAAACATCTTGGCCGCCACGTCTCTGGCGTCGTTCGCATTGACGGCGGCATCGACTGGAGTTTTGGCCGCAAGCGAGGCCTCGGCCTCTAAACTGAATTTGAAGAAAGGACCACAGCCATGTCCGCCACCAAGATTCTCTGGGGCCAGATCCTCGCCGTGTTGGCGATCGTACTGTTCACGACTTGGGGCGCGACGGAGTGGGTGGCTTGGCGCCTGGCATTCCAGCCCGAGCTCGGCAGGCCATGGTTCCGTGTCCTGGGCTTTCCGTTTTACCTTCCGCCGTCATTCTTCTGGTGGTGGTATGGCTTCGATGCCTACGCTCCCTCGATCTTCGTGGAGGGAGCCTTTATAGCGGCTTCCGGCGGTTTCGCCTGCGTCGCTGTCGCCATCGGTATGTCGGTCTGGAGGGCTCGCGAGGCCAAGAAGGTCGAGACCTACGGCTCCGCCCGCTGGGCCGACAAGCAGGAGATCAAGGCAACGGGGCTTCTCGGCTCCGACGGCGTGGTGCTTGGGCGACATGATGGCGCCTATCTTCGCCACGACGGACCTGAGCATGTGCTGTGCTTTGCGCCCACACGTTCGGGCAAGGGTGTCGGCCTCGTCGTCCCGTCACTGCTGACCTGGCCGAGCTCAGCGGTCGTTCACGATATCAAGGGCGAGAATTGGCAACTCACCGCGGGCTTCCGCGCCAGGCATGGCCGTGTCCTGCTGTTCGATCCAACCAATCCGAAATCCTCATCCTACAACCCGCTGCTCGAGGTGCGCCGCGGCGAATGGGAAGTCCGCGACGTGCAAAACATCGCTGACATCCTGGTTGATCCAGAAGGCTCGCTTGAGAGGCGAAACCATTGGGAGAAAACCAGCCATGCCCTGCTGGTCGGCGCGATCTTGCACGTCCTTTACGCCGAGATGGACAAGACGCTTGCCGGCGTCGCCGGGTTCCTCTCCGATCCAAAGCGTCCGATCGAATCGACGCTGTCCGCGATGATGAAAACGGCGCATCTGGGTGAGGGCGGTCCGCACCCGGTCATCGCCAGCGCCGCGCGGGAGCTCTTGAACAAATCCGACAACGAGCGCTCCGGCGTGCTGTCAACCGCCATGTCGTTCCTTGGCCTCTATCGCGATCCTGTCGTGGCCGAGGTCACGCGCCGCTGCGACTGGCGCATCAGCGACCTTGTCGACGACAAGCATCCGACGACGCTCTACCTCGTCGTGCCGCCGTCCGACATCAACCGGACCAAGCCGCTTATTCGCCTGATCCTCAATCAGATCGGTCGCCGCTTGACCGAAGATCTGCAGGTGAGGGCGCAAGGGCACCGGCTGCTCCTGATGCTCGACGAGTTCCCGGCGCTTGGCCGCCTCGATTTCTTCGAGTCTGCGCTCGCCTTCATGGCCGGCTACGGGCTGAAAAGCTTCCTGATCGCTCAATCCCTCAATCAGATCGAGAGGGCGTACGGCGCCAACAACTCGATCCTCGATAACTGCCACGTCCGGGTAAGCTTTGCCACCAACGATGAGCGCACCGCCAAGCGGGTGTCCGATGCGCTGGGAACAGCGACCGAGATGAGGGCCATGAGGAACTATGCCGGCCACCGGCTGTCGCCGTGGCTCGGTCATCTCATGGTCTCCCGTTCCGAGACGGCTCGCCCGCTGCTCACGCCGGGCGAAGTGATGCAACTGCCGGCCACCGACGAGATCGTCATGGTCTCGGGTGCGCCGCCGATCCGCGCCAAAAAGGCGCGCTATCATGAGGATGCTCGCTTCCGGGAGCGTATCTTGCCGCCGCCGGTGCTGACGGCGGCGGCGGAGGAGGGGAGGCCCGACGACTGGACGAAACTGCCTCTGCCTTCCCGTCCGCTGATTGCCGAAGCCACGTTGGAGCCGTCGGCCACGGATGACGACACGACTGATTCCGAGCGTCGTCGACAACCTGAACTCAGTCGCGTCGAGCAGGTCGTGAAGCCTTCGACCGAGAACGAGTTCGAGATCGATCACCTCGACGACGCCGACCAACACAATGTTGCCCGCAATCGTCGATTGACGCGCCTGATGCAGGGCATTGCGCGGCAGGCGTCGCTCGACCCGGGCGACGGCGTTGATATGTGAGGCTCCGATGATAAAGGCACCCCGCAAACAACGCCTGTCAGTCTATCTCGATCCGAAGGTCATGAGCAGGCTGGCCGAGCATGCGGCGCGACGAGATTTTTCGCGGTCGCTCGTCGCGGAAGCGGCCATCGAATCGTTCCTCTCACCCGATGCCGCCGAGCGACAGGAGGCGGCGATCACCAAGCGGCTCGACCAGCTCGATCGCCGTATGACACGCCAGGAGCGCGATGTCGCGATTGCCGTGGAGACGCTCGCTGTTTTTGTCCGCTTCTGGCTAGCGACAACACCGGGTTTGCCCGAGCCCGCGGCGCAGGCTGCCCACGCCAAGGCTGGCGAGCGCTATGATGCCTTCGTCACCGCGCTCGGCCGGCGCCTGGCGAGAGGTCCAAAGCTGCGGCAGGAGATCTCCGAGGATATCGATGGCGGCCTGGACACACACCAGCCCGGTAGGCCCGTGGGCTAAATGGACGGGAGGACTGAGATTTTGCAAGCCTCGGTCAGGATTCTTGGTTGAAAATTATAGTCTCTATGCTATAAGGCAAGGGAGAATGAAAGACCAAAAGCCCACGGTATGGATGGGATCATCGAAGGGCGACCTGCGCGAGTTTCCGCTCGATGTTCGCCGGTTGATGGGTGTCGCAATCAACGACGCCCAGAATGGTGAGGAGCACCCGGCTGTCAAAGCCCTGAAAGGGTTTGGGGGCCGCAGCATCCTCGAGGTGGTCGACGACTTCGACGGAGATACCTATCGGGCCGTCTATGCCGTGCGCTTTGCCGGGGTGATCTACGTCCTTCATTGCTTCCAGAAAAAGTCGAAGAAGGGCAGGGAGACACCCAAGCACGAAATCGATCTGGTTACAGTGCGATTGAAGGCGGCCGAGACCCACTACCGCGAAAACTATGGAAAAGGAACAAAGTCATGACGGAAGACATCACCGCCGAAGTGAGCAGCGGCAACGTGTTTGCGGACCTCGGCTTTGACAATCCCGAAGAGGAATTGCTCAAGGCCAAGCTGGCCCGCGAGATCCGCGCCATTATCAAGCGCCGGCGCCTGACCCAGGCGAAGTCGGCTGAACTGCTCGGTATGAAACAGCCCGACGTCTCCGCGATCGCCACCGGGCGCACGGGTAAGTTTTCAATAGACAGGCTGGTTCGCTGTCTGGACCGGCTCGACTACAAGGTCGACGTGGTGGTTCGCCACAAGACTCGACGGTCAACTCGTGCTGAAGCCGCTTGATCAGACGGCTTTGCCGGCGAGCGGACAATTGATTATCCAAGGTTTGGATGGGCGCCACCGCAACCAGGACGGTAGGATTAGCGAAAAGCACGGGAACACGAAGGTGGACACCCTTCGTCAGACCTACGGCGACAATTTCGCAGCTGGGCTTCGCAGCGACTTCGAGGCTATCGACGGTGTTGCAGCGCGCCAGCGTCGGCTCTCTAAGCCCCGTACCTAAGGCGCGCGCTTAGACCTCAATCCAAGCGTAGGCGGCACCAAAGATCCCGAGCGTCAGAGCAATAAACCAAGCCCATCCCTTCAACGAGGCGCGCACGTCTTCAGGCTTTGCGCCTTTTTCGTTGTCGTAGTCGTCCATAATCAGCCTCCATGTTTTCGATCATGGGGTTGGTACAAAATCAAGAGACGCTGGGCAACCCTCCTAGCTGTCGCAACGGATTCGCCTTTGTACGGCGTGATATGCGCAGTCTAATACGGCCGTTTACGTCGGCACCGCCAATCTCCTGTATTTGCACGCTACGCCACTACGCCTCGATATAGATGTTGAAACCACTCGAGATGCGGCTCTCTTAATCATCCCCGTCCAGGGGCCGTCCATGTTCCCCCGGATCGAAACGGGGACAGGATGGCAGCTTCACCACACAATTCAGAAGGTCTGGCGCGCGGTGCACGCATGTTGCGCACGGCGCTCGGGCCCGCGATCGCGCGCTATCTCGACGATGCCGGCATCGTCGAGGTGATGCTCAACCCCGATGGGCGTTTGTGGATCGATCGCCTGTCCGAGGGCCTATCCGACACGGGAGAGCGCCTGTCGGCGGCGGACGGCGAACGCATCGTTCGCCTCGTCGCTCATCATGTCGGTGCCGAAGTCCATGCCGGCGCCCCACGTGTCTCGGCCGAGCTGCCCGAGACGGGGGAGAGGTTCGAGGGGCTTCTTCCTCCCGTCGTCGCGGCGCCCGCCTTCGCGATCCGCAAGCCCGCCGTCGCCATCTTCACCCTTGAGGACTATGTCGCGGCCGGGATCATGTCGGCGCAGCAGGCGGACACGCTGCGCCAGGGCGTTGCCAACCGCGCGAACATTCTCGTTGCAGGCGGCACATCCACGGGCAAGACCACGCTGATCAACGCGCTGCTCGCTGAAGTGGCCAAGACCGCCGATCGCGTCGTCATCATCGAGGATACGCGCGAACTGCAATGCGCCGCGCCAAATCTCGTGGCAATGCGCACGAAAGACGGCGTCGCGTCTCTATCTGATCTCGTTCGCTCATCGCTGCGCCTGCGCCCCGACCGCATTCCGGTCGGCGAGGTGCGCGGGGCCGAGGCGCTCGAGTTGCTCAAGGCCTGGGGCACCGGCCACCCCGGCGGCCTCGGCACGATCCACGCCGGCAGCGCCATTGGCGCGCTCCGCCGCATGGAACAGCTCATCCAGGAAGCCGTCGTCACGGTCCCGCGCGCGCTGATCGCCGAAACGATCGACCTGGTCGCCGTCCTTTCCGGCCGCGGCTCCGCGCGCCGTCTGTCCGAACTCGCCCGTTTCGATGGCTTGCGCCCGGACGGTGATTACCAGGTCGCGTCAGCCGTCCTCGACGGCGACGACAGCCCGACCTTGCTCATCCAAAGCCCTGAAGGAGAAAATCCGTGATCCAACGCCTGCGCCTCGCGCGCCATCGTCTCGCCATGACCGTTTCCGTTGCCACGCTTTTCCTGGTGATGGCTGCGCCCGCCCATGCGTCCGGCTCGTCGATGCCGTGGGAACAGCCGCTGCAACAGATCCTCCAGTCGATCGAGGGTCCGGTTGCCAAGATCATGGCGGTGATCATCATCATCGTCACCGGCCTGACGCTCGCCTTCGGCGACACGTCCGGCGGGTTCCGCCGGCTCATCCAGATCGTGTTCGGCCTGTCCATCGCTTTCGCGGCGTCAAGCTTCTTCCTGTCGTTCTTCTCGTTCGGCGGCGGAGCGCTGGTCTGATGGCGGGCGCTGTCGAACAGGGCGGCCCAATGCCGGATTATCCAGTGCCGGGCTATACGGTCCTCGTGCACCGCGCGCTGACCGAGCCGATCCTGCTCGGCGGCGCCCCGCGCGCCATTGCCATCATGAACGGGACGCTCGCCGGCGCCGTGGGGTTGGGGCTGCGTCTCTGGCTCGTCGGCATTGCCATCTGGGCGATCGGCCATGTTGCCGCTGTCTGGGCCGCCAAGCGCGATCCGCTTTTCGTCGACGTCGTTCGCCGGCATCTGCGCATCCCGGCGCATCTCACGGTCTGAGGGGGCCATCGGATGATGAATCTTGCCGAATATCGCAATCGTAGCAGCCGGCTCGCCGACTTCCTGCCCTGGGTGGCATTGGTCGGCGCCGGCGTCGTCCTCAACAAGGACGGCAGCTTCCAGCGCACCGCGCGCTTTCGCGGACCCGATCTCGACAGCGCCGTGCCGGCAGAACTGGTCGCCGTCGCCGGCCGGCTCAACAATGCCTTTCGCCGGCTTGGCTCCGGCTGGGCGATCTTCGTCGAGGCGCAGCGTCATGCCTCGACCCGCTATCCCGACAGCAGCTTTCCGGATGCGGCCTCCACGCTGGTCGATGCGGAACGAAAGGCGGGCTTCGAGGAGGCCGGCGCGCATTTCGAGTCCAGCTACTTCCTGACGCTCGCCTATCTTGCGCCCGCCGAGGACACCGCGCGAGCGGAAAGCTGGCTCTACGAAGGGCGCGAGAAGAAGGGCCTCGACCCCAACGCGGTGCTGACCGGGTTCGCTGACCGCAGCGACCGCGTCCTGCGCCTTGTCGAAGCCTTCATGCCGGAGTGCCGCTGGCTCGATGATGCTGAGACGCTGACCTATCTGCATGGCTGCGTCTCGACCAATCGCCACCGTGTCCGCGTTCCTGAAACGCCGATGTATCTCGATGCCATGTTGGCCGACCAGCCGCTCACCGGCGGGCTTGAGCCGCGGCTTGGCGCGTCGCATCTGCGCATTCTCACGGTCACGGGGTTCCCGACCGCGACCACGCCGGGTCTGCTCGACGAATTGAACCGGCTGGCGTTTCCGTATCGCTGGTCGACACGCGCGATCCTGCTCGACAAGACCGATGCGACCAGGCTGCTGACAAAGATCCGGCGTCAATGGTTCGCCAAGCGCAAATCGGTCGCCGCGATCCTCAAGGAGGTGATGACCAATGAGGCGTCCGTCCTCGTCGACACCGACGCCGCAAACAAGGCCGCCGATGCCGACATGGCGCTGCAGGAGCTCGGCGCCGACTATGCGGGCATGGCCTATGTCACCGCGACGGTGACGGTGTGGGACGATGATCCCGGCATCGCCGACGAAAAACTGCGCCTGGTCGAAAAGGTCATCCAGGGGCGCGATTTCTCGGCGATCATCGAAACCATCAACGCCGTCGACGCCTGGCTTGGCAGCCTGCCGGGTCACGTTTACGCCAACGTCCGTCAACCTCCCATCTCCACGCTTAATCTCGCCCACATCATTCCGCTTTCCGCGGTGTGGGCGGGGCCGGAACGGGACGAGCATTTTGCAGCGCCCCCTCTGCTCTTCGGCAAGACCGAAGGCTCGACTCCGTTCCGGCTTTCGCTTCATGTCGGTGACGTCGGCCATACACTGATCGTCGGCCCGACCGGCGCCGGCAAGTCCGTGTTCTTGGCACTGATGGCGCTGCAGTTCCGCCGCTACGCAGGGTCACAGGTATTCGCCTTTGATTTCGGCGGCTCGATCCGCGCCGCGGCACTCGCCATGGGCGGCGACTGGCATGATCTCGGCGGCGATCTCAGCGATGGGGCAATCGACAGCGTCAGCCTTCAGCCGTTCGCCCGCATTCATGATGTCCCCGAGCGCGCTTGGGCCGCCGACTGGATCGTGGCGATCCTGACGCGCGAGAATGTGACGATCACCCCAGAGGTCAAGGAGCATATCTGGACGGCGTTGAGCTCTCTGGCCTCAGCGCCTGTCGAGGAGCGCACCATCACCGGTCTGGTCGTGCTGCTGCAATCAAACGATCTCAAGCAGGCATTGCGCCCCTATTGCGTCGGAGGTCCTTATGGCCGCCTGCTCGATGCCGAGCGCGAGCATCTCGGATCGGCGTCGGTCCAGGCATTCGAAACCGAAGGGCTGATCGGAACGGGTGCTGCGCCCGCGGTGCTATCCTATCTCTTCCATCGCATCGAGGACCGGCTCGATGGCTCGCCAACCCTTCTCATCATCGACGAAGGCTGGCTTGCGCTGGACGATGACGGTTTTGCCGGCCAGCTCCGCGAATGGCTGAAGACGCTGCGCAAGAAGAACGCCAGCGTCATCTTCGCCACGCAGTCCCTCAGCGATATCGATGGTTCGGCAATCGCGCCCGCGATCATCGAGAGCTGCCAGACCCGGCTTCTGCTGCCGAACGAGCGCGCCATCGAGCCGCAGATCACCGCGATCTATCGCCGCTTCGGCCTCAACGATCGGCAGATCGAGATCATCGCCCGGGCGATGCCGAAGCGCGACTATTACTGCCAGTCCCGTCGCGGCAATCGGCTGTTCGAACTCGGTCTGTCGGATGTGGCGCTCGCGCTTTGCGCCGTATCCGCGAAGACCGACCAGGCCGCGATCGCCCGCATCGCCGCCGAGCATGGCCGCAACGGGTTCCTCGCTGCCTGGCTTAGCCACCGTGGCGTCGGCTGGGCCGCTGAACTCGTTCCTGCCCTAACCAGTCCCGCCCTCACCAACAAGGAGAAGTCCCCATGAAAATGCGCCGATCCCTTGGCATGCGGCTAGCCGCCGCCCTGCTTGTCGCTCCCGCCGCCGTCGCGCCAATGCTGGCGACGCCGGCACACGCCTTGATCGTTTTCGATCCGTCGAACTATTCGCAAAACGTCCTGACGGCGGCGCGCTCACTCGAGCAGATCACCAACCAGATCACCTCGCTGCAAAACCAGGCGCAGATGCTCATCAACCAGGCCCGCAATCTCGCTAGCCTGCCGTTCTCCTCGCTGCAACAGCTCCAGCAGTCCGTGCAGCGTACGCAGCAACTGCTCGGTCAAGCGCAGAACGTCGCCTACGACGTCCAGCAGGTCAATCAGGCCTTCCAGCAGAAATATGGCAACGTCTCGCTGTCGGCTTCGGATCAGCAACTCGTCGCCGACGCGCGCTCGCGATGGGGCAACACGGTTGGTGGCCTTCAGGATGCCATGCGTGTGCAGGCGGGAGTCGTCGGCAACATCGACACCAATCGAACGCAGATGTCGGCGCTGGTCGGCCAGAGCCAGGGTGCGACCGGAGCGCTTCAGGCAACACAGGCCGGCAACCAGCTCCTCGCGCTTCAGGCGCAGCAGCTTGCCGATCTCACCGCTGTCGTCGCCGCGAACGGTCGGGCGCAAGCGTTGCAATCGGCCGAACAGGCCACCGCTGCCGACCAGGGCCGGGAGCAGCGCCGCCGCTTCCTGACGCAGGGCTCGGGCTACCAACCCGGCAGTGCGCAGATGTTCTATGGCAAAAACTGAGGCCGGCGCGATGGATGGAAAGATCTTCGCTCGCATCAGCGCGGTCATCTTCATCGCGGTCGCTTTGACAGTGACCGCAATCGAGATGAGCAGCAAAGACGATGAGCCTGACGCCCTTGCGACGCGGGACCGTTCCATCGCGTCACAAGACCCACTCGCGGCCGAATTGCGCCGCTGTTCCGGGATCGGCGAGGCCGGTCCTCGCGATCCCGGTTGTCTGAAAGCGTGGGCAGACAGCCGGCGCCGGTTTCTCCGTCAACGTGACTCGGCAACGGCGCCTGCTGCCGTTGCCCCGAAAACGTTATTCCCTGATGTGCCGGCGTCAGCCGACCGGAAAGAAAGGACGCGGATGGATGTGACCGCTCCCGCGATGCAGGTCGAGCCGCGTCGGCCGGAGATCCGCTGATATGGGCGGCATGGGCGTCATCGACCATTTCCTCGAAGTCTTCACGCGCTACATCGACAGCGGCTTCGGCCTGCTCGGCGGCGAGGTCGGCTTCATCGCCACGACCCTGATCGTCATCGACGTGACGTTGGCTGCGCTCTTCTGGTCCTGGGGTGCGGACGACGACATCATGGCGCGCCTCGTCAAGAAGACCCTGTTCGTCGGCGTCTTCGCCTATCTCATCTCCAACTGGAACAATCTCGCCCGCATCGTCTTTGAAAGCTTCGCCGGGCTTGGCCTGAAGGCCTCGGGTACGGGTTTTACCGTCAACGATCTCATGCGCCCGGGCAAGGTGGCGCAGACCGGGCTCGATGCCGGCCGGCCGTTGCTGGACTCGATCTCGAACCTGATGGGCTATTGGTCCTTCTTCGAGAACTTCATCCAGATCGCTTGCATGTTCTTCGCCTGGGCGCTGGTGCTGCTGGCCTTCTTCATCCTGGCAATCCAGCTCTTCGTCACGCTGATCGAGTTCAAGCTGACGACGCTCGCCGGTTTCGTGCTCATACCCTTCGGTCTGTTCGGCAAATCCGCGTTCATGGCCGAGCGGGTGCTCGGCAACGTCATCTCGTCCGGCATCAAGGTGCTGGTGCTCGCCGTCATCATCGGCATCGGCTCGACGCTCTTTTCCGAGTTCACCGCGGGCTTCAGCGGCAACACGCCGTCGATCGACGACGCCATGGCGATCGTGCTGGCCGCGCTGTCGCTGCTCGGCCTCGGCATCTTTGGACCCGGCATTGCCAACGGTCTCGTCTCCGGCGGCCCGCAGCTTGGCGCCGGTGCGGCGGTCGGCACCGGGCTTGCCGCCGGCGGCATGGCAGCAGTGGGCGCGGCGGCTGCCGGCGCAGTCGTGTCCGGCGGCGCGGCTGTCAGCGGCGGTGCGGCGGCGGCGGCCCGTGGCGGTGCCGCCACCGCGGGCAGGGCATCCACAGCCTACGGCCTCGGCGCCGCCGGACAGTCAGGCTTTTCCAGCGTTGCATCCGGGCTCGGCGGTGTCATCAGCGCCGGTGCCCAGGGTGCCATCTCACCGCTCAAGCGCGCGGCCAATAATGCGGCCGGCAGCATGAAGCACAGCTACCAGTCCGGCGCTCGCGCTGCCTTCGAGGCGACGGGCGGATCATCCACCGCTGGCACAATCGGCGCGAACGCCCCCGAAGCCGGCTCCACTCCCGTCGCGTCCTCCGCCGCCGAAAGTCAGCCCGCCTGGGCGAAGCGCATGAAGCGCTCGCAACAGATGACCCATGGCGTTCAGGCCGCCGCCCACGCCGTTCGCACTGGCGACAGCCATGGCGGCGGCTCCTCGATCAACCTCTCTGAAAGAGACTGAGCATGTTCAAACGACCGTCCACGCACTACGGCAAATCCCCAAAACCCGAGACGCCCTACCAACGCGCTGCCCAGGTCTGGGACGAGCGCATCGGTTCGGCTCGCGTGCAGGCGCGCAATTGGCGCACCATGGCCTTCGGTTGCCTGGCGCTCGCCGCCGGCTTCTCCGCCGCGCTCGTCTGGCAATCCGCCAAGGGCTCGATCGTGCCCTGGGTGGTGCAGGTCGATCGTCTCGGCCAAGCGCAGGCTGTCGCCCCTGCGGCCGGCGACTATCAGCCGAACGATCCGCAGATTGCCTTCTACCTGGCGCACTTCATCGAACAGGTGAGGTCGATCCCCGCCGATCCGGTCATCGTGCGGCAGAACTGGCTGCGCGCTTATGACTTCACGACGCAGGGCGGGGCGCTTGTTCTCAACGACTATGCGCGCGCCAACGACCCATTCACCAAAGTCGGCAAACAACAGGTCGCTATCGACGTGTCGTCGGTCATCCGCGCCTCTACCGCGAGCTTCCGGATCGCCTGGGCCGAACGCCGTTATCAGGACGGCTCGCTCGCATCAACGGAGCGCTGGTCCGCCATTCTCACCATCGTCGTGCAGCCCCCGCGCGACGCCGACACGCTGCGGAAGAACCCGCTTGGCATCTACATCAACGCGATCAACTGGTCGAAGGAGCTTGGACAATGACGCCCACACTCTACAAAGCCGTACCCTGGCGTGCAGGGTGCCCGGCAATCCTCATCCGCGCGATGCCGGTTTTGCGCAAAACCGCGTTCCCGGCATTCCTGCTCAGCACTTCGGTGTTCGCCGGCTGTGCCAGCAAGCAGAGACCGCCGGAGATCTCCTATGACGAACCGATTGCGGCCGTGCAGGCCTTCGATCCGCCCCCGCCCGTCAAGGTGGTGGAGCTGTCTAGGCCGCTGCCGCTTCCCGGCCAGTTGAAGCCGGTCGGCAAGGCCGCAAAGCCGGAGCCGGAACCGACCGATCCGGCCGCGCGCGTGAACTTGGCAAACGCGGCCGCGCGCGTCCAGCCTGTGCGCAACGGCTTCATCAACTCGATGCAGATCTATCCGTTCGTCGATGGCGCGCTCTATCAGGTCTATGCATCGCCGGGGCAGATCACCGACATCGCGCTCCAGTCCGGCGAGCAGCTCGTCGGCTCCGGTCCCGTCGCCGCCGGCGACACCGTGCGCTGGATCATCGGCGATACCGAAAGCGGTACCGGCGGGGCCAAGCAGGTCCACATCCTCGTCAAGCCGACGCGCGCCGACCTTCTCACCAATCTCGTCATCAATACCGATCGGCGTACCTATCACATGGAACTGCGCTCGACGCCGTCGACCTATATGGCATCGGTTTCCTGGCAATACCCCCAGGACCAACTCATCGCCTTGCGCAGGCAGAACCAGCAGGCTGAGGCTGCGCAGCCGGTCTCGACGGGCATCGATCTCGCTCGTGTCAATTTCCGCTACCAGGTGACAGGCGATCGCGCACCCTGGCGCCCGTTGCGCGCCTTCGACGATGGCAAGCAGGTGTTCATCGAGTTCCCGCGAGGCATCAGCCAGGGCGAGATGCCGCCACTCTTCGTGGTCGGGCCGGAAGGCGACACGTCCGAGCTGGTCAACTATCGCGTGCGCGGCAACTACATCATCGTCGATCGTCTGTTTGCCGCCGCCGAGTTGCGCTTCGGCGCCGGCAAGAACCAGAAGCGCGTCCGCGTTTCCCGAACCGATGGGGTGAAGAGCAGTCCATTGTCATGGATGCGAAGCCCTGGTGAGGCTTCGCAAGCGACGAACGTCCGAAGAGACAGCGGAGGGCCGGCATCGTGAGCAACAAATTCGATCCCGGGAAGGAAGAAGGCCGGGGGCCGGTGAATGACGCCGGGCCGGAGGCACCGGTCGAGGATGACGCCCGGCCGTTGACAGGTAAGCCGGCCGCGGCCATGCGGCTGCGCGCCGAGCCGCCGCGCGTGACGCGTCTGTCGCGCAAGGCGCTGGCCGGATTGGGGCTCGCCGCTAGCCTCGGTGTCGGCGGTGCGCTGATTTACGCGCTTCAGAACCGTCAACACGGCCAGGGTCAGGAGCTCTATTCAACCGATAATCGTTCGACGCCCGATGGGCTCGCCGGTCTGCCAAAGGACTATGCCGGCGTTCCAAAGCTTGGCCCACCGCTTCCCGGCGATCTCGGCCGCCCGATCCTCAACGCGCAGAATGGCGGCCCGGCGACCGGAGCGCCGTCGTCGGGCTCGGTCGGACCGGATCCAGAGGAACAGCGCCGGGAGCAGGAACTGGAGGCGGCGAGGACCGCGCGTCTGTTCGCGTCCACGCAAACGCGGCCCGCTAGTGACGCGACTGTCACTCGAGCCACGACAGACACCATGCCACAAACCGATCTCGCCAACCTTGGCCTCGCGCCGCAGCCAGCGACGCCCTCGGCGCAAGACCGGCAACTTGCGTTCCTCGACCAGCCGCCTGACAAGCGCACCGTCTCGTCGGATCGTGTTGCGGCGCCGGCGTCGAAAAACGTCCTGCAGGCGGGCGCCGTCATCGCAGCTGCCCTCATCACTGGCATTCGCTCAGACCTGCCCGGTCAGATTACCGCACAGGTAACGGAGAATGTCTATGACAGCCCCACCGGACACATCCGTCTCATTCCGCAGGGGACGCGCCTAATCGGCCAGTATGACAATGGTGTCGGCTTCGGCCAGCGTCGCGTGTTGCTGGTATGGACCAGGCTGATTTTTCCTGACGGCCGCTCCATCGTTCTGGAACGTGAGCCTGGCGCGGACGCTGAGGGCTATGCTGGTCTCGAGGACGGCGTCGACTATCACTGGGGCGAGCTGTTCAAGGCTGCAGCACTTTCCACGGTTCTGAGCATCGGGGCGCAAGCAGGCTCATCGGGCCAGGAGAGCGACATCATGCGCGCTCTTCGCCAGGGTGCTTCCGACAGCATCAGCCAGACAGGCCAGCAGATCGTCCAGCGGCAGCTCAACATAGCGCCGACGCTCACCATCCGACCGGGATTCCCGGTGCGGGTGATCGTCACACGCGATCTCGTACTCGAACCTTATGGGGGCTGAAATGGCCAAGCTGAAACTGGGGCCAATTGCTGACGACAAACCCGTCAAGGTCGTGGTGGAACTCCCTGCGGCACTGCACCGCAATCTGACCGCTTATGCCGAGATCCTCGGCCGCGAAGCGGGGCAACGGCCAGCCGATGCGCCGCGCCTCATCGTCGCGATGTTGGAGCGGTTCATTGCGACGGATCGGGGCTTTGCGAGGGCAAAGCGTTCGGAAAGCGGCTAAGGGCCGGGCGACCGAAGTCGAACCGCGTTAGTTGCGCCTCAGAGTCATGGCGTGGCTTCAGAAATCGCGCCGCGGCGCTCCGAACTTCCTGCATTGACAGGGGTAGGCCCGGATCGCGTTGCTGCCACCATGTTTCTTGCGGTCCCTACCAGCCGCAGAAGCGCACGCTTTGGGTTCGATTCCAGCCACACTGCCTTGATCGAACTGATGCTGCTCCGGCCACTGATCGGTTTCCACACCGTGGCGTCGATGGCGACTGTCCTGGCAAAACCCTCGCCCGCCAGAGCCACGCCTTGACCGAGTTGCACCTTGAGTATGACCGTTGCTTCGCTGGCGCGACATATCTGGACAGTGGGGCCACCATTCGCAGCGATATGCTGCAGCAAACGCAGATCCCGGGAGGATCCGCCTGAAACCAGTAGACACGTATCTGCAAGATCTGCCCATGTAACCGCAGCTTTTTCAGCAAGCGGATGGCGGCAGGGCAGGAGAACGAACAAGCGCTCGTGCGCAAATATCTCGCTACGGCATAAAGCGGCGTTCTCAAGCCCGTGCGTGAAGACGATGTCGAGGCGCCGGCGGCGTATAGCCGCCAGGCACTGTTCGAGTGGAACGTCTTCGATCACGACGCACACGTCCGGATGCAAATGGCCAAAACGATCGATGAGACGTGCCACGAACGTGCGCCCCATCTGGGCGCATAACCCTATTCTGATCGTCTTGGCATCCTGGTGACCGCGACTACCTGCAGCCAATGCATCCTGCAAGCCTTCATAATGGGCCCGGACAAGATCGACCCAGGCCCGGCCTGCCTCGGTCAGCCGAACGCCATGGACGTCGCGGTCAAATAACTGCATGTCCAGCAATTGCTCGAGAGCAACGATATTGCGGCTGACACAGGACTCCCTCACCCTGAGAACTCTTGCGGCCTGCCTGAGGCTACCATGATCGACAGCTGCGAAGACATGGTCCAAACGGCGCAACGTGTTGTCGACCTGTCCCAAAGCGCAGGAGCCTATTCCTGCGCGGCGGGGACGCTAACGGGCAGGGGCGGACACAAGCTCGTTTCGTAGACGTACTCGTGCGGAATGGCCGGAGTGGCCATCTGGGAGAGGTACCGGTTTAGGTTTTCCTCGCTGTTGCTCGCCGCGAGGCTACAGAAATTTCCGCTGTTCCACGTCAGAGAGCAGTAGCTAAAATGCGCGCGTATTACGTCAGCCATCTCTGCCAAAGTCACCTCATTGCCGAACATCGTGTCCAGAACGAGGGTTTGCTTCTTCTCGATTTCGTCTGGGGGAAAATAGCGCGCCTTGAAGCCGAAATCCTTCTGGTATTCGCGACGCCTGTAGTCCGGCTCCTCGGTTGCCCGAAACTTCTCGACGAAGACGAAGATTCCGTCCTGCTTGAGGTGCTGGGTCACGAACTCGATCTGTCCCGATCGATTGGGCGAGTACATCTGGAAGGTCGTATCTTCGAGAATAATGTCGAACCCGTGGGCGAAATTTGCCAGTCGCGGGTCTGAACGCAGGACGTCCTTCGTCAAATGGTGAAAGGGGCCGACGAAAAAGTCTGCATGCGGCGGTTCGCCATAAGCCTTGAAGCATTTGTAATTCTCCGCGTTCGGGCTGCAGGACAGTGTGCGTATCTGTCCCTCCGACAGTTCGGACAGTGTTCTTGCCATCGTGCCTTCCGCTGTTCCAAGGCTGTATAGCGAAAGCGGAGCGCCACGATGCCGGGCGTATTTCAGCACTGCGTGGGCCATCCGGCACTCTTCCTCCAATCTGTAAGGAATGCTGCCGTGATAGTGCTGGTCGAAAAAACCTTGTCGTGCCGCATGCAGGCTGACCAGGTCGCGCAGCAGTTTATCGCTCGGCAGCAGGCGGGCGTCGGCGACGGGCTTGCGGATTGGCATCCCGCTCTTGCCAGCGGCGGTCGCGGCGAAAAAGCCGGCTAGTCCGTTGATCCGTGGGCCATGGTCGCACTCAGCCAGAAAGTCGTCGAGTCCACGCATCGCAGTATGCCTCCAGCACCGTTCCGTCGGTGAGATGCCGATACGTCGATGGGGAAATTCCACTAAGATAAGTGGGGTCTAATATTTCGCCGGGCTCAAGTATTGGCTGAGCCAACTGGTAGGCCTGCCGGATACAGGCGGCTTTCACTCGTTTGCCATTTTTTCGCTAAAGTCACATCTTCTACCAATCCAGAGTTATTTGCGTGTTGTTCAGCAACCCGTGGTTCGCCACATCATGCGACGACTGGCCATTCGCCAGTAAGGAGGCTGTCGATACGTGAATACTCTTGTCCTAGACCCGACCGAGAATCGCCGTTCACGGCACCAATCCCTTGCCCACAAGTATGAGAGTTGGGGGAGCGTGCGGGCGGACGTAGTCAAAAGAACCGGGCTTGAGCGTCAGGAGACAAGACTCCTCCAGCCAAGCCATGTGTTCTTGATGAACCTGAAGGGCACGGCGTCCCGCGGAGAAGACATTGTGGATGGGCGCCGGATTGCCTTTTTGCCGCGCCGGGCCGGTTCGATCATCTTCATGCCCGCGGGCAGTGATTGGAATGGGTGGGACGAGGGGGACGCGACCGCTTCCTACCTCCTGGTCTCAATTGAAAAAGGGTTCGCCGACGAGGTGTTTGCGGGAATGGCTCGCCATCGCCCGGCAGTGCTGCCGCCTTCGATCGGATTTCGGGACGGCACTGCAGAGTTGGCGTTGCAGAGGATTGCCTTGGAGCTCAAGCAGCCTGACCCCATCAGCGCAACGATGGTGGAGTGCCAGGCCACGCAATTGCTCGGGCAAATGTTAAGGTTGAACGGCTTCCATCAGGAGCCGGCAAAAGGCGGTTTGTCATCGTTCGATCTCAAGCGGGCGGTGGACATGATCGAGACGTTGTCGGACGGCAGACCTACGCTCGCCGATCTGGCAAAAGAAATTGGGGTTAGCCGGTTCCATTTCTGGAGGGCCTTCAAGCAGTCGACAGGCATGACGCCGCACGCATTCATTGCGCAGCGACGGTTGGAGCAGTCCGCGGACATGCTGCGATCGACCAATCTGTCGGCGACGGAAATCGCGATGGAATGTGGTTTCGGCAGCTCGAGCCATTTCGCGACCGCCTTTAAGCGGGCTTTCGGTGCGGGCCCGACGGAATTTCGTCGTAAGTGCAGAATCTAGGTCGCCGCCTGTCGGTTCTCAGCAAGTATCGGAAATCCCCAACATCACAGTAAAGCAGGCTTGGCGGAAGAAGGTATCCATCGGCGGTCAGCCCGGGATACGCCGCTCATGTCAAACCTGGTTCGAATTCATCATGGCAAAGGACGGGCCGGCCGGTCCAATCCCTGCCTCGGATTCCTGGCCAGCACGCTATCGGCGGCTGTTGCCCGAAACGGCTACTACATCGCATCCGCCTGGATTCTCGTCGAGCGAGGGTACGGAACCGCCGGCGTGGCGACGTTCCTTGCGATCGCAAGCATTGCCGAATTCATCGCGAGCCCTCTGGCCGGCGTAGCGGCGGATCGATTTGACAGGCGATGCCTGAACGTTGCGGCAGACCTCAGCCGCTTCGTCGTTATGCTGGCTACCGCTTGCGCGCTCCTCTACATGGACGTGTTTCTGATCATCTGCCTGTCAGCGGCCCTGTTTTCGTTTTGCGACCGTGTCGCGCTAACGAGCTCTCAATCAATGATCCCCGTGATCGCTGACGGCCGGGATCCTGTAGCCTCGAATTCCGCCGCCTTCTTCGTCATGCAGGTCGGCAATCTCGGCGCAGCTCTGCTTGCAGGGCCTTTGCTGCATGAGCGCTCCCCAGCCCTGCCATTCACCGTTCTTGCTGCCTTCTTCCTGTTTTCAGCCGGCTGCCTGGCCTTGATGCGGCTGGAACCGGTTTCGCGCGATGTCCGCATCGCCAAAATCTCGGCAGCACAATTCGATCCAAGCCTGCGTCGTCTCATTGTCGTCTACGCGCTTCTCTATACAAGCGCGGTGCTTGTCAGCGTCATGGGATCGAGCTTCGTCTTCCAGGAGCAGAAGGGTACCGCCGTGGATTTCGGCTACCTCGAGGCTGCATGGTCGGCGGGCTCACTGATCGGTGCGGTCTCTCTATTCCGGATTGAAAGAGCGATGAGTACCCACCCGCGGCATCTCATGCTTTTGGGCTTAACGGCGCTGGTCCTCATGGCGCTGACATCTGTGCGCACGCCCTGGACAGTGATCCTTTTTGCCGCGCTCGGATTTCTGTACAATCTTGGACGCGTCAGCGTTGAAGTCACATTGCAGTCGCGAGTGTCGGTCTATCTGTTGGGCCGGGCAAAAGGCATTATGCACAGTGTGGCCGTGGCGCTCGGATTACTCGTCTTCGGCATCGCCGCCGCTGTAGGAGATCGAGCATTTCCTTCGACGATTTTCTTCAGCTTCGGAGTGGTGCTCCTCATCAGTATTTCGTGTTTGAGCGTCGGTGTAATTCAGACACAAGAAAAAGGTGAATCGTGAGGTGGAAGAGCTAACAGCAGGCGCAGATGCGAAACAGGCAGTCCTGGGGTCGCTGACGGCACTCTACCCCTGGATGAGCCCATACCATTCCTGGCCGATCCGCGATTATGCGTTTCGCCTGTTCGAGGCGCCAGCTACCAGGTCCGTGCCAGAAATCCGCTTTCGCGCCTTCACCAAACTACTCGACATCATCAGGAAGGCAGCGACACGAAACGGGTTGTCTGCCGATACCGCCTCGGAAATCTGCAGGGATTTCGAAAGGCGCCGCGTGTTGCAGACAGGCCCTCATTTGTTTCTCCTCATGGAGCCGGAAGCCTATTACACGCATATCTTCAGCCTCCTTGGTCTCTCGGCCCATGGCTGTTCGACCTACGTTTCCTACGCCGTTTCGACTGTGAATCTCGTCGAAAAGCCACGCAAGGGACCAGGCTGGCTCACCGTTGACGGGAAGCCGGTCAACGTCTTCGGCCTGAGCCGAAGCCGGATGATCGGATACAGCCTGCTAGCCGGGCCAGGACCCTATAGGTTCGAGTTGTTGCCTACGGAGCCAAACACTGGGGGAGACGCGCTCACGCTGCTTCGTAGCCTTCTGCCGAAAACGCAATTCGACCGGCCGGCGCATGCCATCAAGGCAGCCAATCTCATCCTTTGGCCAAAAATGTTCGGAGACCACTTTGCCTTCCTGCAGATCGATGACGAGGATATCGCCGACCTGGTGGCCGACCATCTGTCGGACGAAAATTCCTGGCTACGCATGAGACTGCTGGACGACCCGAGGTTCGCCTCCAACATTCTTGCCGGCCTCGACGGGCTCGCGTACGGCCCCTGGAGTGGCTGGCTCGCGCGCGGGACTGATTTCTTCTGGCTCTATGAAAATGGCAAACGCCTTCCGCTGCGTCTGATCGCCGGAGAACTCATCGATCCTGCGACCGGTATGAAGGTGGCGTGCTTCACAGCCCCCGACATCCTCGAGCGGCTGGCAAACCGCAGCCTTATCCCGAATCTCCTGCTGATGTTTCTGGTGTTGTCGATCCTGCCAGGCGTGCGCGCGCTTGGAGGCAGCTATCAGCCGATCTACTACCCCCTGATGCGCTATGTCGTCTCCCGGGCGCTCGAGGCCGCAGGCTTGGATGAAGATCTTCGGCAGACTCTCGCAACCGACGACGTACCGGGTGCGTGGGGACATCGGGTAATTGAGTGTGATGATGATCCGCTCGAGCTATTCCTAAATGGCAGGAACGGCGCGATGAGTGATCTTATCGACCGTTTGGGCGACATTTCCTTCGCCAAGTCATGTGGAAGCATGAAAGGCTTCGTGACGGACCCGTCGTGGCTTGAACTTCATAGACGGCTGCGGCAGGGGTTAGTCACGCCGGCCGACGAGGAATGGGCCTTTTCCTGAAATGTTTCATGCGCTTCCAGCACTGGCATGTGTACGCCGGTTGCGAATGGCTCCTTCGCGCCAAATCGGTCATTGCGGACTGCTATGCAGGTTCCGAAAAGCAGACGTCACCGTCCATTCGAAATGTCCGATATTGTGAAGGGACTTTAGCACTGAAGCAGTCTCCCCGACGCCACGAGTGGCGGTGAGGTATAGCGGGTAGCATTTCCACGCCAATGCGGCTGGTTCGTCCATCACCGCCGCCCAACACGTCCTCAGCATCAAGGGGGGCAGGACCGTCCTCGAAGAATCCGGGCTATTGTCGTGGGCCATTAGGATAGAAGGATCGACAGAGCTGGCGAATCTCAGCTTTTTGCGGGTACCAAGTTGTGGTTTACCTTCTAGGCATCCGTTACGCTTTGACTGTTGATTGATTGTAAGAATGCAAACAATAATCTGGAAAAACCAGAGGGATTGGGGGAAAAGCGCCGATGGGCAGGGGCATACTAGTTAAGTTTCCGACGCCGGAAGTGCAACTGAAACGCGCGGTCCGCCAGCATCTCAAGCGCCTTGGGTTCAAAAAGGGTAAGAACGGCTTGCTGTTGCCGCCAGGGCAAGACAAGCAGGCGGTGCGTCAGCTCCATGGCGAGCAACGCAGGGACAAACTCGAGGCGAACACAGTCTTCCTTGCCCGATGTGCAGAGGAACTCCTGCCGCATTTTGCGGACGGCGACGAGATTGAACCTGCCAACGTCAGGTTGGCGCTTCGGCGAGTGCGCAGCGATACCAAGGATGCCGACCTATTCCGACTGGCCACGCTAACCTGGTCCGTACCTGTATCGGCAGGGTTTGGCCGCCGCCTGCGCTACCTGGTGTGGGACGAGGGTCACGACCGACTGGCGGGGATTGTCGCTTTGGGCGACCCTGTTTTCAATCTGTCGGTACGCGACAAGTTGGTCGGCTGGAACTCGGCTGACCGTTCGTTGCGGCTGGTGCACCTGCTGGACGCTTATGTGCTGGGTGCGGTGCCGCCGTACTCGTTCCTGCTCGGCGGCAAGGCTGTGGCTGCACTGGTGCGAACCCAGGAAGTAGTGCGGGACTTCAAGGACACCTACGGTGAGTCCATCGGCATCATTTCGGGAGCCGCCAAGCACGCCAGCCTGCTGATGGTCACAACCAGCTCATCGATGGGCCGTTCGTCGGTCTATAATCGATTGGCCCTTGGCGGCACGCGGTACTTCCAGCCGGTGGGCTATACCATCGGATGGGGGCACTTCCATATTACAGACGCCCTGTTCGAGAAACTTCGGGCCTATCTCCGGGAGCTCAGCCACGACTATGCCGACCACCATGAGTATGGCAAGGGACCGAACTGGCGGCTGCGCACCATCAAGGCGGCGCTGACGCGGCTGGGCTTCAAAGACTCATTGCTAAAACACGGCATTCAGCGGCAAGTGTTCCTGTGCAGCCTGGCAGCTAACGCGGTCGACATCCTCGGCGGAAGCGGGGCCGATCCTGACTACAGCAACCTTTTGAGCGTCGCCGACGTATCGGCGCTGGCCGTAAGCCGCTGGATGGCCCCGCGCGGCATCCGCGAGCCGGCTTATCGCAATTGGCGCAAAGACCGCGTGCCGCTGTTGGTGAACGGCACCATTGCCGGTAGCCTTGCCGAGTTGAAGGAACAGTCTGCGCAACCCGCCAGTCGCACGGGCTGAGGGGATGTATTTCGCCATCGACGTTGCGAGCGGACAGCAGGTAGAGGCCCCACTGGCGCAGCGGTACCGCCGCTACTCCTGTCCTGTGTGCGATGCGCGGGTTAGCCCCCGGCAAGGCACCTACCGCGATGCGTACTTTGCCCACGTCTCGGGTGCCGCGCGGCCGGAGTGCTACCTTTATCATGCGTCCGAGGGATGGCAGGGGCCAGGGGCGGAGCCGGCCGTGCAGGCGCGGCCAGAGCCAGCTACACCTCAGTTGCCCCTTGCCCTTACTCTGCATGTGCAGCCGCCGGTGGGCAGGGTATCGGCCCGTTGGGGCCTTGAGGTGCAGATTCCGCGTGCGCCTACCCCGAGAGGTAGGTTGACCTTCGACGGTGGTGGCGACGGGTTCCGGGTCGAGGTAGCCTGTGCCCGGCTGCACGTTGGAGCCCAGGCCTACGCGGTTAACCCTGACTCCTCGACGTTTCGCGTGGCTTGGGTCAGCGGAGACGTGGACAACGCCTTTGGCATCGCCGTACAGGAGCGCATACCCGGTTTGGATTCCGTGCGGAGCACAGTCTTTTCGGCCGGCAGAGGCAGCCGACAGGCGTTGGCAAGCGGCCTGGACTCGGGCGCTACCTATTATTTCGTGCAGCGTGCCGAGCTTGTTACGAGTGTGCCGCCGCAACTCGCAGTCACCCGTCTGGCCGACCTGAAGCAGTGGAGCTGCCTGCTGGTCACGCTTCCGCAGGTGGCCGACGAAGGGCTGGCAGAGTGGATCAGGCGGGCTACCGGTTTGGCGGTGCAGCAGGCCAAACGTCGGTGGGGCGTCGTGTCACCGCCCATGCACTTCATCGACACATCGGCCCGCCTTGTCCTGGACACCAGGGGCGAACTCACCTTGGCGATCCATCCAGGCGATGGCCACGGTGAGGCAAGCCTCCTCGCACGCAGCGGTGATGACAGCGCGTCCGTACCCCTTGCACGGGGACAATGGCAATTCATACGAATCAGCGGCTTTCCGGCGGCCGAGCCGCCTGTTCTGGAGGCAGAGGGGTGGCTATTGCCAGAGGTACTGGTCAGACCTGTTGTGCGAGCTGCAAGGGGAGCTCTTCTGACCTTTGGTTCACGCTCAGTTTCGGCGAGCTCGGCCGATGCACGGCCCCTACTTGAGCAGGTGCGGGCCGGCTCGCTCGACCTTTCTGGCCTCAATGTTCCCCGCGGACTTGTTCCAAGCCTTCGGTCACGGTCGGCGGGGGCTGTCGATTGGGCCCAGCACGTCTTCGCGACCACCGCCGCAGATCTCCATTCGGCAGCCGAGACAGTGACGACGGAAGCCCTCGCTGAACTCCAAGACGCCCTGCGTGACACCAAACGCGACGTGGTATTGGACTTGGGTCCGTTCGGCGCGTGGTGGTTCGATATGCGGGTGGCCACGGCTGGGCCGACCCGGCACCTGCCACCAGCCACGCGTGCGCATGCCCGTTGGCTTCTCGCCGCCGCTGGGCAGGCGGGCATTGCTTCAAGGTCGCAATCCGACGAGGCACTTTCGACCGCATTGCGCGCCATGATTGCGCCGCGTTGGCTTGAGGCTCACCACCGTCTTGCCTTGACCCGTATTCGCGGAAACAGGGACGCAACATGACCCAGCCGTCGCCCACACCGCAGGCTGTCAAGCGGCTACGCGCGCTTGGTGATCGCGAACTGCTGGCCTTCATCAACGAAATAACCAGCAAGACCAGCCGGGAACTGATGAGTGTGCTGCCTAGTGTTGACGGCTTTCGCAAGGATAGTGCCGCTAGCCTTCCGAAGCGCAAGCAGGCGCTTCTCCATCACTTTCTCAAGAAGGGCGGCGCTCCCAAGGCCAAGGAGCGTGCAGACAACGCCTACTACTATCTGTGGCGGGCGTGGGCGGCACAGCACCTGAAGGATGTCGAGGGTCTCGCCGCGTTGCTCGACGCGATCGAGAATGCAACAGCAAAAGACCATCCGCAGGTGGTCGCGGACCAGCCGCAAGCGGAGATAGAAACGCTGTTCCGCAGTCTGCATGGACAGTCCTTTCTCAACAATTGTGCTGCAGAGACGATCACTCGGCTTCTCCAATTTAGCCCCTTCGAAACCACCGATACGCTTGAGCGGCTGGCAAGCAGCGCCAAACCGCTGATGGCGGTAGAGAGAGACCGGGAGTTGTCCATTCTTCCGAAGCGTATGCAAGGCTATGAGGAACTGTTGAAAAGCCTGCAGGGCGACGTTGAGGGGTTGGCAGGCGAGGTAGCGCGATTGGCGGAGACCGTGACCGGTCTCGCGGCCCGGCCAGCCCCGGTGGTCGAAGAGGGCGCCTCTACGCGCGCACTAGAAACCGTGATTGCCGAACTGGCGGCTGTGCGGAAGGAGTTCGAAACCCATGGTCAGGCCGTTGCGTGCGTCAGCGACGCGGCAGACGGGCGCCTGAAGGCCGTTGAACGTAGCGTGACCGATCTCGAGGCGCTCTGGAGCGACACCGAGGACCAGGCAGGAAAGCACACCGCGGAACTGCAAGAACAGCTTGCCGACATCGCCGAGAGGGTTGGGCAACTGGGGCAGAACGCCAGCCCGGCTCCGGTGCAGACCGAGGCACCATCCGTGGCCTCCACCCCATCGCTACGGGTTGTGCCCCTGGAGCAACGACCGGATCCGATCAAGGCCCTGGCGACGGGTACAGAGGCTGCGGCCCTGCTGACATCGAACTACGCTGCGCTTGGCCTCAAGTCTCCGGGCGCCGCAGTCTTTGCCGAGGAAGTGCTCGCCGCTGTGGTCACTGGCAGGGTGCTGTTTCTCAAGGGATCATTCTCGACAGAGCTGGCCCGTGCGACGGCAATGGCGCTCGCCGGAAAGCATCTGGTGCGGGCGCGAGTGCCGGTCGGTTTTGTCGATGCAGCGACGCTCGACACCGATGTGGTGGCGGCATTTGGCAACCGGGATGGCATGATCGGGGCGGTGGTGCTCGAGCGGGTCAACAATGCGCCGTTCGAGCTGCTGGCCGATGCGATCGCGGATCTGGTCCGGGACGCAAGCGTCGTGGTCGTGGCAACACTGGCAGACGGAGTTTCGACGTTTCCAGAGCAGCCGCTCTATCTCCAACTGGGACCGGTGTTCGACGCGGATGTGCTGGACTGGAGCATTTTCCCCAAGGCAAACGCCGTTGTCTCGGCAGGGGCACTGGCGTCGCTCGATCCCAAGGCCTTATCGATGCAACTCTCCAAAGGCAAAGCCCAAACGGAAGAATTGCTGAGGCTTTTGCGGAAGGATCGTTCGTTGCGCAACCCGCGCATCGAGCGGACTGCAACAGCCTTCATGTCCACGCTTGAGAGTTTCCGTACTTCAAATGCGCCTACCTCGCTCCAATCCACCTCCTATGGCTGGTTGTGGCCGTTTTGGCGCATGACGGGCTTGGCACCGGAGGACATCGAGGACGAACTCGATGGCGGGCGGATCGATAGCGAGGACCATGTAGACACACGGCTCCAACTCCTGCTCGACCTAGCTGGTATCAGGAGGGAGTAGCACCGAGATGGCCCTGTCACTGCGTGTCCTTTCCGCCTCCGAGGCGCTGGCGAGCGTGACGATCGGCTTGTCGGTCCAAGGCCCCCCGGATGCGGTTCGGCGCGCGTTGATTGCTGCGCATCTGCACGCTGCGTGCGATGCAGACGGAGCGCGGGATGGTCACGGCGTGTTCACAGGGCGCCTAACCGACATGATCGAAAAAAATCTTGGAGGCTTGCTCGCGCCTGCCGAGGCGCGTCCGCTGGCTAACAAGGTGCTGGAGGCGCTCGAGGAAACGGGCGATCTTTGGCGGTCACCTGGAGGCTACTGGAAGTCAACGCCTCCGCGCTCAGTTGCACTATCGGATAGCGTGTCCTTCTTGCTTGGCGCTCTCCCGCCAGGCGGCTTTGTCGCGGCAGGGGTCATGCGCTATGCGAATGCCGGCGTCACGCAGATGGTCGTGCAGAGCTTTGATGATTGGCTCGGTCGCACCGAACCCATCGGCATCTGGATGGGCAAGGCGCTTAAGATCTATCGCCCACGTCTCCAGCAGGCGACAATGCCAGCCGACCACCTCGAAGTATACGCTCCGGACCAAGCTGTGCAGCAGTCGCGATCACGCTGGATAAATGCCCGTGAGGTTGAACTCACCGGTGTCTCTTTGCGGCTGTGCCGCGCGCAGGCAAAGCCAACGTCACTCTACAACCGACCGTACTATCTCGGAGAGTTCGAGCCTACAGCCAATGGGCTACTACTGCGGCGTGCAGCAACGGTCGACCATGGACACGCGCGTCGGTTCCGCTTTGCCTACGACGACGCGCTTCGCGCTACACGCACATTAAATGTGAGGCGGGACAATGATCTGGTGCAGGTTACGCTGGCCAAGGATCTGCCCATGGAGGAGGCCCGCGTTCTCGCGATTGGCTGGGAATATGACGACACAACTCCCCGGTCAGTCCGTTCCATGGCCTTCCCGGTTCGCGCCATGCCGTTCGTGACACACGCGCTTGGGCGGCTTGGGATAAAACTGAGAGGGGGAGCGCTGTGAGCAACGGGGTTGAGCAGAGCGAGCACGGCGTACACGCCACGGTTGGGCGGCTGGGCTCAAGCCTGCGCGGCTACATTGAGGCGCAGTACCACGTGCGCAACCAGGCACTCATCCAAGAGCGGCGGCTGCTACTGCAGGAGGACGGCGCGGTCGCGCAGGCTCCATTTGTTGAGTCTACTCCGGTCTATGAACTAGGGGCTCCCTATGACCAACTTGATCTGCCCCCAGCGGTGGCAAGGGTGTTGGCGGAGCTTTCAGCGGCAAAAGTCGGCTTGTTTCCCCGGCCCTACGTCCATCAGGCACAAGCCCTTGAGAGGTATTTTGCGGGCTCCGATCTGATCGTTGCCACGGGTACCGGCTCGGGAAAGACCGAGAGCTTCCTGATGCCGATCATCGGCCAACTGACCCAAGAGGCACGCGACCGGCCAGCCACGGCGGCGCTACCGGGCTGCCGTGCCTTGCTGCTCTATCCGATGAACGCTCTGGTCAATGATCAACTGGGCCGCATTCGCCGCCTGTTCGGCGACGAGGTTGCATCGGCCATTGTTTCGGCGGGTCGCGCCCGGCCGGTGCGCTTTGGCAGTTATACCGGCCGATCGCCCTATCCAGGACTCCGCTCGGCCAAGCGCGACGGCGAGCGTATCGAGCCGCTGTTCGAGAGCTTTTACCTGCCCTTGATGGCAACACCCGAGACAGTGTCAGGCCTTACCAAGATTGGGCAATGGCCTTCAAAGGACCTGACCGCGTTCTATGGCAAGCAACACGAGGAACTGAAGCCCAATCCAAAAGGCGGTGCACCACGGCGCTATCGTCATTGGGACCGCCGCCTCATCACCCAGCCTGGCGACCGCGAGATGATGACTCGCGATGAAACCCAGCGGGCATGCCCGGATATCCTTATCACCAACTACTCTATGCTTGAATACATGCTGATGCGGCCAATCGAGCGGTCCATCTTCCAGCAGACGAAGGAGTGGCTGCACGCCGACAGCGCCAATGAGCTGATTCTGGTGCTCGACGAGGCGCACATGTATCGGGGCGCTGGTGGTGCGGAGGTTGCTCTGCTGATCAGACGCCTGCTCGCACGTCTTGACGTGCCGCGTGAACGCGTGCGGTTCATTCTGACCAGCGCCAGCTTGGGGCAGGGTACAGCCGCCGAGGCAGCGATCGACGAGTTCGCGCGCAATCTCACTGGATTACCGCGCCAATCCCGGCGTGGGTTCGCGGTTATCACGGGTACGCGTGAACAGCGCCACGGCAGCGGCCCGCCTAGCGACCGCGTGACCGATGTGCTCGCGGTTTTTGATTTGGCAGCTTTCGAACAATACGCCACCCATCCAGAGACTGCGCGAGACGCGGTGGCCGCATTGGCTGCTGGGATGGGCTGGTCAGAACCGACGTCAGCCGAAGACCTGCCCGACTACGTGTTTGCCAACCTTACTGGCTTTCCTGTGCTCGAAAGGCTCATCGAGCTTGTATCCGGCAAGGCTCTGGCGCTGGACGCCCTGCAGGAGCAACTGTTTGAGCGCCATCCCGATGGTACTCGCGCTCTAGCGGCCTTGCTTGCGCTGGCCCCCTTTGCGCGCCGCAAAGCGGACGACCGCGTACTGTTGCCTACCCGCCTGCACATGTTCTTTCGCGGCCTGCCGGGGCTATTCGCCTGCGTCGATCCGAACTGTGCCCATGCACGCCATCAGGGACCTGGCCGGATTCTCGGCAGGCTCCATACCCACCACCGCCGGCAGTGCCAGTGCGGCGGGCGGGTCTTCGAACTCCTTACGCACCGTGAGTGCGGTACCGCCTACTTGCGGGGTTACGCCGATGGACCGCAACCTGATTTCCTTTGGAGCACACCGTCCGGGCCGTTCCGTGAAGGCCGCCAGCCGCCGCTGGTTGAAGTGGAAGTGCTGATGGAACCGCCCAACCCGAGCTTTCTCGACTGCGTTTCCGCCTGGCTCGACATCCGGAGCGGCCGTCTTAATTACAGCGCCGAGCGGCCGGCAGAAGGCTTTACCCGCGTCTATCTGCCCACCCAGAACCAAGACTGGGTCAAGAACGGCGTAAGGTTTGGCAATTGCTGTGTCTGCGGCGAACCAACTCTGCGCAGTGAGACATCCACGATCATGGACCACGCCACCAAGGGCGAAGCGCCGTTCGCCAACTTAGTGAAGACGCAATTGGACAGCCAACCGGCTTCGCGGACCGAAACCCGAGAGTACCCCAACGGTGGTCGCAAGGTCCTTCTCTTTTCGGACGGCCGGCAGAAGGCGGCCCGGTTGGCTCGCGATATTCCGCGGGAGGTAGAGCAAGACATTTTCCGGCAAGTGTTGTCGCTGGCCACACGGGCGCTGCTCCAGGCGGGTCGCGAACCGCGGCCTGACCGTAGTCTTTACATCGCGGTGCTCAAGGTTCTGAGCGACAGCAATTTGCCAATCTTTGACCGGGAGGACGCGCAAACAATCGAGGACCAGGTGAGGCGCCTCCAAAAGGACCATGCAGACCAACCTATCGAGGAATTGCTGGCCGATTTCGACCCCGGACCGCCGCCCAGCCGCTACAGGATGGCTCTCCTCAGGCAACTGTGCGGCCGATATTACTCGCTGGCCGGCACGACTGTCGGTTGCCTCTTTCCGGCCCGGCGCGCGCTGGCCAAGCTTGTTAGTGTGGCCGCCCCTTTGATGCCGGCGCTTCCCGCCGCAGACATGGCCGGCCTGGCCGCCGCGTGGCTGATGCATGTGGCGGACGGCTACGCCTTTGACCATACCATCGAAGGCAACGTCCGTGGGTCGGCGGCAGGCCGCTGGAGGAACGCGTGGGGCAGCAATGGCAATTTTCCGAAGGCAATCCGGCCCGCGCTGGCCGCCGCCCTGCAGATCGACCTGACTACCCTCGGTTTGGTCGAGAAGGAACTCGCGAACGAACTGGGGCTGGCTGACTCCACCGGCGCGATCTTCATCGATCCCGCCAAGGTCATCGTTCACATCGACCTGGACATGACTTGGCATCACTGCGACGACTGTACCGCGCTATTGCCGATGACCGTTCATGGTCATTGCGCGGCTTGTGGTTCAGGATCCTTGGAGTCGGTCACGCCTTCCCAGAGCGAGTATATCAGGGCGCGCAAGGGCTTTTGGCGTGCCCCGGTGGAACGTGTGCTGACCGGCGGTGCGCAACTACGCAGCATTTCGGTCGAGGAACATACCGCCCAGTTGTCAAACCGCGACAATGCACGGGTGCACGCGACCACTGAACAATTTGAACTGCGTTTCAAGGATGTCCGTATCGCGAAGTCCGACAAGCCTATTGACGTGCTGAGCTGCACCACGACCATGGAAGTGGGTGTCGATATCGGCTCCCTTGTTGCGGTAGGCCTGCGGAACGTGCCGCCGCAGCGGGAGAACTACCAGCAGCGAGCCGGCCGGGCGGGACGCCGCGGCTCGTCGCTTTCAACTGTGCTGACCTACGCGCAGAATGGCCCTCACGACGGCTACTACTACAACAACCCAGAACAGATCGTCGCGGGCGATCCCCGCAACCCCGACGTTAAGGTCGACAACCCAAAGATCGCGCGGCGCCACATCGTCGCCTACCTCTTCCAAACGTTTTTCCACAACCACATGGACCATCACGATGTGTCTGTCGGGGCGGGATCGTCTGCGCTGTTCCGGGCACTTGGCAAGGCTACGGACTTTTTCCTCGGTGAGCCCATGTCGGGGCTCGATATTGCAAGCTTCGACATGTGGGTGCGAAAGGAGCTTCTTACGCCAACCGGCCATCTGCGCCCTCTCATTCGCAACTGGCTGCCGGACAACCTCCGCGTCGCCCCCCGGACGATCG
Source organism: Mesorhizobium sp. M0894 (assembly GCF_040319725.1). Taxonomy (NCBI): domain Bacteria; kingdom Pseudomonadati; phylum Pseudomonadota; class Alphaproteobacteria; order Hyphomicrobiales; family Phyllobacteriaceae; genus Mesorhizobium; species Mesorhizobium sp. M0894. The sequence continues at coordinate 120,400 of NZ_JAMYOG010000002.1, read as the reverse complement.
ACGCCTGGATCGGCGATGAGGCCGAAGCCTTGCTGGCGACTCTCGCCCGTTTCCGGGCTGAACTGGTAGCAGCAACCGCCGCAGGCGAAGGTGAGGTTGCCGCAGGCGGCGAGGAGGAGGAGGATCGGCGTTCCGAGCGCGAGGCCATCGCTGATCAAGAGCTGCTGGAGTTCCTATTCGCCAAGGGTTTGCTGCCCAGCTATGCTTTCCCCACGGACCTATCGAGTTTCCTTGTGGAGCGCCTGGTTCAGCGCAACAACGAGTGGAAGATGGAGGTCGTCGAACGGCCGCAGCAGTCCATTGGCAAGGCACTGAGCGAATATGCGCCCGGCCGTCTGATTGTCATCAACAAGGAAACCTATCGCTCCGGCGGGGTGGTCGCGAACACATTGCCCGACGTCGAGAATCGCGCAGAGGCGATCTTTGAGGAACGCCACACGTTGGTGCACTGCGAGAACTGCAGCTTTGTCGCGGATTTGAATGACGTGACACAGGGCGGCGCGCGTTGCCCGGTGTGCGAAAGCGACCTGAAACACACGCACATGGTGGCGCCGCAAGTCTTCCTGCCGGAGGAAGGCAGGGCGCTCAAGGACGATGATCGCGATCAGGACATTACCTACGCGACGGCCGCGCAGTTTCCCGTCCCAGTGGGCAAGGATGATCTGCCCAGCCTGCGACCCGTCGGCCGCAACCTCATGTACGTGGTCACCACCGACCGCCAGTTGGTGACCGTCAACAAGGGACAGGAGACGTCGGACGGTCGCAGCGGATTCTGGATCTGCAACCAGTGCGGACGCGCCTCGGTCGACGAGCAGCCACAGGTGTCCCACAGCCGACCCTACAAGATTGAGTTCTCGTACCGGAAGCCGAGGCCGGGGCATCAGTGTCCTGGTACCTATGAAAACGTGTTCCTAGGCCACGTCTTCTCCACCGATTTGCTGTTGTTGCGTATCAACCTAAGGCAGCCGCTTGTCACCGAGACGGGCGACCCCTTGCAATTGAGGATACTCGAAGACTCCCTGTACTCGGTTGCCGAAGGGTTGCGCCTGGCAGCCAGCCGGCATCCACAAATCGACCTCGATCCTTCTGAGTTCGGTGCCGGGTTCCGTGTCGTCCCGAACCCGGAAGACGACACGCTGCTGCTCGACGTCTACCTATACGATACTTTGTCCGGTGGGGCCGGCTACGCCGATCTCGCGGCGCGGAACATCGAGGAAATCCTCCAGCAGACCCTCAAGCTATTGGAGGAATGCCCCGCCCACTGCGAGCAGTCATGCGAGAGTTGCCTGCGGCACTATCATAACCAGTACCTCAAGGAACGTCTTGACCGAAACCTCGGAGCCGAGCTGCTCCGCTATGCGCTCGATGGCACGCTGCCCAAGGAGAAGTCACCCGCCGCGCAGGCCAATTTGCTGCGAAATCTCCAACGGCTGCTCGAACTGGAGGGTTTTGCGTGTACGGGGCCTGTCGAAATACAAGGAGTCACTGTCCCACTTGGCGTTGCAAGCTCCAACCAGCAAGTCGCTGTTGGGCTTCGCCCTGCTTTGCTTACGCCGGAATGGCAAGGGCACTCATTCAGTAATCTACCCCCAACAACGGCCTCAGTCGTGCTGAACGAATTCGTCCTGGGCCGTAATCTGCCAGATGAACATCAGATGGTGCGCAACACAGTCCTCTATGAGAAATAGAAGTGATCGCTGAGCTCGCGGGCGGCTGGAAGTTGGTCGGAGGAAGGCGATTGCCGTCTCTGCAGCCCTTCGAGCCCGCGGAACTCGGGACGTGCACGTGGCCGAACGTCCTGGCAGGGCATCGGGCCGATGGTGCACGCCGTTTGACTACGGCATCTCGACGGATCTGGGTTCCCTGAGGGAGCCAGCGCCATTTTCGTCTAAGGCCCCAACACCAAGACTTTCGATCAGGGCTTTCGAAAGGAGGGAAAAATTGCGGATATGCCAGCAAGAGCGCCCAGCGCGATCATCAGGACCGCGGCTCCGGAGCTAAGCTTCCCGGCGGCATTTGCGGCAATCATTCCTGGGCCGGCAGTCGCGATACCGATCGCAACAGCACGAATAGAAGCTAGGACAAGCGAGCCACCGAAGATCATCTGGAGAGAGATGTCTTGGCGTACACGATCTTCTCCGTCGCCCTCTGCCGAAAGGAATAATCTGATACCGCTAACGCGCCTCATCACCTCCGGTTCGGCTGCAAAAACGTAGCGCTTCAAGTCATAACGTGAATCGATGACGCTGCGTTTGGCGGATGCAAACTGGATCGAATCGTCATTTGCCTCGGCGACCAAGGCAAGTTCCTTTGGCGTCGACCGGGCACCATCTGCGTCGATGGGGTGCTCGAACAACCTAAGGCAGTACACCTCGCATTCGTAGCGCTTGCCAGTCGAAACTCGAAACGCGCCCTGCTCGACAGCACTCGACCGAGGCCAAGTTCCAAACCAGCTTCGGCCCGAGATCTTGCTGATCTGACGTACAGCGAAGAACGCGCTTTGCTCGGCCGCGAACGATTTATGACGGCTCAACTGCTTTGCAGTCTCCTCAAAGGCTTCGAATGTCAAACGCTGGTGCGGTCGCAACTCAAAGTCGAGGGAGAAGCAATAGATCTCACTCGGCCCTTGGGCTGCGCTAGGCAAGCGCTCGCGACAGGCAGGACTGATTGCTGCGCGCAATTCACCAGTTGTCGCTTCACTGACATAAGCATCGGCAGCAAGAGTAAAAATGTAAGACGTTCCGACGCTCTCAGCCCGAATAACGCGAGCAATGCGAATGGGTATGAGTTCATAGGGGATTGGATCACTGCTGCCGGCTACAAAACACACCAAGGCGTACTCGTCGGCGAGTTGCTCGCGGGGGACTCTGCTACGAACATCGCCAGCAAGCCACTTACCGTCGTAGCGGAACTGCATCTGGCCGCCACGTGGAAGCGCCAGCATGCGGATAATATCATCAGCATAGCGGGCTCGGGCCGACGAAGACAGGAACACGATCATAGAGCCCGCCTTTTGGCCTGACTAACGCACGAAATTGGGCTGGCCCGGCTTCGTTTCCCAAATAAGGTGGATCCAACCCTTAGGAATGTAGTGGGATAAGCCGTTACTGTCGAAGATGCGATGGCCGCCGCTGTCGCTGACGTTGAGCCTCTGCGGACTATCGATCCGGACCTTTGCACCCGATTCAAAATGGTATTCCCGCCACGCTTCGCTGGAGATATCGCTGAAAACGAGATCGCTTTCGTTCTTGAATTCCGACGCTGTCGCAGAGGCCATGATGAGGTTCCCTGTCTCTATTCCAAATTTCATACAGTGATTTGGCTTCACGCGCAGCTTCATTCTCAGGCGCGCCTGAAGCTGTGCTTTCGGCGCCGCTAACGCCGTTTGACCAAGCGCACGCCAGCACCACCGCCGTTCTCCGGAATAAATTCTATACCGGCAGCTTCGAGTGCATCACGAATGGCACCGAGGTTGTTGCGATGTGGGACGCGCAAGCCTCGTTCGAAATCCACAACCGTAGCGCGCGAAACACTTGCAGCTTCCGCCAGTTCGGCTTGGCTCCAGCCGAGCATCGCTCTGGCGCCTCTGCATTGCTCCACCGAAATTTGGCTCATTAGCTAAAATCAGTCTTTTTGTTTGACTACGGGTCGAATGTCAGCTTAAATGTCCAACGTTAGACAATTTGCGACCTAGTTGATGGGCGGATAGTGCAGCATGCGCCCACCCTAGCCACGACCAAGTTTAAGCGAGCTCGAATCCATGGGTGATTCGACAATACCATGACTTTGTCTCTCGTCACCCGCAGGAGGGCACTTGTGGCAATTGCAATTGCGAGAACCTGGCTTTCAGCCAACGGGGCATTCAAGCATGAGGATCTAAGAGCCGTACACCCTCACCCTTTTGACCAGCGGACAGAAATTCGACACCTGCTTTTGTGAGAGCCGCCTCAATGGCCTGCAAAGTGCTGATACGGGAATCTACCTTGCCGTTTTCCAACCGGGTCAGCGCATTCAGCGACACAATTGCCTTGTCAGCAAGCTCCTGCTGCGACCAACCAAGCAAAGCCCGTGCGGCTCGAATCTGTCGTGGACTGACCATGAGTCCACAATCGGCAGGCAGATTTTCTTCGCCACCTATAGGGTCATTTTGCACCCTATAAGGTATATTAAATGGCGAATCGACCTGCAGATGACATCGGCGCGAAGGGCCCTGAGCGTACGCGAGAGACTCTCCATCCGGCTGACTAGTGGAGGTTCGAAAGGCCTTGTTGAAACCGCAACGCACCGTCCTCCTTCGGACGGGGCCGAAGCCAAAGATCGACAGTGACCCTCATCCCGCCGATCAGCATGTCGGCAGGCAGATTGCAATGGTTCGCGTCCAATCGGACGTCTCGCAAGCCCAGCTTGCCCGATCCATAGGCATCAGTTTCCAGCAACTTCAGAAATACGAGAACGCGAGGAACCGCGTGAGCGCGTCGATGCTCTACGAGATCGCCAACTCGCTCGACGTTCCTGTCGGCCGCTTCTTCGAAGGCCTGCCGGGAAACGATGAGACCCGCGTCGAGGCGCGGCCCCTGCCGGTCGATGAGCGCCTGGATTTCATCGCCAGCGCAGAGGGGCGGCGTCTGATCGAGGGGCTAGTGAATCTTCCGCCGCGTGTGCGCGGTCGCGTCTCGTCCCTGATCGCAGCGTTAGGAGAAGAACTGACCCTCCTAGACACAAAGGCGGATAGCGAGACGGCCGGCGAATCCCCGCCGGCCGAATGCAAGACCGTCTGACGGCCGGTGGGGCCGTCAGCGTCAGCCGAATTTTCGTGCAGCGGGCAGGGCGATGCGGCCGCAAGTCGAGGACACTTCGATTTCGACGCCGAACGCCCGCGATCGGGTGGCAAATCCCTCGAGGATGTCTCGCGCCGCACTTCCTGTCGCGCCGACGGGAACCACTCCGCCTGTTGCTGATCGAAGAGACGGAGGGTCCGCGACGATCACGACGGGCAGGAGGTCTATTTTTGCGAGGTGTCCGCCCGCATCATAGCGGCACGCGGCGACGATGCTTTGCCAGACTTCCGGAGGATCCCATTCGTTTTCGTCTGGGTGGACGTGGAAGAGGAAGTTTCCGAGGCCATAGAAGATCGGCGAGCCGTTGTAGATCTCCACGGCCTGCAGCACCGGCGCGCCGTGGCTGACGAACAGGCTCGCGCCGGCGTCGATGCACATCCTGGCAAAGGCTTGCACCCAGCGCGGCACATCCTGCCAACCTGGTTCCCAATGATGGTGGTGCAGATAGGCAATGACGAAATCACCTTGAGCCGCGGCGTGCCGGATGGCGGCCAGATGGACACTCGCACTCCGCTGATCGACTTCGATGAGGCGGCCAAAATCGGCGGCCTGCGCGAATACGGTGCCGTAGAAATTGATCTCCTTGCCGGCCATCACCTCTACCGGGTCCTCCGGTTGCGCATAGTTCGCCAGTTCAAAGGGGGAGCTTTGCAAATGAGTGCCCAGCCTTGCCAATCTGCGGAAATGGCCGTCCGGCACCCCCATCTTGCGAACGGTGTTCAGATGATTGACGCCGGGCCGAGCCGGCCGGAAGGCGGTGCGGTCCTCGGCATACATGTTGGTCGGGCCGGGGCCTGCATCCATCGCAAGAAGCGCGACCTCGCGCGCGCCCAGCCGGTGGCGGCCCGGTTTCCTCGCTTCCGTCTCGTCGGCCCCGATGCCGGCATGGAGGAAACCCCGCGCTTCCACCTCCTCCAGCGTCGAAAGGATGCCGCCAGCTCCGAGATCGAAGGCGTGGTTGTTCGCGAGCGCAAGCGCGTTGAAACCGATGGCCTGCAGTGCGTCGAGCACTTCAGCACTGGAATATCCAAAGTATTTGCCCTTGGTCGGCCACCCGCCGTGCTTGCCCAGGATCGTCGACTCGAAGTTGGTGAAGACGACGTCGCCTTGGCGCAGGAAGTCCGTAACCGCGATGAAGCGTTCGTCTTTGACGTCACGGATGTCGTGCTTGATCAGGGATTGGCCGGTAACGACCGCGCAGAACTGGTCTTTCATGGAGCTCGCCTTGAAGGAGGGGAGGGCGCCGGCGTTCACGCTGGTGCCACGTCAATGTCGAAGTCGGTTGCCGCCTATTGCGAGATGGCCGGCGAGATATCGCTCTTGAACCATTTCAGGCTCAGCGCCTTGATCGTCCCATCCTTGGTAGCCGCGTCGATGGCCGCGTTGAACTTGGCGAGCAACTCGGTATCATCCATGCGCATGCCGGCGCCGACGCCCGGCCCCCAGAGCCCGCCCTTCAGTTCCGGCCCGAAAAACACCACGTCCGAGCCGGAAGGCGTCTCCAGAAAATCCCGCCAGGTGAAATAGTCGGCGAGGCCGCCGTCGATGCGACCCGCGGCAAGATCGAGCTTCAGATTGTCCAGGCTGTCATAACTGCGAATGGTCACGACATCGCCCAGGATTTCCATCACGACGGCTTCCGAATTCGACGAGCGCAGGGCCCCGATCGCCTTGCCGGCGAGTGTCGATCTGAGGCGTTCAATGGTTGCCTTTTCCTTGTCGCCGATGGTCGAAAGGTTGACCTTTTCCTTGGTGTCGCCGGCGTCGAGACCCAGGTCCTTGCGCACGACGAACTGGTTGAAGCCGGTGGCATAAGGGATCGAGAACGCGATCGACTGCTTGCGTTTTTCCGTGATCGCCATCCCGGACATGATGACGTCGAACTTGCCGACAAGCAGCGCCGGGATGATCCCGTCCCAATCCTGCGGAACGAAGGTACATTTGATCTCGATGCGACGGCACAGCTCCTGCCCAACATCGATATCGTAGCCGTAGAGTTGACCGTTCGCGTCGGTGCTGTCCCAGGGCGGCGAGGCACCTTCAGTGGCAATCGATATGACGCGCCCGCTTTCGGCGCCGGCGGGGAATGCCGACATCAGGGAGGCGATAGAAACAGCAATAGCCAGGGGTATGCGCATGATGCACCTCTTCGTTGGTTTGGATGGAAAGGGGAGCCCAGAACCTGCGGCGTCAGGGCAGGGGCGTCGTGATCTCTGGGTCAGGTAGGGCGGGGCGCAATCGCGCCTTTCGTCGACGCGCCGAATGGCCGTCGGTCGAAAGCCATCGCTCCAGCAACTGGATCGCTTTCACCGCGATCGAGGTGAGCGATAGGTAGATCGCTCCGGCGACGATGAAGATCTCGTACGGCGCGAACGTGGTCGACACCATCTGTCTCGCCATGCCGGTGATCTCGAGCAGCGTCACGGTGCTCGCGAGCGAAGAGCCCTTGATCATCCCGACGATCTCGTTGCCGTAGGCCGGGAGCGATATCCTGAAAGCGATCGGGAAGGTGACCAGGCGAGCGATCTGGAAGCGTTTCAAGCCGAGAGACGTGGCCGCCTCGGTGACACCCTTAGGCACGGACAGGAGACCGCGGCACAGGATCTCGGTGGTGTGTGCCGCGCTGTTCAGCGAAAATGTCAGAAGGGCGCACCAGAAGGGGTCGCGCAGGATCACCCAGAAGATGCTGGCCCGCACCGCCTCGATCTGAGCGAGGCCGTAATAGAGCAGGAAGAGCTGAACGAGCATCGGCGTCCCGCGGATCACATAGGTGTATGCGAGTACCGCGAGCGAGAGGCCAGGACGTCCAAACGCGCGCATGAAGGCCAGCGGCACGGACAGAAGAAATCCGGCCGTCAGCGACAAGACCGTCAGGGTCAATGTGAGACCAACGCCCGAAGGCAGGACCAATATTGCGTCAAACATCAAGCCGAGGTTCATGGGTCGCTCCCTCCTACCGGCCGAGTGCCGGATAGCGCCGCTCAGCCAGCCGGATCGACAGCAGCGTGACGGTGGTCAGCGAGAGATAGAGAACGGAGGCCGAAAGGTAGAAAGTTAAGGGTGCGCGCAAGGACCCGGCCCCCACATACGCAACGCGCATGATGTCGGTCAGGCCGACGATCGAAACCAGCGCGGTATCCTTGAAAAGCGAAATCCAGAGATTGCCATAGGCAGGCAGCGCAAGCCGCAGCATCTGCGGTCCGATGACGAACATCCAGCGCTGCCAGGCGTTCAGCCCAAGCGACTTTGCCGCTTCGGTTTGACCCGCTGGCACCGCCGCAATCGCGCCGCGAAACACTTCTGTCGCATAACCGCTGAAGACGACCGAGAGCGCGATAACGCCTGCGGTGAATGCGTTCACCTCGACATACCGGCCGGCGATCTTGCTGGCGAGCGTGGTTCCGCCGAAGTAGATGAGCAGGATAACGAGAAGTTCTGGTACACCACGGACGACTGTGGTGTAGGCGGTCACGACCGCGTTGAGGCGCGGTTTTGCCGTACCCTTCGAAATCGCCAAAAACAACCCAAATGCCGTACCAAGGCAGCCGCTGACAAGGGCCAGGCTGATGGTCACGCTGAGTGCGACAACAAACTGAGTAGTAAAACCACCCATGGGGCGCTTTCCTCGACTCGCAATTACCGAAGGATACGCCGGCCTTTGTCACTCAGACCAAGCCGTATAACCCAAGGTTGTGAATTGTTATATTTGTAATTTGGAGTTAATTTGACATATTCGCTAATTCTAGCGCATGAAATTACACACTCAATCTATAATTTTTATTATTTTATCTATAACGCGCCGTTATATACTGAGGTGGTTCGGTGCTCCTCAGGATGGCGATTTCTGCTTCCCGGGTGGTTATCAGGGAAAGGCGCGCAGGGAATGGAGTTGCTGCAGAGCGACCTGAAGCTCCGTCAGTTGAAGGTCTTCCGAGAAGTGTTGCGGGCCGGTTCGACACGGCGAGCAGCGGTTGCGCTCGGGATAAGCCAGCCGGCCGTCAGTCAACATGTGAAGCAACTCGAGACCACGCTCGGCATCACACTCTTCAAGAGATCAGCCAACCGCATCGTTCCCTTGCAGGAAGCCTGGGAACTCCTGCGAAACGTGGAACTTGCCCTGACGTCCCTGGATCGGCTTGAAGCGTCGATCTTCGCTATAAAGAACGAGGAAAAGCAACGGATTGGGATTGCCGCGCCTTCTGTTTTCGGTTTCGTGACCTTGCCCAAGGTCGTGGCGATTATCCGCTCAAAGACCGCTTCGAATGTCAGGTCGATTTCGGGAAGCTACGAGCAGATCGGCGAGCACATCCTGGCCGGGCGGGCGGATCTCGGAATCTCGAGATTGCCCTTGGATCCACGCCTGTTTGAGTGGGCGCCACTTGGATCGGCACGAAACGTATGCATATTTCATCCCGACCACCGCTTTTCAAAACAGACCTGTATCGAGGCTCAAGACCTGGCAGGCGAAACGATCGTCGATATCGATCCCCAGTTCGCCGCCCACCAAATGAACTTCAATGCCTTGCGCTTCGCCGGCGTCGAGCCAGACATACTAGTGGAATTCGACTGCAACGGTCACGAAGCCGGATACGTTTCGGCTGGCCTAGGCATTTCGATAACCAACGAGATCATCGCGCGTGAGTACGCTGCGTTTCACTTGGGAATAAGGCCAGTGGAGCCGTCCGCGCTCTACCACTACGTTGCGATTTGGCAGAAGGGCCGGACCTTTTCCAGCGCATTGAATGTCTCGCTCGAGGCGATCATCGCTGCGTTTTCCACGGAGCGGCCTGCGGTTTCCTTAGGAAGCGCCAATTTATTGGCGGTCGGCTAGGCTGTCCTCGCAGTTCGGATCGTGTGCAGGGTTTCCGGCTGAGATGCGTATATCAACGCAACATCTTCCAATCCTTGCGACCCGTGACAACATCGCTCAATCCATCCTGGATTCGTCGTTGTCCTCCCAGCAACGGCGGATGTCTGGCAAAGTGGTATTAGCCGATTGCTTGCCGCAACTCCGTATGTGGCGGTGTCTGTTGAAGCCTCGCCGCGATCACATGAAGTTGCTCCGGCCTCAAGTGGGTATAGCGGCGGAGCATCTTCCAATCCTTGTGCCCGGTGACCATGGCGACCTGCTCGATGGTGAAGCCAGCTTCGAATAGGCGACTTGTGCCTTCGTGACGCAGGTCGTGGAAGTGCAGATCCTCGATCTTAAGTTCATGACAGGCACGTCGGAAGGCAGTTCCGGCCGATTTCCCATTGTAGGGGAAGATGCGTCCCTTTCCCTCAGTGGAAAAACGCTGCTCTTCGAGGATCGCGCGGGCGTCGTAACCACTCACATCGAGGAGCGGAATACGCATGTGATTGCCCTTCTTGTGGCGTGGGTCCTTGCGATCTCGTATCAGCAGGGTGTTGTTGCGGTCATTCAGGTCCTCCCACGTAGCGTTGCAGATTTCCCCGAGCCGCATTGCGGTTGCGATCGCAAAGCGGATGATCTTGTCGACGGGGATAATCTGGAAGTTGTTTCCTCTGAAGTATCGGATCAGGGCCTCTATCTCGTCAAGCGTCGGTCGCCGATCGCGCTCGTTACCCTTGCCAACAAGACCCAAGCGGGTGAGGGCGACACGACCAAGTTCCACCGGCTCCGCTGAATAAGGCAGTCCATGCACAGCCGCGCCGTGCACCAGCAATGTCCGGATGTATCCGATGTCTATTCCAACGGTGACAGGTCCGGCGCCTTCCTCGGCTCGTTCCTTGCCGAACTTTATGACCTGTTCGCGATTGAGATCCGCGATGTTGAGCCTTCCGAGCCTGGCTCGTAGCAGGTCCAGGCTGAATGCCTTCGAACGCCCGGTCGCCTTGCCAACTTCCGCCATATCGGCGATATGCAGGTCGATCAGGTCGGAGACCGTTTTGATCCCGTCCTTGTGCTTGGGAGCAGGCTTCTGACCCAGGTCGATTTCTCGCTCAATTCGGCGCGCCCACATCTCGGCGTCCTTGCGGAGCGAGAAGCTGGTGCTGAGGTAGTGACCCTTGCAGCGAACCTGCACACGCCACTTGCCGGAAGCCAACTTGTTGATGGATGCCATGGGTGGTCTCTTTTTCGTGCACGCTGTGTGCACAGGGAGGAGTACAAAATGCGAAAACTGACGGATATCGTGTCGTACAAACGGCGAACGTGTGCACGTTTTAAGGCCCTGAAAATACGAGAAAAAGCGTGATAAATCAAGCCCATAGGATTTCCGTTGCGCCTATGATGGACTGGACGGACCGGCACTGCCGGTTCTTCCATCACCAATTGACGCGCGAGGCGCTGCTCTACACCGAGATGGTGGTGGCAGATGCGGTCATCCACGGCGCACGCGAGCGGCTGCTCGGCTTCGACGACAGCGAACATCCGGTGGCGCTGCAGCTCGGCGGCGCCGATCCGGGAAAGCTGGCCGAGGCGGCGCGCATCGGCGAAGCCTTCGGCTATGATGAAATCAACCTCAATGTCGGCTGTCCGTCCGACCGCGTCCAGTCGGGCACGTTCGGCGCCTGCCTGATGAAGACGCCGGTGCTCGTCGCGGATTGCGTCGCTGCGATGAAGGCGGCGGTGAAAATACCGGTTACCGTCAAGTGCCGCATCGGCGTCGACGAGCAGGATCCGGAACCGGCACTCGATGCCTTGGCCGACGGTGTTTTCGCGGCCGGCGCCGACGCGCTGTGGGTGCACGCCCGCAAGGCCTGGCTGGAAGGTCTGAGCCCAAAAGAAAATCGCGACGTCCCACCGCTCGACTATGGCCGCGTATATCGGCTGAAAGCCAGAAAACAAAACAAATTCATCGGCATCAATGGCGGCATTCAATCTCTTGCAGAGGCGCTGAGGCATCTCGACCATGTCGATGGCGCTATGCTCGGCCGCGCCGCCTATCACACGCCCGGGATACTGACCGGCATCGATGCCGCGTTTTACGGCGGCACGGCTGAGCCGTTCGATTTTGCCGCGCTGATCGATGCCATGGCGGATTACGCGGCACGCCATATCGAGCAGGGTGGACGCCTCGGGCATGTCACCCGGCACATGGTCGGGCTGTTTCACGGCCTGCCCGGTGCACGCCGCTATCGGCAGATCCTTTCCACCGAGGCGACAAAGCCGGGTGCCGGACCGCAGGTGCTCAAGGCGGCTTTCGCAGAAGTCGATTTCGGCAGGACCGCAGAGGCGGCCTGAGGAAAGAAGTTAATCCCGCAAAATCATGCGATCGCCACGGACGTCGAAGCCCGATAGCGAGCCGATGAAATTCATGCCGAGCAGGCTCTGGCCGAGCGTGCCGGGTGCGGCGATCATGATGGGCATGTCCTTGCGCATGATGCCGCCGATCGACAGCTCATCGGTTTTTACGGCGGCGGCGCGTGTCATGCCGTTGGCGGTAGAGATCGGTATGGTGAAGCGGAGAGCCGCCGAATTGAACCCGACCGCCAGTGCGTCCTCGGCGGTCAGCACGGTGCTGGTCGCGCCGGTATCGACAACCGTCAGGATCGGCGTCCCGTTGATCGTGACACGCGCTTCGAAATGGCCGTTGCCGGCCTTGTCCAGGGTGACGGTGGCATGGCCTTCGTCCACGCCCAGTGCCAGCGGACTGCCGGGAACAAAGCCGGCGGTGACGCGGCTGGCGAAATCCTGCAACTCATAGCGGTACTGATAGCCGGCGATCAGCGCCAGCACGATGGCACCCCAGGCGCCGAGGCTGCGGGCCATGGTGCCTAACGGCCTGCCCGATCTGAGCAGGCCGGCGCCGACGAGCGCCGCTAAAGCGCCAAGCCAGATCAGCTGGCTGAAATCGTAATTCTCAATGCCGAACGTGCTGCCGGCGGAATCGTTGAGCATGAGCAGGAGCACACCCGCCCCGATCGCGACGATCAGAATCCACAACAGTCGGTTCATCTCTGCGGCCGGTTCACGAGAGGGCGTCGCGTTCGCGTGCCATGCGGCTGCGACGGGTTTCCCGGCGGGGGCGTCGCTCGACCGTTTCCAGCCTTGCCGGCAGCTCGGCCATGACGCTGCGGCGGGTTTGCGGGGTCATGTCGATCCAGGCGGCGATTTCCTCGCGCGTGCGCCCGCAACCGAAACAGAAACCGGTTTTCATGTCGATCGAGCAGACCAGGATGCACGGGGATTCAATGGCCGTCATGAGGATTTCCTTGGCTAGCCTCCACATGGTGCAACGACAAAGTCAATGCAAGCCCTCCGGGGTGCGCCGCCAACAAGTGCTTTCGCGTCAATACCGCCAAGTTACGCCGAGGTTGTGCCGGCTGGCCAAGGCGGCTATGCCGCTCACCAATTCACAGGGACGATCGCCATCGACATGACCAGCGCGCTGCCTTTCGACGATTTTCGCGACCTTCTGGTGAGCCTGCCGCCGGCAGATATGGCGGCCAACGCCCGCGTGCGCCAGTTGTTTGCCAAGGCAGACAAGCCCAAAGGCTCGCTCGGCCGCATCGAGGACGTCGCCGCCTGGCTCGCCGGCTGGAGCGGCCGCGCGCCACCGGCGGTGACGCGGCCATTGGTGGCGCTCTTTGCCGGCAATCATGGCGTCACCCGCCACGGCATTTCGCCGCGCCCCGCCGCCGCCACGGCAAATGCGGTCGAGCTCTGCGCCGCCGGCGGTGCAGCGATCAACCAGATCTGCATCGCCAACGATCTCGGCTTGAAGGTGTTCGATCTGGCTCTGCACATTCCAACAGCCGACATCACCGAGGACGCGGCACTGGACGAGCGCGGTTGCGCCGCCACCATGGCCTTCGGCATGGAAGCGATTGCCGGCGGCACCGACCTGCTTTGCCTTGGCGACCTCGGCGTCGGCAATTCGACTGTCGCCGCGGCTCTTTGCGCGGCGCTGTTCGGCGGCACCGGCGCCGACTGGGTCGGCCCTGGATCGGGGGCCAACGCAGCGATGCAGAGGCGCAAGGCGGAGGTGGTCGATGCCGCGATGGCGTTTCACGGCGCGAGCCTCAAGGATCCGCTGGAAGCGCTTCGCCGGGTCGGTGGACGGGAATTCGCAGCGATCTGCGGCGCCATTCTGGCGGCGCGGATGCAGAAGATCCCGGTGCTGCTCGATGGGTTTGCGGTGACCGCGGCCGCTGCCGCCCTATATGCCGCCAACCCCGCCGCGCTCGATCATTGTCTCCTCGCAAGCCTATCGCCGGAGCCGGGCCATGCCAAGGCCGCCGAGCGCCTCGGCCTTCGCGCGCTGCTCGATCTGGGCGTCAGCCAGGGCGAGGGGGTAGGGGCGGCTCTTGCCGCTGGACTGGTCAAGGCGGCCGCGCTGACCAGCTCCGGCATGGCAGCCGCGGTCCGCGGTTAAGCATTCAGCGCCGGCGCGAAGCAACCGCCTTGGTCGGCAGCGCCGGCAGTTCCTCCATCACCCGGCTCAGCGGGAAGATGGCGATCGCCTCGGTGCCTTCGCGTAGCCTGGAATGGAGCTGGAATTCGCCGCCATGCATGGCCAGCAGGCCCTGCACGATCGGCAGGCCAAGCCCGGTGCCCTGTTCGGCGCTCTTGATGGCGATCGAGCCCTGGCCGAAGGCCGAGAGTACGATCGGGATCTCGTCTTCCGGTATGCCCGGCCCATTGTCCTTGACGGAGAGATATTGCCCGCCGCCCGCCGTCCAGCCGACGCGCACGCGGATTTCGCCGCCGGTGGCGGTGAACTTGATGGCATTGGACAAGAGGTTGAGCGCAATCTGCCGCACCGCGCGTTCGTCGGCGAACAGGCGCGGCAAGGCGTTTTCGAAATCCTGGACGATGCGGATGTCCTTGTTGCGCGCCTTCAGCTCCATCATGTGGCAGCAATCCTCGACGACGGAGAGCAGCATCATCGGCTCCTCATTGAGCTGGTAGCGACCCGCTTCGATGCGCGACAAGTCGAGGATTTCGTTGATCAGGTCGAGCAGATGCTGTCCGGAGTCATGCACGTCGCGGGCATAGTCGCGATAGGTCGGGTTGCTCATCGGGCCGAGCACCTCGTTGGCCATCACTTCGGAAAAGCCGAGAATGGCGTTGAGCGGCGTGCGCAGTTCGTGACTCATCGAGGCCAGGAAACGTGATTTCGCCAGATTTGCGTCTTCCGCCCGCCGCCGTGCCTCGTCCGACATCGATTTCGCCGTCTCCAGTTCGGCGATCAGCGCGTCCTTTTCGGAGCGGAACGACAGCAGCATCAGCGAGGAACGGTTGAGCTGGCGCGCCACATAGGCGAAGAAAGGCAGCGAAGCGATCAGCAAACCTGCCATGATCACCTCGACGGGCAGCCATAGTTTCGCACTGGCATAGGCATAGATGGCGACCGGGAGGGCGAAGGTCGCCAACAGCGCACCGCGCAGGGACGATGCCAGGATCGCGGTTGCCGACATGGCGAGCAGCAGCACCACCGCCTTGGCGACCTGGAACTGATCGATTTGGCAAGTTTCGCAGCCGAGCCATGCGAACCAGGCCCAGCCAAGCCCGCAAAGAAAATGGCCGATCAGGAAATCCCTATGCGTTTCCAGCGGGTTGAGCTCGGACGCCTGAGTGACGCGTCTCGCCATGAATGCAACGATGGTGTAGCAGATGAATGTGAACAGCGCCCAGACGCCGATCTCCTTGCCGACGCCCGCGAGCAAGCCTGCGGCGGCAGTTGCCAGAACGAGCAGCGGGACGACGATCACGCCGCCGGTCATCGACAGCGCGTGGAGCTTCAACAGCTCGCGGTCGAAGTCGGGATTTCCGGCTTGCTGCGAAAGACGGTCGCGCGTCTTGCGGACCGCGCGCGCGACATCGCTGTTGCGATGGCGTTTCCTGCGGTCCACAATAAACTTGTCCGCCGTGGTCGAGCGTTGCAGGGGCATGAAGTCTTCAATTTACGCGGGCAGCAATTTCAAATCGTTAAGCTACGTTCGAATGATTAACCAACGGTTTGCCATATGAGCCGTTCGTGGTCGCGATGGCCGCGCCAGCGATACTATGCGCCGCGCCCGCGAAGCCGGTGGCGCAGGCTGATGGACTATGGGCTGACGCTCATCGTGCTTGGCCTGCTGATCCTCCTGGCGGCGCGCCTCGACCGGGTGGAGACGCGCAAGGCGGAGGGCGCCGCGCTCGTCAATGACGGCGATAGCATCACCCTCGGCAGCGAGCGTGTCCGCATGCGCGGCATCGACGCGCCGGAATATTCGCAGATCTGCCGCAAGGACGGTGCCGACTATCCCTGCGGCAAGCTCGCGCGGCAGTCCCTGGTGCGGTTGATTGCCGGCAAAGCGGTTTCCTGCAGCGGCTGGCAGCGCGACCGTTACGGCAGGCTGCTCGGCGATTGCAAGGTCGGCGGCAAGGATCTCAACCGCGCTCAGGTCGAGGCCGGCTGGGCGGTCGCCTTTGGCGACTTCGAGACCGAGGAAGCCGCTGCGCGCGCAGGCAAGGCCGGCATCTGGGCCGGAACTTTCGACGAGCCGAAGAACTGGCGCGAGAGCCACGGGCACGAGCTGGTCGAAAGAAAACACGGGACCTTGGCGTCGATCGGCGACGCCCTGCGGGAGATTTTTCGCTTCTGGTGAGCTGCGCCTATAATTCGTCGTACGGACGAGGAGGATAGAGATGAAGCTGTTCGACGGCGGGCGCGCGCCCAATCCACGTCGGGTTCGGATTTTCCTGGCTGAAAAGGGAGTTGAAGTTCCGCTGGTGCCGGTCGACATGGGTGCGCTGGAGCACAAAGAGCAGCCGGTCAGCTCGCGCAATCCGCTGAAGCGTCTGCCGGTGCTCGAACTCGACGATGGCACCATCATCACCGAGTCCGTCGCAATCTGCCGTTACTTCGAGGAACTGCACCCCGAGCCGGCTTTGTTCGGGCGTGGTGCGCTGGGCAAGGCAATCGTCGAGATGTGGCAAAGGCGCGTGGAGTTCAATCTGTTCGGCTGCGTCTCCGCGGCGTTCCGGCATATCCATCCCGCAATGAGGGAATGGGAGATCCCGCAAATCCCCGAATGGGGCGAGGCCAACAAGCCGAAGGCGATCGAATTCCTGAGATTTCTGGACACTGAGCTCGCCGGCAGGGAATTCGTCGCCGGCGATACCTATTCG
This sequence comes from Mesorhizobium sp. M0894, assembly GCF_040319725.1. Lineage (NCBI taxonomy): Bacteria > Pseudomonadati > Pseudomonadota > Alphaproteobacteria > Hyphomicrobiales > Phyllobacteriaceae > Mesorhizobium > Mesorhizobium sp. M0894. Next base: position 103,483 of record NZ_JAMYOG010000002.1, on the reverse strand, counting down.
ATCGCCGACATCACCGGGCTGGTCGCCATCGACTTCATGAAGCCGGCTCGCATCAAGGTACCCGAAGAGTGCACCAACGTGCTGCGCTGGTATCGGGCAATCTCAAGCCGGCCGAGTGCCGCCGCCTGACAATGAGTTCCGAATGAGCGAAGAGTTGGAAGCCTTGGCAGCGAGGGTACGCGCCTGCCGCATCTGCGTCGATAAGCCGGCCGGCAGGCCATTGCCGCACCAGCCGCGTCCGGTGCTCAGGCCATCTTCGAGCGCCCGCATCCTGATCGCCAGCCAGGCGCCGGGTACCAAGGTCCACGTGTCAGGCATGCCGTTCACCGACGCCTCCGGCGACCGGCTGCGAAGCTGGCTCGGCGTCGGCAGCGAGGAATTCTATGACACGGACAAGTTTGCCATTGTGCCGATGGGCTTTTGCTTTCCGGGTCAGGACGCCAAGGGCGCCGACCTGCCGCCGCGCCGCGAATGTGCGCCGGCCTGGCGCGTATCGCTGATGGCGCTGATGCCGCAAGTCGATCTGGTGCTGACGATCGGCATCTACGCGCAAAGCTGGCATATGGGCGCGGCGCGCCGTCCCTCGCTGACAGAAACAGTCTTGGACTGGCGCGCCATCTGGGCGGCACCGACTGACCCGAAAGTCCTGCCGCTGCCGCACCCGTCCTGGCGCAACACCGGCTGGCTGAAGCGCAATCCATGGTTTGAAATGGATTTGCTGCCATTTCTAAGATCGGAAATCCGCTATCGCATCGGCTAGGCATTCAGCAAGAAATCACTCGCTTTCGCGCTATCCGACAGAATTTCTTTCTTGTAAAAGGCCATGACAAGAGGGAATATGGTAATCTATTCCGCGAAGCGCGCAGCGCATGAGGGGACGCGCTTTAAATTCTTGTTTTTATGCATATCGTTGTGCCAAAGCCGCTGCGCACTTTGGACGACTTGCATCAGGGGGAGCACCCAATGGACCGCCTCGATAGAAAAATCCTCCGCCTCCTGCAGGAGGATGCGACGCTTGCGGTCGCCGACGTCGCCAAGAAGGTCGGCCTGTCGACGACGCCGTGCTGGCGGCGCATCCAGAAGCTCGAGGAAGAGGGCGTCATCAAGCGGCGCGTCGCCATCCTCGACCATGAAAAGGTCAATGTGCGGGTCACGGTGTTTGTGTCGATCCGCACCAATTCGCACAGCCATGAATGGCTGCGGCGCTTTTCGGAGGTCATCCAGGAATTTCCCGAAGTGGTCGAATTCTACCGCATGAGCGGCGATGTCGACTATCTCTTGCGCGTCGTGGTGCCCGACATCGCCGCCTACGACGCCTTCTACAAGCGGCTGATCGCCAAGATCGAGATCCGCGACGTGTCGTCTTCCTTCGCCATGGAGCAGATCAAATACACCACCGAGATGCCGCTGGATTACATGGTGCTCGACAAGGAGTCCGGCGCCAACGCCGCTTGACATTCTTCTGCTTAGTTCTTCTTTTTGTTGAGGAAAGTCCAGGGCGAGTTGACCGGCAGCGTGATCGTGTCCGGCACGGTGTCGACGTTGACCACCTCGGCCTTGCGCACAGTGTAGCCCGACTGGATGACACTGACGCCGTCAAGGATGAAAAGCTGGCTCTTCTCCATGCCTGGCTCTAGTGCGCCAGTTATCGAAACCGGCTGGTAGGCCTCGGACATCCGGTAGGGTTGCGCAGGCGTAACGAGGACGATCTGGTTGGGCGGCGGCGTCGGCATATGGCTGCAGGCCCCTGTCCAGGGCACCAGCAGGAATTGATAGACGAGATCACCGTCGCGATCGACCGGCAGTGCGTAGCCCGCGAGCTGCACGGTCTGGTCCTGCAAATCGTGAGAGAGCGTTTCGCCATGATCCGGCATTTTGGCCGCGATCATTGGCAGTCCGACGCTTTCGGCGGCTGCCTGGGTCGCTGGGCGCAGATCCTTCCAGAAAATGTGCATGGTCCCAGCGGAAGCGCTTGCCGCGATGGCGGACGCCAACAAGGCAGTCGCCAAGACCGCGCCTGATTTAAAACGGTTGCTCATCGCTGCTCCGCTGTTGAGCCTTGATCTGCGGACATCAAGTAAAGCTGCCGCTGTCCACTGGTCAACGCTCAAGCCGCATCACATGCCGGCGCGAGCCGGCTATGCCAATCTCGCGAAAGCCACGGGCGACGAACATGCCGCGAAACCCCATGAAGCTGTAGCTCGGCGAAGCATCGTCGACCGGATAGGCTTCGATCATCCTGGCGCCTTTGGCAACGGCGTGATCGATGGCCGCGTCGAGCAATGCGCTTGCCAGCCCGCCACCGCGCAGCGCTCTCGGTACATAGAAGCAGACGATCGACCAGATGCCCATCTCGCTATCGTCCTGCTGCCGCGACAGCCTGCGGTAGGTCTCGCGCGGCGCGACCGAGCACCAGCCGACGGTCCGGCCATCGATCTGGGCGACAATGCCGACCGGCGTGCCAGCCTCGATCAGCGCCATCATCGCGCGTTTCTTCTCGTCGTTCTCGACATGCTCGCGGCGGTCGAGGTTGCGCCAGGCCATGCACCAGCAATATTTCGGCCCGCCGGGTTGCTCGAACAGGTTTTCGAAATCAGCGCGCGTCGATTGCGTCACCTCCGTGAAGCGCACTTTGCTCAGGTCAAGCTTTTCTGGCGGCGAGCCGTTCGAGCGTCTTGGCATCGGAAAGTTCCTTCACGGCGTCCTTGCCGATCCAGCGCGCAGTCCTGTCTGTCGAGGCCGCTAGTTTTTGCGCCAGGGCAAGGGCAGGGCCGTGCAAATTCATCGATCGTTTGCCGATCGAACGAAGCGCCCAGTTCACCGCCTTCTTCACAAAATTGCGGCCGTCGGTCGCATGCGCTTCGATGATCGACAGGAATTCGAGGAAGGTCGCCTCGGGTTCCTTCTTCCGGTGGACCACCGACCAAGCCATCATCGCAAACGCCGTGCGCCGAACGAATTCCCGTTCGTCGACCGCGAATTCGGCGATCAGTTCCCTCCAGCAATCCGTATCGACAAAGAGATCGGAGACCCCGTCGACGATATCCCACGAGTCGAAAGTCGCCGCCCATCGTCTTGCATCCGCGGCGGAGAACCGCTCTGGATCGGCGGTCACGGAGGCGATGAACTGCGCCTCCATGATGCCTGTCTGCCAAAGCTCGAAGGCACGGTCATGGTTGCGCTTGATCTTCTTGGCAATCTGCCGCTGCACGCCATGCGAGATACCGAGCGCACGTTCGATCTTGATGCCGTAGCGCAGCATGCCAAGGCGATTTTCCTCCGAGGCGATCGAGCGCAGATGAGCGACGATTTCGTCGGCGCTGGATTGAGGCGAAAGCTCGGCCACGGTGAAATCCTATTTCTCCAGCCGCGCCAGCAGCGAGGACGTGTCCCAGCGCTTGCCGCCCATCGCCTGCACGTCCTTGTAAAACTGGTCGACAAGTGCCGTCACCGGCAGTTTGGCGCCGTTGCGGTCGGCCTCGGCGAGGCAGATGCCAAGATCCTTGCGCATCCAGTCGACGGCGAAGCCGAAATCATATTTGCCGGCATTCATCGTCTTGTGGCGGTTCTCCATCTGCCAGGAACCGGCCGCGCCCTTGGAAATCACCTCGATCACCTTTTCGATGTCGAGCCCGGCCTGCTTGCCGAAATGGATACCTTCGGCCAGTCCCTGAACGAGGCCGGCAATGCAGATCTGGTTGATCATCTTGGTGAGCTGGCCAGCCCCTGCCGGTCCCATCAACCCGACCATGCGGGCATAAGCATCTATGACCGGCTTGGCCCTGTCGAAGGCGTCTGGCTCGCCGCCGACCATCACGGTCAGCACGCCGTTCTCAGCGCCTGCCTGACCGCCGGAGACCGGAGCGTCGAGGGACGAAAACCCGAGCGCTTGCGCCTGCTGCGCCAGTTCGCGCGCGACCTCGGCCGATGCCGTGGTGTTGTCGACGAAGATGGCGCCCTTCTTCACTGAATTGAAGGCGCCTCCGGCGCCGGTCGTCACCGAGCGCAGATCGTCGTCATTGCCGACGCAGGAAAAAACGAAGTCCTTGCCCTCGGCCGCCTCTGCCGGCGTCACGGCGAAGCTGCCGCCATGCTGGGCAACCCACTGCTCGGCCTTGGCCCTGGTGCGGTTGTAGACAGTGACGTCGTGACCGCCCTTGTTCTTGAGATGCCCGGCCATCGGATAACCCATGACGCCAAGACCGAGAAATGCCACCGAAGCCATGTTTTCGAATCCCTTAGAAACCTGCTTTGCGGCCTTCTTATCGGATCAGGCAAGGGGATGGGAGTCAGCGGTGCAGATGGATGGTGATACGCCGTTCGATCCACTCGACGCCGTGGCGCAATGTTTCGACGATGACCAGATAGATGATCGCCGCCCAGATATACGACTGAAAGTCGAAGGTGCGCGCATAAGTGAGCCGGGTGATGCCCATCAAATCGTAGACCGTGATGATGGCGACGATTGCCGAGCCCTTGATCATCAGGATGATCTCGTTGCCATAAGGGCGCAGCGCCACAATCAGCGCCTGCGGCAGGATGATTTTCCACATCGTCTGCAGTTTGTGCAGGCCGAGCGAGGCGGCACCTTCCCATTGGCCCCTTGGCACGCTCTCGATCGCGCCACGCAAAATCTCGGCCTGGTAGGCGGCCGTATTCAGCGAAAAGGCGAAGATCGCGCAGTTGAACGCTTCGCGGAAGAAGCCCCACAGGCCGACCATCTCGAGCTCCGGTCGGAAGGAGCCGACCCCGTAGTAGACCAGGAAGGTCTGCGCCAACAGCGGCGTGCCGCGAAAGAAATAGACATAGGCATAGGCGAACCCCGAAAGGATCGGATTGTTCGACATACGTGCATAGGCGATCGGCACCGACAGGATCGCACCAAGCACAATCGAGATGGCAACCAGCAGCAGGGTGATGCCAAGGCCGGATATGTAGCCGGGTGCATATTTCTGGAAGAACTCCGGGTTCCACGCAGTGACTAGGTAGACGACCACGCCAATGCCGAGAGCGATCCACAGGCCGACCAGGACATGGCCGAGGATGCGTTGGCGCGACCAGCCGCGTGCGGGCGGCGGCGGCCGGTCAACCTTCAGCGTGTCGGTGGCCAGGCTCATCTCTTGACCTCGCTGCCGCCAACCGCTCGTTCGATCGCATTGATGCCGAAGGAGGAGACGATCGCTAGCAGGAGATAGATCAGGCCGGCAAAACCGTAAAACAGGAAGGCGTGCTTGGTGACGCGAGCGGCAACCCCGCTCTGCCGGAGGATCTCGTTGAGGCCGACGGCCGAGACGAGCGCGGTGTCCTTGAGCAGGATCAGCCAAAGATTGGCAAGTCCGGGCAATGCGATGCGGATTAACTGCGGCAGTACGATCAGCCGCATCGTCTGGCCGCTGGACAAGCCAATCGAATAGCCTCCCTCATATTGCCCTTTTGGAATCGCGCGGAAGGCGGATAAAAACACCTCGCTGGAATAAGAGGAGAAGATGAAGCACAGCGCGATCATCCCGGCGACGAAGCTGTTGACGTCGGCCGATGTCCCGGGGCTCACCAGCCGGACAATGTATTGCAGGATTAATGGGATGCCGAAGAAGATCAGAAACAGCGTGAGCAGCTCGGGTATTCCGCGAAAGATCGTGGTGTAGATGTTCCCGGCCAGTCTCAGCGACGGCTCTTCCGACTGTTTGGCCAGCGCCACGAAAAAGCCGAGCGTCAGCCCGAAGGGCAGCGTGGCCAGCGCAAGACATACTGTGACAAACACACCCGCGGCGATGTCGTCGAGCCAGCCTTCGGGTCCCCAACTGAGAAGCGTCAGTGCGCTCTGCATCCGCCTGCCTGTTCTCCTTGAGGCTCGTTGAGACCCGTACCGCATCACCCCTCGTGCGCGGCATCCTTATAAGAACGGCGGGAATCTCCCGCCGTTCACGTTGTCCTATGTCGGTCGATCAGGACTCGCCGCCGTAAACGTCATATTTGAAGTATTTGTCGTTGATTTCCTTGTACTTTCCGTTTGCGCGGATCGCGTCGATCGCCGCATTGAACTGGTTGACCAGGTCGGTCTCGCCTTTGCGCACGGCAATGCCGGCGCCCGGACCGTGGATTTCGATGACGGGCTTGATTGTGCCGACCAGCTTGCAGCAGGCGCCGTCCGGCGAATCCAGCCATTGCTGCAGCACGACGATGTCGTCATTGGCGGCATCGAGCCGGCCATTGGCCAGATCGAGCTGGTATTCCTGCGCGGTCGGATACGGCTTGACGGTGCTGTCGGTGTAAGTCTTGGTCGAATAGTTGAAATGCGTGGTGGATGCCTGCACGCCGATCGTCTTGCCGGCCAAATCTTCCTTGGTGACACCCTTGATATCAGTGTCCTTAGGCGCGGCGATTGCCGGCGGCGTATTGTAATATTTGTGGGTGAAGTCGACCTTCTCGGCGCGTTCCGGGGTGATCGACATAGACGCGACAATGGCGTCGAACTTGCCTGCCTGAAGGGCTGGAATGATGCCGTCCCAGTCCTGCGCGACAAAAGTGCACTTCACCTTCATCTCGTCGCACAGTGCCTTGGCGATATCGATATCGAAGCCCACGAGCTGGCCGTCGGCGGTGAGGTTGTTGAATGGCGGATACGCTCCTTCGGTGCCGATCCTCAAGGTTTTTTCCTGGGCCTGGGCAACGCCAAGCGTCAGCAGCGCAGCCGATGCGGCGAGCGCGATACGCAGTGCAATACGCATAATGGTCCTCTCTGTTGGTCCCGGCCGTCGTTCCCGAACGGCTCTGTGGGCGGTGCTTTTGACCGCCCGCTGGCGCGATACTCCCATTCTTTCCCAAGAAAAAGCAACTGCAAAACCGCCGCTTGAGGGAAGGTCATGTTCAGAAAACGGTGACGCTGGGTCAAACGCCTAAATGGAGAGAAAGTGGCGGGAGGCTCCCCGCGGCCGCAATCTCAGCGCGTCAGGCCGGTGGCGCGTTCGATGAAGTCGGCTATCGAATTCGTGTCGTCGAGATCGAAGACCGGCAAGTCTTCGCCGACAATGGGAAAGTCGGAGGCGACGGCGATAATGTGTGGATCGCCTGCCGAGAGCGGTGTCCGGTCCTTGGCCTCGAGCCGTCGCGTCTCGATTTTCTTGTGCGCCTCGCGCTTGTAGCCCTCGACCAGCACGATGTCGGAGGGTGCCAGCCGTGACAGGATCGCCTCCAGCGTCGGCTCGTCCTCGCCACGCAATTCGTGCATCAGCGCCCAGCGCCTGCCCGACACGATCGCCACCTCCATCGCTCCCGCCTGGCGGTGGCGAAAGCTATCCGCTCCAGGTTTGTCGATGTCGAAATCATGATGGGCGTGTTTTACAGTCGACACTTTCCAGCTGCGCCGGACGAGTTCGGCGACCAGCTTTTCGGTCAATGTCGTCTTGCCGGAGTTCTTCCAGCCAGTGATGCCGAAGATACGTCTGTTCATGGCTCGATGCTCTGCAACAGATGCGCGGCCCGGGCAAGGTCGTCGGGAGTGTTGATGTTGAAGAAGGGATCGATCTCGGCCCCTCTGGATTTCAGGATGGGAAAATCCACTTCGACAAAACCGTGCCGGTCGATGAACGCCGAAACGCGCCGGTTGTCTTCCTCGACGAGAAATTGGCGCAAGGCCTGGTCGAGCCCCAGCGGCCAGAGCGCAAACGTCGGATGCCGTTTGCCGCCGGAACAGGCAACGGCGATCGAGCCCGGGCGTGCATAGGCTGCCGCGAGCAGCCGCTCGACCATATCCTTGGGCAGGAAAGGCGTATCGCCTGCAGCCGTGACCAGCGCCTGGCAAGTGGTGTCGGAAGCCCATTCGAGGCCGGTCAGGATCCCGGCAAGCGGCCCGGCATAACCCTTGACGGTGTCGGCAAGCACGGGAAGCCCCGTCGCGGCAAACCGTGCCGGATCGCCATTGGCGTTGAGCGCCAGCGGGCCGACCTGCGGGCCAAGGCGCGAAACGACACGGTCGAGCAGGGTCCCATCGCCAAGCGCAAGCAGCGTCTTGTCGCCGCCGCCCATCCGGCTCGACCGGCCGCCGGCCAGAATGATCCCTGCGATATCTCGGCCCATCGTTTGCTGCTAGACCCTATGACCAAAATCAAGTTTTCAAATCAGACGGTCGTCAACGGTCGCGCCTATATGCCGTCCGGCGCCATGTCCGGTCCAGCGCTTTCGGCAGCTGTCTTTCGCCGGCCGACGATCCGTTCGCGGTAGAGCGCATAGAGGCCTGAGGCGATGATGATCGTGGCACCGACGATCATCGGCAGATCGGGGACATCGCCGAAGATCGTGAAGCCAAGCAGGATCGACCAGAGCAGGGCGGTGTAGCGGAACGGCGCGATGAAGGAGATATCGCCCACCCGCATCGCCATGATGATGAACTGGTAGCCAATGAGCACGAGCACCGCCGCCAGCGCCAGGAATGCCGTGCTTTTTCCCGTCATCGGCGTCCAACCGCCCATCGGCGAAAGCAATGCTGCGCCCAGAACGGTCATGGCAAGAGCGGTGGCGGTCGACACCAGCAATGTCGGAATTGCCTGCGGAATCCGCTTGGTGGCGAGGTCGCGCACCGCGCAGCATGCCACGCTAGCCAGTGCCAGCAGAGAAAACATGCTGAACCCTTCGAAGCCCGGCCGCACAATGATCAGCACGCCGGCAAAACCGACGGCAATGGCCAGCCAGCGCCGCCAGCCGACGCCCTCGTTGAACACAAGCGCGGCGCCCATCGTCACAGCCAGCGGCAGCGCCTGCAGCACGGCGGACACATTGGCGATCGGAAGATGTGCCAGAGCAACCAGGAACGACACCGTGGCGCCGGCCTCGCTGGCGACGCGCAGCGCAACTGTCGGCTGCAGCATCGAGCCAGGCCGGGCAAGCGCGCCGCGTTGCCACGCAAGCAGGGCAACGAAAAGCGAAGCGAAGGCGCCGCGGATCAGCATGACCTGCGCCATGTTCATCGATTCCGACGAGAATTTGGTGATTGCATCGTTGAGGGTGAAGCCAATCATGGCCACCATCATGAACAACGCGCCGCGCAGATTTGGCGAAAGAGGCAAGGCGATTACCGGGTGAGTCCTGCAGCATGCGTCTAGCAGGCACCCGCAAAACAGCAACGTCAAAGGGCTGGGCCACAGCCTTTCTGTGGCCCGTGACATCTACCTCGCAAGAGCGGCAGGCTTATTTGCGCGTCAGCACCTCGGTGCCGTTGCCTTCCTTGCCGGCAATCGTCCACAGGCCATGCAGCGAGCCGTCTTCCTGCACCTTGTAGACGACAAGGCCAACCGCCTTGCCCATGACATAGCCGGCGGAGAAGGCATCGTCGTTGCGCATGCAGATGCCGTCCGAGGACGAGCCGCCTGTCTCCCAATGGATCGTGCAGGTAGTCTCGCTGGTCAGCGTGATCGTCGCGTCGCCACCATAGGACGATCCATCGAAGTTGGTGCCGGCCACGGCATAGGTGCCGCCGATCGACTGGGCCGCCGCGGGCAGGGCCGCGAAGCTGAGCAATGCAACAGAAAGAATGAGTTTGTGCATATCGTATTCCCCCACTGGGCGAAGAACCGCTCCAGAGCAGAGGCTAGGCCCGAACGGGCTTGCGGTAAATCCGGTAACCGTTTGCGGACAAGACCTTTTCTGGGTGTGATCCCGAAATGTGCCGTTCCAAAGGATGGGTTCGGAGGGCAAATCGATCACACTGCGGCTCGAGGAAAATTTTTCGACGAGATCAAATTTGCTCGGCAAGATTCACCAAATTGGTCATTGTAGGCTTCTGATCTTGTCTGGGGAGGTGGTCCATGATGAATGCACGAGGCAATGCGGACATGCTTGGCACAGGCAGCAGGCGGCACGTTTCGTCGGCTTCCCGGTTCTCTTCTGCACTGGCGGTTATCCTCATGGCGATGGCGCCTGCCTTCGCCGAGAACGGCGCTTCGGCGTCGGCAGTCGAACGGATGTCCACGCCGGGTCACGAAGCGGATGAACTCGCTCGCCGCGTCGGGAAATGGTCCGTCGTCAACACGATCTGGCCAACGCCCGGCGCCCAGCCGATTGTGATGACCGGGCTGGTGGCCGAGCGTACGATGATCGGCCCCTTCATGCAGGAGGTGATGCGACCGGCGCCCGGATCGAAAATCCCAGACTTCCAGCGGATAGCCTATTTGAGCTATGACCGCGTGGAGGGCCGCTGGAAGTATGTCTCGATGGATACCCGTTTCCCGGCAGGGATCATGCCCGCCTGGAGTTTTGGTGGCGAGGAGGACGGCAAGATTTCGCTGCTTTTCGAGCCGCTTGGTTTCGTCGGCTTCGGGCCCGAGGTCGAAGGGCGGTTCACTGCCTCCGATTTCGTCATTTCCAGGGACGGCGACAATCACGAAGTGGCCGAGCAGCATTTCCTTCAGGCCAATGGCAGCGGCAAGAAATGGCTTGCCGTACGATACGACTACACGCGTCAACCGTGACTCGTTAGCAAAAACAACGGGTTGCGAATATGTTCCGAGGTCGCCGGATGCTCACGGTCCCCTGAGGCTGCCGGCGATCGCTCCGATAAGCGGGTCGTATTTCGATTTCAAGGCTGGCGGATAGTCGATCCAGACCGTACGGATGACACCGTCTTTTCCGAACAGGCGGCGTTCGTAGAAGATGTTCTCGCCTTTGATGCCCGACAGCACCGCCCAGTCCTTGCCGGTCTTGCTGTAGGTAATCTTGTAGCCAGGTTCCTTGCTGCCCCTCTGGGCGGAGACGAAGGCTGTCGGAGTTTCATCATCGATATTGAGGATGCCTGAACAGATCAGGCTGGCGCCATCAGCCGTGAGCCATTGTTGTCCATCGCCATTGTCCGGCTCAGGCTGGCGAAGAGTGAAGATCTCATCCGGAAAGGTGCAGACGGTACCGAAGCGCTCGCTCGTATAGGTGAGTGGCGCGGCAACTGCCATGGTCCCCGCCATCACTCCGAAAAACGTCGGGATTGCAAAAAGCCGCTGCATGAGCCTTGCCTCGAAGCCGATGCCAAGGCGATTATTCTTGCACGAAATCGGTGACAAATCAGCCGCCGGTGACGCTCATATGCCGCGACACCGATGGGCGGTTGGTGCGGCGATCAATGATGAAGTCGTGGCCTTTCGGCTTGCGGCCGATTGCTTCGTCGATGGCGTCGGCGACCAGCTCGTTGCCTTCGGACGCACGCAGTGGTACGCGCAGGTCGGCTGCATCTTCCTGGCCGAGGCACATGTAAAGCGTGCCGGTGCAGGTCAGCCGGACCCGGTTGCAGCTTTCGCAGAAATTATGCGTCATCGGCGTGATGAAGCCGAGCCGCCCGCCGGTCTCGGCGACGTGGACATAGCGGGCCGGGCCACCGGTCTTATAGGGAATATCGCTCAGCGAGAACTGGCGCTCGAGTGCTGCGCGCAGCAGCGACAGCGGCAAATACTGGTCGGTGCGGTCGGCGTCGATCTCGCCCATCGGCATTGTTTCGATGACCGTCAGATCCATGCCGCGGCCATGCGCCCAGCGCAGCATTTCCGGCAATTCGGCGTCATTGAAGTCCTTCAAGGCCACCGCATTGAGTTTTACCTTCAGCCCCGCCGCCTGCGCCGCGTCGATGCCGTCCATGACCTTATCCAGATTGCCCCAGCGGGTGATCTGGCGGAATTTGTCGGCATCGAGGGTGTCGAGCGAGACGTTGATGCGTTTGACGCCGCAGTCGGCGAGCTCGGCGGCAAAGCGTGAAAGCTGCGATCCGTTGGTGGTCAGCGTCAGCTCTTCCAGCGCACCGCTCTCGAGATGCCGCGAAAGCTGGCGCACCAGATGCATGATGTTCTTGCGCACCAGCGGCTCACCGCCGGTAAGGCGGAGCTTGCGCACGCCCTTTTCGATGAAGACCGTGCAAAGCCGGTCGAGCTCTTCCAGCGACAGCAGGTCCTTCTTGGGCAGGAACGTCATGTCCTCGGCCATGCAATAGGTGCAGCGGAAATCGCAGCGGTCGGTGACCGACACGCGCAGGTAGGTGATCGTGCGACCGAAAGGATCGATCATATCCATGCTTATGCGCTTCCCGTGGCCGTGAACGGCTTCGTTATATATGGCTATGTGATGCGAGCCAACTTGCCATTCAAGATAGAAGCTCGCGATCTGCGGTAACATCCCGACGCCGACAGATCATGTCGGAAGTTCTGAAACGGCCTTTTCCCTCAACGCGAAGCGGCGTAGGGAAGGCTGTCTTCCGTAGGATCCACCAGCATGACAGCGCCAAAGGAACTCAGGGTCTCGAAGGACCGCAAGCTGCTTTCCGTCACCTTTCCGGGCCATCAGCCGTTCGAATTGCCAGCCGAGCTGCTGCGTGTTGCCTCGCCGTCGGCCGAGGTGCAGGGCCATTCGCCCGAACAGCGCGTCACCGTTCCCGGCAAGCGCAATGTAGCGATCCTTAAGATCGAGCCGGTCGGCAATTATGCCGTGCGCATCACCTTCGACGATTTCCACGACACCGGCATCTTCACCTGGAATTACCTGCATACGCTGGGTCATGAGAAGGATGCACGCTGGGCCGCCTATCTCGCCGAGCTGGAAGAGAAGGGGCTAAGCCGCGATCGTTGACTGATTCCCGCGGGACGCTCCGGTCAACGCAGCATCGCCAGTATCTCGCTGGTGTCGTGATAAAACGGCGTGCCTTCGATCAGCCGGTCATCCTTGAAGCGCAAGACTTCGGCAAACGGCTGTTTGATGGTTGCACCATTGGCCCGCGATGTCAGTGAAAGCGTGCAGCTCATGAACACCATGTCATCGTTTTGGGCGACCTGAAGGTCCTCCACCGCCACGTCGCTCCAGATTTCCCGCATCTTGCGGAAAAGGGCGCCAACGCCGTCGAGGCCGTTCCAGTCACCGGCATAGGGCAGGGAGCGAGGCTCATGCACGACAATCTCGACATGAAATGCGCTGGCAAGCATATCGAGGCTCTCCGAGCCTGATTGCAGGAAACGCATTTCAACATTGAACATGTTTTCAATAAGTTCCATGGCGGTGCGTCGCCGGCCGAGCGGTTTCTCCATTTTTGACCTCCGTTTCTGTCAGCACGAAAGCGGTTTGCGCTTGTTCGCGGTCCCTCGACACCCGTTTCCTGATGACCGACAAACGGGCATCGTGTCGTGAAAATGTCATGCGTCTGGAGTAGCGCCGGCAAAGGTTTGGAGACGAAAACATGTCCGTGATCACCAGCATCGAACAACTCGAAGCGCTCTATGGCCTGCCTCGCGAGGCGTCGGTGGTCAAGGAGCTCGACCAGCTGATTCCCGAATACGAAGCCTTCATCGAAGCTTCGCCGTTTGCTGCGCTCGCAACCTGCGGGCCTGAAGGGCTGGATTGCTCGCCGCGCGGCGATCTCGCCGGCTTCGTCCGCATCCACGATCCGAAAACGCTGATGATGCCGGACCGGCGCGGCAACAACCGTGCCGATTCGCTGAGGAACATCCTTCGCGATCCGCGCGTCGCGCTTCTGTTTCTGGTGCCGGGCTCCGGCACGACGCTGCGCGTCAATGGCCGCGCCCGCATCACCACCGATCCCGCGCTCTGCGCCTCGTTCGCAGTCGAGGGCAAGCCGGCGCGCTCGGTGACGGTCGTCGAGGTCGATGCGGTCTATTTCCAGTGCGCCCGCGCCATTCACCGGTCGGAACTGTGGAATCCGGCAAGGCATGTCGACCCAAGATCGCTGCCGACCGCCGGCCAAATCCTGGAAATCACCAGCCGCAAGAACATCGACGGCGAGGTCTACGACAGGGAATGGCCGGAGCGCGCGAAAAAATCGATGTGGTGAAGAAATTTGGTGGTGAGGGAATTTGGTGGTGAAGCACTGGGCCGTCAGGCGGTCTTCAACACCTCGGCAATCTTGCGCATCTGTTCGCCGATCATGTCGCATTGTTCCGGCGTCGACTGGCTCATCGCCTTTTCGATCAGCGTCATGTGGACCTTCAGGGCCTGCATCAGCAGTGCTTCGCCTGCCTCAGTCAACGTCAGCCGCAGCACGCGCTTGTCCTTCTCGTCGCTCTCGCGGCGCAGTAGGCCGCGGGTCTCCAGCTGCGGCAAAAGCATGGTGATGTTGGAGCGGCCGACCAGCAGGCGGCGAGCGAGGTCGTGCTGCGACATGCCGGGATGGCGGTAGAGGTTCATCAGCACGTCGAGCTGCGCCGGCTTCAGGTCGAGCGGCGCCAGCTTCACCGCCAAGGTGCGTTCCACCACGTGGCAGGCGCGCGCCACCGCAACCCAGTTGCGAAAACGCGGGTTGTCCCAGGGCAGGTCTTGCTTAATGTTCATGTTTGAACTATTATGTTCATGCTTGAACCAATGGATGGATCGCCACTATGGCATCATTTGGACTGAAGGTCATCCGCGGCACGTTCGGCGTGGCCGAGCATGTGGCGCCGCGACTCACCGGGCGCGCCGCATTCGAGCTGTTCTGCCGCACGCCGCACGAAAAGAGCTTGAGCCATGGTGAGCGCCGCGCAATCGATCGCGCCGCCGATTTCATGACCGAAGCGCGCCATCACCGGCTAAAGACCAGAACCGGCTGCGTCATGGTGCATGAATTCCGGCCCGAGCCGGGCAGGGCGGCTGCAGGCACCGTGCTCGTCATCCATGGCTGGCGTTCGCGTACCGAATACATGCGCACATTGATCGAAGCCTATCGCGATGCCGGCTACAAGGTGGTCTCGCTCGATTTGCCGGGCCACGGCCAGTCGCAGGGCCGCCGGCTGACCCTTGTCAGTGCGGTCGATGCAGCACGGGTTGCCGGCGAATGGTTCGGCCCATTTGCCGCCATCGCCGGCCATTCCTTTGGTGGTGCCGTCGCCGCCAATGCCGTCGCCGGTTCAATCAGAAATATCCCGCCGTTGACGGCCGGGCGGCTGGTGCTAATCGCTGCGCCGAGCTCGCTTCCTGCGATCTTTGCCGATTTCAGCCGCATGCTGAATGTCGGCTCGCGCTCGCAGGTCGCCATGGCCGACCGGGTCGAGCGCATCGCCGGCCGGCCGCTGCACGAATTCACCGGTGACCGCCAACTGGCAAGCACGCCGCTGCCGACGCTGGTGATCCACGCGCCGGACGACCGCGAAGTGTCCGCCGATCATGCAAGGCTCTACGCGCGTGCCGGCGACCATGTGCGGCTGTACTGGGCCGACGGGCTCGGCCACCGCCGTATTCTCGCGGACAAGGGTGTGGTGGAGCGTGCCGTTGGTTTCGTTGCCGGCAGGCTGGAGCCTTCTCTGCAGTGACCTGAATATCGTTCTTGTCAGCCGGTTTCGACCGTCACGCCGCCCCGGTGCTGGCCATCGCTATCCAAGCTGCCATCGCCCCGGCCACCGTCGCCAGAAGAGCCGAGCGCGACGCGCCGTCGCGCGCCTGGATCGACATGCCGTGCTGTACGGTCGCATAGAAGGTCGCGGCCGTACCGCAGTCGAAATCGGCCGGCAACTCCCCCTCGGCCACGCCACGCTCGAGGCGTCTCAGCAAGGCTTCGCGGTTTTCGGCACGGCGACGGCGCAGATCATCGCAGATGGCGCCGCGGCTCGAGTCCTGGTGCAATGCGCCGAGCGCGATAAGGCAGCCTTGCGGACGGCCGGTCTGCGAATAGGCCCTGGCCGTCTGGCGCAGGAATCGCTCGACCGCCTGGCGTGCGGTCGGCGCCTTTTCCAGCGCAGACCAGATATCGGTGCCTTCCACCTGCGTGTAAAGCTCGGTCGCCTCGAGGAACAGCGCTTCCTTGCTGCCAAAGGCTGCGTAGAGGCTGGGTGAGTTGATGCCCATTGCAGCGGTCAGGTCGCTTATCGACGCGCCCTCATAACCCTTGGCCCAAAACACTTCCATTGCCCGCCGCAAGGCGGCGGTTCGATCGAAGGTGCGGGGGCGGCCTCGTTCCGGCATGGTGTGCTTTCTGTGTTGATCGATACATAATTCAGTTGACGTGGTTCAGCAAGGCTGGCAGATATTTATGTATCAATCACTACAAAATGGAGAAGCAAATGTCATCCAGGAGCTTGAACGGCAAGGCCGCCCTCGTCACCGGCGGCAGCCGCGGCATTGGTGCGGCGATCGCACGAAGGCTCGCGGCCGACGGCGCGGGCGTGGCGATCACCTATGTGAATGGCGAGGAACGGGCGCGTTCGGTGGTCGGGGCAATCGAGGCGGCCGGCGGCCGGGCCTTCGCCATCAAGGCCGACAATCGCGATGCTGCCGCGATCGAGGCGGCAGTCAATGAGGCGGTAAAAGCCTTCGGACGGCTCGATATCCTCGTCAACAGCGCCGGCATCTGGCGCGCTGCGCCGATCGATGCCCTGTCGCTTGCCGACTTCGATGAGACAATGGAGGTCAACCTCAGAGCCCCGTTCGTCGCCGCCAAGGCAGCAGCGGCGCATATGGGCGAGGGTGGCCGAATCATCTCGATCGGCAGCAACCTGGCCGAGCGTGCCACCGATGCCGGCCTGAGCGCCTATTCGGCCAGCAAGGCTGCCTTGGTTGGCCTGACCAAGGCCTTTGCACGCGATCTCGGTCCGCGCGGCATCACCGCCAATGTCGTCCATCCGGGGTCGACGGATACCGACATGAATCCAGCAGGCGGCCCGCACGCCGAGCATCAGCGCCAGAAGATGGCGACGCCTCGCTTCGGCACGGCCGACGAGATCGCCGGCATGGTCGCCTGGCTTGCCGGCCCCGAAGGGCGCTTCGTGACAGGCGCGGCATTGACCATCGACGGCGGCGCCAACGCTTGAGGCTTGGCTCGCGGGCACTACCATTGGTCGGGGGCGAAGGCGGATTGGCTTGACCCGTCACGATGTTGTGAAACCGTTCTGCAACAGACGTTCCGAAATTTATGGAAGCTTAACGAAATCAGTATGAATCAGTATAGTCACGCCTTACATCCGCCATGCGGTGGGCGAGACCGTGAAAGCGGTGCGGAACGGGATCCGGGTTCAACCGGAGCGGGTGATCCATGAAACTCCTTGAAAACAAAGCCACCGTGCTGCCGTTTGCGGTGGCCGCGGCAATGCTGGCCTTCGGCGCGCCGCAGGCTGAAGCACAAGGGTTCTTCGACATGCTTTTCGGCGGCGGCGTCAAACACGCACCGCCGAAAGGTAACTTTCCCCCGCCACCGTCAAAATACAAGCCGAGGCCCAAGGCGCCGGCCGCTTCCGGTGGTGGCGGTGGTGGTGCGCAAATCAGCAGCCCGTCCTATTACACCTACAAGAGCGATCCGCTGGTGCGCGTCGATTTTTCGGCACTGTCGGCAGCGCCTGAACCGGCAACGCCGCAGGATGCTGCGTTCGAGCCGGCGGCCACCGGGGCTGCATTCCGCGAAGCCATTGCCGGGCTCGACGGCTATGACCTCTATGCCGAGAAGGACATCGCCAAGGCGTTGATCGCCTACTACTCAGCCAATCCGGATTTCATCTGGGTGACGGGAACCAGTCCCAGCAGCCGTGCGCAGGATGCGGTGCGGGTGCTGGGCGAAGCCGCGAGCTACGGCCTGACGCCCTTCGACTACACCGTCGAAATTCCGGCAGCAGGCACATCGGCGGGCGATGCCGATGAACGCCTGAAAGAGCTGGTCCGCTTCGAGATGGCGCTGTCGGCACGCGTCCTGCGCTACGCCCGTGACGCACAAAGCGGCCGCGTCGATCCCAACCGCATGACCGGCTACTACGATTTTCCGCCGAAGCCGCTCGACATGGAAGGGGTGCTGAAGACGCTGGCCCATACCCAGCAAGCTCGCACCTACCTCGAATCGCGGCATCCACAGAACGCCGAGTATCAGGCGCTGCGCGTCGAACTGGAAGCGCTCCAGGCCAGCGCCGAAGACGAAATCACCATCGATCCCAATCTGCTGCTGAAGCCGGGGCAGACCAGCCCTGAACTGCCGAAGCTTTTGACAAAGATCGCGCGCAATCTCGATGACGAGATGGGCGGCGCCTATGGCGAGGTCCTGGCGAGGCTCGCCATCAGCGAGGTCTACGATCCGGAGCTGGTGCCGGTGATCAAGGCGGTGCAGAAACGGGCCGGCATGAAAGGCGACGGCGTCATCGGCCCACGTACCGTTGCATCGTTGGCCGGAACGTCCAAGGCCGACAAGGTTCAGAAGGTTCGGGTCGCGCTCGAAGAGTTGCGCTGGCTGCCTTCCGACCTCGGCAGCCCGCGTGTCTTCATCAACCAGCCGGCTTTCACCGCGAGCTATATCGACGATGGCGAGGAGAAGCTGAAGACCCGCGCCGTCGTCGGCAGGCCCACCAACCAGACTGCTTTCTTCTATGACCAGATCGAGCAGGTCGACTTCCATCCCTATTGGGGCGTGCCGCAGTCGATCCTGGTCAATGAGATGCTGCCGCGGCTGCGCCGGGATCCGGGCTATCTCGACCGCGCGGGCTATGAGGTGGTCAATGCGCGCGGTAAGCGCATTCCCTCCTCCTCGGTCAATTGGGGCGCCTATGGCGCGAAGATACCCTACGGCGTGCGCCAGCTGCCGAGCGAGGCCAATGCGCTGGGCGAGTTGAAGATATTGTTCCCCAACAAGCACGCCATCTACATGCATGACACGCCGCAGAAGTCGTTTTTCCAGCGCGACATGCGCGCGCTCAGCCATGGCTGCGTGCGCTTGCAGGATCCGCGCGGTATGGCGGCTGCCGTGCTCGGCACCTCGGTCGACTACATCGAGGACAGACTGAAGCTCGGACATTCGACCGAAGACGTGACACGCAAGATCCCGGTCTATGTCGCCTATTTCACCGCATGGCCGGACCTGTCCGGCAATGTCGAATATTTCAACGACGTATACGGCCGCGACACAAGGCTGCAGCAGGCGCTCGACAGCACGGAAGCGGTGCGTTCGCCGGCAAGCTGAGGAATGCGGGTCTAGCGCTGAAAGAGCGGACGCCGGAAGCCGGCCTCGCGCCCGGCGATCAGCCAATAAACCAGGCCGGCGACAACGCCTGCCGCTGCAATAATACCGACATCGGCCCAGCGCTCCGGGTTCGTATCGTCTGGTACACTGGGCCAGATCAGGGCGAAGCCGCCAACCGCAGCCGCGGCGCCGAAGATCATATGCAGCCAAAAACTGCGCAGCGAGAAAAACTCGGCAATCAGTGCGAAGATCAGCGTCTGCAGGGCAGTCAGCACGATCGTCAGAAAATAGATGAACATGCCGAGCGGCGGCAACAGCAGCACCGCAACGGGGCTGACACCCATGACGTCGAAATAATTCGGCGCATTTGGCAGCGAGCTCAGCCCGCCATAGATCGCCGCCACCGCGATCAGCCCAACCAGTACCGCTATGAAATAACCCGCGAGCATCATCAGAAAGCGTTTCAATACGTGCTTTACCGTCGCCATGCCCACCCCCGCGCGCAATGATAGCACCCAGTCAGCCATCAAAGTCATATCTGCGCAAGGGTGTGCCGAAGGCCCGGGACCTTCGAGGCGCGCCATTTTTTAGAATCTGGACCGTTGGCGGACAGCTTCATTTCGGCGCGGCTGTCACCGGATCATAGGTGATTTCGACTTTGGCCTTGTCGTTCGTGTAATAAATGACGGTGTAGGCGCCGCTGTCCCAATCGATTTCCTTGATGTAGCGGAAGTCGTCGCGCTGCTCGACTTTGGCAATGATTTCCGACAGCTTCTTGGCATTCTGCGCCGGCACCGGATTTTCGTCAGCCGCAAAGGCCGATCCGCCGACAAGCAGCACGGCGGCCGCCAAAACAAGTCTGGACATGGCTTTCCCTCACATCTCGATCACCAGAAACTCGTTTCCATACAGGTTTGTTCCGGGATCGCGGAGCGTTGCGCTACAACGAGGCGCCGTCCGTACCTGATCTATGGCCGCCGAAAGAACAAGGCGACTGCTTAAAATCATGATGCGTCGCCTCAACATCGCGGCCATAACAGTGCCGACGGTCACTCGGGGTCTACATGCAAATGCGTCATGCCATCATATTTGTACTTTCCATACTTTCCATCCCGTCCGTTTCGATGCCTGTGCAGAAAGCCGAGGCGCTGGAACCTGAACGCTATACGGTCTATTGCGCCGACGACCGTATCGAAGTTTCGTTCTGGGATATCGAGCAGATGAAGGTGCGGGCCGGCTCCAACGTTTGCCAGTTCCAGAGCTACACGAGCTACAGCAGCGCCTTGAATTTCGCCCAAAAGAATTTTGGGGGCGAGGGGGCGACCTGCAGCTGCTAGTGGTAAAAATCTGACGCTTGGTGCCCAATGCGGATTATCTGTTCCGACCCTTTCCGGTCGTACAGATGTGGCAATGTTACGGCGTCAGTTGACCCGTTCCGATCATTGGCCATCTTGCAACCCTTTGAAATCTGGCGCTAGATGGGACATGGGACCATTACTGCGCGAGGTCTCTATGGCAAACACAGAAGAAGGAACGCGCGTAGCAGGAGTTTGGCTTGCGATCGCCTCTATCCTGCTGGCAGGCGCGCTGGTCGGCCATGGGCCGATCGATCCCGATATGGGTCGCCAGATGGGAGTCATCACCGACGACCCTGTCCGATGGGCGATCATCCATTGGGTTTCCGCGGTAGCGCTATCACTGTTCGCCCTGACAGGTCTGATCGTGCTGGCGGCCAGATCGCGCCTCACCGAGGCGTGGTGGACGTTGTCTGCCTGGGGTGTGCTGACTGTCGGCGCCCTCTGGACCATGACGACCGCGGTGGCCGAGGCCACCGTGGTCTCCGCCGCTGCTGCCGCCGGGGACACGGCAACTTTCGAGGCCTGGTGGGCATTTTCCGAAGGAAAGGCCAACGGCTTCATGTTTTTGGCGTTGGCCGTTGCCGTGATCGCTGGCAACGAGGCGCAGACCACTCACCGAGCCACGCCGGTCTGGGCATCGCACATCGCAGTCGTGGCCGGAATTGGAGCCTTCCTCGGTTGGCCCCTGGGCATGTGGCTCGGAGTCACCCTGGGCAGCTTCGTCTGGGTCGTGGCATCACTGGTGATGTCCCTGTGGACACTTTGGTTCGGGTTGGGTTTAGCGCGGACCGTGATCGGGCTGCGGCCTCACAATGGGTGACATCGAGTCCGTAGCGGGAGCGTAGCGAGCGACCCGCTTGATGACCGCGACGGGCGCTCCAGCCGCTCCCAGGCGGCGGGGATTGCTTCGCGCCGCTGAAAAAGGCCTCGACGCGCGAGTTTGCCGAATGGGCGATATGCTTGCAGTGGGCGCGATAAAGCCGCTTCAGCAGCCGGAGCGAAAGGCAGGTTTACCCAGAGCGGGCCTACTGCTTCGGCACCAAGCGTCAGATTTTGACAACTAGCCGCTCTGACTTGGAATTGATTCAGGAAAGCAGATGGTGGGCGATGCAGGGATTGAACCTGCGACCCCACCCGTGTGAAGGGTGTGCTCTCCCGCTGAGCTAATCGCCCGCTCGTTGCCCGAAGGCCAAGCGCGCCGCGATATAAGGGAGGCCGGCCCGCGAAGTCAACCACTTGTCGGTCGGCATCTGGCGGTCCGGACTATGGCCGGCTTCAGCCCTCAGCCGCGGCCATCAGCCCTTGTACCAGATCGAGCGTCAGCGAATCGAAATGCGAGATCACCGCCGACGGTTCGAACTCCCGCACATGACGGTCGGTGTAGCCGAAATCGACTGCCACCACCGGAATGCCGGCGGCCTTTGCCGTGTCGATGTCGGTCTGCGAATCACCGACCATCAGTGCACGGTGCGGGTCGCCGCCGGCACGCGCGATGGTCTGCGTGAGATGGCGCGGGTCTGGCTTGCGGAACGGAAAACTGTCCTGGCCGCAGATCGCCGCGAAATGCCTGGTCATGCCGAGCGCTTCGATCAGTGCCACCGAATTGGCCTCGTATTTGTTGGTGCAGATGGCCAGCAGGTAGCCGGCCGCCTCGAACCGCGCGATCGCCTCCGGGACGCCCGGGTAAGGGCGCGATTTGCCGGGAATGTTAACGGTGTAATGGTCCAGAAACAGCTTTAGCAGGCGGTCGTGCTCCTCCACTGCCAGCGACCTGTGCTGCGCTGCATGGGCGCGCTCTATCATCACCCGGCCGCCATGGCCGACGAAGCGCTTGAAGCCGGCTTCGTCGACGGCCGTGAGCTGGCTGGCGGCAAGGCTGTGGTTGAGGCTGTCGAGCAGATCCGGCGCCGTGTCGATCAGCGTCCCGTCGAGGTCGAACACGATGATCGGTCGGGTCATGGCCTGTCCTGTGACGATTTGATTGCCGGCAGGCGATAACCGCTGCGGCCCGTTCAGGCAAGCCGGCTTATGCACCGCAGGCAAGGTCCTTTGACCAGCCCGGCAAAAATGCTACCAGCGCCGAAACAAATCTTAGGACCCGGCATGGATGCGAGGCAATTGAAGGTTGAGGCCGCTCGGGCAGCGCTTGCCCACGTTACGGACGGCATGCGGCTCGGCATCGGCACCGGCACGACAGCGGATGAGTTCGTGCGGCTGCTCGCCGACAAGGTCGCCACCGGCCTGACTGTCATCGGCGTGCCGACCTCGGAGCGCACCGCCGTCCTTTGCACCGAGCTTGGTGTGCCGCTGTCGACCCTCGAGGAAACGCCCGAGCTCGACCTCACCATCGACGGCGCCGACGAGATCGATCCGGCGCTGACACTGGTCAAGGGCGGCGGCGGCGCGCTGCTGCGCGAAAAGATCGTCGCGGCGGCCTCCGCCCGCATGATCGTCATCGCCGACAGCTCCAAGATGGTCGAGATGATCGGCCGTTTTCCGCTGCCCATCGAAGTCAACCGGTTTGGCCTGCGCGCCACCGAAATTGCGGTTGGCGCAGTGGCTGCAAACCTTGGCCTTTCCGGCCCTGTTACACTGAGGATGACGGGGAGCCAGCCATTTGTTACAGACGGCGGCCATTTTATCCTCGATGCATCTTTTGGCCGCATTCCGGATACAAGAGCGCTTTCGAATGCTCTCCACGCCATTCCGGGCGTGGTCGAGCATGGTCTTTTCATCGGGCTGGCATCAACGGCCATCATAGCCGGCGGCGACGGCATCCAAACCGTCCATGCCGCCCGAAAACCAGGGAGTTTTACCGATCATGATGTTGCATAACCGGGTTGGCCGCTTTTTTGCCATTCTGGCGGCCTCGGCCGTTTTCGCGTTTTCGTCGCCGGCGTTTTCGCAGGATGTCACTGATGCGCATTTGAAGGCGGCGCGCGCCGCGGTCGCGGCGATCCATGCGACGGATACGTTCGACAACATCCTGCCGCAAGCTGCCGCGGCGCTCGAGCAGCAGCTGATCCAGAAGAACCCGGACATGCAGGAACTGATCGCCAAGACGATCAACGAGAAGGCGATGGCCCTGGCATCGCGCCGCGCCGACCTGGAAAAGGAAGCAGCGCTTGCCTATGCAAAAGTGTTCTCGGAAAAGGAACTCACTGAAATCGCCGCCTTCTACAATTCCGATACCGGCAAGAAGCTGCTCGACAACGGCTCGATCGTGACGCGCGAGCTGGTGAAGGCTGCCGACATCTGGCAGAACGGCCTGGCTCGCGATCTCGCCCAGCAGGTAGGCGAGACTCTAGGTGCAGCGGCGAATGCCAAGGCGCCGGCCGCACCTGCCGACGGTGCCGCCCCGGCCGATGGCGCTGCTCCCGCGGACGCCACACCGAATTGATCGCGGACTTCCGAGCGGCCTGACCGCCACTGGACCAGAAAGCCCGGCAAGTCCGGGCTTTTCTTTTGGTGGTCGGCAGCCTACCTGTCTCGGTGTTTGAGGGGCAAGGAGTTCAGCCATGGCCGATTACGACTACGACCTTTTCGTCATCGGCGGTGGCTCCGGCGGGGTGAGGGCGGCGCGCGTCGCGGCAGCACTCGGCAAGCGGGTCGGCATCGCCGAGGAATACCGCTATGGCGGCACCTGCGTGATCCGCGGCTGTGTGCCGAAAAAGCTCTATGTCTATGCCTCGCAGTTCCCCGAACATTTCGCCGACGCCGCCGGCTATGGCTGGACGGTGCCTGAGGCGCGTTTCGACTGGCAGACGCTGGTCGCCAACAAGGATCGCGAAATCAGCCGGCTGGAGGCCATCTACCAGAACAACGTGCAGGGCGCCGGCGGCGAAGTCTTTCACTCACGCGCCGTGCTGGTCGATCCGCATGTGGTGCATCTTCTCGGTGAGGATCGCACCGTTACCGCCGACCAGATCCTGATCGCTACCGGCGGGCGTCCGGCACCGCACCCGGCATTGCCCGGCCATGAGCACTGCATCTTCTCCAACGAGGCCTTCGACCTCAAGGAGCTGCCGAAGGCAATCATGATCGAGGGCGGCGGCTATATCGCCGTCGAATTCGCCAACATCTTTCACGGGCTTGGCGTCGACACGACGCTTGTCTACCGCGGCAAGGAAATCCTCAGCCGTTTCGACATGGACCTCAGACGCATGCTGCACGAGACGATGGAAAAGAAGGGGATAAGAATCCTCTGCCACGCCGTGTCAGAGTGGGTCAGGAAGCGGCCTGACGGCCGGCTCGACGCGCTTGTCACCGGCGGCACGGTGCTGACGGTCGATCAGGTCATGCTCGCCATCGGCCGCATTCCCAATACCGAGAACATGGGCCTGGAAGGCGTCGGCATCGAGATGACCAAGACCGGGGCAATCCAGGTCGACGGATACTCCCGCACCAATATCGACAACATCTGGGCGATCGGTGACGTCACCCACCGCGTGCAATTGACGCCGGTGGCGATCCACGAGGCGATGTGCTTCGTCGAGACCGCCTTCAAGGACAAGCCGACGGCGCCCGACCACGACACGATCGCGACCGCGGTCTTTTCCCAGCCCGAGATCGGCACGGTCGGCCTGTCGGAGGATGAGGCGGCAAAACGCTTTTCGGATCTCGAAATCTACCGCGCCACCTTCCGGCCAATGCGGCACACGCTTTCCGGCCGCGATGAAAAGATGCTGATGAAGCTGGTCGTCGACGGCGCCTCGAAAAGAGTCCTCGGCGCCCACATCCTCGGGCCGGATGCCGGCGAAATGGCGCAGCTTCTCGGCATACCGCTGAAGGCCGGGCTGACCAAGGATGATTTCGATCGTACCATGGCGGTGCATCCGACCGCGGCGGAAGAACTCGTCACCATGTACAAGCCGACTTACCGGGTGAGAGATGGTGAGCGCGTCTGACGCGACAAGAACCCATCGCGGCAACGGGATTGCCGCGATGGAAGTGCGTGAGTTTTTTTACATGAGCGTTCCGCGCAGGATCACCAGCGCCACAGAAAAATAAATCACCAACCCGGTGACGTCGACCAGCGTGGCGACGAACGGAGCCGATGCGCTGGCCGGATCGAAGCCGATGCGCTTCAGGGCGAACGGCAGCATCGATCCAGACAGCGAGCCGAAGGTGACGATGCCAACCAGCGTGGCGCCGATCGTCATTGCGATCAGCGGCCAGTGGGGGCCGTAGTCGTAGAAGCCGAGATACTGCCAGAGCGCGATGCGGCAAACGCCGACTACGCCAAGGATCGAGCCAAGCACCAGGCCGGTCGGCAGCTCGCGCAGGGCCACCCGCCACCAGTCGCCAAGGCCGATCTCGCGCAGCGCCAGCGCCCGGATGACGAGCGAGGTCGCCTGCGAGCCGGAATTGCCGCCGGAGCTCATGATCAGTGGAATGAACAGGGTCAGCACGATCGCCTTTTCCAGCTCGCCCTCGTAGCTCTGCATCGCGTTGGCGGTCAGCATCTCGCTGACGAACAGCGCGCATAGCCAACCGGCGCGCTTCTGGATCATCGCCAGAAAGCTCATCTTCATATAGGGCTCGTCCAGAGCCTCCATGCCGCCCAAGCGATGCACGTCCTCGGTCGTTTCCTCGATCATCGTGTCGATGATGTCGTCGATGGTGACGATGCCGAGGAGTTTGCCGTTGTCCACGACCGGGACGGCGAGCAGATCATATTTCGAGATCAGCTGTGCGACCTTCTCGCTATCGGTCAGCGGCGACACGGCAATAGGCGCGCGATCCGGCGCAACCGCCATGATCAGCTCATCCGGCTCACCGGCAATCAGCCGGCGCAAGCTGGTCGAGCGCAACAGGACATGCGTTTTGGGATCGACGATGTAGATCGCATAGACGGTTTCGCGTGTCCGACCCACCTTACGGATGTAATCCAGCGTGCGGGCCACGCTCCAGTCCGGCGGCACGCTGACATATTCGGTCGTCATGAGCGAGGCGGCGCTGCCCTCGGGATAGCCGAGAATGGCAAGCAGCGTCGCGCGCAGCGGTGGCGCCAGGCCACCAAGCAGTTCGGAACGAGCCGGTTCGTTCAGAGCGCGCAGTATGTCGGCGGCGCGGTCGACCGACATGGCGGCAAGCAGCCTGCCTGCCCTGCTGCGGGGCAGCGCCTCGACCAGTTCGGACGCGCCGTCGAGTTCAGGCTGGTCGAAGATCTCGACCAGCCGCTCGAACGGCACTTCGCAGAGCAGATCAGATGCTGTCTCGCGGGGCTCCTGATTCAAGGCCTCGACGATGTCGGCGACGTGTTCGTTGGCAAGTACGCGAGCGATGGCGATGGCATCGCCGCCCGCAACGGGGGAAAACTCGTTCATGGCTCACTCCTTGCCGTCCGGCAGGACGTGAGCCGGTCAGGTCACGTCAAGCGGACGGCGGTTGCGTTCGACTGTGACTGTCGCCAGGCATGGCGCGGTGACCTTTCTGCTCGCGGGTTCGGGTTGGCATCTCTGCGAGCCGGCGCAACATAGGAGCGCGCCTTGCCGAGTCAATCGCGAGAGCGGGTCAAAACGGCGGCAAACCGACTGGATCGCGAGACTGTGATCGGGCTGCGTGGCAGGCTGGCTGGATGCCGGCAGTGGTGCCGCGGCTATCTCTGCTTCAGCCGGCGGGGAAAGCGCAGCCATTTGTCCTCGGCCGGCCGCGTCGGCTGCGTGAGGATGGTGGTGAGCTCGACCGGCAAGCTCGGAACCAGCGGCTTCTTGGTGGCGACGCCGTCGGCGATCGCAACCACGCTGTGGTAGAATTCGGTGCCCGCGAGCGATCTCGGCGGCGCCGCCTCGTGCATGATCGAGATCACGGTTGCGTCGGGGCAATTGTCCTTGATCGCCTGATGGAAGGCGATCTTTCCATCGGGGTCGAGCGCGCCGGTGGCTTCATCGAGGAACAGCAGTCCCGGTTGCTGCAGCACGATGCGGGCGACGACCAGCTTCTGTTTTTGCCCACCCGAAAGGATCTGATCCCAGATCTTTCCTTCACGGCTCTCATCGGCCAGATGCTCGATGAAGTCGCCGAGGCCGGACTTGTGCAGGGCGGATGCGACCTGCACGTCGGCGTAATCACGTTCGGAGCCGGGCAGGCAGACCAGCTGCTTCAGCGAGACCTGCTGCAGCTTCACCTCCTGGGCGGCGTAGAAACTCCTGACCCCTTCGGGGAAGACGATAGTGCCGCGGCCATAAGGCCACAGGCCGTTGATCGCCTTGATCAGCGAGGTCTTGCCGCATCCGGATTCGCCCTTCAGGAAGGTCCACTCGCCACGCCGGAAGCGCAAGTTTGCAGCGCTCAGGAACGGGGTGGCGTCCTCGCCCTGATGCGCCAGTTCGAGCTTCTGGATGGTCAGGCCGAAGACCGGGTTCTGACGATCGTAGCGGAAGTCGGAGCGGCCGGTCAGGCTGTAGAATTCCTGCGGATGCTGGACGTTTTCGATCGCCTGCGCCAATTCGACGACGCGCTGGCTGTTCGCACGCAACGTGGCGAGATCCGGCATCACATGGATGAACCACGAACACTTGCTGATCAGCGAATCGACCTGTCCGGAGGCCGTTAAATAGCCCTTGAGGTCGAGGCCGTTGTGGATGAAGGGCACTAGCCCAGGTCCGAAAGCGACAATTTTGGCGCCGATGAAATTGTAGATCAGCTCGAACGAGGCGTAGCCGGTATTGACGATGTTCAATCTTGCCCAGGTGCGGTCAATGTCGGCATAACGCTGGCTGTGCACAGTCTTCTGCACATTCTCGCCCTGCAGTGCGGCAACGTGAAAACTGCGGCGGAGCAACGTGATCAACTCGCTGCGGTAGTTGCCTTCTGCCTGCTGCATCCTGATATTGAGCCACTCCAGCATTCCGCCGAGTTTGACTGCGATCCAGGTGTTGAACGGCACGTAGATAGCGACCGCCAGGAGCGCGAGAACGGCACTGCCGTAGCTGCCGAGGAACTCCAGTCCTTTTACTTCCACGGAATTTGCCAGCAAAGCGCCACCGACAAAATAGAGCGAGGTGAAGACACCTAGCACACCCGTAGCAAGCCCGATGGCCCCACCGGTCATGCCCTTGATGGATTCCTGCACGCGCTGGTCGATATTGTCAGGAGCTGCGTTCCCGGAAGACCCATGCTGGGCATGGAAGTGGGTATGATTGCTGTCGAGCAGGGCTTCGTTGAAGCGGCTGTCCAGCCAGCCACGCCATTTGCGATGCAGTGTTTTGGAAACAAGGTTGCGAACGCCTGCAATACCCGCGTCCTTGAGCACGACCAGCAGCACGAGCAAACCGGCATTGGTCAGTACTGTCTTGAGTGGCGTGGTATTCGCGGCATCGTGGAAAAAAGCGATCGAAGTCGCCAGCTCTGCCCCAGCCACTGTAAACCAGACCTCAGCCTTGCTGGACAGGGCGATGACCAGCGCAATCACCAGCGTCAAGGTCCAGGCTTCCATCCAGCGGTCCGAGAACCAGTAAGCTCGCATCAGCCCCCAGAAGCTGCGCATCGACGATACGGGCGTCAGGGGCGACTGCCTTGCGGCACCGCGGAGCCATTTTTCCGATATTGAATGTCGCGTTGGTCTATCGACCCGAATCACTATCCCGCCCAAACGGTTTTTCTTTTGTTACGGACAGTAACACCAATTGATCATTTTCCATTAGCTTTTCTCCAGCCGCAGGTGGATTGGCTGGCCGGCCGTTGCAGTGGAGCAACAGAATGAATGCTCGCGGCGCTTTGCCGTCGCATTTCGAGAGGTGGAATACAAACGCAATTTCAAAGAGTTACTTGCC
Organism: Mesorhizobium sp. M0894; assembly: GCF_040319725.1. Lineage (NCBI taxonomy): Bacteria > Pseudomonadati > Pseudomonadota > Alphaproteobacteria > Hyphomicrobiales > Phyllobacteriaceae > Mesorhizobium > Mesorhizobium sp. M0894. The sequence goes on along the minus strand of NZ_JAMYOG010000002.1, from coordinate 74,471 downwards.
TTCGCCAACGCAACCAAACCCCTTACGTTGGGGAAGGTCCTCACACAGCTTTGTGAACATAGAAGCGCCACCCAGCGGTCGATCTTCACAGCCTCGACCGATCTTCGGCCCGCCTTTACGGTCAGCTCCGACCTCGTCGGCGGCCAGAACGTGACTGCATGATTCGTAGTCGAAGCCGCCTTGTCACGAACCCGTAATCAGCCAAGCAATGATTTTGCCGGCACAGTCCAGGATGCGGACCAACATCAATTAGACCGAGCTTTTTAGAGCCCGCACAAACTGCGTTTGACAAAGATGCGCTTCGGATCGAACCTGGCGGGCGCATCTAGGTTTGAACCGGGGGGAGTTCTTCATGCTTGCACGGACTTTTTTTGCCGCGATGCTCGCAACATTTGCCTGGCTGCCCGCAAACATATGCCGGCAGCCAGACCGTTCCTGCAAACGCCGAGGGGCAGGTCGAGTTCAACACTCCGTCCGGCAATATCGGCTGCATCTATACGCCGAAGGGCGGCACCAGCACCTACGAGCCGCAGGATGGCGGACCGGAGCTGAGCTGTTCGCGTGTCGAGCCCAGCTACATCACCATCATCCTCGGGCCGAAAGGCCCGGCGACGCTGATCAAGTATCCGGGCGAGCAAGGCTGCTGCGGCGACGTCACCAAGCTGGCCTACGGCAATAGCTGGAGCAAGGGGCCGTTTTCCTGCCAGTCATCCACCAAGGGATTGACCTGCACCGGCAAGCATGGCCATGGCTTTTTCGTCAGCAAGGCCAAGGTGACGGTGAAATAGTCCGGCTCAGTTGGCCGTTTCCAGCTCGCCGCGTGCCTTGGCCGCTGCAACCTGGCGGATCGCATCGGCAAGCGTATCGGCGTCCTGGGCTCCCATTACGGCATATTTGCCCTCAAGCAGAAAGCACGGCACGCCCGATATGCCCATGCGCGAAGCGGTGGCGATTTCGGTGCGCACCGCCTCGACATCAGCGTCGGTCGGCAGCAGCGTTTCGACCACGGAGGCATCCATGCCGGCCTCGCGGGCGGCTTCGATCAGCACGGCATGATCGCCGAGATTGGCGCCTTCCTCGAAATTCAGCTGGAACAGCCGGCGCACCAGCCGGTTCTGAACGGCCTCGCCGGCAGTCCCGGCCCAGCGAATGAGCCGGTGCGCATCCAGCGTATTGGGCGCGACCTTGATGGCGTCGAAGGCAAAGGAAATCCCTTCAGCCTCGCCCAACGGCTCGATCCGGGCATGGATTTCGCGGATGCGTTGCTCGCTGCCGAATTTCGCCACCATGTAGTCGCGGCGGTTCTTGCCTTCGGGCGGAATCGTCGGGTCGAGCTGGAAGGGCCGCCAGCGTATGTGAACGTCGATATCGACGGCGGCAATCGCCTTGTCGAGCCGTTTCTGGCCGATAAAGCACCAGGGGCAGACGACGTCGGAGACCACATCGACGGCAATCGAGTTCTCGTCGTTCATCTTGATCTCCTGTTCTGAAGAGGTCACTTCGGTTTGCGCCACCAGGTCGGCAACTGATAACCGTATATGGGCGTCTTTTGCGGATGTTCCAGATAGTTCCAATAAGCGAGCCATTGCCGGTTGTTGTGCTGCGTCGGCACCATGTAGTTACCGGAGATCAACAGCCGGTCGAGGACGCGGACGGCGGCGACATAGTCCTCCTTCGAGCGAGCTCTCAACATCGCCTCGATCGCCGCGTCCACCGCCGGATCGGCGACGCCGGCGAGGTTGAACGAGCCTTCGGCCTTGGCGGCAGCGGATCCCCAGCGCCCGGTTTGCTCGATACCGGGCGACAGCGAGTTGTTGAAACCGGTCGAGCCGACCAGCACCTCGAAATCGAAACGCTGCTTGCGCGACTGGATCTGATCACCGTCGAGGCTGCGGATACCGACATCGATGCCGAGCTTCTCAAGCGTGCGCTGATAGATAGCGGCAAGTCGCTCTTCGTCCTGCGAGGCGGTCAGGATCTCGAAACCGAACGGCTTTCCCTCGGGATCGAGCATCGCGCCGTCCTGCACCGTATAGCCTGCGCTCTTCAGCAGCTCGAATGCGGCCTTCAGCACCTTGCGGTCCTGGCCAGAGCCGTCGGTGACAGACGGCCTGTAGGTGCCGTCCATGACATCTGCAGGCACGCGGCCGGGGTAGGGGGCCAGCAGGGCCTTTTCCTTTTCGCTGGCCGGGTGGCCGAGCGCGGAGAGTTCGGAATTCTGCCAAAAGCTCATCGTTCGCGTGTATTTGCCGTCGAATAGATTCTTGTTGGCCCATTCGAAATCGTAGAGCATGCCGAGCGCACGCCGCACGACCGGATTGGAAAATTTCGGCAGCCGCGTGTTGAACAGAAAACCGTTGACCACCGGCGGAATGCCGGTGTCGAAAGTTTCGGCGATGACCTCGCCCCGGTGGAAGGCCGGAAAGTCGAGATCGCGCTCGCGTTTGACCGGGTCGCTGTCGTCGTCGATGGCGCAGATGCCTTTCTTGAACGCTTCCTGCTTGGCGTTGGCGTTGAGGAAATATTCGATGGTGATCTGGTCGTAATTGTCGAAGCCGCGCTTGGACGAAACGTCCTTGCCCCAATAGTCCGGATTGCGCTTGAACACGATGCGCTGGCCGGGCACGACTTGCGCCACCGTGTAAGGGCCGCTGCCGACCACCGGCTTCAGCGTGGTCCTGTCGAATGTGTCCTTGTTGAAGGCGTGTTTCGGGATGATCGGCGTCAGCGCAATGATCAGCGGAAATTCGCGGTCGGCCTTGTCGTTGAAGGTGAAGCGCACGCTGCGGTCGCCGGTCTTTTCGAGCTTGGCAATCGCTTTCATCCGCTGGCTGTAAGGTGGCCGGCCCTTCTCGGTGAAGACGTCATAGGTGAACAACACGTCTTCCGGCGTCACCGGTTCGCCGTCAGACCATTTGGCCCTGGGATCGAGGTGGAATTCGATGCCCTTGCGCTCGGGATCCATGTCGGCGGTATCGGCTAGCAGGCCGTAGAGACTGAAGGCCTCGTCGTAGTTGCGCTGCATCAACGGCTCGAAGACGAGATTGCCAAAGCTCTGATCCATCATGCCGCGCGCCGTGGTGCGCAGGCTTTTCAGGATGAACGGATTGATATTGTCGAAGCTGCCTACGACGCAATATGTAATGCTACCGCCCTTCGGCGCGTCGGGGTTGACGTAGTTGAAATGCTTGTAGTCGGCCGGCAGCGCCGGCTCGCCCTGCATGGCAAGCGCGTGCTTCGGTTCCGACAGGGCCGGTTGCAGGGAAAGGCCGACAAACAATATTGTGGCGATCAGCCAAATGACAACGCGGCCCATGACCGTCTCCTTCCCGATTCGATGCGCAGCATACATGAGCCGGTCGTGCACCGGCCAACCCCCTGAGCCAATCCTTCGGCCAAGATTCGCGAGGCTCGGGCTGGATTCGGCATCGCTTGCAGTGTAACACGCCGTCCGAAGTCATTCTGTTGCCTCATTTCGGCAACAGGTAGCTGGACCACACGGCGCGAAAAAGCCGGTTCCGGGATCATTTGAGAGGAATGCACGACATGACCAGCCTGAACAGCAACGCGTACCGCCTGTCGGTCATGGCCGCTGGCGTGGTCGGCATTCTCGGCGCCGGGATTCCCGCTGCTTCCGCGCAGCAGCAACAGCAGATTCCGCAAGGCTGGTTCAAGGCCTGCACCAAGCAGGAAGACGTCGACATCTGCAATGTCCAGAACATCACCACCGCCGGCAACGGCCAGCTCATCACCGGCGTCAGCCTGATCGAATTGAAGGGCAAGGTGAACCGCAAGGTGTTCCAGGTGACGGTTCCGACCGGCCGGCTGGTTCCTCCCGGCATCGGCCTCCAGATCGACGGCGGCAAGGCGCAGAAGCTCGACTATGTGATCTGCTTCCCGGACCGCTGCGTGGCGGAAGTGCCGCTGACCGATCAGCTCGTCGCATCCTTCAAGAAGGGATCGGCGCTGACACTGACCTCGATCAATTTCCAGAACCAGCCGAATCCGATCAAGATTGCGCTGACCGGCTTCAGCGGCGCCTTCGACGGCCCGCCGCTGCAGCAGTCGGACATCGAGGACCGGCAGAAGAAGCTCCAGGAGTTCGTCGCCAAGAACAACCAGGATTTTGCCAAGAAGCTCAAGGAAGAGCAGGAAAAGGCGAAGGCCGCCAACTGATCGACTGCCGCCAACTGATCGACGGGTTTTCGAACAAACAAAAAGCGGGGTTCATGCCCCGCTTTTTTTGCTGAACCGGGTGATTGTCGGGTCCAGCCATGTCTCAAGCCGGCCAAGTCCTAGCTAAGTCATCAATGTCTCGATTGGTGCTTCGGTTCGTAGCGCCCGTCCGGCCTCTTCTCGAACATCTCACCTATCTGTGGATGCCGGACCGGTTCGCCCGACCGGTCCTCGAGCAAATTCTGCTCGGACACGTAGGCGATGTATTCCGTTTCCGAATTCTCGGCGAGCAGATGATAAAAGGGCTGGTCCTTGCGCGGCCGCACGTCAGCGGGGATCGCCTCGTACCATTCGTCGGTGTTGGCGAATTGCGGGTCGACATCGAAAATGACGCCGCGGAACGGAAACAGCCGGTGGCGAACCACCTGTCCGATCGAGAATTTGGCTGTCTTCATCGCACTCACCACTTGAACTTCTTGGACGCCACGCATCCTGGAACACGCAAGGAACGCTCCAAGACTTTAGACTCTAACGCATCGGTCCGGCAAAGATTGGTCCAGACCTTGCCGTCGACATGTTCGTTATTTGGCGCAGACTCTGCGTCAATTCAATCCCGAAGCGCGTGACGCCGGGTTGAGTTCGCAAGATGCGGAGCAAGGGCGGTACCCAAGATCGCTAGCGCTCAGCCGGTTTTCGCAATCCACCAAAAAATGCCGCAAAACCGCTGCCGGGTCGCAGACCCTCGCGCATAAAAAACGCCCGCAACGGCGCAAACCCTTCAAGCACGCCAAGACCAGCGCTGCGCGCCAACTGGGCCGGCAGCATGTCGGAAAGCAACGACATGTTGAGCAGGTTGACCGCGCTGCTGCGTGCCAGGATGTCCGGCCGCCGCTTGAAATCATAGGTCGCAAGCGCCTTGGCGGCGCCCGGGTCCGAGCGATTTCTGCTTGCGGTACCAATCAGGTCGTCGATGTCCCTGATGCCGAGATTAAGGCCTTGCGCGCCGATTGGGGGAAACACATGGGCGGCTTCGCCGACAAGCGCCACGCGGTGCTGCGCAAACCGCCACGGGCTCACCGCTGAAAGGGGGTAGACCTGTCGGCCGGGCTCAACCGACACGCGGCCCAGCATCGATTGCATCCGCTGTTCGACCCGCGTCGAAAGCTCGGCGTCGTCAAGTGCTGCAAGGTCCCTGGCGGTATCGGGCTCGAGCACCCAGACAAGGCTGGACCGGTTGCCGGGCAGGGGAACCTGTGTGAACGGACCGGTCTCGGTGTGGAATTCGGTCGAAGTAAAGGCATGGTCGCTGCGGTGACCGAAATTGAGCACCAGCGCCGCCTGCGGATAGGATCGGACCGATGTCCGGATGCCGGCTGCCTCGCGGGCCGGCGACTGACGGCCATCGGCGGCAACCGCCAACGACGCCTCAATCTCGCTGCCGTCGGCGAGAACGGCATGGGCATGGTCGGCATCGAGGCGCCATGCCTCCACCATCGACTTTCGCCACTCGATGCCCGCATGCGCGCCGACAGCCTCGGCTAGCGCGCGGTTGAGAACGCTGTTGGGCACGTTCAGTCCGAATTGCTCTTCGTCGATCTCGCTGGCGCGAAAGGTCACTGTCGGGCCGCGGATCAGCCGGCTTGTTGCATCGACGATGCGCATCACCTTGAGCGGCGCTGCGTGCGGCCTGATTCTATCCAGGATCCCGAGCCGTTCTAACATCTTCAGGGCAGGGTTCATCAAGGCTGTCGTCCGGGCATCGGGGCCGGCTGCCTCGGGTCCGACGAGCGTCACCGGAAAGCCGGTCTCGGCAAAGCCAAGCGCCGCGATCAGCCCTGCGGGGCCGCTGCCGGCAACGAGTATCCGTGCTGTTTCCCGATGATCCAAATTCGGCTTCCCGATTGCGAGGTGAGGCCTATCCGACCTGCCGGTCCATATAGGTCAGGTGATGTCGCTTGATCAACGCGGCGATTCGGCCCATTCGGTTGCCATGACCGGCCAACAAGACGATTTCAGCCACCTGGACGGTATCGGCCGTGCGATGGCGAGCGTTGCGCGCAGCCCTCGACTGACGGTGAGCGTTGTTGCTGGCATGGGCATCGCCCTTGCATGGCTCCTTCTCGGCGCAATTGCAGTTCGTGGTGCCGTAAGCCGGCTCCCGGGCACCGATGCACCCGGTGACTCTATGCTGAGATATCTGCCGCAACTGCCGCTGCCGGATTTCCTTGCGCGTTTCTTCGCCCTCTGCCTTGCGCCGGCGCCGCTTCACGCAAGCCTAGGCGCGCAAGGCGGGGCACTCACCGCGATGTGGCTGTTGATGGCCATCGCGACCATGCTGCCCTCCGCGGCGCCGATGATCCGGACTTATTGCGAGATCGCAGATACCGCCAGGATCAAGGGGGAGCCGGTCGCCCATCCGTTGGTCCTCGTCGCTGGATATTTAAGCGTCTGGCTTGCCGTCTCGGCAATGTTCGCAGCCCTGACGCTAGCAGTCGATGCATTCGCGTCACCCGGGCAGATGCTCGATCCGGCGGTTGGAATTGCCGGAGCAGCCGCGCTGTCGATCGCTGGTCTCTATCAGTTCAGCTGGCTGAAGGAAGCCTGTCTGGAGAAGTGCAGAAATCCGTTCTCGGTCCTGTTCGCCAACTGGAGCGCCAGGCCCATTCGCATTTTCCGGCTCGGCATGGAGCAGGGCCTGTGGTGCCTTGGATGCTGCTGGGCGCTGATGCTGGTAATGTTTGCCGTCGGCGTGATGAACGTGTTCTGGATGGCGCTCATCGGCCTGTTTAGCCTGGTCGAAAAACAGACGGCAGGCAATCTGCCGACGCGGCTGGCCGGCGCGATACTGCTTGTCTGGGCAGCCACGCTGCTAGTAGTCTCGACATGAGGGGGAGAATTCGATGACAGACCAAAACTGGGCAATGAAGGGAGAGCTCGTCCTCTCCTGCAATTGCACGGTTTTTTGCCCTTGCGTGCTGTCGCTCGGCAATCATCCGCCGACGGAAGGCTATTGCCAGACCTGGGCCGGATTCCGCATCGATGCCGGCCATTTCGGCGAGGTCGACCTGTCTGGTCTCAATCTTGGGCTGATCATGGAAATCCCCGGCTATATGAGCCGCGGCAACTGGACTGCCGGCCTGTTCATCGACAAGCGCGCCTCGGTCTACGCTGTGAAGGCACTGACGAAGATATTCACCGGCAAGGCCGGCGGAACCACATCGCTGCTCTCGATCCTGGTCGGACAGTTCCTCGGCGCCGAGCAGGTGCCGATCACCTACGAGACGCGTGAGAAAACGCGCATCTTTCAGATACCGAAGATCATCGATGGCGCGGTGACGCCGATCACCGGCAAGGATCGCGACAAGGATACGGTCATCACCAATTCGGAATACTGGATCGCGCCGGAGATCATCGTCGCCAAATCCGACAGGAGCAAAATGCGGGCCTTTGGCCGCAACTGGAACTTTGCCGGCCGCTCGGCCGAAATCTGCAAGCTGGACTGGCGGGGACCGTGAGCAAGAAGACGACGGCCAGGAAAATCGCCGACCGGATTCCGCGGCCGAAGAAGAAAGTCACATGGCCGCAGGCGCGGGCGTTCTCGGTCCATCTCTTGACCGCGTCGGGCTCATTCCTGGCGTTTCTGTCGCTGGTCGCAGCAAGCGAGCAGCGCTGGACGGCGATGTTCTGGTGGCTAGGGCTGGCGCTGTTCGTCGACGGCATCGACGGGCCGATCGCCAGGAAACTCGACGTCAAGGAAATCCTGCCGACATGGTCGGGCGAACTCCTCGACAACATCATCGACTACGTGACCTACGTGCTGATTCCGGCCTTCGCGCTCTATCAGCGCGGCTTCATGGGCGAGCGCCTGTCGTTCCTGTCGGCGGCGATCATCGTGGTGTCGAGCGCAATCTACTATGCCGATACCGGCATGAAGACGAAGGAGAATTTCTTCAAGGGCTTTCCAGTCGTCTGGAACATGGTGGTGTTCACGCTGTTCGTCATCGAACCCGGACAATGGGTTTCCTTCGCCGTGGTCGTGGTGGCCGGCATTCTCACCTTCGTGCCGATCAATTTCATCCATCCGGTGCGGGTGAAACGGCTGCGGCCCATCAATCTCGGCATGACGCTGCTTTGGTGTGCTTTCGGCGCGCTGGCGCTGGCGCAGGCCGCGCTTGCCTCCTTCTATGACAAGATCGGCGTGCTGGGCGAGCAGGTCAGCGATTTCATCAAGATCGGAATTACGGTCACCGGGCTTTACCTAGCTTGCATCGGCGCTATCATGCAGTTCTTTCCAAATCTCGGCGCCAAGCCGGACAAGAAAGCCTGATCCCAAGAGAGCTGGAAAATGTCCAAAGCGATCCGCATCCACGCCAATGGCGGTCCGGAGGTCCTGACGTATGAGGATACCGATCCCGGGCAGCCGGGCTCGGGGCAGATTCTGGTCAGGCACACCGCGATCGGTCTCAATTTCATCGACGTCTATTATCGCTCGGGCCTTTATCCGCCGCAGGGCGGATTTCCGCTGATCCCCGGCGGTGAGGCGGCCGGCGTGGTTTTGGAGGTCGGCACAGATGTCGACTGGCTGATGCCCGGGGATCGCGTCGCCTATGCGGTGACCACCGGCGCCTATGCCGGGCAGCGCGTGATCGCCGCCGACCGCGTGGTGAAGGTGCCCGGCGGCATCAGCGACGAACAGGCCGCGGCTATGATGCTGAAGGGCATGACCGCCGAGTACCTGTTGCGCCGTACCTTCAAAGTGAAGGCCGGCGACACGATTCTGTTTCATGCGGCGGCAGGCGGTGTCGGGCTGATCCTCGGCCAATGGGCCAAGCATCTCGGCGCGACGGTGATCGGCACCGCGAGTTCCACCGACAAGATCGAGCTCGCCAAGGCCCACGGCTTCGACCACGTGATCAACTATCGCGAGCAGGATTTCGTCCCCGGTGTTGCCGCCATCACCGGTGGCAAGAAATGCGACGTGGTCTACGATTCCGTCGGCAACGATACATTCCCGGCCTCGCTCGATTGCCTGCGGCCGCTCGGCACGTTCGTCAGCTTCGGTCAATCATCTGGGCCGATCCCGCCCTTCAGCATCTCATTGCTGGCGCAGAAGGGCTCGTTGTTCGCAACGCGGCCGACGCTGTTCGTCTATAATGCCAAGCGCGAGGACCTCGAGGCTTCCGCCGCCGCCTTGTTCGATGTCGTGCTCAGCGGTGCAGTCAAGATCAAGATCAATCAGCGTTACGCGCTCAGCGATGCCGGCAAGGCGCATTCCGATCTCGAAGGGCGCAGGACGACCGGGACAACGATACTTATCCCTTGAGCGCCCGCAGTTTCGGCCCGCCGACGCCGCGGTTCTTGCGAACTGCGCTTTACCGCTTGAGTTTCCGCTGAAATTCTTGAAGCTCTTTCAAGTCGTGAGCCGCTTACCGTCGAGAGCAGGGCGCGCATACGATGCTTGCGGGAACACAGAACATATCTGGCAAACCAGATGGAGGCACTGTGAGTGCAGATCAAGACGGCGCAAACCTGCTGGAGGTTCGCGGCCTCACCAAGATATTCGGCACGCTGACGGCGTGCGACCATGTCGATCTCAACATCGCCAAGGGCGAGATCCACGCGTTGCTTGGCGAGAACGGCGCCGGCAAGTCGACGCTGGTGAAAATGCTGTTCGGATCGCTGGAACCGAATTCAGGCGAGATTTTCTGGAATGGCCAGGTGGTCAGGATCACCAGCCCCGGCGCCGCTAAAAAGCTCGGCATCGGCATGGTTTTCCAGCATTTTTCGCTGTTTGAAGCGCTGACGGCGGCGGAGAACATCGCGCTGTCGCTGGATGACGGCTCGCCGATCAGCACGATCGCGGCCAAGGCGAGGGCGCTCTCCTACAGTTATGGCCTGCCTCTCGATCCGCTATCGCTGGTCGGTGATCTGTCGGTCGGCGAGCGTCAGCGTATCGAAATCATCCGCTGCCTGTTGCAGACGCCGCAACTCATCATCCTCGACGAGCCGACTTCGGTGCTGACGCCGCAGGAAGCCGATAAGCTGTTCGAGACGCTCGAGCGGTTGCGTTCGGAAGGAAAGTCCATCCTCTACATTTCGCACCGGCTGGAAGAGGTCAAACGCATCTGCGACCGCGCCACCGTGCTGCGTCACGGCAAGGTGGTCGGCCATTGCAATCCGCGCCAGGAAACCGCGTCTTCGTTGGCGCGGATGATGGTGGGCAACGAGGTTCAGGCTGTGGTGCGAGCGCCGGCCGAAGGTATCGAGACCGCGCCGGTGCTGCTTCAAGTCCGCGAACTCACCCGCAAGCCGGCGACTCCGTTCTCCATCCCGCTCAGGAACATCAATCTTGAAGTCCGCGCCGGCGAGGTGATCGGCATTGCCGGTGTCGCCGGCAACGGCCAGGGCGAATTCTTCGAGTCCGTTTCCGGCGAGGTGCTGCAGCAGGATGCCGGCTCGGTCCGCATCCGCGGCAAAGATGCCGGCGGCCTCACGATCACCGGCAGGCGCCTGATGGGCGCTGCCTTCGTCCCGGAAGAGCGGCTCGGCCACGGCGCAGCACCGCGCATGAAGCTTTCGGAGAACCTGCTTCTGTCGCGCCACGCCACCGATGGCAAGATGTTTGTCGGCGCCGGTGGAATGGTCAAGAGCGATGCAATCTATTCCGCTGCCCAGCGCATCATAAAGGCGATGGACGTGCGCAAGAGCGCGCCGGATCCGGAGGCTGCGGCTCTTTCGGGCGGCAATCTGCAGAAATTCATCGTCGGCCGCGAACTCGACCGCCGGCCAAGCGTCCTGGTGGTCAATCAGCCGACCTGGGGGGTCGACGCGGGTGCGGCGGCCCACATCCGGCAGGCGCTGATCGAGCTAGCGCGCAGCGGCTCGGCGGTGCTGGTGATCAGCCAGGACCTCGACGAGCTGTTCGAGATTTCCGATGCGATCACGGTCATGCACAATGGCGAACTGTCGAGGCCGCTGCCGATAACTGAAGCGACATTCGAGAAGATCGGGCTGCTGATGGGCGGCTCAGAACCCGGGCATGCCGAACATACGTTGGAGACGGCTTGATGCGCCTCGAACTTGTAAAACGCCCGCAGCGCTCGATGCTGTTTTCGGCACTCTCGCCGTTCATCGCTTTCGTTTTGACGATCATTGCTGGTGCTATCATGTTCGCGCTGCTCGGCGTCAACCCGTTGACGGCGTTCCGCATCTACTTCATTGAACCGATCAGCCAAGTCTGGCAGTTGCATGAGCTGGCGATCAAGGCCGCCCCCCTGATCCTGATCGCGGTCGGGCTGTCGGTCTGCTACAAGGCAAACATCTGGAACATCGGCGCCGAAGGCCAGTTCATCCTGGGCGGCATTGTCGGCTCGATCATTCCCGTGCTGTTTCCGCAGTTCGAAGGTCCATTGGTGCTGCCGCTGATGCTTCTGCTCGGCATGGTCGGCGGGGCCGCCTATGCCGCAATTCCGGCACTGCTGAAGACGCGCTTCAACACCAACGAGATCCTGACCAGCCTGATGCTGGTCTATGTCGCCCAGCTCTTCCTCGATTGGCTGGTGCGCGGGCCGTGGCGCGATCCGCAAGGCCACGGTTTCCCGCAGACCATCCAGTTCAACGACTCGGCCATACTGCCGGAACTCCTCCCGGAATCCGGCAGGGCGAACTGGGGATTTGTCTTCGCGCTGATCGCGGCAGTACTGATCTGGATCCTGATGAGCCGGATGCTGAAAGGCTTTGAGGTCCGCGTGCTCGGCTCGAGCCCGAGGGCAGGGCGCTTCGCCGGTTTCGGCCTGAGCCGCATGGTTTTCTTTGCCTTTCTGCTGTCGGGCGCGCTGGCCGGACTTGCCGGCATTTCGGAGGTCTCTGGCGCCATCGGCCAGCTGCAGCCGGTGATCTCGCCCGGCTACGGATTTACCGCCATCATCGTGGCATTCCTCGGCCGGCTCAATCCGCTCGGCATCGTTGCCGCCGGCCTTGTGCTGGCGCTGACCTATCTCGGCGGCGAGGCGGTGCAAAGCGCGCTCGGCATCTCCGACAAGGTGGCGCGCGTGTTCCAAGGCATGCTTTTGTTCTTCGTGCTCGGCTGCGACACGCTCATTCATTATCGCATCCGCCTAATCGGCTTTGCCGCGCCGAAACTCGAGGCAGCACCGAAGCTGGAGGAAGCCCGCTGATGGACATCACCGTCAACATCCTCTTGACCATCGCGACGGCGGCGACGCCGCTGCTGATAGCGGCGATCGGCGAACTGGTGGTCGAACGTTCCGGCGTGCTCAATCTCGGCGTCGAAGGAATGATGATCATGGGTGCGGTCGGCGGCTTCGGCGCCGGCTATCTGACCGGCTCGCCGTGGATAGGGCTGTTGGCGGCAATTGCCATGGGGGCAGTGTTCTCGCTTCTGTTCGCCCTCATGACCCTGTCGCTGGCCACCAATCAGGTGGCCACCGGCCTGTCGCTGACGCTGCTTGGCCTCGGCCTTTCCGGCATGATGGGGACGAATTTTGTCGGCCAGCCCGGTGAGAGATTGCCCAACCTCGATATTCCCGGCCTGACCGCAATCCCCATCGTCGGCAGGCTGCTGTTCGGTCAGGATCCGATCTTCTACATCTCGATCGCGCTGACCGCCGCCGTCATGTGGTTCCTGTTCAAGACCCGCACCGGGCTCACTCTGCGTTCGATCGGCGACAGCCATGCATCCGCCCATGCGCTTGGCATCCACGTCATCCGTTACCGCTATCTTTCGGTGATTTTCGGCGGCGCTTGTGCAGGCCTTGCCGGCGGCCACCTGTCGCTGGTCTATACACCGCAATGGGTGGAGAACATGACCGCCGGCCGCGGGTGGATCGCGCTGGCTCTGGTCGTCTTCGCCTCCTGGCGGCCATGGCGGGTGTTAGCCGGCGCCTATATTTTCGGCGCGGTCTGGATCGGCCAGCTTCATGCACAGGCATTTGGCATTCCGGTCCCCTCGCAACTGCTTTCTTCGCTGCCCTATCTGGCAACCGTCGTGGTTCTCGTTCTAATCTCGCGTAACAAGCGTCTGACGATGATGAACACGCCGGCTTCCCTGGGCCAGCCCTTCGTTCCGGATCGTTGACAACAAAAAGACGGAAGCTCCAAGGCTTAACTCAGAGAGGTAACACAATGAAAAAACTGCTTATTGCCCTGATGGCGACGACGGCCGCATTGTCACTGGCGGCGTCAGCCGAGGCGGCGGACAAGTTGAAGGCCTGCTGGGTCTATACCGGCCCGATAGGCGATTTCGGTTACTCCTACCAGCACGACCAAGGCCGCCTCGAGGTGGAAAAGGCACTCGGCGACAAGGTCGAGACCGCCTATCTCGAGAACGTCTCCGAAGGCCCCGACGCCGATCGCGCCTTCGAACGCCTGGCACGCGAAGGTTGCAAGATCATTTTCGGCACGTCCTTCGGTTTCATGGACCCGGAAGTGAAGATCGCCAAGAAATTCCCCAAGGTGATGTTCGAGCACGCCACCGGCTACAAGACGGCCGAAAATCTCGGCATCTACAATGCGCGTTTCTATGAAGGCCGCTACGTGCTTGGCCAGATCGCCGCCAAGCAATCGAAGTCGGGCGTCGCCGGCTACATCGTTTCCTTCCCGATCCCGGAAGTGGTGATGGGCATAAATTCCTTCATGCTCGGCGCGCAGTCGATCAACCCGAACTTCAAGGCGAAGATCGTCTGGGTGAACTCCTGGTTCGATCCGGGCAAGGAAGCCGACGCAGCCAAGGCATTGTTCGACCAAGGCGCCGACATCATCGTCCAGCACACCGACTCGACCGCTGCTTTGCAGGTGGCGGAGGAGCGCAAGCTGCACGGCTTCGGCCAGTCCTCGGACATGATCAAGTTCGCGCCGCACGCGCAGCTGACCTCGCTGACCGACGAGTGGGGCCCGTACTACATCAGCCGGGTCCAGGCGGCGCTCGACGGCACCTGGAAGCCCGACAATGTCTGGCTCGGCATCAAGGACGGCGCCGTCAAGCTGGCGCCGTTCACCAATATGCCCGACGACGTCAAGGCGATGGCCGAGGCCACCACCAAGAAGATAGCCGACGGCTGGAATCCCTTCACCGGGCCGATCGCCAAGCAGGACGGCACACCATGGCTGAAGGACGGCGAGGTCGCTGACGACGGCACGCTGCTTGGGATGAATTTCTACGTGAAGGGCGTCGACGACAAGCTGCCACAGTAAGCAACCGGAAACACATCGAACGAAAGGGCGCCACGCGGCGCCCTTTTTGTTTTGGATTGAATGATATCAGACCGCCGAGCCGTAGAGGTCGTAAGCGTCGGCACGATCGATCTTGACGGTGACGATGTCGCCGGCGCGCAACGGCCGCCGCGACTGGATATGGACCGAACCGTCGATTTCGGGCGCATCGTATTTGGTCCGGCCCTTGGCCGAATTGCCATGTGCTTCGTCGATCAGGACCGGCAGGCGCTTGCCGATTTTCTTGGTGAGTTGCGTTGCCGAGATCTTCTGCTGGCGCTGCATGAAGCGGTGCCAGCGGGCTTCCTTGACCTCCTGCGGCACTTGCTCGAGGCCGAGCTCGTTGGCACGGGCGCCTCTGACCGGCTCGTATTTGAAGCAGCCGGCACGATCGATCCTGGCCTCGTCCAGCCAGTCGAGCAGCATCTCGAAATCGTCGTCCGTCTCGCCGGGGAAACCGACGATGAAGGTGGAGCGGATGGCGAGATCCGGACAAACCTCGCGCCAGCCGCGAATGCGCTCGAGCGTCTTTTCGCCATGGGCGGGCCGGCGCATGTTCTTCAGCACCTGCGGCGAGGCGTGCTGGAACGGGATGTCGAGATAGGGAAGGATAGTGCCTTCGGCCATCAGCGGGATGACGTCGGCGACATGCGGATAGGGATAGACATAGTGCATGCGCACCCAGACACCGAGCTTACCCAGCTCTTCCGACAGATCGAGGAATTTCGCCCGCACTTCGCGATCGCCGAACATGCTGGTCTGGTATTTGATGTCGATGCCGTAGGCGCTGGTGTCCTGCGAGATGACGAGGATCTCCTTGACCCCGGCCTTGGCCAGCTTCTCGGCTTCGCGCAACACGTCGGCGGCCGGCCGCGATACGAGATCGCCGCGCAGCGCCGGGATGATGCAGAAGGTGCAGCGGTTGTTGCAGCCTTCCGAAATCTTGAGATAGGCATAGTGGCGCGGCGTGAGCTTGACGCCCTGCGGCGGCAAAAGGTCGATATAGGGATCGTGGCTCGGGGGAGCGGCCTCATGCACTGCCGCCATCACGCTTTCATAAGCTTGCGGGCCGGTGATGGCGAGGACGTTGGGATGTCTTTCACGGATGACGTCCGGTTCGGCGCCGAGGCAGCCGGTGACGATGACCTTGCCATTCTCCGAAAGTGCCGAGCCGATGGCGTTGAGCGATTCGTCGCGGGCCGAATCGAGGAAGCCACAGGTGTTGACGACGACCAGGTCGGCGCCGTCGTGCTTGCGGGCGATCTCGTAGCCTTCGGCGCGCAGGCGCGTGATGATGCGTTCCGAATCCACAAGGGCTTTCGGGCATCCAAGACTGACGAAGCTGACACGAGGGGCGGACATCAAAGCTTTTCCGGATTTTCAGGATTGGCGGCGCAGTACCACAGTTGTTGCCGCATTGGTATGGGCAGCGGCTGCAGCGAAACGCAAGCGCCCCCGAAGGCTGGCCGAAGTCGAAGTGCCGGCCGATGCGAATTCGAGTCGATGCGTCAGCTCACCGCACTGCTGACATGCGGCAAGACTTCCACCGCGCCTCGATAGATCATATCGAGTGCGACATAGAAGATGATCAAAAGGCCGATATAGGCGATCCAGCGATGGCGGTGCAGCAGCTTGGCGATGAAGCTCGCGGCAAGGCCCATCAGCGCGATCGACAGGACCAGGCCGATCACCAGCACCTGGAAGTGATCGCGCGCTGCGCCGGCGACTGCCAGCACGTTGTCGAGCGACATAGAGACGTCGGCGATGACGATCTGCAATGCAGCCTGACCCAGCGTCTTCTTACGCGCCTTCCCGGCCACCATATTATCGCTGTTGATATCGGAATTGGACAACGCCTCGGTCGCCTCCACTTCGTCGGCATGGGAGGTGCGCAGTTCGCGATACATCTTCCAGCACACCCACAGCAGCAGGATGCCGCCGGCCAGCAGCAGGCCGACAATCTGGAGCAGAGTGACAGTGATAGCTGCAAAACCGATGCGCAGCACCGTCGCCGCCACCACGCCGATAAGGATCGCTCTCTTGCGCTGCTCGACCGGCAGGCCGGCAGCGGCAAGGCCGATGACAATGGCGTTATCGCCTGCAAGCACGAGATCGATGGCGATGACCTGGAGCAGGGCAGAGAAGCCCGCGGCGGTGAAAATTTCCATCGACTGGGAGTTCCCTTGCTGGTTGGCCGGCCGTTCGCGTCGAATGCCTGGAGGCCCTAACGTGTATGGTTCCCGCGCGTCAAGGGACTGGTTGGAACAAGGTCGGCAAACCGCTCGTCACGGCGGCAACATACAGAGTTTGCGACGATCGGCCCGAAACACCGGCGAAAATGCGGCCAGAGGTCGCGAATGCCTAGTTGTAGAGATTGTATTTGGGCCAGTCGCTTTCGGGAATTTCGTCGCCGATCCGGTAGCGGAGCTGCAGGACCTCCATATGGTCCGGCGCTGTCTCGCATTTAAATTTCAGCCGGTACCATTGTCCCTTGCTGCGAAACGCAGCGCCCGGGCTCCTGATCGCATCGGCGCCCATTTCGGGCGTCGCAAAGGCGTAAGCGACGACGCGATCGGCTCTGTATTTGTGGTCGTCGCGGGTAATCCGGTCGAGAATTTCGGCGTCGCATCGCTGCTCCAGCCGGGTTTGCGGGTCGAGTTTAAGCAGGCCGGCGCGCAATGCGCTGTCCATCGCGGTGGCCGGCCAAGCCACTATCGTCCATGCGAAAACCGCAGAAAATAGTTTATTCATAGGCGGGAGAAGCATCATATTCGGACGGAGAAATCAACCCGATCGGGGGTCCCTTCCCGGTCATCTCGACGCAAGCCCAGGAGATTGCTTTCGGGACAAGGCTTCAAATGGCGGAGGGAGTGGGATTCGAACCCACGGTGGGCTTGCACCCACGCCGGTTTTCAAGACCGGTGCCTTAAACCGCTCGGCCATCCCTCCAAGGTGATTTTTCAATCACTTAGGATATCGCGAGAGGGCGGGTTCGAGCAGTCGGTACCGGATTGGCACCAGGACGTTCCCCGACCGGTTCGCGCTTCATTCCTGTAAAGCCGCATTCAACACCAAGTCAACCATGGCGACCGCACCTTTGGGCGCGATTCAGGACGGTGAGCAGCCCGGCATGGCGACCTGTGTTTTGTGCTGAGTGTGGAAAATCGTTTTTAAAACCCGCACAGACTATTAATCGTTGTGCGCCGATATGTTGGGCGCATTAAACACATGTAAGTAAATCGTATTCCGGAGTTGATTTTGGCCGTACTTGGCGCTCTCCCGCCCGGTCTTCGCTGTAGACCAATTCGAGAAACCGACTGGGAGGGAGTGGTCGACTGTCTGTGCAGGGGCTTTCCGGCGCGTAACCGGAGTTACTGGATACAGGCTCTGACCCGTTTGTCGCAGCGGCCCGCAGTTGCCGAGTTCCCACAATATGGCTTTGTTTTGGAGCATGCCGGTCGGATCGTCGGCGTTGTGCTCACCCTTTATGCTCGCTACCAGGGGTCGGAGGGCGACGAAATCCGCTGCAATCTTTCAAGCTGGTCAGTCGACGCAGAATTCCGTCCCTACGGCGCCATGTTGGTTGCGGCGGTTCTCAAGCGAAGGGATGTGACCTACACGAACATTTCGCCGGCACAAGCGACATTGAAAGCCAACCGGGCGCTCGGCTTTCGGCTCTTCTCCAGCGGACAATTTACCTTCGTGCCGGCTTTAAGTTCGGCGCAGCGGTCATGTCGCGTGCTCGAAGCGGGTCCCGATCTTCCGGAATTGGCGATGCTGTCGGAGAGTGAGAGATACATACTCTCTGAACACTCCACGCTGGGCTGCCTGTCGTTGATCTGCATTTGCGACGGAGCAGCGTTTCCCTTGGTGTTGATGCCGCGCCGAATGTTGCACGGTCTTATCCGATGCCATCAGATCATCTATTGCCGCTCGCTCGCGGATTTAAGCCGGTGCGCCGGTGCCGTGGGGCGCTTTCTCTTGCGAAGGGGAATCCTGGTTTGCTTTGTCGACGCCAAGGAGCCGATTCCAGGTTTGTTGGGGTGGTACCGCGCCAACAAGGGGCTGAAATACTTCAAGGGCCCCAGACCACCCGCACTTGGAGATCTGACGTTCACCGAGCTTGTGATATTCGGTCCCTGAATCTGCGCTCGGAGACATGCCAACGCCGGGCAGCAAAGCGTGCGGGCACGAATGGCGCTGGTGATCGATACGCGATGATTTTCATGCCGATCGGCGAGACGGTCGTGCCACAATCTCGCCCGGTTCCGACCACAATCGGTTAATACGGTGATAAACAATTCCTGCGCACAAAAGGATTGGGGTTGGGAGTCGCCGGCGTTTCTGGAGTGGGTGCTTTGGCACCGCCAACGTTAAAGCTGCGGTGCCTTCGTCGAGACTGTAGGGGACAATCGAAAATGCAGACTACGGCGCGCCCGCGTCTTCGTCGCGCTTCCGCTTTCGCGCTGTTTGCCTTGTCGGCAGCCTTTCTTGCGGCATGTGCCGGGCCGCAGCAAAAGGCGATGGTCAACAAGAAACCACGCTCCAAGGAATATTTTTCCGAAGCCGAATACGGTGTGAAAGCCAGCCCGCGCGTGATGTTCAAGACGTCTCGCGGACGCGATCAGCTCGGCAGACCCTATCAGGTGCGCGGCAAGTGGTACTATCCAAAGGAAGACAAGCGTTACGCCAAGGTTGGCCTCGCATCCTGGTATGGTGAGGCCTTCCACGGCCGGTTGACCGCCAACGGCGAAGTCTACGACATGGCAGATCTGACGGCGGCGCATCCGACCATGCCGCTGCCGAGCTATGCGCGTGTCACCAACATGAAGACCGGCAGCTCGGTGATCGTGCGCGTCAATGATCGCGGACCCTATCATGATGGACGCATCATCGATGTGTCTAAGCGCGCTGCTGAAATGCTCGATTATGCCAATATCGGTACGGCCGAGGTGAAGGTCGAATATGTCGGCCGTGCGCCGCTCGAAGGCAATGACGGTCAATATCTGATGGCCTCGTACCATCCCGGCAACAGGGCACCGGATCCATCGGACGGTCTGCCCAGCGGTGTCATGGTCGCCATGAATGGGCCGTCGCCGAGCCTGCCGGTAAGCGCCGCGGTGGTGCCGTTCCCCGGTCAGCTGACGAATTCCGGGCAGGCATCGGAAGCTGTCGTTGCGACGCAGGCACCGGCCTCCGGCGATGTGACGCTGCCCGAATTTGGACCGATCGTGCCGGAGCGTCCGGAAATCAACCTGCCGGCGCAATCGCCATTCACTGTGGCGTCGCTGTCCTATGCCAATGAGCGCGTGCAGCGCGCCTCCAACGCCTTCGCCGCGCTGGATGGCGTCGGCATGTCGCCCGCCGAGATTCTTCAATCCTGGAAACGGCAAGCTCCTCCAGCCGGGTCGCCCACGGACTATGTCGCGGCGGGTTCGTTCGAGGATGCCGCCGAAGCCGAGCGGGTGGCGGCCAAACTTTCCAGCTTCGGCAAGACCGAGATCCAGCGCTCCGAACTCGACGGCAAAGGCTGGTACTCGGTCAACCTCTATGCCGACGGCCATGGCAGCCTGGACGAGATGCTGCAGGCCGCGTGGTCGCATGGTGCGCCGGATGCGCTTGCCGTACGCAACTGATGGCGGGTCGCCTGGCTTTCTCGTGCGCGATTGATCCGCCGTGGAAAAGCCTGCTAGCTTCGGCCAACTTGCAAAAGAGCGCCGGCTGACTGGTCGAACCCGATGAAATTTTTCCGTCCTTCCACCGGGCTCATGACGCTCGGCCTGCTGCTGCTCTCGCTTGTGCCGGTCTCAGCACAGCTTTTCGAGACCAAGGCCGCGCAGGCCTTCATGATCGACGCCGAAACCGGCACCGTGCTGTTTTCCAAGGATGCGGACAGGTTGATCCCGCCGGCCTCGCTGGCCAAGCTGATGACGATGGAAGTGGTCTTCGACGCCATCAAATCAGGGCGCATGACGCTCGACGACACTTTCGTGGTCAGCGAGAACGCCTGGCGCAAGGGCGGCGCTCCTTCGGGGACATCGACCATGTTCGCGAAACTCAAGTCGACGATCCGGCTGGAGGACCTGATCCAGGGCGTGACCGTGCAGGCGGCCAATGACGGCTGTATCGTCATCGCTGAAGGAATGGCCGGGTCCGAAGCGAATTTCGCGGCGCAGATGACCGAGCGCGCCCGCCAGATCGGCTTGCAGAAATCGACCTTCGTCAATTCCACCGGTCTGCCGGCCGACGGGCAGCAAACGAGCGTTCGCGAGCTTGCGCTTCTGGCCCTGCATATCTGGCGCAACTACCCGGATCTCTACCGCTATTATGGCCAGAAGGATTTTAGCTGGAACAAGATTTCCCAGAGGAACCGCAACCCGTTGCTGGCCATGGATATAGGCGCCGACGGCCTTGCAGTCGGCGCCAGCGAGCAATCCGGATTCGGCATAGTCGGCTCGGTCAGCCACAATGGAACAAGGATGATTGCGGCAATGAGCGGACTGGCAAACGACCGCGAGCGCGCCGAGGAAGCGCGAAAGCTGCTCGACTGGGGCGTTCGCTCGTTCGAGAAGACGGAGATATTCGCCAAGGACGAAGTGGTTGGCGAAGCCCAGGTCTTTGGCGGCTCCAAATCCGGCGTCGCGTTAAAGGCTAATGGACCCGTGGAGATCTTCCTACCGATCGCCAACCGCGACAAGCTCACCGCCAGGATTGTCTATGACGGACCGGTGGCAGCGCCGGTGGAGGAGGGGCAGCCGGTGGGTACGCTGCGCGTCTGGATCGGCGATACGCTGAGCCAGGAGACGCCGCTTTTTGCCGCCGAGTCGATCGGTGTCGGTTCGTTGCCGCAACGCGCGCTCGATGCCGCCAAGGAACTGGCCGTCGGCTGGCTGCGTTAGCACCGTCGCGGTGGACCTTTTTTCCCGCCGGGACTATACGGTCCCCGAAGTATGGACAAAGGCTTTGGCGCGCGGATTTTTCATCACTTTTGAAGGCGGCGAAGGAGCAGGCAAGTCGACGCAGATCGGGCGGCTGGCAAAGAAGATGCGCGCCAAGAAATACGATGTACTGGTGACGCGTGAGCCGGGTGGCTCGCCGGGCGCGGAGGCGGTCAGGCATGTCCTGCTTTCAGGCGCAGCCGAGCCGTTCGGCCCCAAGATGGAAGCGCTGCTTTTCGCCGCCGCGCGTTCCGACCATGTCGAACAGGTCATCCGGCCGGCAGTCGAGCGCGGCTCGGTCGTGCTTTGCGACCGCTTCATGGATTCCTCTCGCGTCTACCAGGGCGTCACCGGAGGCCTCGACCCGGCATTCATGGACGCGTTGGAGAAGGTCGCCATCAACGGCATGGTGCCGGACATGACGCTGATCTTCGACATCGACCCCGCCGAGGGACTGAGGCGCGCTACCGCCCGACGGGGCAGCAGTGACGGCCCGGACCGCTTCGAGAAGGAAACATTGGCCATCCACCAGCGCCGCCGCGAGGCGTTTCTGACCATCGCCGCGGCTGAACCCGAACGCTGCGTCGTCGTCGATGCATCAGCAGACCCGGACACGGTGGAGGATGTCGTTACCGCCACCGTCTTCGCGGCTCTCGAGAAGATGATGCCGGCGCAAAGCAGACAGGCGGCGCCGGCATGATTTTCGAACGCATCGCACCCGAACAGCACGATACGCTGGACGGGGTGCCGGAGCCATCCGAGACGCCGCGTCTCGTCGGACATCTTCAGGCCGCCGATATGCTTGCCGCCGCCTATCGCTCGGGAAAGCTGCCGCACGCGCTGATCTTTGCCGGGCCGGTCGGCATCGGCAAGGCGACGCTGGCCTTTCACCTGGCGCATCACCTGTTGAAGCACCCGGCCTTCGGGCAGGCGCCGGAAAGCCTTGCCGTTCCCGATCCGGCATCGTCGCTGTTTCGTCAGATCGCCACCGGCGCGCATCCTTCGGTGCTGCATCTTACGCGCCCCGCAAACGACAAGACCAAGAGCTTCAAGACCGTGGTCACCGTCGACGAGATCCGCAAGGTCAGCCGCTTTCTGTCGCTGACCTCGCATGACGGCAGCTACCGGGTGGTTATCGTCGATCCCGCCGACGACATGAACACCAATGCTGCCAATGCCTTGCTGAAGAATCTTGAAGAACCACCGGCGCGCACCTTGTTCATCCTCATCGTCCATGCGCCGGGCAGCCTGCTGCCGACGATCCGGTCGCGCTGCCAGATGGTGCGGTTGGCGCCGCTCGATGCCGAGAGCTTGATGACGGTTCTGGAGGGCATCGAGCCACCGCCACCGGAGGATCCTGCGGCGCGCGCGGCGCTGGCGGAACGGGCAGGGGGCAGCGCCCGCAATGCGATCCTGCTGACGCAATATGGCGGGCTGGAAATCGCCGCCACCCTCGACGCCCTGGTGATGGCCAAAAAGACAGATGTCGCCGGCGCCTACCGTCTTGCCGAGGCGGTCGCCGGCCGCGACCAGGCGATCCCGTTCGAGATATTCAATCGCCGCGCACTTGATCTTCTGTCGGCCGGCGCCAGCCAGGCCGCGCTGGCCGGCGATTTGGCGCGGGCCAAAACGCTGTCGGATACTTGGCACGAGGCTTTGAACGCTATATCTGAAACCGAGACCTACAATCTCGACAAGAAGCAGCACGCCCTGACCATGATCGACCGCCTGAATTCTGCAATGCGAATGTGACGGCCGCTGGCGTGGCTTTGAAGCCCCTGAGTTTTGATCCCAATCAATCGCAGGAACTTCGAAGCCACCACATTGGCGTCGGATGGCAATTGCCGTTTCGATGCGATATCTCACCGCGACATCTTTCATTCAGACATTCATGACGGCTCATCCATGGCACGCGAAAAATACTACGTCACGACGCCGATTTTCTATCCGAACGGCAAGCCGCATATCGGCCATGCCTACAATGTCATCGCCAGCGACACGCTGGCCCGCTTCCAGCGGCTCGACGGCAAGGACGTCTTCTTCGTCTCGGGAACCGACGAGCACGGTTTGAAGATGCAGCAGACGGCGGACGCCGAAGGCTTAGCGCCGAAAGCGCTTGCCGATCGCAACTCGGCGATCTTCCGCTCGATGCTCGAAGCGACCGGTTGCTCGAACGACGTTTTCATCCGCACCACCGAGGAGCGTCATTACAAGGCCTGCCAGGCGATCTGGACGCGCATGGCTGAGAATGGCGACATCTACCTCGACCGCTACAGCGGCTGGTATTCGGTGCGGCAGGAAGCCTATTTCGACGAGGCCGAAACCAAGGTCGGTGACGACGGCGTGCGCCGCGAACCACTCGGCTCGCCCGTCGAATGGACCGAGGAAGAGAGCTATTTCTTCCGCCTTTCCGCCTATCAGGACAGACTGCTCGCGCTCTACGAGAACAGCCCCGAATTCGTTGGACCGGCGGAGCGGCGCAACGAAATCATCAGCTTTGTCAAATCCGGCCTGAAGGATCTGTCGATCTCGCGCACCACATTCAAATGGGGCGTGCCGGTGCCCGGCGATGAGAAGCATGTGATGTATGTCTGGGTCGATGCACTAACCAACTACATCACCGCCGCCGGCTATCCGGATCCGGCCAATGAGAGATGGTCTTTCTGGCCGGCAAACGCCCACGTCATCGGCAAGGACATCATCCGCTTCCACGCGGTCTACTGGCCGGCATTCCTGATGTCGGCTGGCATCGAATTGCCGAAGCGCGTGTTCGCGCATGGTTTTCTGTTCAACCGTGGCGAGAAAATGTCGAAGTCGGTCGGCAACGTCGTCGATCCGTTCGCGATGATCGAGCACTACGGCCTTGACCAGGTGCGCTATTTCTTCATGCGCGAAGTGCCGTTTGGCCAGGACGGCAGCTACAGTCACGATGCCATCGTCAACCGCACCAATGCCGATCTTGCCAACGATCTCGGCAATCTGGCGCAGCGCTCGCTGTCGATGATCGCCAAGAACTGCGGCGGCGTGGTGCCTAAGCGCGGCGAATTGAGCAATGCCGACAAGGCGATCCTCGATCAGGCCAATGCCGCCCTTGTCACGGCGCGCAGGACGATGGCCGACCAGGGCATCCATCTGGCGCTGGCGGCGATCTTTGGCGTGGTGGCGGAAGCCAACCGCTATTTCGCCGGCCAGGAGCCATGGGCGCTGAAGAAGACCGATCCGGCACGCATGGAAACGGTGCTGTGGACGACGGCTGAAGTGATCCGGCGTGTCGGGCTGCTCTGCCAGCCCTTCATTCCGGAGTCGGCGGCAAAGCTGCTCGACCTTTTGGCGGTGCCGGCGGACAGCCGCGATTTCGCGAATGTCGCCGAGGCTCACGCGCTTGTATCCGGCACGGCACTGCCGGCGCCGGAACCGGTATTTCCACGCTATGTCGAGCAAACGGATACAAGCGCCTGATGCTGGTCGACAGTCACTGCCATCTCGACTTTCCGGATTTCGCCGAGGAGCGGGCGGCCATCGTCGCCCGCGCCCTTGCGGCCGGTGTCGGCCGCATGGTGACGATCTCGACGCGGGTGAAGCGGTTTCAACAAGTGCTTGAGATTGCGGAGACTTTCGATGAGGTCTATTGCTCGGTCGGTACCCATCCGCACAATGCGGCCGAAGAGCTTGAGGTGACTGTCGAGGATCTGATGCGGCTGTCCGATCATCACAAGGTGGTGGCGATCGGCGAGGCCGGGCTCGATTATTTCTACGATCATGCGCTGCGCGATGCACAGGCGCAGGGCTTTCGCACCCACATCGCCGCGGCTCGTGAGACCGGTCTGCCGCTGGTCATCCATTCACGCGACGCCGACGACAACATGGCTGATATCCTCGAAGAAGAAACAGGGAAGGGCGCCTTCCCCTTCATCTTGCACTGTTTTTCATCGGGGCGCCGGCTGGCCGAGATCGGCGTGGCGCTCGGCGGCTACGTTTCGTTTTCCGGCATCCTGACTTTCAAGAACTCCGCCGAGCTGCGCGCCGTCGCCGCCGATGTGCCGCGCGACCGTCTGCTGGTCGAAACCGACGCGCCATACCTTGCGCCGACCCCGTTTCGCGGCAAGCGCAACGAGCCTGCCTATGTCGCGCATACAGCCAAGGTGCTGGCCGACACGATCGGCGTCAGCGAGGCCGAGATCGCTGCTATCACCACCGACAATTTCTTCCGGTTGTTCAGGAAAATGCCGCGCCCGAGCGCGCCGGGCGCCTGACGCATGAGCGATCGGTTGCGTCTTACCGTCCTCGGCTGCGGCTCATCGCCGGGCACGCCACGCATCACCGGCGACTGGGGCAATTGTGATCCGACCAACCCAAAGAACCGGCGCATGCGCACCGCAGCGCTCGTCGAGCGGATCGCGGCGAATGGCGCCAGGACCACGGTCGTCATCGACACCGGCCCGGATTTTCGCGAGCAGATGCTGCTGGCATCGGTCAGGCGCATCGATGCGGTCGTCTATACGCATCCGCATGCCGACCACATCCACGGCATCGACGATTTGCGCGGCTTCGTGCTCGAGCAGCGCCACCTGATCGACATCCATGCCGATCAGGTTACCATGCTGCGGCTGAGGGAAGCGTTCCGCTACTGTTTCGAAACACCGAAAGGCAGTTCGTATCCGCCGATCGTCAACGCCCATATCATCGACCACAACAGGCCGGTGGTGATCGAAGGCGAGGGCGGCGCCCTCACCCTCGAACCGCTGCCGCAAATCCACGGCGACATCATCTCGCTGGGTTTTCGTATCGGCAATCTCGCTTATTGCCCTGACATCAGCGACTTTCCGGGAGCGACAGCCGAGCGTATGCGCGGGCTGGACATGCTGGTTATCGATGCGCTGCAATACACCTTCCATCCGAGCCATCTGTCGCTTGGCCAGGCGCTCGGCTGGATCGAAAGACTGGCGCCGAAGAACGCGGTGCTGACGCATATGCATGTGCCGCTCGACTACGCCACGGTAATGGCCGAGACGCCGGCCAACGTCGAGCCTGCCTATGATGGCATGACGATCGAAATCCCTTACAAATCAGCGTAAAGGACCAAGGTTTTCATAGCTGGGTTACAGAGTTCGCTCCAAACCGCCCAGCGGCTCGCTTATGCTATCTTCGCCACGTCCTATCGGCCATGTCAGTTCCATAATCTATCTTATGCGACTGAAGCCTGTAGCGTCCACTGAAGCCTGTAGCGTCCCTTGGCAGCGAGACAGCATTTGTGGGGCAACGACGTGCTAGGGTTGCGAATCATGAACACACTGCTTGCAAGTCTTGCCCTCACCCTCACATGCGCATTCACTGACGCGCGAGCGCAGGACTTTGATCGTGCGCCAGGCGAGAATGACCTGGCTTTCGCGAAACGCGTGGTTGGGTTCGCGGACAACGCTGATCCGCACACCACAGCCGTGACCTGGAACGGCCTCCAGACACTGTTCGTCGATTACCAGACCACTGAGGAATATCCGGAACGCCCACTCGTCGCACTACAGCAGCAACCCGACGGTACCGTACAATCCAGGTCACGCTTGGCGAACACGAAGGCGGCACGCCAGAGATTACAGCGCTCGGCCTCGTCAACGCCGATCACGATCCGGCAAAGGAACTGACTGTCATACTTGCCTGGCCTGTTTCGCACTACGACGTTTCGGGGACGCTCTACGAAGTTCGCATCTTCGACGCCCCCAAACCGGGCCAGAAGGCGCTGACGCAATTGAAAGTGAGTCAAAAGTTCGACGCCACCTGCGACTGCGGATGGCGCGACGGCACGACGAAGCGTTTCCGTTTCAAGACGATCAGGGCGGTCAAGGCTGAATTGAAGCGCTTGGGCTATTAGCCGCCGGCGAGGGCTCGCTTGCCGGATGCTGCCCCCGCCTACCCGGTGACCGGCAATCGTCACGAGCGCCGGCACAGGCTGGGTCGCTCGTCAGAATTCCATATCCCCGAAGTCACCGCCATTATCGGAGCTGGCATCGTCTGCCTGGTCGGCTTCGTCCGGCTGCGGTGCCGGCCGTTCGGCTGCCTGCGCTTCGCTGCCGCCAAACATGCCGGCGATCGCATTGCCGAGCAGCACGCCGCCTGCCACCCCCATCGCGGTCTGCGCGGCGCCGGCAAGGAACCCGCCGCCGGCCCGCTGTGACTGGTCTTGTGGCTCCTCCGCGGCAGCAGAGGCGGTGCGCCCTACCCGCGGAACCGAGCCTGAGCGCCTGCCGCCGCTGCGGCCGAAGAAGCCACTGAGCGGTCCACCGCCGGCAGGCTGCCGCGCCTGCTCCTCCAGCTCTTCGATGCGCGCCTGCGCTGCGTTCAGGGCCCGCTCGTGCACCACGATCGTCTGTGCCATGTAGTATGGCGCCCCAGGCTGCTGGGTGATCTGGTCCTGGATCAAGCGTTCCGCTTCGGCATCGCGCGGCGGCGCCTGGCGCTCGACATTTGCGAGCTTCTCGAAGAGCTGTCCGATCGCCTGCTGGTCGTTTCTGTCCATGATGTACTATTCCGGTCTCGGTCCGACGCGGCTATTCGCGCTCGCCGGTGAAGTTCAGCAACAGCTGGAAGATGTTGACGAAGTTCAGATAGAGCGAGAATGCACCAAAAACGGCGAGCTTTTGCTGTGTTTCGGCGCCGAAGTTTTCGGCGTACTGCTCCTTGATCGTCTGCGTGTCCCAGGCCGTGAGCCCGACGAAGACGGCGATGCCGATCACCGAGATCGCAAACTGCAGCGCTGTCGAACCCAGGAAGATATTGACGATGCTGGCGATCACCACGCCGATCAGGCCCATGATCAGGAAGGACGAGAACTGCGTCAGGTCGCGACTGGTTGTATAGCCATAAAGGCTGGTGGCGCCGAACATGGTGGCGGCGATGAAGAAGGTGCGGGCGATGCTGGTGCCGGTAAAGACCAGGAACACGGAAGCCAGCGACAGACCCATGACCGCGCAGAACGCCCAGAACATTGCCTGGGCCCCGGCCGCCGACATCGTCTGCATACGGAACGAGAACAGCAGCACAAAGGCCAGCGGCGCCAGCATCACCACCCATTTCAGCGGGGTGGAGAAGATCGGCACGTAAAGGGCGGGCGTGGAGGCCACCACGAGGGCGATCACGCCCGTAACGACGAGGCCAAGGCCCATGTAGTTATAGACGCGCAGCATGTGCCGGCGCAGGCCTTCGTCGTAGACGGCTCCGGCTCGGGCTCTGGTCCCAATGTATCCCAGATTGTTCATTTGGTTCTCCTTCTTAGAGGTAGTCGATCAGTAGAGTGTTTTGGCGAGCGCTTCGGCCGTGCGATCGAGGCCGCGGACATCGCTACGTGCGACGACTGCGTAGGCGACCTCGCCGATCTGGAAATAGGCCGAGGAAACCTCGCCCGACGGAACGACAGTCGGCTTGACGACGTCGAATGTTCCGGGCCGGATGGCGAACAGCGAGAGCAGCCCCATCTCTTTTGTCTCGACAGCCATCTCGACGCTCGGGCCGAACTGCGATGGGTAGATCTGCACGTCACGGACCGTCCAGTCCGTTGGCAGCGATGGCATGACGATCGCCGTGGCGGCGCGGATTTCGTCGGCATTGTAGCCGGGCGCCTCGAGTTGTGACGACATCGCCTCGCGCACGAGCGTCGTCCGATGCGCCCGGACTGCGTCCTCCACATAGGCGGGCGGATGGGTCGAAGCGACGACTTCCGTCACCGATATCGGTCCGATGAGCCCGTTCGCAAGCCAGCCGGCGGCGACGAAAACAGCGACAGCCGCCGCGCGCTGCAAAGCACCAAGGACACGGCCGCGCGCTAACCCCCGCTCCAGCCGCCGTGCCGCATCAGCCGTCGCCGGCCGCGCCATGCCTTTCGATCCGGCAAGCGCCACGCGCAGCTCGTCACGCGTCCTCAGATCAGTCATCACCCGCGCGGCCGCTTCCGGGCGAGCCGAAAGGAACGCCTCGACCTCGATGCGACGAGCAACGTCCAGCTGATCGTCGACATAGGCGTCGAGATCGGTGTCGGTGACGGGATCGCGCAGTTGGTTCATGATCCACCTCCGACGATCTTCAGATGGCTTTTCGTGCGTGCCGGTGCCGCGTCCTCCATCTCGCGGAGTGCCGCACGCGCCCTGCCGATGCGCGACATCAGCGTGCCAAGCGGCACGCCGCTAACCTCGGCCGCCTCGCTGTAGCTAAGCCCCTCGATGGCGACGAGATGCAGCGCGCAACGTTGCTCTTCCGGCAATGTGAAAAAAGCGTCGCGCACCTGTGCCAGCCGGACGGAATGTTCCTGCGGAGCCTGGACGCTGGCCTCGGTGAGATGGCCGGCCTGTTCGATGCGCACCGCTTCGGATTTGCGGGATCGCAAGCCGTCGATGAACGCATTGTGGACGATTGACAGCAGCCATACGCGAAGATTTCCGCCTGAGCGGAAGCTGCCGCGTCGCTCATAGGCACGCACCAGCGCATCATGCACCAGATCCTCTGCATCGGCGCTGTCGCGCGTCAGCGAGCGTGCGTAGCGGCGCAGCGAACCGAGCTGTCCCAGAATATCGAAGCGTGGCATCGGCCGTTTCATGTCCTGTTTACGGAGCAGGTCGGGGTTTTAATCCCGCTCTCCCCGAATTTTTTCGGCTCGCCGCGCTCTCGTCCTGGGAGATCTCGGGCCTGCCCTCGCCCGGCAGATAGTATCGGCCGCCCTCGAGGCAAACCGGCGCCGAGTTGGCGCATATGAAACCGCTGGCAAAGCACGGCCGGTTTGCGTATCACTCCGCCGCCAACGGAACCTTATCGATGTTCGAAAATCTCCAGCCCGCGCCCGCCGACAAGATCCTTGCCTTGATCGGGCTCTATCGCGCCGACCCGCGTCCCGACAAGGTCGATCTTGGGGTCGGCGTCTATAAGGATCGCGACGGCAAGACGCCGGTGATGCGCGCGGTGCGCGAAGCCGAAAAGCGGCTGCTGCGAGGCCAGGACACCAAGACCTATCTCGGCCTTGCCGGCGATACCGCCTTCAACGCGGCAATGGCTAGGTTGGTGTTCGGCCCAAAAGCCGACATGACGCGCATTCGTGCGGCACAGGCGCCCGGCGGCTCCGGCGCGCTGCGGCTGGTGGCAGAGCTGCTGAAAAGGACCCGCGCCGACGCGACGGTCTGGCTATCGGATCCGACATGGCCGAACCACATGCCGGTGATGCGCGCCGCTGGCCTGCAGATACGCGAGTACCCCTATTTCGACGTTGCTTCTGGTGCGGTTCGCTTCGACGACATGCTGGATGCGTTGAGAACCGCGAATCCCGGCGACGTCGTGCTGTTGCATGGCTGTTGCCATAACCCGACGGGCGCCAATCTAGACATCTCGCAATGGGCTGCCGTTGCCGATCTCGTCGTTGAGCGTGGTCTGCTGCCCTTTGTCGACATCGCCTATCAAGGCTTTGGCGACGGGCTTGATGCGGATGCCGCCGGCTTGCGCCTGCTGGCGGCGAAAGTTCCGGAAATGGTCGTTGCCTCGAGCTGCTCGAAGAACTTTGCCGTCTATCGCGACCGCGTTGGTGCAGCGCTGATCATGGCGAAAGACGGTGCGCAGGCGGATATGGCGATGGGCCAGATGCTGTCGGCGGCGCGCGCCATGTATTCGATGCCGCCGGACCATGGCGCGGCTGCGGTGCGCATGGTGCTCGAGGACGCTACGTTGCGGGCCGACTGGGAAGCAGAGCTTGAAGAGATGCGCCTGCGCATGCTGCGGCTGCGCGTCCAGTTCGCCGAAGCGCTGCGGCGGCAGTCCAACTCCGACCGTTTCGATTTCGTCGCCAGCCATCGCGGCATGTTTTCCCGGCTTGGCCTGTCGGAAGCGCAAGTCGAGCGGCTGCGCGCCGAGCATGGCATCTACATGGTCGGCGACAGCCGCATCAACGTTGCCGGCCTGCCCGAGGACGGCATGGACGCGCTCGCCAAGGCGATTGTCTCCGTGCTCGACTGATACTTTTTGCTTGACCATGATCTTTTCCGAAAACCGGCTTCCACGATCATGGTCTGGCCGCCGATCTGTGGACAAGGCGCCCTCACCGGCTGAAGCTGTTGGCCGCACAGCCGTGTACAGGATAGCGTTTCCCAGATGAAACCCTCGAAAGACATTTCCCGGCTGATCGAGATCATGGCAGCGCTGCGGGCGCCGGAAACCGGCTGCCCGTGGGATATCGAGCAGGACTTTTCGACAATCGCGCCATACACGGTAGAGGAAGCCTACGAAGTGGCGGACGCCATCGCGCGGGGCGACCTGGACGATCTGCGCGATGAACTCGGCGATCTCCTGTTGCAAGTGGTCTACCACGCGCAAATGGCCGAGGAGGCCGGCGAATTCTCATTCGGCGATGTGGTCGAGGCCATCACCACAAAAATGATCCGCCGCCACCCGCATGTTTTCGGCGACGAAAAGGCGCGCAGCGCCGGCATGGCGAAGGGCATGTGGGAAAAGATCAAAGCGGAGGAAAAAGCGGAGAAGCGCAGCGCCCGCCTCGTCCGAGGGCTCGACCCCGAGGACCATGGCAAGGGCTTTCTCGACAGCGTGCCGGTCGCCCTGCCCGCGCTGACCCGGGCCCTCAAACTGCAGGAAAAGGCCGCCCGCGTCGGCTTCGACTGGAGCGAGGCGGCACCGATCCTCGAAAAGATCGAGGAGGAGATCGGCGAATTACGCGAAGCGCTGGCCAAAGGCGACAGCGCACCGATCAAGGACGAGTTCGGCGACATGCTGTTTGCGATCGTCAATCTCGGCCGGCACCTCAAAATCGATTCCGAAGCGGCACTCAGCGGCACCAACGAAAAATTCCGGTCGCGCTTCCACCATGTCGAGCAGGCGCTGCAAGCGTCGGGAAACAACCTCGAAGAGGCGACGCTGGACGAGATGGAAGCGCTCTGGCAGCAGGCAAAAAGCGCGAAATAAACGCCCTACCCATTGTTTTGACGTCGCAATCGGCTTTCTATCTCTTGTCGAGCACTGTGTGTGGCCTTGAGCGCGATGGTCACGCTGCCATCCTCATTGTCATCACGCGAGACGATGTCGCCGTTGCGGTAAAGCCAGTCGACGACGCCGAGTTGGTCGGCCTTGAGCGTGACCGTGAACGTCTCCAGTTCGCCCGACATCATCGTCTCGATGATCGCCTTCAGCGCATCGATGCCTTCGCCGGTAACCGCCGATATGGCGATAGGCGGCGCCTTCCTGCCGTCAGCACCATCGGCAAGCAGCCGCGCGCGGTTGCCCTCGTCGAGCCGGTCGATCTTGTTCCACACTTCGATGACGCGCTTGCTATCGCGGGCATCAACGCCGAGATCGGCAAGGATGCGCTCGACATCTTCGGCCTGTGCGGCCGTATCGGGGTCGGAGATATCGCGCAGATGAATGACGAGGTCTGCCTCGACCACTTCCTCCAGTGTCGCCCTGAAGGCCGCGACCAGATGCGTTGGCAGGTCGGAAATGAAGCCGACCGTATCGGAAAGGATGACCGGCGTTCCGTGCCGCAGGCGCACGCGGCGCAGCGTCGGGTCGAGCGTGGCAAACAGCATGTCTTCCGCCAGCACCCCTGCTCCGGTCAGCCGGTTGAACAGCGTCGACTTGCCGGCATTGGTGTAGCCGACGATCGCCACCACCGGAAACGGCACCTTCTTGCGCTTGGCGCGGTGCAGGTCGCGGGTGCGGCGCACCGTTTCGAGCTCATGCTTCAGCTTTGTGATCTTGTCCTGCAACACACGCCGATCCGACTCGATCTGCGTCTCGCCAGGGCCGCCGAGAAAGCCGGCGCCGCCGCGCTGGCGCTCAAGGTGGGTCCAGCTCCGCACAAGGCGGCCCTTCTGGTAGTTGAGATGGGCAAGGTCGACCTGCAGCGTGCCTTCCTTGGTGCGGGCGCGCTCGCCGAAAATCTCCAGGATCAGCCCGGTGCGGTCGAGCACCTTGGCGTTCAACTCTTTTTCGAGATTGCGCTGCTGTACCGGTGTCAGCGGATGATCGACAATGACCACTTCCGCGTGCCCCTCTTTGACGATCTCGGCGAACTCCGCGACCTTGCCGCTGCCGAGCAAGGTCGCCGGGCGTGGATCGTTGACGGTCACCACTGCCGTGTGGACCAGGTCAAGGTCGATGGCGCTGGCGAGGCCGACCGCCTCGTCGCGACGGGCCTCGGCGGAACGGGTCAGGCGCGGGCGATTGGTGTCGTCGTTGCCACGCGGCTGCCGGGTAAGCACCGGCACGATGACCACCGCCCGGGTCGGACCGTTGGCCTCTGTCCCGGTCTGATGTGCTGGTTTTCCGCGAACGCTGCGGTCCGCGTCTTTCTCACGTGCCAATCAGGCGCCCTGGCTTTCCTCACCATCGAACATCTGAACCGGCTGGCTCGGCATGATCGTGGAAATGGCGTGCTTGTAGACGAGCTGGGAATGGCCGTCGCGACGCAGCAGAACGCAGAAATTGTCGAACGAAGTGACCACGCCGGTCAGCTTCACGCCGTTGATGAGAAAGATGGTGAGTGGGTTTTTGCTCTTGCGAACTGAATTCAGGAACAGGTCCTGAAGATTTTGCGATCGTTCCGCCATTGTTCTTGTCTTTCGCCGATCCCCTTCGGTTTGCAAGCCAATGCGCCAAATTAGCTGGCACATGTCAAGCACGCAAACACCATCTTGCCGTCAGTAACGACAAGCAGAACGAGATATATTGATGTTCATTCCATCTGTGCGGTTATCAGGCTGGACTTTTTTCCGCAACGTCAAAAAAGGCCCGCCGTAGTGAAACTGTTATCGAGCCCGGGTGGCCGTTGGCGACGGGAGCGCCATCGATTGCCACCACCGGCATGGCGATCGTGGTCGCGGAGCTGATGAAAACCTCGCGCGCGGCCTTGGCCTCGGCAACCGAAAAGCCGCGCTCCTCGATCTTCAGGCCGAGCTTGGCGGCGACATCGAACAGTGTCGTGCGGGTGATACCGCGCAGGATGCCATGCTCGGCCGGCCGCGTCACCAGCACGCCGTCCCTGGTGATGATCCAGGCGTTCGACGATCCACCTTCCTTGACGGTGCCGTCAACATCGACGAACCACGCCTCCTGGGCGCCTGCTTCCTTGGCTTTCTGTTTGGCCAGCACGTTCGGCAACAGGCCGACCGACTTGATATCGACCCGATCCCACCGGTTCTCCGGCACCGTGATAACCCGGATCCCGCTCTCGGCCCGCTTCGCGGCAGCTGCAGGATCGGCTTTTTTGGCAGTCACCACCAGCGACGGCTTCGTGCCCGCCGGCGGGAAGAAAAACTCACGGCTGGCGACACCGCGTGTCACCTGGACATAGACCAGGCCGTCGACGACATGGTTGCGGCGCACCACCTCGCCCATGACGAGCGGCAGCACGCCGCGCGTGATCGGCCAGTCGATCGAGAGTTCGGTGAGCGAGCGGTTCAATCGGGCGAGATGGCGCGGCATGTCGACGATGAAGCCCCGCGCCACCTCGCAGACCTCGTAGACGCCGTCGGCGAATTGATAGCCACGGTCCTCGATGTGCACGGAAGCTTCGGCGTGAGCGACATAGCGTCCGTTCACATAGGCAATGCGCGGCATGGATAACCCCTGGAGAAGTCAGCGCATGAGCCCGAAAATCGGAATCGATTTCGGAAAGGATCATGCGCAAAAATCAAAATGCTACAGCCTCCTTTATGCGTCCCAAAGACGCGCGGCGCTGCAGTGCTCTTATGCGATTCCACGACCGCCGTAACCGGTAATTGCGTGGGCCACGGCTGGTTTGGCTCTCAGACGCCCAGCGACTTCAGCTTGCGGTGCAGTGCAGAGCGTTCCATGCCGATAAACTCTGCCGTCTTCGAGATGTTGCCGCCAAAACGGTTGATCTGGGCGATCAGATAGTCCTTCTCGAATTGTTCGCGTGCTTCACGCAGCGGCAGTGCCATTATGTGCTGATCGGACTTGGTTGGAGTGCGCGGCATGACGTCGCCGATCTCGGCTGGCAGGAGGTCGGCGGTGATCGGCGCATCGACATCGTCGCCGCGCGCCAGGATCATCAGGCGCTCGACATTGTTGCGCAACTGCCGAACGTTGCCCGGCCAGTTGTGCGCCTGCAGCACCGCCAGCGCGTCGTCGCCGATGCGGCGCGGCTTGATGCCGGCCTGGCGAGCGATCTGCTTCATGAAATTGTCGACCAGATAAGGAATGTCCTCGCGACGCTCGGCCAGTCCCGGCACCATGACCGGAACCACGGCCAGGCGATGATAAAGGTCCTCACGGAAACGGCCGTCGGCGATCATGGCTTCCAGGTTCTGCGAGGTCGACGAGATGATGCGTACGTCGACCTTGACCCGCTTGGTGCCCCCTACCCGCTCGAACTGCTGTTCGACCAGCACGCGCAGGATCTTGTTTTGCGTCTCACGCGGCATGTCGGCCACTTCATCGATGTAGAGAATGCCGCGATGGGCCTCCTCCAGCGCACCGACCTTGCGTTCGACGCCGTTCGATTCGGTGCCGAACAACTCGATCTCCATACGCTCAGGCGTGATGTTGGCGGCACTCAGCGTCACAAACGGTGCACTCTTGCGCGCCGACAGTGCGTGGATGGCGCGCGCCGCCAGTTCCTTGCCCGAGCCGGAGGGGCCGATAATCATGACGCGGCTGTTGGTCGGCGCGACGCGCTCGATGGTCTGGCGCAATTGGCTCATTGCCGACGACATGCCGATGAGGTCGAAAGTCTCGCCGCTGCGCAGCTTGAGATCCGAAACCTCGCGTCTCAATTTGGACGTTTCAAGCGCCCGTTCGGCAATAAGGATCAGCCTGTCGGCCTTGAACGGCTTTTCGATAAAATCATAGGCGCCGCGGCGGATGGCCGAGACTGCCGTTTCGATATTGCCGTGGCCCGAGATCATCACCACCGGCAGGTTCGGGTGCATCGTCTTGATCTCGTCCAGCAAAGCGAGGCCATCGAGCCGCGAACCCTGCAGCCAGATGTCGAGGAAGATCAGCCTGGGTGCCCGGTCGGCAACCACCGCCAGCGCGCTGTCGGCGTCAAACGCCGTGCGGGTTTCGTGACCTTCGTCGCTCAGGATACCGGCGACGAGTTCGCGGATGTCTTCCTCGTCGTCGACGATGAGAATATCAGACGCCATTACCGACCTTTTCAGTTTCTTTTTCGTGTTCCGTCTTGCTTTCGCCGCGTATCGGAACGGTGGCGGCAACCGGCAGGATGATGCTGATCATCGCACCCCGCCCATCGTGGAATTCCGCTGGTGCATCGTGCAATTCGAGTCGCCCGCCATGGTCCTCCACGATCTTCTTGACGATAGCGAGGCCAAGCCCGGTGCCTTTCTCGCGTGTCGTCATGTAAGGCTCGAGCAAGCGCTGCCGGTTTTCGCGCGGCAAGCCCCTGCCGTTGTCGATGACGTCGATTCGAATCGCGCCATTCTGACGCCCGGCTTGAATCCGGATTATGCCGTGCGGACGATCCTCTGCATCAAGTCCGTCGATAGCTTCGGCAGCATTCTTGATGACGTTGCCGAAAGCCTGCGCCATCAGGCGGCTGTCGAACGTGCCTTTGAGCGGCTCATTGCCGAAGACGCGCTCGAAGGTGATGTCGGCGCGGCTCACTTCGACCAGGAACGAGGCCTCGCGCAACGAATCGCGCAGATCGATGGCCTTCATTTCTGGTTTCGGCATGCGGGCGAACGCTGAGAACTCGTCGACCATGCGGCCGATGTCCTCCACTTGCCGGATGATGGTGTCGGTGCATTGATCGAAAACCTCACGGTCCTCGGTGATGACCTTGCCGTAACGGCGCTTGATACGCTCGGCCGAAAGCTGGATCGGCGTCAGCGGGTTCTTGATCTCGTGGGCGATGCGCCGCGCCACGTCGGCCCATGCAGAGGAACGCTGTGCCTGGACCAGATCGGTAATGTCGTCGACTGTCACGACGTAGGATTTATCCTCCGAACCGTCGTCGCCGGCTTCAATCGTGATCTGCACGTTGAAGGTCCGTTCGGTGCCGGCACGATAGAAGGTGACCTGTTCGCGATAGACCGGCTTGCCCGACTTGCGGCCGATCTCGAAGACGCGGCCGACATGCGGTAGCACGGCGGAAAGGTTCTGCCCAAGCGCCGCGGTGGCGGATATGGCCAGCATCGTTTCGGCCGAACGATTGACGATGGTGACGATGCCATATGGATCGACGCCGATGACCCCGGCGGTGACGCCGGCAAGCACAGCCTCCGAAAAGCGCCGCCGCTCGTCGATCAGATCCTTGGCCGACAGGATCTCGTTGCGCTGCGATTTCAGCTCCATCAGCATCTTGTTGAAGGTGTCGCCGAGCGAGGCGACGTCGCCGTCGGAGGGGCGGACTGGCACGGCCACATCGAGATTGCCGGTAGCGACCTCGTCGGCCGCGCCGATGAGCTGACGAATCGGCCGCACCAGGCGGTCGGCCACCGCAATGCCGGTCCAGATGGCGGACAGGATAATGATCAGCGTCAGCGACAGATAGGGAAGCGCGAAAGCCACTTGCGAGGTGCGGCGATTGTCTTCGAGACCGCGATATTCTGCGGTGTTGGATTTGACGATCTGTCGTGCCTTGATCACCTCGGGATCGACGAGGCGAATGGTGTAGAGATAGAGCCCGTCGATCTCGCGCAGCTTGACGATGGCCCCCATAATGTTACGGGTGCGCGGCTCGATCAGCACCGGCTTGCCGTTGGCAGCGCTTGCCACGGCGCCCTCCGGCGGCTCCGGCATGGCAAAGTCCGCGTCGGTCTTGGCGCTCATGACGAAGGAACCATCGGGCTTGATGAGTGCTGCGTGTGCCAGGGAGCGTCCAACCGCCTCCTTGTTCATGAGGTCAAGGAAGCCGGTCCGATCGAGGCCGTAAAGCGTGCGCGAGGCGTCGAGGTCGTAAGCCATCGACAACGTCGTGCCCTGAAGATTTCGTGCGTTTTCCTGCACATAGGCGTCGGCGATCGACAACGACGAATTGACGATCGTCTTGGTGCGGATCTCGAACCAGCGGTCGAGGCCGATGTCGAGCGTGATCGACGCGATGATCGCCACCATGATCGCGGGGATGGCGGCGACCAGCGCAAACATCGCCACGATGCGCACATGCAGGCGCGACGCAGCCTTGCCGTGCCGGCGTGCCATCAGGATGCGATGCACTTCGCGGCCGACCAGCAAGATCAGAAACAGCACGAACGCGGCGTTAAGCGCGATCAGCGCCAGCGTCGTCCGCGCGTCGGGCGTGATCGGCGTGGCGCCAACCAGAATGGCGAAGGAGATCGCCGCCGTCACCAGCGCACCGGCAATGGCGACCACGCCGGGCAGCGCAAGCAGCCGGCGACCGTCTCGCGCGCCGGAAGTGCTGAAAAGCGGTTTGCTCAGTGTCGGTGCGTGCAGAGCCATGTCGCCGTCTAGAGCCAGTGATTGCGTCGGATGTATGCAACGCATTGTGGCGATTATGCAACAAGTGTGGCCGAGACGGAAATCTTTCGGCGATCGATCCCCCGGAAAGCGCTCGTAAGGGGTTCGTCTAGACCTGCCTGGAGGATTTGTAGACGTTGACGCCGAGTTCGCGAATCTTCTTGCGCAGCGTGTTGCGGTTGAGTCCTAGCAGTTCGGCGGCCTTGATCTGGTTGCCGCGCGTTGCAGTCATAGAGGCGAGGACCAGTGGATACTCGACCTCGGAGAGGATTCGCTGATAGAGGCCGGCCGGCGGCAAGTCGCCGGCAAACGAGGCAAAATAGCGCTGCAGGAAATGCTCCACCGCCTGGCCGATGGAAAGGTCGTCGGGAATGAGGTTGCCGCCACCTGGAACGACAGGCCTTTCGCCAGTCTTCAACTCCGCCTCGATGATCTCGGCGGATATCTCGTCCTGCGAATACAGTGCAGCCAGCCTGCGGATGAGGTTTTCGAGTTCGCGCACGTTGCCAGGCCATGGGTAGCGCTTCATCAGCTCGATGCCGCCGGTGGAAATGCGCTTGGTCTGCAGGCCTTCACTGGCGCCGAGCTTGAAGAAGTGCCGGACGAGGTCCGGAATGTCCTCCGATCGCTCGCGCAGCGCCGGCAGCCTGAGCGGCACAACGTTCAAGCGGTAGAACAGGTCCTCGCGGAAAAGCCCCTGATTGATCAGCGTGCGCAGGTCCTTGTTGGTGGCAGCGACGATGCGCACGTCGGTCTTGATCGGCGTGCGGCCGCCGACCGTGGTGTATTCGCCCTGCTGCAACACACGCAGAAGCCGCGTCTGCGCTTCCATCGGCATATCGCCGATCTCGTCGAGGAACAGCGTGCCGCCTTCGGCCTGCTCGAAACGGCCAGTGGAGCGGCTCTGTGCGCCGGTAAAGGCGCCCTTCTCGTGCCCGAATAGTTCCGATTCGATCAGGTCGCGCGGGATCGCCGCCATGTTGATCGCGACGAAGGGGCCACCACGACGACGGCCATATTCATGCAGCGCGCGCGCCACCAGTTCCTTGCCGGTACCCGATTCGCCTGAGATCATTACCGTCAGGTCGGTCTGCATCATCCGCGCCAGCATGCGGTAGATGTCCTGCATGGCCGCCGAGCGGCCGACCAGCGGCATCGTTTCAGGCGGCTCGTCGGCACGCGTATCGATCTTGGGCCGCCGCGGCTCGGAAAGCGCCCGATTGACGATGTTGAGCAGCTCCGTCAGGTCGAACGGTTTTGGCAGATATTCATAGGCTCCGGTTTCGGAGGCCCGGATCGCCGTCATGAACGTGTTCTGCGCACTCATGACGATGACCGGCAGTTCCGGTCGCGCCTTCTTGATGCGCGGTAGCATGTCGAAGGCGTTCTCGTCAGGCATGACAACGTCGGTGATGACCAGATCCCCCTCGCCCGCGGCCACCCAGCGCCACAGCGTCGAGGCATTGGAGGTGACGCGCACGTCGTGACCGACGCGCGAAAGCGCCTGGTTGAGGACAGTGCGGATGGCCGCATCGTCGTCGGCGACGAGAATATTGCCGCGAATGGTCATTTGCGGTCTCCTTCACCGTCGTCGTCGGCAAACTGGGTTTCTTTCCACGCCGGCATCAGGATGCGGAAGGTGGTCCCGCGCGGCGTCGATTCGCATTCAATGATGCCGCCATGCTCGCCGACGATCTTTGCGACCAGCGCCAGACCGAGACCGGAGCCGTTCGGCTTGGTGGTGATGAAGGGATCGAACAGGATCGGCAGGATATCCTCGGAGACACCCGAACCGTTGTCGCGCACGCAGAATTCCAATGGCAGCGACACCCGGTCCTGCGTTCCGGGCACGGAAACACGGATGCCCGGGCGGAAGGCAGTCGACAGCATGATCTCGCCCTGCGGATCGCTGCCGATCGCCTCGGCGGCATTTTTTACCAGATTGAGGAACACCTGGATGAGCTGGTCGCGATTGGCAAAAACCGGAGGCAATGATGGATCATAGTCCTCTAATATCTTGATCCGCTTGGCAAAACCGTTCTTGGCGATTGCTTTGACATGGTCGAGCACGACATGGATGTTGACGGGGTAGCGGTCGATCGGCCGCTCGTCCGAAAACACCTCCATGCGGTCGACCAGCGAGACAATGCGGTCGGTCTCGTCGGTGATCAAACGCGTCAGCGCGCGATCCTCATCGGACGCCGACAGTTCTAGCAGCTGCGCGGCGCCACGAATGCCGGACAGCGGGTTCTTGATCTCATGGGCAAGCATCGCGGCAAGGCCGGTGACCGAGCGCGCCGCACCGCGATGCGTCATCTGCCGGTCGATCTTGTCGGCCATTGAGCGTTCCTGGAACATCACCACGACGGAGCCTGGAAATTCCGTCACCGGCGCGACGTAGAGATCGACCACCTTCTCGATGCCGAGACGCGGCGACGACACGTCCACCCGGTATTCGTTCACCGGCGCACGGCGCTCGCGCACCTGGTCGACAAGCGTCAGCAGCGGACTGCCGAAAGGAATGAGCTTGTGCAGCGTGTTGCGGGCGAGCATCGTGGCGCTCGAGCGGAAAAAATCCTCGGCATCGGCATTGGCGAAGGTGATGAAGCCTTGCGGATCGACCATGATCACCGGCCGACGAATTGTGTTGAGCACAATATGCGCGGCGTCCGCCATGTCCGTGCTCTGTGTGACGGTGGCGTTCATGCCGCACTCCGCAGATTCGGCGCTTCGGGAGCGCTTGAAAACATGTCGCGCAGCAAGGCAATGACCCGCCCAGGCTCGAAAGACGTGAGGATGGCCTTGCGCCAGTCATCGCTTGTGACGGCATGGCGGTCGAGATACCAGCCGAGATGCTTGCGCGCCTTGCGCAATCCGCTTTCGACGCCATAGAGCGTCAGCATGTCTTCGTAATGGGCAATGACGTAGTCGGTCAGCGCTTGCGGGCTGTCCGGCATGCCGGATACTGGCTTGGCCAGCGCGGCCGCTACAATGCTGCCGGCAGTCCACGGCGCGCCATAGTGCGCACGGCCGATCATCACCGCGTCGGCGCCGGACTGGTCGAGGATCAAGGCTGCCTCTGCCGGCGAGCCGACATCGCCATTGGCAACCACAGGGATGGAGACGGCCTGCTTGACGCGTGCGATGGCACGCCAGTCGGCCGTGCCCTGATAGAACTGGCAACGTGTGCGGCCGTGCACCGTCACCATCCTGACGCCGGCCTGCTCGGCGCGTCGCGCCAGCATCGGCGCGTTGAGCGCGCTCTCGTCCCAGCCAAGCCGCATCTTAACCGTGACCGGCACGTCGACCGCGCCGACTACCGCTTCGATCAGCGACAGCGCGTGGTCGAGGTCTCGCATCAGTGCCGAACCGGCATAGCCGCCCGTCACCTTCTTGGCCGGACAGCCCATGTTGATGTCGATGATGTCGGCGCCTTCGCCGGCTGCGATTCGTGCGCCCTCGGCCATGTGCACCGCCTCGCGGCCGGCAAGCTGGACCATGTGGACAGGCAGCCCGGAATGACGGATGCGCAGGCCCGAGCCAGCCCTGCCCTTTGCAAGCTCACCGCTCGCCACCATTTCCGATACAACCAGCCCGGCGCCATGCGCATGGGCGCGTTGCCGGAACGGTTCGTCGGTAATGCCCGACATCGGCGCGAGAAACACGCGGTTGCGGATTCTCACGCCACCCACCTCCAGCGGCGAAGCCAATTTGGTCACATCAGGCATGCACAAAAACCAAGCACCTTCGATTGCTGCACATTCTCTAGCCAGAACGACGGCAATGTGCAACGCGCAATGTCGTGACATTAAGGCGCATTTGGGAAAAATATGGATCGCCGGACGGCATCAATCCTAGGTCTTGTGAAAGCGATACCACTTTTCAGGATCATGCGCTAAGCGTCTCGGCATGAGACATGTCAGCGAAAAGCCAGCTGCCGACGACAAGGTCGCCGTGGTCATCGTTGCTGCCGGGCGCGGCGCGCGCGCGGGGCAGGCCAATGGGCCGAAGCAGTACCAGCAGATTGGCGGCGGCGCCGTTATCGCACGCACGCTCGACGCCTTTCTGACGCATCCGAAAATTGGACCTGTCGTCGTTGCTATCCATGCCGAAGACGGCGCGCTTTTCCGCCGCGCCGCCGGCGCGAACGCCGACCGTGTCGTCGCTGTGATCGGCGGTACGTCACGGCAGGAGTCCGTCCGGCTTGGACTGCTGGCGTTGAGAAGCCATGCGCCGGGCCGGGTCCTGATCCATGATGCGGCTCGGCCGTTTGTCGATGCGGAACTGATAGATCGCACGATCGCCGCCATTGAAGAGCGCCAGGGAGCGCTGCCTGCTTTGCCCGTTGCCGATACGCTGAAGCGCGAAACGGCCGAAGGCATGAGCGGCGAAACAGTGTCCAGGGCCGGGCTCCATGCCGCACAGACACCACAAGGCTTTCCGTTCTGGCCGATCCTGGCCGCGCACGAAAAGGCTCATCAATTGGGCAAGGCGGATTTCACCGACGATGCGGCAATCGCCGAATGGGCGCATATTCCGGTGAAGATCGTTCCCGGCTCGCCAGACAATGTCAAACTGACCTGGGCACGGGATATTGCGATGGCGGATCAGCGGCTTTCCAGCGCCTCACGTTTTCCGGACATCCGAACCGGCAACGGCTACGACGTCCATGCCTTCGAGCCCGGCGACCATGTCACCCTGTGCGGTGTCGCTATTCCGCACGACAGGAAATTGTCCGGCCATTCGGATGCCGATGTCGGTCTCCACGCCTTGACCGACGCCCTGCTCGCCACCTGCGGCGCCGGTGACATCGGCACGCATTTCCCGCCCTCCGACCCGCAGTGGAAAGGGGCCGCTTCACGCATCTTCGTCGAACACGCGGCGAAGCTGGTGCGCGAGCGCGGCGGGCGCATCGCCAACGCCGACATCACATTGGTTTGCGAGGCGCCGCGCGTCGGCCCGCATCGCGAGGCCATGACCGAAACGCTTTCCGCAATGTTGCGAATTTCGCGCGACCGCATCTCGATCAAGGCGACAACCAATGAGAAGCTCGGCTTCGTCGGCCGTGAGGAAGGCATAGCGGCCATCGCGACCGCCAGCGTTGTGTTTCCAGGGGATGTCCCCGAATGAGCAATAGCGATCTCGCAGATGCCCTGCTTCAGGCCTGCCAGCAGCGCGGCATCATGCTGGCGACGGCCGAGAGCTGCACCGGCGGCATGATCATCGCCACGCTGACCGACATTGCCGGCTCTTCCACTGTGGTCGATCGCGG
Source organism: Mesorhizobium sp. M0894 (assembly GCF_040319725.1). Lineage (NCBI taxonomy): Bacteria > Pseudomonadati > Pseudomonadota > Alphaproteobacteria > Hyphomicrobiales > Phyllobacteriaceae > Mesorhizobium > Mesorhizobium sp. M0894. The sequence goes on along the minus strand of NZ_JAMYOG010000002.1, from coordinate 30,419 downwards.
CTTCATCACCTATTCCAACCAGGCCAAGACCGAGATGCTCGGCGTCTCGGCCGCTACACTCGAGGCGAACGGCGCGGTCTCGCGCGAGACTGCGGTGGAGATGGCGGCCGGCGCCTTGGCCCATTCGCGCGCCGGGCTTGCGCTCGCGGTGACCGGCATCGCCGGTCCGGGGGGTGGCTCAGCGGAAAAACCTGTCGGCCTGGTCTGGTTCGGCGTTGCCGTGGCTGGCCGACCGGTGGTCAGCGAATGCCAGCTGTTCGGCGACAAGGGCCGTGATTTCATCCGCCGGGAGACGGTCCGGCATGCGCTTGAACTGGGTCTGCGCGCGCTCGCTGCGGATCAGGCCGCCGATGGCGTGCCGTAGATGATTTCGGCGCGTTTCTCGAACGCCTCGGAGAACATGCGGAAGGCGCGGTCGAACATGGTTCCCATGAGCGCACCCAAAATGCGGCTCTTGAACTCATAGTCGATAAAGAAGCAGACGTTGCAACCACCGCCGTCCGCCGGGTCGAAGCGCCAGACATTGCTCAGATATTTGAACGGGCCGTCGATATATTTGACGTCGATGGCGTTCTCGTCAGGCTTCAGCAGCACCTGCGTGGTGAAAGTCTCGCGGATCGCCTTGTAGCCAATGCTCATGTCGGCGATGAGCAGCGTGCGTCCGTCGCGTTCCTTGCGCGAACGAACCGTAAGTGCCTCGCAAAGCGGCAGGAATTGCGGATAGGATTCGATATCCGCGACCAGAGCGAACATCTGTTCAGGCGTATGCGCGACGCGGCGATGGGCTTCGAATTGTGGCATGAAACCAGTTTGTTAGGCGGACTTCCTGAGAAACGCTTCGCGCGCCGCGCGCAACCTGGCGAAATCGTCGCCGGCATGGTGCGACGAGCGCGTCAGCGGGCTCGACGCCACCAGCAGGAAGCCCTTGGTCCGGCCGATCGTCTCGAAAGACTTGAACTCCTCCGGTGTGACAAAGCGGATCACCGGATGGTGCTTCTTCGACGGCTGAAGATATTGGCCGATGGTCATGAAGTCGACATTGGCCGAACGCAGATCGTCCATCAGTTGCAGGATTTCGTTCCGCTCCTCGCCAAGGCCAACCATGATGCCGGACTTGGTGAAGATCGAGGGGTCGAGTTCCTTGACTCGCTGCAAGAGCCTGATCGAGTGGAAATAGCGCGCACCCGGCCGAACCGTCAGATAGTTCGACGGCACGGTCTCGAGATTATGGTTGAAAACGTCGGGCTTGGCCGCCACGACGATCTCCAGTGCACCGTCCTTGCGCAGGAAGTCGGGCGTCAGGATTTCGATCGTCGTCAGAGGCGTTGCCGCCCGGATGGCGCGGATGACCTCGGCAAAGTGCTGAGCTCCGCCATCGGCGAGATCGTCGCGGTCGACTGAGGTGATGACGACATGGCTTAGGCCCATTTGCTTGACGGCGTGTGCGACGCGCGCCGGCTCGTCGGGATCGAGTGCGGTCGGTATACCGGTAGCCACGTTGCAGAAGGCGCAGGCGCGCGTGCAGATCTCGCCCATGATCATGAAGGTGGCGTGCTTCTTTTCCCAGCACTCGCCGATGTTGGGGCAACCGGCCTCTTCGCACACCGTCACCAGCTTATGCGACTTCACGATCTCGCGCGTCTCGGCATAGCCTTTCGACATCGGCGCCTTGACGCGGATCCAGTCGGGCTTGCGCAGCACATCCTGGTCGGGCTTGTGCGCCTTTTCGGGATGCCGCAGGCGCGGCGCATTGGCGATCGTGTCAAGGACGGTGACCATATGAAATCCGGTTCATTCGCGATCGCCTGTCCGACGTTCGCTTTCCCAAGTCATCTAGGACTTTTCGCTGCAAAGAAAAAGGCCGCGGCGGCGCATGCCGCCACCGCCGTTTTCGCATGGCAAGAGTTCAGCAACTAACGGCGCACCATGCGTCCTACCCAGATCAGCAGGCAGGCACCAATGAACCCGGTGATCAGATAGGCGATCCAGCCGGCGCCGAAGGCGCCGATGTTGAGCGCCTGCAGGATGGCATTCAGCACGATCGCGCCGACGATGCCAAGAATGATGTTCATCAAGATGCCGGTGTTGCTCTTCATGAACATCTCGGCAAACCAGCCTGCCAAACCGCCGATGATGATGGCTGCTACCCAGCCCACGCCGTTCACGTCCATATGCCCTCTCCTGTGGTGATGAATGCATCCGGAAACGAATTACCTTGCAGTCGAGTTCCTTGACATACATGTGTGAGTCTCGCGCAGCCAATTTATCATGCGTTCAGCGCACGGCCATAGGCGTCGAGAACACTCTCCTTCATCATCTCCGACAGCGTCGGGTGCGGGAAGATTGTGTGCATCAGCTCTTCCTCGGTGGTTTCCAGGTTCATAGCCACGACGAAGCCCTGGATCAGTTCGGTTACTTCTGCGCCGACCATGTGGGCGCCCAGCAACTGGCCGGTCTTCTTGTCGAAAATGGTTTTGACGAAGCCTTGGTCTTCGCCCAGCGCAATCGCCTTGCCGTTTGCGGCGAACTGGAAGCGGCCGACGCGGATGTCCTTGCCCTCGGCTTTCGCTTTGGCTTCCGTCAGTCCGACCGAGGCGACTTGCGGATTGCAATAGGTGCAGCCCGGGATCTTCAGCTTGTCGATGGCATGCACGCCGGGGAAATTGGCGATCTTTTCCACACACACCACGCCCTCATGCTCGGCCTTGTGGGCGAGCATCGGCGGTCCGGCGACATCGCCGATGGCATAGATGCCGGGCACGTTGGTCTTGCCGTAGCCGTCGACGACGACGCAACCGCGCTCGGTCTTCACGCCGAGCGCCTCGAGGCCGAGATTTTCGATGTTGCCCTGTACCCCGACGGCTGAAATCATGCGGTCGGCGGTGATCTTCTCAACTTTGCCGTCCTTCATCTCGATATGCGCGGTGACCGAATTGGCGCCCTTCTCGACCTTGGTCACCTTGGCCTCGAGGATGATCTTCATGCCCTGCTTCTCGAACTGCTTTTGCGCAAACTTCGACACTTCGGCGTCCTCGACCGGCATCACGGCCGGCAGCAGTTCGACCACCGTCACCTCCGCGCCCATGGTGCGGTAGAACGAGGCGAACTCGATGCCGATGGCGCCCGAGCCCATCACCAGCAGCGATTTCGGCATCTCTTTTGGCACCATCGCCTCGAAATAGGTCCAGATCAACTTGCCGTCCGGCTCGATGCCGGGCAGTGCGCGCGGCCTGGCTCCGGTCGCCAGGATGATGTGCTTGGCGGTGTAGGTGCCCTCGCCCTTGACGCCCTTTGGCGCCGGCGGCTGCGGCTCCATCGGCTTCTTCGACGATTTCGACACGACGATCTCGCCGGGTTTCGTCAGTTTGGCTTCGCCCCAGATGACGTCGACCTTGTTCTTCTTCATCAGGAAGCCGACGCCGCCGTTGAGCCGCAGCGAGACCTTTCGCGAGCGATCGACGACGGCGGCGGTGTCGACGCTGACCTTGCCGTCGATCTTCAGGCCGTAATCCTTCAGATGATCCGAATAGTGCATGATCTCGGCCGAGCGCAGCAGCGCTTTGGTCGGAATGCAGCCCCAGTTGAGGCAGATGCCGCCCAAGTGCTCGCGCTCGACAATCGCCGTCTTGAAGCCAAGCTGCGCCGAACGCACTGCAGTGACATAGCCGCCGGGGCCGGAGCCGATGATGATGACGTCGTAGTTCTCAGCCACGGCTTTTCTCCTTCACAATTCCAGCATGACACGCACGAGCGGCGCCAGCGCCTGCCCGATATTCCGCGTGTTTTCCGCGTCGAGGTGGACGCCGTCGAGCGGCGTCGTTTCGGCCACCGCGCCCGCATTGAAGAAGCCGCAGCCGGCCTCGTCGGCAAGGGCGGAATATTGCGGCGCCAGCCGCTTTGACGCGTCATCTCCGCCGGCGAACATTTCCTTGAACTCGGCGTTTTCCGTGCGGCTGACTCCGGGCGGCGCGACGATCAGGATCTGCGGCGCCGGCCAATCGAACGGGTAATCATGACCGCGCACGATATCGATCAGGCGTTGCATGCCTTGTTTGGCCGCGACCGGATTACCGTGAATCCACGGCTTCATATCGTTGGCGCCGAGCATGATGACGATCAAGTCGATGGGCGCATGAGTCGTCAGGATCGTTGGCAACAGCCTTGCACCATTGCGGTCCGCTCCGGCCAAGTGATCGTCGAAGGCGGTGGTTCGGCCATTCAGGCCTTCGGCGATGACCTCGACGCCGCTGCCCAATGCCGCCTGCAGCACGCTCGGCCAGCGATCTTCCAGCGGATGTCGGCCGAGGTTTGCCGCGTCATAGCCCCAAGTAAGCGAATCGCCGTAGCAGAGGACCGTCTTCATGTGCCTGCCCCGCCGAAACCTGGTTGCGAGCGCGCCAATCGCCAGCGCACGAAAAGCCACTGGACCAGCACCGTAGCGATGCCCGGCAGGACGAGACCCGCGACTATGGGAAGATCGCCCGACCATTGGCTCTTGCCTGGGGGCTGGGAGAAAGTCCAGCCGATCAGGGAAACTCCAACGAGCACAAAAAACGCTACCCCTATGGTCGCCGTCAGCTTTGTTGCCCGTCGTGGGTCCGACATGAATTGTGCGATGAAGAACGCGACCGTCACGAGGACGGTGACGAGAGCCGAGATCATGAACACAAGGATGTACTCTACGTCGGCATTGGTTGCGACGGCGAGCCACTGCGCCACCAATCCGCCGGCCAAACCGGAAAGAAAGAAGGCAAAAAGGCTGGTGAAGAATTTCCGCACCGCCCTGTTCCCTTCTCTTAGACCAGCATGCCCATCGGGTTTTCGACCATGCGTTTGAAGGCGACGAGCAGCTCGGCGCCGAGCGCACCGTCGACGGCGCGGTGATCGGTCGACAACGTCACCGACATGATCGTGGCGATCTTGATCTCGCCGTTCTTGACCACCGCACGTTGCTCTCCGGCGCCGACCGCCAGGATCGTCGCATGCGGGGGGTTGATGACGGCAGAAAAATCCTTGATGCCGAACATGCCGAGATTGGACACTGCCGTGGTGCCGCCCTGATATTCTTCCGGCTTCAGCTTGCGGCTGCGGGCGCGGCCGGCAAGATCCTTCATCTCGTTGGAGATAACGGACAGCGTCTTTTCGTCGGCACGCCGGATGATTGGCGTGATCAAGCCGCCGGGGATCGACACTGCAACACCGACATCGGCATGCTTGTGCTTGACCATGGCGTTTTCTGTCCACGACGCATTGGCATCCGGCACCGCCATCAGCGCCATGGCCAGAGCCTTGATGACCATGTCATTGACGGAAAGCTTATAGGCCGGCGTTTCCCCCTTCTCGGTCTTCTTCACCGGGGCGGCCGCATTGATCTGCGTGCGCAGGGCCAGAAGTGCGTCGAGCTCGCAGTCGAGCGTCAGATAGAAATGCGGGATGGTGGTCTTGGCCTCGACCAGCCGCCGCGCAATTGTCTTGCGCATATTGTCGTGGGGGACCAGCTCGTAGGAGCCTTCGGCAAACAGTTTGAGCACCTGCTCGTCGGACATTGGCTTGGGTGCTGCTGCCGCAGGTGCCGGAGCACCGGCGGGCGCTGCTTTTGCTGCTGGTGCCGCCTTGGCGCCGCCACTGGAAATTGCGGCCTCGACATCGGCCCTGACCACGCGACCATGCGGGCCGGAGCCCGTCACCGCCGACACATCGACACCGGCTTCCTTGGCGATGCGGCGGGCCAGCGGCGAGGCGAAGATGCGCTCACCGTTTGCATGGCCGTTGGCGGCCGCCGCCGGTTCCGCTTTAGGTGCAGGTGCGGCAGGCTCCTGCTTCGGCGCTTCGGGATTTGGTGTTTCAGCTTTGGAGGCGTCCGCTTTCGGAGCCTCAGCCTTTGCCGGCGCAGCGCCATCACCGCTTTTGGCGGCAGAAGCAGCATCCTCGCCCTCGGCCGCCAGCACCGCGATCAGCGCATTGACCTTGACGCCTTCAGTGCCGGCCGGAACCACCAGCTTGGCAACCGTGCCTTCGTCGACGGCTTCGACTTCCATCGTTGCCTTGTCGGTCTCGATTTCGGCAATCACGTCGCCCGGCGAAACCTTGTCGCCTTCCTTGACCAACCACTTGGAAAGATTGCCCTCTTCCATCGTGGGCGACAGCGCCGGCATGGTGATGTTGATCGGCATTTTGTCCTCCCGCCCTGCTCAGCGATACGTGACGGCTTTGACCGCCTCGACGACCTCGCCGACATTGGGCAGCGCCAGCTTTTCGAGGTTCGCCGCATAGGGCATCGGCACGTCCTTGCCGGCAATGGTAATGACCGGTGCGTCGAGGAAATCGAAGGCGCGCTGTGAGACCTGATTGGCGATATGGTCGCCGACCGAGTTCTGCGGAAAGCCTTCCTCGACCACCACCAGGCGATTGGTCTTTGTGACCGAGGCGATGATCGTGTCGAAGTCGAGCGGGCGGATAGTGCGCAAGTCGATGATCTCGGCATCGATGCCCATGCCGCGCAACTCCGCCTCCGCCTTGATCGCGTAGGTCATGCCGATGCCGAACGAGACGATGGTCACGTCCTTGCCGGATTTGTGAATGCGCGCCTTGCCGATCGGCAACACGAAATCGTCCATCTTCGGCACGTCGAAGGAGTGGCCGTAAAGGATTTCGTTTTCGAGGAAGATGACCGGGTTCGGATCGCGGATCGCCGCCTTGAGCAGACCCTTGGCGTCGGCGGCGGTATAAGGCATCACCACCTTCAATCCAGGAATATGGCTGTACCAGGCGGCATAGCACTGCGAATGCTGCGCGGCGACGCGGGCAGCAGCGCCGTTCGGGCCGCGAAAGACGATCGGGGCGCCCATCTGGCCGCCGGACATGTAGAGCGTCTTGGCGGCTGAATTGATGATCTGGTCGATCGCCTGCATGGCGAAGTTGAAGGTCATGAATTCGACGATCGGCTTCAGGCCGGCCATCGCCGCGCCAACACCAACGCCGGCAAAGCCGTGCTCGGTGATCGGCGTGTCGACCACGCGTCTCGGACCGAATTCCTGCAACAGGCCTTGTGTGATCTTGTAGGCGCCCTGGTACTCGGCGACTTCCTCGCCCATGACGAAGACGTCGCCGTCGCGGCGCATTTCCTCCGCCATTGCGTCGCGCAACGCTTCACGCACCGTGGTCGAGACCATTTCGGTGCCGGCCGGGATGTCCGGATCGGCGGCAATTTCCAGCTTGGGCGCGGCGGCAACAGGTGTTGCCGCTTCGCTCTTGGCCGGAGCAGCAGCGGGGGCCGGAGCAGCCGCGGGGGCCGGAGCAGCCGCGGGGGCCGGAGCAGCCGCGGGGGCCGGAGCAGCCGCGGGCGCTGCCGCTTGCGACTCGACAGCCTCCTCGCCAATGCCTTCGCCCGCCTCGTCGATGTCTTCGCCATCGAGGGCCAGCACAGCGATCAGCGTGTTGACCTTGACGCCTTCGGTGCCGGCAGGAACCACGATCTTGGCAAGTGTGCCTTCATCGACGGCTTCGACTTCCATCGTTGCCTTGTCGGTTTCGATCTCGGCAATGGCGTCACCGGCTGCGACTTTGTCGCCTTCTTTCTTCAACCACTTGGAAACATTACCCTCTTCCATGGTCGGCGAGAGGGCGGGCATGAGAATTTCGATCGGCATGTCCTTGCCCTCTCGTTAAAGTACGATATCGGTCCAGAGCTCGGACGGATCCGGCTCCGCGTCGTTCTGGGCAAATTCTGCAGCGTCGGCGACAACGTCGCGGACTTCCTTGTCGATGGCCTTGAGCTCGTCCTCGCTTGCCCATTTCTTGTCGAGCAACCTTGCCTTGACCTGTTCGATCGGGTCACGTTCGGAGCGCATTTTCTGCACTTCTTCCTTGGAGCGGTATTTTGCTGGATCCGACATCGAATGCCCGCGGTAGCGGTAGGTCTGCATTTCGAGAATGAGCGGCCCGTTGCCGGCGCGGCACCATTCGGCGGCGAGGTCGCCGGCGGCCTTGACGGCGCGCACATCCATGCCGTCGACCTGGATGCCTGGAATCTTGAAGGAGGCGCCGCGATGCGAAAAATCCGTCTCGGCCGACGAGCGCGAGACCGAGGTGCCCATGGCGTAGCGGTTGTTCTCGATGATGTAGACCACCGGAAGCTTCCATAGCGAGGCCATATTGAAGCTTTCGTAGACCTGGCCCTGATTCGCGGCGCCATCGCCGAAATAGGTCAGCGTCATATTGTTGTTGCCGCGATAGCGGTTGGCGAAGGCAATGCCGGTGCCGAGCGACACTTGCGCGCCGACGATGCCGTGGCCGCCGTAAAAATGCTTCTCCTTGGAGAACATGTGCATGGAGCCGCCCTTGCCTCTCGACAGGCCGCTACGGCGCCCGGTCAGTTCGGCCATGACGCCGCGCGGCGACAACTCCATGGCCAGCATATGGCCATGGTCGCGATAGGCGGTGATCATCTGGTCGCCATCGATCAGCGCCATCTTCATGCCGGTAACGACCGCCTCCTGGCCGATGTAGAGATGGCAGAAACCGCCAATGAAGCCCATGCCGTAAAGCTGGCCGGCCTTTTCCTCGAAGCGGCGGATGAGCAGCATGTGCCGGTAGGCGGCAAGCTCCTGGTCTTTGGTGAATTCAACAGGCTTTGGGGTGGAAAGGCCCATCGTTTTGCCGTCGGATTTGGATTTGGCAGGCGCTTTTCTGGCGGCGGTGGCCATGCATCACTCCCTGTTGGCGTCTCTTGGCGGACAGCGAGGGAGATCAGTTCTCCCACCGATTTGAGGCAGGCTAACATGCAGGGAAGGCTTTCGCCATGCCGAAAACGCATGGCTGTCATGCATCTAAGCGCCTAAAATCATTGCAAATATCGCCGATTAACTGAAATTGCGTTATCTTGCGACCGGCAGCATGATGGTGATCTCGTCGACATGGGACAAATTGAGCGCCTTGCGCGCCTGCTCGTCCAGCATGTCCTTCTCGAGCGTGCCCTCATGCATCAGCTGGACGCGGCGCTCCAGGTCGATCCGGCGTGCCTTGACGGCATCAAGCCTGCCCTGCAATTCGACAGTCTCGGCTTCGAGCCGATACTTGGAATAGATGCCGAACTCGCCATGATAGGCATGGAAGCCGAAATAGGTCAGGAACACCACGCAGAGCGAGGGGATGATCAGCCGGCCGGTGTTTCTTTGCTTGTGCTGGCGTGTCCACATGGTCCGAATCCTCTGCGCCGCCTTTGTCGCCCGATTGTGCTTAATGGACGGTTACGGATTGCTGGATTCGGAGCCCTGAAAGCAAAAGGGCGGGAATGTCCCCGCCCTCGCTCGCTCGGATTTTCTGTCGAAAATCAGCTTTTAACGATCGACTTGCCGGCATACCGCGCCTGCTTGCCGAGCTCCTCTTCGATGCGGATGAGCTGGTTGTACTTGGCCATGCGGTCCGAGCGTGACAGCGAGCCAGTCTTGATCTGCCCGCAATTGGTGGCAACGGCGAGGTCGGCGATGGTCGAATCCTCGGTCTCGCCCGAGCGGTGCGACATCACCGCGGTATAGCCGGCCTTGTGCGCGGTCTCGACGGCGTCGAGCGTTTCGGTAAGCGAGCCGATCTGGTTGACCTTGACCAGGATCGAATTGGCGACACCCATGCGGATGCCGTCGCGCAACCGCGCCGTGTTGGTGACGAACAGATCGTCGCCAACCAGCTGCGTTTGCTTGCCGATGAGGTCGGTCAGCATTTTCCAGCCGTCCCAGTCGTCCTCGGCCAGGCCGTCCTCGATGGTGATGATCGGGTAGTCGGCAGCGAGCTTGGCCAGATATTTGGCTTGCGCCTTCGGGTCGCGGGTCTTCTTCTCGCCTTCATAGACGTAGTTGCCGTCCTTGAAGAACTCGGTCGCCGCGCAGTCGAGTCCGAGTGCGACCTCCTCGCCTGGCCTGAAGCCGGCCTTCTCGATCGATTCGATGATGAAGTCGAGCGCGGCCGGCGCGCTTTTCAGGTTGGGGGCAAAGCCGCCCTCGTCGCCGACATTGGTGTTATGGCCGGCATCCTTCAGCCTCTTCCGCAGCGTGTGGAATATCTCCGAGCCCCAGCGCACGGCATCGCGCAGCGTCGGCGCGCCGATCGGCAGAATCATGAATTCCTGGAAATCGATCGGGTTGTCGGCATGCGCACCGCCGTTGATGATGTTCATCATCGGCACCGGCAGCACATGCGCCTTGGTGCCGCCGACATAACGGTAGAGCGGCAGGCCGGCCGCTTCGGCCGCGGCCTTGGCCACGGCCAGCGACACACCGAGAATGGCATTGGCGCCGAGCCGGCTCTTGTTGGGCGTACCATCGAGCTCGATCATGGTTAGGTCGATGTGGATCTGATTCTCGGCCTCCATGCCGCCGATCGCCTCGAACAGCTCGCCGTTCACTGCCTCAACCGCCCTGAGCACGCCCTTGCCGAGATAGCGGGGGCCGCCGTCGCGCAGTTCGACCGCCTCATGCGCGCCGGTCGATGCGCCGGACGGCACCGCGGCGCGGCCCATTGAGCCGTCTTCGAGCACGACGTCGACCTCGACGGTCGGATTTCCGCGGCTGTCCAGGATTTCACGCCCGACAATGTCGATGATGGCCGTCATTGCGATGTCCCCGATTGATCGATTGAAGCGTCGCGCACCTCTTAGCCAAAGCGCTGCAAAACGCAATCGGGGCACTTGCAAATATTGCCCGTGCGCCCATTGCCGCTCTTGGGATTCACGAAGCACAAAGCGCTGTCATCATTTGTCATGCGCGGCATGCCGGTTTCTGGTTTATGGCTGTTGTCGCGCGGGGCGAAACAGGAGGAGTTTCGCCATGTCCCAGTTGAGCGGTATTGTGAGTTTGTTCCTGATTGCGGCTGCGTTCCTGACGTCGTGCGACAATCAGCAACCCCCGCAGGGATCGTCGCCTTTGCCGGCCCTGCAAATTGCGCAGTAGCATCCCGCCACATCGAAAGGCCCCCGATTTCCCGGGGGCCTTTTTGATTCCAGGAGACTTAGTCAGTGCCAGTAAGGCTCGACCTTGTAGTAGTTGTATGAGGCGTCACGTGCAGCCTCGCCGTCGGCGCCGGTCAGCTCGTTGATCGAGTAGGAAGGAGCGGCCATCAGCTGGTCTTTGGTGAACGGCACGACATAGCCACCCCTGTTCTCATCATAATCAAGGCTCGCCCACGGAATGGCGTGGTATTTCTCGCCAATGCCGAGAAATCCGCCAAAACCGATCACGGCGAACATGATTCCGTTCGACAATTTGTCGAGCATGACGTCCTCAATGTCGCCGATATGAGTGCCTTCCGTGTTGTAGACCGATGTGCCGATAACCCGCGAAGCGGCAATGGCTTCGGTGTGTCCCGTCTGGGTCGTCATGGTGTGCTCCTCGTCGTCGTTGACATTAGATTTTGACAATGAGGGCCGCGGGCTAAGGTTCCAGACAGGTTCGAAATTCTTCAAAGTTTTCTTGGCGACGCTGCTGTGGCGCAACTGCTGGTTCAACCCACGCTCTTGGCGATGCGATCGAACGCCATCAGCCGTTCAAGCAATGCGGGAAGATCCTTTAGCGGCACCATGTTGGGGCCGTCGGAAGGCGCGTTGTCGGGGTCCTGGTGCGTCTCGATGAAGACGCCGGCGACGCCAACCGCGACAGCCGCGCGCGCCAGCGTCTCGACAAAGCGCCGGTCGCCCCCAGACGAACCGCCCTGCCCGCCCGGCTGCTGCACCGAATGAGTGGCATCGAAAATGACCGGCGCGCCGATCTCGGCCATGATCGGCAGCGCCCTCATGTCGGACACCAAGGTGTTGTAACCAAAGGATGCGCCGCGCTCGGTCACCAGGACATTGGCGTTGCCGGAGCCGGTGATCTTGGCGACGACGTTCTTCATGTCCCATGGCGCGAGGAATTGGCCCTTCTTTACATTGACCACCTTGCCGGTTCTTGCCGCAGCAATCAGCAAATCGGTCTGCCGGCTGAGGAAGGCAGGAATCTGCAGAATGTCGACATGCGGCGCGACGATCGCGCATTGTTCCTCAGTGTGGACGTCGGTCAGGATCGGCAGCGAAAAATTCTTGTGCAAATCGTCGAAGATCGGCATTGCCGCTTCAAGTCCCGCACCGCGCGTGCCGCCAAGCGAGGTGCGATTGGCCTTGTCGTAGCTGGTCTTGTAGACGAGCCCGATGCCGAGCCTTTCGGTCAATTCCTTCAGCGCACCGGCCATGTCGAAAGCGTGCTGCCGCGATTCCAGCTGGCATGGACCGGCGATCAGCGATAGGGGCGCGCTGTTGCCGAAAATGACCTTGCCGATCGCAACGGAAGAATTTGGCATCACAGGATTGAGCTTGTTCATGCGATCTCCCGGAAAATGAAGGCTGCGCCCTGCCCTGACGCCGGCGGCACGATGATATCACCGCCGCGTATGTCGTGTTCGACGGAATTGGCTGCAAGCAGCTTTGCGACGGTGTCGCCGTGCCTAACCGAAAAGACGATCCCAGCAAAGCGGAGTTCAGACGGCGCGCCGGCGGGAATGCCGAAGCGTGCCGCAAAGGCTGCAGGATCCAGAACGGTCACAGCGGCATTCGGCAGCTTATAGACAGTGCCGCTCTGCGCCTCCATCCCGGCTGCGATCGAAATCACATGGCCTTGTTCGGAAGGTTCGCGGCTGACTGCCACGACTTCGACAATGCCGGTTGCGCCATTAGCGTGGGCCTGCAAAGCGGTGCGGTCGACCTTCGGCGCATTGATCCGTTCGCAGGCGAAGAGAAAAGCGTCCGTTGCCTTGCCTAGAGCCGCGAAGGCAAGCTTGAATGATGCGGTGTCGCTCTTTCCTGTCGCATCAGCGAAGGCGCGCGAAAAGCTGAGCATGTCTCCCGCCGACAGTCCGGCTTCGATGAAGCGCGCGTGGTCCGCGGCGGCGCTTTCGGTGCCCAGCACCACGGCAGAAAATCCTTCATCACCGTTTCTTTCGCGATAGGTGTGATCCCGCGCGACAAAGACATTGCGGTTCGCGATCGCCGTTGCCACGGCCTGTCGGTCGGCGACCGCGAGCGGCTCGAGATAGGTACCGTCGGTGAGGAAGACACAACAGTTTTCCGTTCCGAAGGGATGGATACCCGTCGGCGCAACGGTAAAGCCGAGCAAGGTCAAGCGCGCCCGCGCAACATCGAGGCTCGCGGTCGGCAACACCAGGTGATCGAGCGGATGAGGGCTTGCGGGGGTGTTCTCGGTCATGTCCCGCGCGGTGTGCCTCATTCCTGAAAATGGTTCAAGGGCTTAGCCGGCACCTCGGCGGCGATCGCAGTGCCCGGCCGCGAGGAGCCGACTTGCCGCCGTCAAAAATCATCCTAGCTCATTGCCAGGGGAAGAGACCTTTTCATTGCCCTGGCCGTTATTGCGATAGCAGTTATCGCCGTGCTGATCTGGAACGCGCCAAAGCGGCCGGGCGTCGATCCGACCGAGACCTCCGCGGCTCAGACGGAATGAATCGGGCTGCGGCGCGGCCCCGCTCCGCGACGTGAAATCTGCCTTAGGGCGGTCAACTTGCCACTATATCGGCCGAATAACGCAATTCGCGCAGCGGTTTTACCCGGCTGGTGGTCTCTGCATAGAGCGGATGCGCCTTGTAGGCGGCGAGCGCTGCCTCGTCTTCGAACTCGGCGTAGACGACCACATCGATTTCATCCGAGAGCGGGTCGACCTTGGTGTTGAGCGTCACCTCGAAACGGCGCGAGTGGGGTATCTTGCCGAGCGCCAGCAGACCCGTACGCACTGCCTCGACGTCCACTTTACGACGCGCGCTGAAGAAAACGATATGCCGGATCAACCCAGCCTCCTCGACCGTTGGACCGGCGTTCTTTTGTGTCAGCGGGAGCGTGCCGTCAATCGGCAGGATGTCGCGTCGGCGAACCGTGGCGAAGAAGAGAAACTACACCATACTGGTTACATAGTGCACGACGCGCGTCACCTCCCTGATGGTCCTGTCGAGGTAGCGGCCTTGGTTGTAAATGCCGTCCCAGATCAGGAAAAAGGTGACGGCCGTGATGACGATGACATAACGCATGGCTAAAACTAGCGCATATGGGTGGTTGCAACCATAGTGATTCCGGCCCTGCTGGGACCCTTCCCGAATTTTAACGGCCTTTGGTCTGTCTGCCGCAATGCTTGCTGGCCGAACTGGCGATACCGCTGCCGGCGGCTTGGAAAGATAACCCCGCTCGGCTTCGACGACCGCTTCAGGAATCATACCATGCGCAAACGGACGATCTCCCTCGTTGCAATTCTTGTCGCTGCAGGCGGCATCTGGCTCAACAACACCTCGCTGCTGTCGAGCCGGCCGGCCGGCACCCCTTCGGTGCTTGCCCATCGCGGCCTGGCTCAGGATTTCGACCGTACGAACCTCGGATCGGAAACATGCACGGCCGATCGCATGCTGACGCCGCGCCATTCCTTCCTCGAAAACACGATTCCCTCGATGGAAGCCGCCTTCGCGCTCGGTGCGGACGCGCTCGAACTCGATGTCCATCCCACTACGGACGGCACGTTCGCCGTCTTCCACGACTGGACGCTGGATTGTCGTACCAACGGCAAGGGAGAAACGCGCCGCCATGCGATGTCCGAATTGAAGACGCTCGATATCGGTTATGGCTACACTGCCGATGGCGGCAAGACCTTTCCGTTTCGCGGCAAGGGTGTCGGCATCATGCCGTCGCTGGATGAAGTCTTGCAGCGCTTCCCGAACCGGCGTTTCAATATCAACATCAAAAGCAACGATCCCAAGGAAGGCGAGATGCTGGCCGCCTGGCTCGCCATATTGACGCCGGCCGAGCGCGCCAATCTGACGGTCTATGGCGGCGACAGGCCTATAGAAGCAGTGAAGGCAGCGTTGCCGGACATGCATACGCTGAGCCGCGCATCCCTGACGCGCTGCATTCTTCGCTATGCTGCGCTCGGCTGGAGTGGCTACGTTCCGGATGCCTGCCGCCAGGGCACCTTGCTCATCCCCGTCAATGTCGCAAAGTGGATGTGGGGCTGGCCCGCCCGTTTTCTCGACCGTATGGAAAGCGTCGGCAGCCGCGTCTACCTGCTCGGTCCCTATTCCGGCGGCGGCTTTTCACAAGGCCTCGACGACCCCGCCTCGATCGACCAACTGCCGGACGATTATTCCGGTGGGATTTCGACGGATGCGCTGGATCTGGTCATGCCTGCCGTCAAGCGGCGTTTCGCACCACCTGCCTGAAGAGGCTGCCTGCCTCAAACGGATCGGCCGTATCGGGACAGTATCTTAACGCTGAGACAGTTTCGAGCCGACGCTCAAATCCTCGCCTCAAAGAGTGATGCGGTATTTGGAAAACCCCGCTTCGCCCTCGCCCGCCGGCTCGATCTTCAGCGACTTCACTTGCGCAATAAATTCTCTCGCCTTGGCGCCGGTCTCGAACACGACGCTGGTTTCCGGCAGCGGCGCAAACGACCAGTTGGCATCCGCCGACGGGTTGATGGTGCCTTTGCTGACGATATAGCGCACGATCACGTCGCGGTTGGTGTCGGGCGCTTCGTAGATGATCTTCGAGGCATTGATCTCCGGGAAATTGCCGCCGCCGCCGGCCCGGTAGTTGTTGGTTGCGACGACGAATTTCCGCATGGGATCAATTGGTTTGCCGTCGAACATCAAGTCAATGATGCGGTTCGAGCCGGCGTTCACCAGCCCGCCCTTCGAATCATATTTCGGTGGCTGCGACAGGTCGATCCGGTAGGTGACGCCGTCGATCACGTCGAAATTATAAGACGGGAAGTCGGTGTTGATGAGCGCCTGGTCAGCTTTGCCCGGCTCGATCCGGTTGAAGATGCCGGCCGACATTTCCAGCCATTCCTTCACCTCTGCCCCCGTGATTTCGACGGCGCGCACCGTGTTTGGATAGAGATAGAGGTCGGCGACGTTCTTTATGGCGATATCGCCCACCGGCACGTCGGTGTAATAGTCTGCGCCGTTGCGCCCGCCCGCCTTGAACGGTGCCGCCGCCGATAGCAGCGGCATATCCTTCCACTCGGTGTTCTTCAGGATGTCCTTCAAGTACCAGGTCTGCGCCTGGCTGACGATCTGCACCGATGGATCGTCGGAGACCAGCGCAAAATAGGAATAGAGCGGCGCCGAGGTTTTGCCGACCGGCCGACGCACATAGGCAAGCGTCGCCTCGTGGTCCTGTTTGAGCGCATCGACGATGCGCTGGTCGTCAGCGACGATCGGCTTGTTCGTCTTGTCGACCCGCTCAAAGATAGGCCTGGCCTCAGAGGTCGCCGAGACGATTTTCCATGTCGATCCGTCGCGCTCCAGCAACAGATCGATCAGCCCCATATGCGAGCCCCAGAAGCCGGCCATGACGGCGGGCTTACCTTGCAACGTGCCTTTCGCCGTATCGACGGCTTCCAGCGACTGAAAGTCCTTCTTGCCAGGGAAGACCAGATGCTGGTGGCCGGTGAACACAGCATCGATACCTTCGACGCCGGCAACGAAGAAGGAGGCATTCTCCATCATGTCGCCTTGCTTCACGTCGATGCCAGAATGGGAGAGCGCAATGATGATGTCGGCGCCTTCTTCCTTCATCTGCGGCACCCACGCCTTGGCCGCCTCGACGAGGTCGCGCGTCTTGACGCTGCCCTCGAGATTTTTCAGATCCCAGACCATGATCTGCGGCGGCACGAAGCCGATGATGCCGATCCTGATCGGCTGCTCGGCGCCCGACCCGTCTTTGATCTTCCTGTCGAGGATGACGTAAGGTTTGAGATAAAGCTTGTCGTCGCGCGGGTTCGCGGCAAGCTCCGTGCCGCGGATCAAATTCGCGCAGACGAACGGGAAATTGGCACCGGCCAGCACCTTGTCCATGAACGACAGGCCGTAGTTGAATTCGTGATTGCCGAGCGTCGAGCATTCGTAGCCGAGCAGGTTCATGCCCTTCATCACCGGATGCAGATCGCCGTCCTTCATGCCCCTCTCGTAGGCGATGTAGTCGCCCATCGGGTTGCCTTGCAGAAGGTCGCCATTATCGATCAGCATCGCGTTGGTTGCTTCCTTGCGCACGGCTTCAATCAATGATGCCGTTCGCGACAGCCCCATCGTGTTGTTAGGTTTGTCGGCGTAGTAATCGTAAGGCAGCACATTCACGTGGATGTCGGTCGTCTCCATAATCCTCAGATGCGCCTGATTGGCTTGAGCCCGGGCGGAGAACGGGTGCAGCATGATCATCGCTCCGCCGGCGGCGACGCCGGCGAGGAAATCGCGGCGTGAGACGAGGTGGCGCAATTGGGACATTCGTTTCTCTTTCTTCCACGACGTGACAAGTCCTGCCCGAAGCAAAGCTTCGCGCCGAAATCCAGCCGAGTCCAGAAGTCGATTCCATCAAGAGGAGGTGACGCGCTGATGAATGTCCGGCAGCGAACAATCAGCCCTTGTCGTCGTCGCCCTGGGTGATCAGCCGAGCGCTGCGCTGACCGGTGAAGTAGATCCATAGCCAGCTCAGGGAAACCGCAAGCCGGTTACGGAAGCCGATCAGGAAGTAGATATGCGCCAAGCCCCATAGCCACCAGGCAAGCCGGCCGGTGAGCTTGATCCAGCCGAAATCGATGGCCGCGGCGCGCTTGCCGATCGTCGCCAAATCGCCGTCATGCCTGTAGTGGAACGGACGTACCGTTGTGTCGCCGGCGAGCCTGGCCTTGATCGTCGCGGCGACGTGCCGTCCCTGCTGCTTGGCTGCGGGCGCGACGCCCGGCACCAGCCGGCCATCCGGCCGCAGGACGTGTGCTGCGTCACCGATGACGAAAATCTCCGGGTTTCCCGGCACAGTGAGGTCGGGCTCGACAAGCACCCTGCCCGCGCGGTCCGCTGCCGCGCCGAGCCATTCGGCGGCCGGCGAAGCGGCGACGCCCGCCGCCCAAAGAATTGTCCTGGCCGGCAAATGCCTGTCGCCGAAGACGACACCCTCAGCATCGCAGCGCGTAACCGCCCGGCCGAGTTCGACGGTCACGCCGAGTCGTTCGAGCGCCTTCATTGCATAATCGGAGAGCTCCGGCGCGAAATTGGCAAGAACGCGGTCGCCGGCCTCAATCAACACCACACGCGTCTCGCGCGTGTCGATGTTGCGGAACTCGCCGCGCAGCGTGTCATGCGCCAGTTCGGCAATCGTGCCGGCCAATTCCACGCCGGTCGGCCCGCCGCCGACGATCGCCAGCGTCAGCAGTGCCTGGCGCTTGGCGGGATCGGTTTCCCGCTCGGCCTGCTCGAAAGCCAAAAGAATACGCCGTCGGATGGTGGTGGCGTCCTCCAGCGTCTTCAGGCCCGGCGCGAACGGCTCCCATTCGTCATGGCCGAAATAGGCGTGCCGCGCACCGGTGGCCAGCAGCAGCGTGTCGTAGGCGACCGCTCCGCCATCCTGCAGCAGCACGCGCTTGCCGGTGCGGTCGATGCCAGTCACGGTCGCAAGCAGCGTCGTCACGTCCTTGCGTTTGCGCAGGAGATGGCGGATCGGCCAGGCGACTTCGGAGGTTGCCAGCGCCGTCGTCGCCACCTGGTAGAGTAGCGGCTGAAAGAGGTGATGATTGCGCCTATCGATCATGGTGATGCGCACCGGCGCGCCAGTAAGTGCGCGGGTGAATTCGAGGCCGCCGAATCCGGCGCCTACGACGACGACGTGATGGTTGGCTGTGTTCATCTCACTCATCCCTCTCGCCAAGGCTGATGTAAGTATCCTTGTGCAGTGCAGCAATGCCTGCGCTGCACCTGCCTGGGACTCGTCGCCTGATGTCGTGAATACGCATGCTGCAGACTCATTCCCGGATATAGCCTACGTCCCGGATAGGGCTTGGTCGGAACAGTATATTGCAGGTGAATCATGGCTAAGGATGAAGATGAAGGCTCAGGGCAGTACGCCTCGCCGCCTTGTTTTATGCACGAGCTCGATCCGGAGTTCCAAGCGCCGCTGTCCGAATGGACCGATGTCAGGCGCTGGCGCAGGGCCGAGCGCGAGCGGTTGATCGCATCCCGCCTTGCCGTTTCCGCCGACATGCGCACAGCCATGTCGCAGCGCATTGCCGATGGTCTCGATGCGGTGATCGGCGACATCGCCGGGCGCATGGTCAGCCTCTACTGGCCGTTTCGCGGCGAGCCGGACCTGCGCCCGTGGATGGAAACCGTTAACGCGCGAGGTGGCCGCACGGCGCTGCCCGTTGTCGTGGAGAAAGACCGGCCGCTTATCTTTCGCGCCTATACCCACGGAGACCGGCTGGAGAAGGGCGTCTGGAATATCCCGATACCGGCCGAGGGCGATCCGGTACTGCCCGACATCGTCATTTCGCCGATCGTCGGCATCGATCCCGGACATTTTCGCCTGGGCTATGGCGGCGGCTTCTTCGATCGCACGCTTGCCGCGATGCCGTTCAAGCCGCTGGTCGTCGGCGTCGGCTACGAGTTGCAGCGCATCGTGACCATCTACCCGCAGCCGCACGATATTCCGATGGACCGTGTGGTGACCGAGTCATTCAACGTTTAGGCGAGTTTGGGGCCTAGGCTAGCTCAGGCTTCATTCCAACGGCCGTGCGATCGACGATTTCGCGCAAGGCAAAGGACGAATTGATCTTCGTCACATGCGGCATTGCCGAAAGCCACTCCTTGTGGATGCGTTCGTAGTCGACGAGATCCTTCGCCGCGATGCGCAGGATGTAATCATACTCGCCCGACATCAGATGGCAGGACAGGACGTTCGGGCAGCGCTTTATCGCTGCTTCGAAATCCGACAACGTCTTCTCGAATTGCCCGGACAGCGATATATGCACGATCGCCGTCATCTGGTGCCCAAGTGCAGCGTTGGACAGCCGGGCGTGATAGCCGCGGATGGTTCCGGATTTCTCCAGATTGTCCAGCCGCCGCGAACAGGCCGACTGCGACAGGCCGACCTTTTCGGCGAGCGCTGCATTGGGTATCCGCCCATCCTTCTGCAATGTCTCGAGAATGGCGATATCAATCCTGTCGAGCGGCATTTTTGCGGGTTCCTGCGATAATTCTACTGTTTCGCGCAACGATTATCGAACAGTAGCCTCTTAGGCAAGCGCATTCGCAAACACTTACCGAACGATTCGTGGTTCACTATCTCTAGACAGGGAACAGGCCCTAAAAGGGCCGGATCAGGAGAAAAAAGATGCGCGTCGGTTGCCCCCGGGAAATCAAGAACCATGAATACCGCATCGGCCTGACACCGGGCTCGGTCCGCGAATATGTCGCGCATGGCCATGAAGTGCTGATCGAGACCGGCGCCGGCGCCGGCATCGGAGCCGACGACAACGCGTACCGCGCCGCCGGCGCCACGATCGCCAAGACGGCCGCCGACGTGTTTGCCAAGTCGGACATGATCGTGAAGGTCAAGGAGCCGCAGCCCAACGAATGGGTTCAGCTCCGCGACGGCCAGATCCTCTACACCTATCTGCATCTCGCCCCGGATCCGGAGCAGACCAAGGGCCTGCTGGCCTCCGGCGTCACCGCAATAGCTTACGAGACCGTCACCGACGAGCGCGGCGGCCTGCCGCTCTTGGCACCGATGTCGGAAGTTGCCGGCCGCCTGTCGATCCAGGCGGGGGCCACGGCGCTGCAAAAGGCCAATGGCGGCCGCGGTGTGCTGCTTGGCGGCGTGCCCGGCGTGCTGCCCGGCAAGGTCACTGTGCTCGGTGGCGGCGTCGTCGGCCTGCATGCTGCACGGATGGCTGCCGGGCTTGGCGCCGACGTCACCATCATCGATCGCTCGATCCCGCGCCTGCGTCAGCTCGACGATATCTTTGGCGGCCGCGTCCACACCCGCTACTCGACCGTCGAGGCGCTGGAGGAAGAATGTTTTTCGGCTGACATCGTCGTCGGCGCCGTGCTGATCCCGGGGGCAGCCGCGCCCAAGCTGGTGACGCGCGAAATGCTCTCGGGCATGAAGAAAGGCGCCGTGCTGGTCGACGTCGCCATCGACCAGGGCGGCTGCTTCGAGACCTCGCACGCCACCACCCATGCCGAGCCGACCTATGCGGTCGACGGCGTTATCCACTATTGCGTCGCCAACATGCCGGGTGCGGTGCCGGTCACATCGGCCCACGCGCTCAACAATGCGACGCTGCACTATGGCCTGCAGCTCGCCGACAAGGGCCTCAAGGCGCTGGTAGACGACCACCATCTGCGCAACGGGCTGAACGTCCACAAGGGCAAGATCACGAATCGCGCAGTGGCCGAAGCACTCGGCTATGAGCTGGTCGAATCAAAGGCCGTTCTCGCGGCCTGATTTCCAACCGTTCTTTCCGGATGAGTCGCCGATGCCGTCGGCGGCTTGCTTGTTCACAGGCAATTTTCACGGTCTACAGCGGATTTTTCCCGCATCTGGTGCCCGTTTGATGCAATGTGCTCTTTCTGTGGCTTTTTTGTTACAGCCGCCACAATGAGCCGATGCTACGCAGATGCAGGGTTTATTAAAGGTAGGGCAAATGATCAGCAGAAAATCCGCTAAATCTCTTCTTCTTGGCGCAGTTTCCATTCTGGCGCTTGGGTCGGTTGCTCACGCCGCCGACGTGGTCGAACCGCTGGTTGAGACGGCGGGCTTCAACTGGAGTGGACTCTATGTCGGCTTTGGTGTTGGCGCCGGGGCCAATGTCCACGAGTTGAGCAGCGATTTCATTCCTGGGGTGTCGTTCAACGGCATTGGTGGCGAAGGCGTGTACGGTGAACTCACCGTTGGGTACGACTATATGGTGGCGCCGCGCTTCCTGATCGGCGGACTTCTGGACGCTCATGTTGGCAATATCGAGACCACGCTCGATGTTGCCGGATTCGACGCGTCGGTCAAAGAAACCTATGGTTTCGACGCTGGCTTGCGGGCAGGCTACCTCTTCACGCCAAACACTTTGGGTTACGTGCTTGGTGGCTATTCCTGGCAGAAATACAAATTCGACACGAACGCAGGCTTTGATTTCGACTGGGACCAGAACGGCTATTTCGTCGGAGCCGGCGTTGAGACGGCCATTAACAGCAACTGGACCATCAAAACCGAATATCGTTATACCCAATTCAGCACCAACGATGATCTCCTCTCCGAGTTCGGCGCACCAGATGGCGCACTCAACCTCGACACATCGCGGCATACGTTCCAGGTTGCCGCCAACTATCGCTTTGGCGCCCAGAATGGCGGCGTTGCGTCTTTTGAAGCGCCTGCCTACAACTGGACCGGCTTCTATATCGGTGGTGCGGGCGGCGCGGGTGCGTCGGTGCATCAGATCAATGTGCCGCCGCTTGGCGACCTGGAATTCAACGGTATCGGCGGCGAAGGCGTATTTGGCGAATTGAACGCGGGCTACGACCATGATTTCGGCAGCTGGGTTGCGGGAGTCATGGTGGATGCTCGCTACTCCGGCATGACTACGGAGCTGGAAGTGCCCGGCGGATCCATCAATCTGGACACAGACTATGGCTTCGATGTGCTGGGCCGGGTCGGTTTGAAAGTCAACGAATCGACCCTCGCCTATGTGCTTGGCGGCTACAGCTGGCAGCATTTCGATCTGAACGCATCTTCACCCATCGGCGACATCATCGATTGGGGCTCTAGCGGCTTCTCGGTCGGTGGTGGTTTGGAAGCGGCCGTGACCAACAACGTAACTGTCGGTCTCGAATATCGCTATTCGCAGTTTGCCGAGAAGGATATTCTGGAGGAGTTTGGAGGGCCGGGCGATGTCCTCACCACCACTCCTTCTTTCCATACCGTCCGCATCGGTGCGAAGTATAAATTCAACTAAGGCCCTCCAGGCAAATCGTTCGAGCCCGCCGGTTAATCCCGGCGGGTTTTTTCTTTGCAGACGATGCAGGCACAAAAAAGCGGAGCCAAAGCCCCGCTTCCTCGGTTGTCGAGAATTCCCGCCGGTTCATCCGCGGTCGGCAAATCGATCGACAGTCGCTTTCTACCGCAGGTATGCGACGGGAGTACGACAGCCTCAAGCCGGTGCAGCCGATCCGATTACACGCGGTCGATCCGACACTGATAGCAATTGTTGCGTGCAGAGCGGATGTGGACGTAAGCAATGTCGTCGCGCTCGAACAACGTCTCCGCCCGTGCCGCGATGGCATCGGTCGGAATGACGCCGCCGCTGCCGTAGACGATGCGGTCGTCCTTGCCGTAGCCGCGCACGATGTAATCGCTGCTTTCGAGTATATCGGGAAGCGTTTCCCCCTCGGCGGCGCGTTCGCATTCTTCCGCATGCAGAAAGATCGGCCCGGTTTCGGCATAAGGCTGCAGCTCAGGAAAAGGCCGATAGGCCAGAACAAGATAGGTTTCTCCCACAGCAACATTCTTCAGGCAGTGGCGGCAAGGCACGCCGTCGCCGTTCGAAATCTGCCGCTCTGGCTTCAGGTCATAAGCATCAGGTCCGCCGCGCTGAAGCGCGCGAACCGCATCGGTTGGCAAGGCTTTGAATTTTAGCGTCATGGCTAAATCTCCGGTGTCGTTGACCGGAAATTATGCTCGCAAGACAGAGCTTCCCACCCGATTCCTGCCAAATGGATCAGTCCATCAACGCGTCGAGACCACGCACCAGGCCTTTGATCTGCTGTACCCGCCTGATGGCGAGCAGCGTGCCCGCCACGTAAGGCGCCGCGGACGAGCCGGCATCGTGGCGGATGGTCAGCCGCTCGTCTGGCAGGCCGAACAACGCCTCGCAGGACAGGATGTAGGACGGCAGGCGAAGCGCGTGCACTTGCACCCCCTCGCCCGCGCCGACCGCAGCACCGCGTGTAGCCGGCACGCCGGAGACCTCGGAGACCGGCTTTGCCGTCGAAGCCTTGCGGATGTCGGCCAGCGCTTCAGCAAGTTCCCGCGCGGTACCGGAGGGCGCGTCGGGCTTCTTTGCACTGGCATAATCGATGACCTCGACATCCGGCACGTATTTTGCCGCCATAAGTGCAAACCGCTTCATCAGCGTAGCGGTGATGGAAAAGTTGCCGGCGGCAACGACGCCGACGCCGTGGGCGCGCGCCGCGGCGTCGATGTCGGCATAGTCGGCAGCACCCAGTCCCGATGTGCCGATCACAGCGTGCCGTCCCTTGTCGATGGCGAGCAGCGCATGGTCTTTCACGACATGTGGCTTGGTGAAGTCGACCAGTACGTCCGACGGCGCCTCCAGCGCCTCGGCCAGCGAGGCCGAAACGGAGATACCATTAGCCGGCATGCCAACCAGCAGGCCGGAATCCTGCCCCGCGCCGCTACGTGACACAGCCCCGGCCAGCGCCATGTCACCTTGCGCCCCGATCGCCGGAACCAGCGCCTTGCCGACCCAACCGGTCGCGCCGGCCATTACCACGCGAATTGCCATCGTGCGATCCTCCATCACCATCGGTTTTTAGACGACAGCGATATGGAAAGAGCCCGGCTCATTCAAGTCGGGCTCGCCTTTGAATATTGATCCAGACCCTGAACGGCTAGATCATTTTAACGGATGAAGTCGTCGAAGCGGCGCAGCGTCACCCGGCGATTTCGCCAGTTCTCATTCTGCGTCTGCACGAGCAGGAACTCCTCGCCGTAGCCGACGGTTTCGAGCGCATAGCCCGGCACACCGAATTCACGCAGCAAGGTGCGCTTCAGCGAGGCGGCACGTTGTTCGGACAAAATCTGATTCGACTGGAAGGAGCCCACAGCATCGGTATGGCCTTCGATCAGCACGCGGGCACCCGGATCGCGCCGCAGAACGCGCTGAAGTGCATCGGCGATGTTTTCGATCTTGGCGTATTGCGATTCGGAAATGGCAGCCGAGCCGAAGGCGAAATTGATCGACTGGATATCGATAGAGCGGACCATGCGCCGCAAGTCCGGCCGCTTCTTGAATTCGCGGATGGTGACGCGCTGATTCGGGCGCAGCTTCACCCGGGGCGCGGCTTCAAGCTGGCGCTCGATCGTGGCGGCCGAAGGCGTGGTCGCCTGGGCAACGGCAAGGGTCGGCATGGCGAGTGCCGCAACCAGCACGGCGGCAAATGTGCGTCGGGTCAGCATGTCTTTTCTCCTTCGGCCCTCGGCCGCATTGTGATGCCGACAAGATGGCAAAGACTAGCTGAAGCTTGGATGAACGAGCCTGAAAATCAGGGCCGCATGACGCTGGCCGCGCGCTCGGCAAAAGGCATCGGATGTACGACCTCCTTTTTTTGCGCCACCGGCGTGAAGCCGAGTTTTTGATAAAGCGGCAAGGCTGCTGGGTGATCAAGGGTGCAGGTCTGCACCGTCACCCGCTTGGGTCCGTGCGCCCAGGCTGCGGCGATTGCCGCACCGAGGAACCAGCGGCCAATGCCTTGCCCGGTCGCGTGCTCCATCATGCCGAAATAAGCGAGTTCCACTTCCTCCGGCAGATGCGGCTTGAGGTCGAAGAAGCCGGCCGGCGCGCCGTCGAGATAAAGCACCCTGATGTCGCGGTCCTCGCGATGGATGCCCGCCGCAAGCTCCTCGTCATTCAGTCTCAGCACGTTGACCCAGTGCCATTTGCGGCCGACCCGATCCATCAAATAGCGGTAGAAATGCAGCGGAATGTCTTTGGTCTTGAGCAGCGCGATCTGGCGGTTGTACGGCAGCGGCGGCGAATAGGCAGGCGGCACATGCATTTCGAGAAATGTCACGGTGACGTCGATGTCTTCCAGCGCTCCGTTTTTCATCACCGTCGGTCCTTGCCCGTCACGACGGGCGTGTCGGAAAGCCCACCCCATTCCGTCCATGACCCGTCGTAAAGCCTGTTTTCGGCATGGCCAAGCGTCTCCAGGGCCAGCGTGATGGCTGCCGCGGTGACCCCCGAACCGCAGGAGGTGACGACCGGCTTCGACAGATCGATGCCGGCCTCCTCGATCACTTTGCGCAGCCTGTCCTTGGGCAGCAATTCGCCGTTTTCCGAAAGCGCCGAAAACGGCACGTTGTGCGCGCCCGGCATGTGGCCGGAGCGGATGCCGGGGCGCGGCTCCGGCTCGGTGCCGGCAAAACGGCCAGGCGAGCGTGCGTCGGCGATCTGGCTCTCCCCCGTCTCGACGATCCGGCGCATGTCGGCAAGGCTGGCGACGCGGGCGGCATCGAAGTTGGCATAAAACACGCAAGGCGCGATCTTCGTCGGCTCCGCCGTCACCGGCCGTCCGGCGGCTTTCCAACGATCGAAACCGCCGTCGAGTATATAGACCTGGAACACGCCCATAACGCGAAACAACCACCAGGCGCGCGGTGCAGAAAAGAACCCTGGCCCGTCATAGACAACAATCGTGTCGTCGGCCGAAATGCCCATCGCGCCGACATATTGGGCAAAATGCTGCGGCGACGGCAGCGTGTGAGGCAGAGCCGCGTCGGGGTCCGAAACCGCATCCTGGTCTAGGAAGCGGGCGCCTGGAATATGCGCTGCGTCATACTCGGCGCGCGCGTCGCGCTTTTGCGCCGGCAGATACCAGGACGCGTCGACGATCGTCAGCCCAGGCTCGCCGAGCCGCTTCTGCAACCAATCGGCATCGATGGTGAAAGGACTGTCGTCGGCCATCTTTTCTCTCCTGTCCCGCCTGTCCCAGTCCTATATCAGGCTGGCGGCATCGGGCCAAAGCGAATGCGGAAGCGCCGGTTCTCGCGGCCCTTCTTCTCGATCTTGCCGATATGGATCTCGCCGATTTCGCCGGTGCTCCTCACATGGGTACCGCCGCAAGGCTGGCTGTCGACCGAAGCATTCTCGCCGATGCAGACCAGCCTGATCTTTCCCGTGCCGGCCGGCGGCCGCACATTCTTGGATTTCACCAGGCTTGGATTGGATGCCAGCTCCTCGTCGGAGATCAGCCGGGTGAAGATCGGGTGGTCGGCCCGCACCAGTTCCATCAGCCTGGCCGTCACGTCTTCCTTGGTGAAGCCGGCATCCGGGATGTCGAAATCGATACGGCTGTCGTCCTCGGAAACCGCGGCACCGGTGATCGGGAACGGACAGACGACGGTAAGCAGATGGCAGGCCGAGTGCATCCGCATCAGCAGCTGCCGCCGCGGCCAGTCGATGGCGAGCCTCATCCGCTCGCCCAACCGTGGAACCGCCTGCTCCGGCGCCGGCACATGGATGATCTCGTCCTTGGTTTCGCCGGTGATCGTAGCGGCAATCGCAATGCCGGTGCCGTCGGTGCGTTCGAGGCTGCCAGTGTCGCCCGGCTGCCCGCCCGATGTGGCGTAAAACACGGTCCGGTCCAGAATGATGCCGCCGCGATCGTTGACTGCGACGACGGTGGCGTCGGCCGTCCCCAGATAGGCGTCGTCACGAAACAGCGCTTCGGTCTTGTGCGCCATCACGCGACCCTTTCGAACGGCACCGAAATCGTGCTCCGTTGCTCCATCCAGCCCGGCACCGGCAGCTTCTTTTCGCGCAGGAATTCAGGATTGAACAGCTTCGACTGATAGCGCGTGCCGTAGTCGCAAAGCATGGTCACGATGGTTTGGCCGGGGCCTAGCTCGCGCGCCAGGCGAATGGCGCCGGCAATGTTGATACCGGTCGAACCGCCAACGCAAAGTCCCTCCTCCTGGATCAGGTCGAATACGATCGGCAGTGCGTCCTCGTCGGGGATCTGGAAGGCAAAATCGGGTGTAAAGCCTTGGAGGTTGGCGGTGATCCGCCCCTGCCCGATGCCTTCGGTGATCGAACTGCCCTCGGATTTCAACTCGCCGCTGGTGTAGAAGGAATAGAGCGCAGCCCCCAGCGGATCGGCCAGTGCGATCTTGACCTGGCTGTTCTTGGCCTTCAGCCCGAAGCCAACGCCTGCCAGCGTGCCGCCGGAACCGACCGCCGACACGAAACCATCCACCTTGCCGCCGGTCTGGTTCCAGATTTCTTCGGCTGTGGTGCGGATATGGCCGTCGCGGTTGGCGACATTGTCGAACTGGTTGGCCCAGATCGCGCCGTTCGGCTCGGTCTTCGCCATTTGCTCGGCCAGCCGGCCCGACAGCTTCACGTAGTTGTTCGGATTCTTGTAGGGCACGGCTGGCACTTCGATCAGCTCGGCGCCGAGCAGTTTGATCGTATCCTTCTTCTCCTGGCTCTGGGTATCGGGAATGACGATCACCGTGCGGTAGCCGAGCGCCTTGGCAACCAGTGTCAATCCGATGCCGGTATTTCCGGCCGTCCCTTCGACGATGACGCCGCCGGGCCGCAGCAGCCCGCGCTGTTCCGCATCGCGGATTATGAACAGGCCGGCGCGGTCCTTGACCGACTGCCCGGGATTCATGAATTCGGCCTTGCCCAGAATCTCGCAGCCGGTTGCTTCCGAGGCCTTGTTGAGGCGGATCAGGGGCGTGTTGCCGATCACGTCGATCACAGAACGGGGCATGGAGATTCCTTTGTGGGTGCGGCGAAACCCTAGAAACCCGACGCTTCGGTTTCAAGGCAAGAATTTGCCTGGTCCAGTCGCATTTCGCACACTGCAATTGCTGCAGCCAGGAGCGCCCGGCCGGCATTCATTTCAACCATGTACCGAAAAGCACTCTTTTCATTCGATTTCTTCACCGCTAGAGCACAGGCTAAGAAGAGCCGGCGGGGCGCAGCATGACACTCTATCGGGCCAATCCGAAGCATGGCGTCGCCTGGATTACGGGCGGCAGCAGCGGTATCGGCCGTTCGCTGGCCAAGGATCTTGCCGCTCAGGGCTATGTCGTCGCAGTGACTGCGCCCGATGACCATCCGATCGATACGCTCATCGTCGAAACGGCGCAGATGGCGGGCCGTGTCGTAGCCTTTCCCTGCGACGTGACCGACGAAAAACGCATGGCAAAGACGGTTGCAGCGATCGAGAAAGATCTCGGTCCGATCGTGTTGGCAGTGTTCAACGCGGGAAGCTATATCGCAACGCCGGGCGAGGATCTTGTCGCGCGCAATTTCCGTCGGTCTTTCGAAGTGAATTATTTCGGCATCATCAATGGCCTGCTGCCGGTCATCGAACGCATGCGCGTGCGCTCGCGCGGCCATGTCGTGCTGATCGGTTCGGTCACCGCCTATTTCGGCTGGCCCACCACCGCCGCCTATGGCGGCACCAAGGCGGCAGTCAATATCTTGGCCGAGTCGCTGAAATATGATTTCGACAAGATGAACGTCCGCATCCAGGTGATGAATCCAGGCTTTGTCGACACGCGGCTGACCGAGAAGAACTTCCTGCCGATGCCGGGCTTGATGCCGGTCAATCTGGCCTCGCGCCGCATCGCGCGAGGCATCGAATGCGGTGGCTTCGAAGTCACTTTCCCACGCCGCCTGAGCTGGACACTGAAGCTGCTCAGGATACTGCCGAGGCCGTTCTGCCGATGGGTGATCAGCACGGTCACCCGCTGGAATGCGCGGCCGCTGAATTTCGACCGCAAGCCACCGGTCGAATAGGATCCGTGATGGGCCGACGGATCATGCTTGCGGTGCTGGGGCTTGTCCTCATCCTTGTCCTGGCCTTGGCGCTTGGTCCGCGCGTCCTCGTCGAAACCACAATCCGTTTCGATCCCTCAGTGATCGGCGACGATCCGCAGGCCTATCTGGCGCGCCAGGAGGCGGCCGTGCCCGGCATCCGCGACGGGCTGGACAAGGAAATCATCTGGGCCGACCCGATGGTCCATGCCAAGACGCCATTCGCGATCGTTTACATCCACGGTTTTTCTGCGTCGAAGGGCGAGATTCGTCCATTGCCCGACGAGGTGGCCGACCAGCTTGACGCCAATCTTTTCTACACGCGCCTGAGGGGACATGGACAGGATGGCGCCGCGATGACGCAAGGCAGCGTCGGTGCCTGGATCAACGACTACGAGGAAGCGCTCGCTATCGGCCGAGCGATCGGCGACAAGGTGATCGTCATAGCCACCTCGACCGGCGGCTCGCTGGCGGCGTGGGCCGCGACGCAGCCAAGCGCATCGAACAGCGTCGCGGCGATCGCATTCATCTCGCCGAATTTCGGCGTCAAGGCTTCCGGCGCCGAATTGCTGACCCTACCGTGGGGCAGACAGATCGTCGAGCTCGTCGCCGGCAAGGAGCGTAGCTTCGTGCCACGCAACGCGCTGCATGAAAGGTTCTGGACCTAACGCTACCCGATCGCCGCGACATTGCCGATGGCGGCGCTGACAGAGCTTGCCTACGGCGCGCCGGTGGAGAAGACGTCCATCCCTGCCCTGTTCATCTTTTCGGATTCGGACAAGGTGGTACGACCAGATCGCACCCGCGAAATCGCGGCTCGCTGGGGCGCCGCACATGAATTGGTGCCGGTCGACGATACCGGCGACCCCGACAACCACGTCATTGCGGGTGACGCGCTGTCGCCATCGACCACGGCTTTCCTGGCGCAGCGGATTGTCGTGTGGGTCGAGGCGGTGGTGAAGTAACCAAAGGCCTCAAAGCAAAAGGGCGACCGGAGCATCACTCCGG